>JACKAN010000001.1 GCA_020635055.1 Pseudobdellovibrionaceae bacterium
ACAACATCATTAATTTTTTTAGAAATGAGATTCTCCCAGAAAAAGAATCTAGCGATACACTTAAAACAATTCGTTATAAATATTTAGTAATTCCGGCACAACTTGGCAACGATGGTCGAAGGATGGTTTTACGTCTTGGAATTAGATCAAAAAAGCTCAAAGAAAAAATAAAATGGATTATCAATAAGATTGATGATTATTTTCAAAAAACGTCCAAATGCACTGCATTTGAATAAAGAAATAGTGCTAAATCAGAAAAACAGGGAATTGAAATAAGAAATTCTTTGAAATACCTGTGGCTACTGGTTTTTACAGTATCAAATCGCCAAGATTACTATGAATAGTGGCTTAGAGAGCTAAGCTAAACGAACTGCATTATCTGGGATAAATTTAACCGTGAACCTTTTTGTTTGCCGAAGTTCACCGAAGCCTTTGTGGTCTGTAGGACTATGAAGGGAGAGATTTGTTTTTTAATATTTAGTTATGCCAAAGTTAAGTACATTTCCAATTATATTAAGAGAGTTATTTTCCACAGATTACTTCATTCGAGAACCTGAACCAGACCTAATTATGGACGAGCAAGAACAGGTGGAAGCTTTTGCTCAGGCCGGTAAAGTGGGTGCCTTAACAGGTGTTTATGCCTATCATGTTGAGAAGGCAACTCCCACTCTTCAGGGGGCGAAAACTGTGATCGACTTGGGTTGTGGATCTGGTACATTTTTAATAAAAATGGCGAGACTGAACCCTGATATACATTTTATAGGTTTAGATCTATCGGAACCCATGTTGGAAAAAACTGAAGAAGCTATTCGCCTTCGCGCTTTAAAAAACGTTGAGTTAAGACTAGGAGATTTTACTGATCTCTCGGCCTTTGCAGATAAGTCTGTTGACGGAATTATGAGTTTGCAAGCACTTCATCATTTACCCAAATATGAAAACTTAGAAAAACTTTATACTGAAATAGGTAGAGTTCTAGCCCCTGAGGGTGCTGTTTATCTTCAGGATTTAATTCGACTTAAAAGTAAAATTTCTGCTCTGCATTTTGCTTACTACGACGAAGAAACTCCTCACATTACCAAACTTGATGGTGAACGTTCCATGAGAGCGGCCTTTCTGTATAGCGAGTTGCAGGAATTGGCTGAAAGATATTTACCAGAAACTGTCCAAAGCTATAAGACAGCAGGAGTGGGCTTGTATTTCGTGCAAAAAACTCCGGATAGAGAAGTGAATCCAGAAACTCAAAAAAGACTACAGAGTTTACTTGGTAACATGACTAAAGATACCAGAAAAGTTTACAATGACCTTCGACTCTTTCATCGTTTAGGTGGACTTAAGTAAACATCACTTGCGCATGTAAACAGAGCACTATAGGTAAAATCATAACAAGCGAACTTTTTGTTTATAAACTTAAAGTTAATGGTTTTAATTATAGGAGCATTTAAATATATGTACGTTAAAAAGGGACTTGCTTGCTTTTTGCTATTATTATTATTGTTTTTATCAAATATATTAAATTTGGATATTGCTGCGGCATCGTTGCGACCCACTTGGGGAGGGGCTCTTTATGCTTATGAGTCCACCCTTGAGCAACAAGTGGATTATGTAATTGAGGTTTTGCCAAATATTTTAAAGGGATGGGGTCTAGAATTAATTAATGAAAGCATCATAATTGACAGTAAACAAAATCAGCAGAGTTTTAGTTTACAAAACAACTATCCTGCACACACACTTCGTCGTTTATATTTTATAGTAAAAAATCCTGAAGGGAAAAAGTATTTGGGAAGTCTTTATTTGGTTGAGCAGTTAGACACCTATCAGAATAGAGGTCGTACAGACAGAAATGGGAAGAATGAAAATGGTGAAAGAAACAATAATGGTGAAGGAAACAATAATCTTCAAGAGCGAAAATATGAAAATTTGGGAGTGAACTCAATAAAAGAAGTATTAAAATTTAATCACAGTCTTCGGTTGCGACATGAACTTAGGAAAGGAAATAAAATATTTTTGGCTTTGTCGGAAAGTCCTGAACCAGAAAATTTTATATTTGAGATTTCCTTATCTGGCTTAAACTTAAGAAACCCAGAAACCTCACACTTAAAACTAACTAGTTCCTTTAATAAAATTCGATATGTTAAAAGCCAATTAGAAAATTATTTTAAAGCTCATCATTATTTTTTAGTTCCACAATCAGTAAATGTAGATTTTTATACTGACTATGGTTTTATCTATAATTTTAAAGATCGTTATGGACAGATGCTTACACTTTTGGTGGAAGATTCTTTGGGAAGAAGAAAAAATGTTCTGTTAACTCTTTGGGAGAATCATCTTGGCCATAAAACAAAATTAGAAAAATCAGAATGCAATTCGACTTTGCAAGGCTCTATAGCCGCCCTAGGGGAGGGCTTGCCAGTACAGTTGGTTTTAGCTAAGGGTTATAGCAGTGAAGATTTGCGAAATGAATTAGATATGTCGATCATTCTACAACAAGGCCTTGTTCATTAAAATATACACTTTGACCTTCTAGATACATTTTTGAATTTAGATGTGAATTCTGATTTATAGTTTTTAATATCGTATCTTTAGCCAAAACAGTTTGTTGTAAAGAGCCACTAGAGTAAAATTTTGTCCAGTTTTTACCATGGACAGTCTTGTTCTGTACGGAAAAGCTTAGAGGATCTACCAGATCTAAAAATTGTGGCATTTCATTTTTATAGAAGCTAACGTTCTGTCGGAGTCTAAGGCTAAGATGTGGTTTTAACCAAAGCCCTGATTCTATTTTAGCTCTTTTTAAATTAGCATTATCATAAAATTCTAAATGACCATTAAGTAATAATTGAAACTCTCCAAATATGTATTCGCTTGGCTCTTCAAGTACAGCCAGTGCCAACAGGCCATTATTATGAAGTTTTACAATTTGTGGAGCAAGGATTAATATTAGATTTTTTTGCTGCCAGGGATGGCTATTAGCTAAGAAAAATGCAGTGACATTTCCTTGTTCGTCAAACTCTACGCGATCTCTGAGCGGGAAAGATTGATGGGATCTGGAATCTCTATAAACAGAGCCCTCTATGACTGTGGCAGAATGTAAGTGAGTGGAATCATAGAAGTCAAAATCTTGTTTGTTTAAATCAATTTGTACACCCTGAATACTTAGATGGTTGAATTCGAGAACGACTAATAACTCTACAAATTCTTTTAAAGTGATAGTTTCAAGAGAGGGAGAAGCCATTAGGGAGGCCAAAATACGGGCATTAACGGAATGAGTGTGTTTTAATTGCAAAGCCTCTCTGTAAACCACTTCATGTAAAATCAAACCTGCTTTTTGTGTATTGCTTAATAAAGACCATAAGCTGTTGTCTATAGTGTATCGTTTTTGTCCGGGGAGTAAAATTGTGGCCTGATTAACGATCTGTTGAACATTACAGCCTTTGGGTAATATAGAGTGATCGGAATCAGGAATGTCAATAAGGTCGAGGTCCTCACGAAATTGAGCCTCAGCAAAAAAACTATCGGCCCATTCATGATAAAGCTTTGCCCGATCTGGAGAGAGTCTTTTTAATCGTTGGAAGGCGATTTCTAATTTATCTTGAATATTTAATTCTTCGGGACCGAGATCTATGATTTGATTGCGATAATTTATAGCTTCAAAATGATCTAACAATTCGATGCGAACAATTTTATCTGATGAGTCTTTACAGACTATGACATCTCCACCATTGCCAACGATACGCACACCAGCCTGTGCTTGAGAGGAGATAGTTAAATTTGTAATACAGATGAAAAAAACTAGTAAAGTTAGGTGGCAAGTGAGTTTAATGAGGGCGAGGTAATTTTTGTTTGGGAAATTATTATTTTTTTTATACCAATTTGAAGAAAAAAATAAATTATAAAAACATCTTTTTTTGCGTTCAGAACTAAGATCTGAAGATGGCTTTGATGATGTAGCTGATGATTTATTTAGAAATCTGATTGCTAATAAAAAAATATTTAAAAATTTAAGTTTCATGGATTTTCCTCTTTAGACAATGAAAAGAGTTGTAGTGAAAGATTGTATACAGCGTCTTTATCGCTTGTTTGATGAAAGCGTTGGCCAAAATTTCTTAAAAAATCTTCTATCATTTTTTTTGCCTCAGGAAGGTCTTTTGTAGATAAGGATAAAGTGGCCGCTTGGAACTCTCTACGATTAAAACTTTGCTGTTCCAAGGCCAATTTAGCTTTAGTTAAAATGTCTTGATGATAATGGCGAATCGCTTTTGAGGGAACATGATTACCCACCAAAGAAAAGTCTTCGGTACTTTTCCAAACATGGCCCAGTCTTTTTAATAACCCTAAACGTTCCAGTCGGTCGAGGGCACTGGTCGCTTGATCGAAGGTGAGTTTTAATTGATTGGCGATCCATTCGATTTTGGGTTGAAAATTTTTATGTTCAAGAAGTTCTAGTATTGCAAAATGGTACCACTCAGAAATGAGCGCGAATCGATCAGGTGCCATTTTTTTAAACAATAATTTATCTTTTATTTGCTGTAATTTTCTTTTAGCTTGTTCGCGAGTTTTTTGACTTCGAGCATGTTCACTTTCGACGAGTGTGCAAAACAATGCCGTTTTTGCCTCATTCAAACGTAAACGTAGAGCTACAGCTTCGGCCTTGTGGCGAGATATACCATGTCTTCCTTTTAAAATGTCGTGCAATTGTGAGGGGGAAAGTCCAATTTGCTTAGAAAAAGCTCCCCAGGTGTATTTGGGATTGGCAAGGTTGCGCTTTTCAAATTCTTTATTGAGAATTTCTCTGTATGAATCCACAGTTTAGCCCCTTTTCTGAAAAATATTGTCATATTACTTTTGTCTTTGCAATAAAGCTAATAGCGCAGAAGCAAAACCAAAAACAATTGCAGAAATATAAATGGTGAATTCATATCCCCACTTATCGGCAAAAACACCAATGGGAAAACTCATTAAGGGGCCAATGCTCATAAAGGACATACCAATAATAGCCCCCATTCTACCGCGATATTCTTCTTTCACCTCAAGTTGGAGTGATACAGTTAATGAAGCAAAACAAAGGTAAGTAAAAAAGCCGATAATCGTCATTGCAGCCACAGCTGAGTTTAAAGATTCCAATTGGGGCACAAGGCAAAGCAAGCCAACAACTAGGGGTACGGATAACTTAAGTGCATTGGTGGGTTTTTTAGGTTTGATGGCTGCAAACATCAATGAGCCCAACATGGCTCCGGCTGCAGGAAAGGCGAAGACGTAGCCGAACTGATCTGCACTAAGATTGTATTTTAATTTTATATATGTTCTAAAAATCACAATAAGAATGGGGAAAATAAAAATAATTGTACATAATAATTGTAAGATGAAAAATCTTAAGCTTTTGTTTTCCATTAAATAACAGAGCCCATCCCATATGGCTGCCCAGCTGGTTTGTTTATTTTTGACAACTCTGTGAACATCGCGAAGTGAGAGAGTTTTAAGAACAAAAATCAATCCCAAAAAACTCAGGCCATCAAATAAAAACACCAAAGAGGGCCCGTGCCAAGCCATGAGCAAACCCGCTACGATAGGACCAATCATGCGTGCTGTATGAAAATTTGTAGAGTTAATAGCTATGGCCTGTTGAAAATCTTCTAAGGGGACTAGACGCACAGTGAGTGTTTGATAGGCCGGAGAATCGAAGGAAATAATGACGCCTTCTATAATGGCAAACACTAAAAGTTGCCAAAGTTGGATATTAGAAAACTCAGTAATAAATGCCAGGGCTAGGGACATCACAGCAAGAATGCATTTTGTGATCATCATGAGTTTTCGATTGTCGATTCGATCAACAAGTACACCTCCCTGCATCATTAAAAGTAAACTAGGAATGGCCCCCGCTAACATTAACGAGCCCAAAGCCCCTGCTTGGCCCATCATTTCAATTACAATATAGGCTCGCGCGAGATCGTGTGACCAAGAACCAATAAGAGAAAGAGCTTGAACAAAAAAGAAATTGCGAAAGGCTTTATGTTGGAAGGGGGTTAAACGGCTTTTAAGCAGTTGAATCATAAAACTAATCTATGATAGATATGTCTCTCATTATACAAAGAGGTTTAAATATGACACCAAGAGTTAGAGAAATATTAAATTGGTATGGAGCGGACAATCCTGGAGTCCTTTCCAATCTTGCCAGAATATTAAACACAGGACGACTCGCTGGAAAAGGAAAGATGGTGATTCTTCCCGTGGATCAGGGTTTTGAACATGGACCCGCACGAAGCTTTTCTATGAATCCTGATTCCTATGATCCATTTTATCATTTTGAATTGGCCATAGAGTCGGGTTGCAATGCCTATGCTGCTCCATTGGGTTTTATCGAAGCCGGAGCCAGAGATTTTGCAGGAGAAATTCCTTTAATTTTAAAAATTAATAATTCCGATACACTATATACGGATAAAGAGGGGCCTATCTCTGCAGTGACTTCCTATGTGGATGATGCACTAAGGCTCGGATGTTGCGCCATTGGCTTTACAATTTATCCCGGATCTGATGAGCGAAAAGAAATGTATGAAGAAATTGCCGAAGCTTCTAAAGCAGCAAAATCAGCAGGTCTTCCCACCGTGCTTTGGGCTTATCCCCGAGGAAAATATTTATCTAAAGAAGGAGAGACAGCAGTAGATGTTGTAGCCTATGCGACCCAAATTTCAGCGCAGTTGGGGGCTCATATTATTAAAGTAAAACCTCCAACAGCTCATATAGAAATTCCAGAGGCCAAGAAGGCTTTTGATTTGGCACAAATCCGTGTAGAAAGTCTGGCAGATCGAACTCGACATGTTGTTGAATCTGCTTTTAATGGACGTCGCATTGTTATTTTTAGTGGTGGCGAAGCCAAGAGTACGGATAAGCTATTGGAAGAAGTTAAGCAAATGGCCCAGGGAGGTTCTTTTGGTAGTATTATGGGAAGAAATGCTTTCCAAAGACCCAAGAAAGAAGCCATACAACTCTTACATGATGTAATGGATATTTTTGCTGGAGTGGATTGAACATTTGAAATTAAATAGCCGGAATTTTAAATCTATTTGTTTTTTAATTCTGCAAAGAAAATTCAATTCTATAATTTCTGTTTCTTGTTTTATTTTCTTTGTGGGTTGTGCACTTCAACCCACAAAGGTTTACGAGTCTCAACAAGTGGATGTCGAAGGATTGATAGAGGCTTCACAAAAACCATTGGTGCTTAACGATCAAAGCATAGTCATTGATGCTCGCAATCCTTTTGATTACAATTTATCACACATACCCCAAGCCATATCTATACAGTGGCACGAATTCAGTCGCCCCGGAAAACATCGTGGATATTTAAGTGATGATTTATTTAAGGAAGCTCGAAGGTTAGCATTAAAAGGCATATCGCCAGAGACACCGATAATAGTGTTAGGCAATGGTCCCAAAGGTTCTGGAGAAGAGGGGCGTTTGGCTTGGACATTACTGTATTTAGGTTTTAAAAATGTACAGTTTTCTGCTATGAACCATTTTAAAATATTGCCAATGACGAATAAGGAAAATGCTCCAAGACCAAATGTTCCCGTTTGGAAACCCCATTTCATAACTTCACTGTTAGCCAATGTAGATGAAGTGAAAAAAGTAGTGAGCCAGCCACAAAGTTTAAAAGAGAGAGTTTTTTTAATTGATGTAAGAAGTGAAAAAGAATATTTCCGCCGACAAGCAGATTTAGATTATGAATATCCGGACATCAATGCCATACATATTCCATGGACCCAGTTTATCAATAAGCAAGGTCGTCCCGATTTTAAAATAATTGAAAGTTTAAAGGATCTAGGTGTTTTAAGACACAGCCGAATGATAATCATTAGCAATCAAGGTTTGCGTTCAGGTGCAGTGACAGCCGCTTTAACTTCTATGGGTTATACAAATGTTGGTAATTTTACTGGTGGCTATCAGCAGCTTTTTCCTAAAGAATAAATGAGTTTATTTTAAATATTTATACTTAAGAAGCCGCTTTTAATTTAAACAAAATAGAATACATAGCTTCAAGAACGTCTCTGTCGTAACGGGCCCTGAGTTTTTCTTTTATAAAATTTAAAGCATCATGGGGGAGCATGGGTTCGTTGTAGGATCTTTTGGTGGTTAAAGCATCAAAAGTATCTGTTAAAGCAACTATGCGAGCCATGGGGTGGATTTCATCTCCAGCTAAACTTTGTGGATAACCATTTCCTAAGAAACTTTCGTGGTGTTCAAAACAACAGGCGCGAATATTGTTGGAAATAAATGTATCATCAAACTGATTAAGAATTAACAAACCGTACTCGGGATGCTTCTTCATTTGACTCCATTCTAAATCAGTCAATGGACCATCTTTAGTAATAATATCGATATTGACATGTCTCTTGCCGATGTCGTGAAAAAGTGCCCCTTCACCCAATTCTTTAAGTTCTGGACCAGTATAACCTAGGACCGAACCCAATCCTAATGAGTAAATACTCACATCTAAAGAGTGGTTAAAAGTATAAAAATCGTGTTTGGATAAACCTAAGAGTTCAGCCATGGCTGAAGGTTCATCATCCATAAAATTAATAAAATTTGTGATAACTTCTTTTGAATTGCTGAGTGCTTGTCCGATATCAGGACTTTCAAAAAGATCTTGGACAATGGCTAAAGAACTTTCGCGTAAGATCACCGCTTTTTCCGACGGATTAAGTTGTTCTGAGCGCAAGCGATCTTGAATGTAGTTTCGATAGAGTTCGCGATTTTCCGTTTTAATATAAAAGGAATCTGGGGCTTTATCTTCGAATTTTCTTAACTTTTCGGCAGTTAAAGAATCTCCGGATCGTAAATAATGTACTTTATGATCGCCAATTTCTATGAAAATATCAAAGGGAACGGGTTCGGAGGGATGCAGAGAATTGATGCGTATAACCACATAATCTTGCTCAGGAAAGTGTTGCTGTTTTTTCTCATCTGCCATAAACATTATTTTGTCATACTTTTTTAGGCCGAGCCAAGTGGATTCACCTAAGTAGAGGACAATTGGTCCTTTTGTGGGGGTTATGAGTATTAAAGACGACACACCAGTGCAGTATTTAAAAGGAGTTGGACCAAAGTTGGGAGAAGTCCTCCATAAGAGGGGTATAACCACAGTTGGTGATTTGTTGAAATGGTATCCTCGCGCCTATGAAGATCGTAGGGCTTTGCGCAATATTGCCAGTTTAGAACCTGGACAAATTGTCAGTGTGACAGGACAGGTTTTACAAACACGGTCTATGAATCTAGGGCGTACTCATCGCAAAATGTATGAAGTGGTGGTGGGCGACTCAACAGGCCGTGTTTCTTGCAAATTTTTTCGCGTGCCTTACAAGGGTTATTTTGAAAGATTTGAACCCCATTTACAGGTGCGCATTTCTGGGAAAGTCACTCTGTATCGTGGGCGTATTGAGTTTCACCACCCAGATATTCATCCCTTGAGTGAAGAAGAGGAAAATCAAGATCAATTAATACCACTTTATACTGACACCGAGGGATTGAAGCCTGCAAAACTGCGAGCCCTCATTCATACAGCCATTGATAAAATTGTCGAAAAACCCGAAGAAGAGCCCTTGGTAGATCCTTTGCCCTCATGGTTAAAGGAAAAGTATCAGCTGTACAATAGGGGAAAGGCCTTAAAAGAAATTCATCTTCCACCTAATAATTTGGGCAGTGCCTATTTAGAATTTAAATCTCCCGCACAAAGGCGCATTATTTTTGATGAGTTTTTTCAGTTAGAAATGTTAATGGCTTCAAATAAGGTGCAAATTCAAAAAGAGTTGGGATTTGCAATGACCAAAGAGTCTCCGCGTTCTGTGGAGTTACTAAATGAGTTGCCATTTGAATTAACGGGGGCGCAGAAAAAAGCTCTACAAGAAATTCTTAAAGACTTAAAAGCTCCACACCCTATGCATAGATTGGTGCAGGGAGATGTGGGGAGTGGAAAAACCATGGTGGCCATGTGCTCTGCTGTTTATGCCGCAGACAATGGCTTTCAAAGTTGTATTATGGCTCCCACGGAGATTTTGGCAGAACAACATTATAAAAATTCACAAAAGTTTTTAAGTAATATTGGTCTTCGCACAGCTTTGTTAACCGGAAGTATGAAGGCCAAAGAAAAAGAGCAAATACTTATGGCACTGCAAGCAGGCAAAGTGGATTTAATAATAGGTACTCACGCTTTGATTCAAGAAGGAGTAGAGTTTTCATCGTTGGGATTGGTGATAGTAGATGAGCAGCATCGCTTTGGAGTTGAGCAAAGAAATAAATTAAAACAAAAAGGTGGAAGTCCTCACTTTTTAGTTATGACGGCAACTCCAATACCACGCACTCTTGCCATGACAGTTTATGGAGATTTAGATATTTCCATTATTGATGAATTGCCTCCTGGACGGCAGCCCATTGTTACAAGAAAAGTTTTTGAAAATAAACGAGACAAAGTTTTTGATTTTATGGCGGAGCAAGTTCAGAAGGGAAGACAAGCTTATGTTGTTTATCCCTTAGTTGAAGAAAGTGAAAGTATGGATTTAAAAAATGCCATGGAAGAATTTGAAAATTTAAAAAATATGTATCCCGATTTAAAGTTTGGTTTATTACATGGTCGGATGAAAGCTCAGGAAAAAGACCAGGTAATGTTGAACTTCCGTGAGCAAAAAATAGATGTGTTAGTTTCCACCACGGTGATAGAAGTGGGTGTGGATGTGGCCAATGCCAACATGATGATTATTGAGCACAGTGAAAGGTTTGGATTGTCACAATTGCATCAGCTTCGAGGTCGAGTAGGGCGAGGGGAACATAAAAGTTATTGTGTTTTAATTTTAAGTTATGCAAGCTCTGACGAATCTAAACTGCGTGCAGAAACTATGGAAAAATATTCTGATGGTTTTAAAATTGCTGAAGTGGATTTAGAAATGCGTGGGCCAGGGGAGTTTTTGGGCCGCAGGCAGTCGGGCTTAACAGGTTTTCGCCTGGCCAATTTAGTGCGTGATATAGAAGTGTTAAAAATTGCAAGACAAGCGGCTTTTGAAACCTTTGATCGAGATCCAGAGTTACAGCAGACTCAACATGAATCTTTAAAAAAGTTATTACAAGAGGCTAAAGAACAAGTGGTGGGTTAAGCCACTTTTATTAAGACTTTAAAAGTTTAGGGAAATTTTAGAATAGTTCTAAGCTTTGTCAAAATAGCGAATCAGAACTCGTGATTTAAATCTAGCACTTGGACCAGTTAAACATTGTTTTAAACCAATGTATTTTAATCTCAGCAAGATGCTAATTTTTATAGATATTTTAAGTAGTGAGGAAATAAAATGACAAGGAAGTTTTTATTATTATTTGCGATGATTTCAATATTGGGCTGCTCGAAGGGTGAGGAAAGTACACCAGCAGTTACAATTGCTACAGTAACTTGTACTGCGACGGACTGTGCCGATTCTTCTGCTAATGCAAAGATTTTTTATTATGCGATCATTACAAACTCGGATACTTGTTCAAGCTTTGATAACAATACCACTTTGGCCTATGTAAAAGGTCCAATGAGTTGTTCTGCTGGGACTTGCACAGGAGCCTCTGTTCAAAGTTCTTTTTTAAATGCTGGCGATGATACAGCGATAGCTACACCTGCTGCAGGATCTAAATCCGTTTTCTATTATATAGACACTGATGGCAATGAAAGCCCTGACAATGGAGAGCCTGGAAATTGTGAAGACGGTGTAACTTGGAATGGAACATCCAGTGAATTGACTATGAATGCAGATCTGAGCGGTATTTAATATTTTTTTTAAAGTTACTGAAATAAGTAAATTAGGGCTAAGTATACTCTAGCTTTGATTTCATATTCAATTAATTTGTCGAAGGGACCTGTTTTACATATTTCAGTAATTCTTATTATTGAGATAGCAAATATATGATAGCGTCTAATTTTACGTTCGCTTTTGCTTAACTTCTTAACTGTGTTGTTTTGATACGTTTTAGAATTGCACGTTTCATGAATTGCATTCAAATAGTTGTTAACACTCTGGTGCTTCATACAAAACGCCCTTGTCTTTTGTGTTGTTTTAAGAATTTGATAACTCAATTTAACACAGTAGCGGGATATTGAATCCACCAGGCTGTTAATCATATTAACCACACCAGACTTTTGTTCGTGTTGACTCAATATGATACAGTAAAGACTTAAGTCGAGTACTTAATTTGCCGATAAGTTAATTATGAAGAAGCTAGGAAACGTAGATAAATTTTTTTTTAATAGTCTTTTTAAATTAACTTATTCTTTGGTTGTTGCAAGCTTATTTTCTTTATTTTTAGTCAATTGCAAAATTAATAACACAATTGAAAAATCAATTCTGGCGGACGCACCAACGGCGCAGCTTCCAGGAGGAGGGGCTTCTGGTCCTAATACCTCCAGTCCATCTACCTTGCCTAAAAGTTATTTGCCTAAACTTTTTAAGAATTTTTCTGATGTGGGGGCCAATTCCAATCCCAGTGATTTTGCTGAATTAGGCGGATTTATATATTATGCCGCAGACGATGGCATCCATGGCATTGAAGTTTGGAAATCCGACGGAACCGAAGCTGGCACAAATATGGTTATAGATCTGAATCCATTGGGCGATGCCTATCCATCGGAATTTACATTAATGAATGGTGAAGTTTACTTTGTCGCAAGTAGTGAGCTTTACTGTTACAGTGTTTTCAAAACGGATGGAACTGCAGATGGAACCGTTCTGGTAAAATCAACAGCAGTTTTAAATTGTTCAGGTGCCAGTGGATTAGTTGCAATTGGTAATACCTTATTTTTTAATGCATTTGATGATGACATAACAGGCTGGGAACTATGGAAATCAGACGGTACAGAAGTGGGGACCACATTAGTTAAGGATATAAACCCAGGGCCAGAATGGGCTTGGATAATGTACCCAAAAGCTTTTGGTTCAGAATTGATATTCTCTGCACAAAATCCAACTCTGGGTAGTGAAATGTGGAAAAGTGATGGCACCGAAGTAGGAACAACTGTAGTTAAAGACATTTACCCTGGTGCAGGATGGTCATTTGCTGGTGAGTTTACGGAAATGGGTGGCTACATTTATTTTTCTGCTGATGATTCCATTCACGGTCAAACGGAACTGTTTAGGACGGATGGTACAGAAATTGGAACTGAGTTAGTTAAAGATATTAACCCTACGGGATATGGTTATATAAATGGATTAACTGCTGCTGGAACTAATCTTTTTTTCTCTGCCTTTAACAATTCCACCGGATTTGAATTGTGGGTTTCCGATGGAACCGACCCTGGTACAGTCTTAGTTAAAGATATCAATCCTGGCGCTGCCTATGGTTTGGAAGGCTATGATCAAATGGCTGCAGTAGGTAATATTGTGTTTTTTAAAGCCAATGATGGCGTGAATGGTATTGAACTCTGGAAATCTGATGGCACGGAAGTTGGAACAGTACTTGTTAAAGACATTAATCCAACAGGGGATTCTAACCCTAAAAATTTCACTAAAGTGGGAACTGACGTTTATTTCGTAGCCAATAATGGTATAAATGGCGATGAGTTATGGAAATCCGATGGCACCACTGCCGGAACAGTTATGGTTAAAGATATACTACCAGGATCACAAGGTGGAGTGAGTCCTAGCAGTTTTTATTTTAGCGCTGCAAATGGATCCACTTTATTCTTTAAAGCCAATGATGGAATTCATGGTGCAGAACTTTGGAAAACAGATGGTACTGAGGCTGGAACGGTTATGGTTAAGGATGCCAACCTCAATGATGTTTCTGGAGTATGCGAGAATCCTTTTGTATTTTCAGGAATGCTATTGTTTTCTGCAAAAGAAGACTTAAGCAATTGTGAATTGTGGAAAACCGATGGCACCGAAGCGGGAACGGTTTTACTAAAAGAAATTAATCCAACGGGAAATTCTGGATTTCAAAAATTAGCAGAGATAGGAAGCCAGCTTCTGTTTGCAGCAGATGATGGTACCAATGGCAAAGAGCTCTGGAAAACAGACGGAACAAGTGCAGGAACAGTACTTGTTAAGGATATCAATCCTAGTGGCGGCAGCAATATTAACGCTTATGCAAAAGCCTTTGTAGTTAATGGTTCCACTTTATTTTTTACAGCTAGCGATGGCACCAATGGCTTGGAATTATGGAAGAGCGATGGTACCACCTCTGGGACCACTTTAGTTAAAGATATTAATCCTGGAGCCTCAGGCTCCAATGCCTATGGTTTTGCAGTCATGGGTTCAAACATCTACTTTAATGCTAGTAACCCCACTTATGGCCAAGAAATATGGAAAAGTGATGGCACCGATGCGGGTACAACCGTACTAAAAGATATAAATCCGGGGGTAGCAGGTGGAGCTAACTATTATGGTGAGCCCGTCTTAGTTATGGGATCCCATTTTTACTTTGATGGTATAACTGCATCAGAAGGCCATGAATTGTGGAAGAGTGATGGCACAGAAGCGGGAACAGTTTTACTAAAAGATATTAATCCAGGAGCTGGCAGTTCCTATCCACAAGGTTTTAAAAAATTTGGTTCTAATTTTTATTTTATTGCTGATGATGGTGTCAATGGTTATGAGCTTTGGAAATCCGATGGGACAGGAGTCGGAACTGTAATGGTTAAAGATATAAATCCCACCGGTAATGGATATGGTAGTGGTTTTACAGAATTCAATGGGCTGTTATATTTTGGTGCTGATAACGGAGTGGATGGATATGAATTGTGGAGAACTGATGGCACCGCTGCGGGCACTATGATGGTAAAAAATATTCATCCCTTATACGACAGCTATCCATCCAATTTTACTGTTATAGATTCAGTCCTGTACTTCAATGCTGATGATGGTGTTCATGGCATTGAATTGTGGCAAAGTGATGGTACCAACGAAGGTACTTACATGGTGATGGATATTAATGAAAATGTCGGCGGCAGTAGTACTCCAAGTCCACTTTTGTTATTTAAAAATATACTTTTCTTTTCTGCCGATGATGGGATTCACGGTAAAGAATTGTGGTCCTGGTAATTCGTGGATTACAGTTCTTTATTTTCTTTTGTATACAAATTATTACTAATCAATCCATTGTAGTAAATTTGAAGCAAGGCTTTTAAGTATTCCATATCCTGTTGCACCAAACTAGAATCTGGTATGGGCTTCAGATCATATGAGTGAGTGTGTTTGTAAACACTCGGCAAAGATTCTTCATTCCACTTAATAAAAAAACGATCTGAAAGTAGCCAATATTCTGAACCTGTAAAATTAATCGCTAGTCCTTGTTCGCTCTTAAAAATAGAACGTCCCAGAGAGGGGAGTTTGACGGATGGGATTTGCATTAGATCTAAAATTGTAGGAGCAATATCTGCATGTTGCATCACTTTTTGTGCATTGATTTCTGGCCATGTCACACTGGGGTGAAAAAACATTATCGGCACGCGGTAAGCACCCAAGTCATCTGCAAAACTACCACCCTCCGATTTTTGGGTGTGATCAGCAGTGATTACAAATAAGGTGTTGTGATACCAGTCTGTTTTTTTAGCACTTTCGAAAAAAATTTTTAAAGCATAATCTGTATAACCAAGGCTTTCGTGAATTTCTAAGTTCCCTTTAGGAAAGTGTCCCTTAAGATGTGGGGGAATGCTGTAAGGTTGGTGCGAAGAAAGTGAGAATAAAAGACTTAAAAAAGGCTTTCTAACCTGATTTAATGTTTTTATAGTGTACATAAAAAAGGGTTCATCATAAATACCCCAATTGCCATCAAAGTCCTTGTCTTTATTGGGATACTCATTGTAACCATAGTAATTTTCAAAACCCACCCTAGAAGAGAAAGAATCAAAAAACATAGTTCCGTTTTCACCGCCATGAAAGAAATGTGTGGTGTAGCCTTGATCCAAAAAAATATTTCCTATCCCAATAAACTGATTGCTTTGAAAATCAGAGGTGATTAAAGGTTGAGATAATAAGGAGGGTGTAGCCGACAATATGGAAGGAATAGCTTCTATGGAACGTCGACCATTGGCAAAACCATTTTGAAAATACAAAGACTTCTTGGACAAATCTTTTAAAAATGGTGTGTAACCACTTTGATTATTTACACCAATTAAATATTCAAGAGCGAAACTTTCCAGTACAATGATCATAACATTTTGCCCTTTAAGACTGGGCAATTTATTGGTAAGGCCAACTTTAAGTTGATTTTTATTTAGAACTTCAAGTGCTTCCGAGTCCTTAGAAAAATAGTTTTTCCTTTGGAGAGGAGTTCGCAGTTTAGACTTGAGAAAAGTAAAATTACTATTTAGTGTGAGTTCGCCCACAGCCGTTGTGGAATGAGCGAAGGCATGGTTGGCCTGTAAGGGCTTAAGTTGCCAACCTCCACGGGCACCAATAAAAATGCACAAAAGAAACAAAAGAGTTATGAGTGAAATATGTTTTTTTGACAACTGTATTTGTGGCAATTTAAAACGAACTGTGCGTGTTAAAAGACCAATTAATAAAATCAAAACAAATGTGTTAAACCAGTAGTATTGCAATATTTGAAAAACTTGATGCCCTAGTTCTCTGGACATAAATAAGACGTCTTTTGTGAGACGACGTCCAGTAAAATTAATGTATTCGACATCACCCATCGCAGTAACAAAAAAAAGAGAATTAATAACTACAAATGGCCATCGCAAATAAGGAATCAGTTTCAAACTATTTTTCTGTAAACCTAGAAAAAGTGCTAATAAAATAATAGGGGAGTTAATAAGTACAATGGTGCTAAAATCAAAGCGCAGACCATGAAGGAAGGCAAATGCAATTTCTACTTTAGATACAGTTAAATATTTAGACCAGTGATAAGCAAGAAAAAACAAGCGAACAAAGGAGTAAAATCCCATCAGGAGCAATAGGTTATAACTAAGTAGAACAATAACTTGCGCCAAGTTTACGCCTTTATAAAATATTTAAAAATTAAAATTACATAGTCCATTTTGTACTTACTCACATTTTTAGAAAACTCATAATTGAATTGCTGGCTTCAATCAATATCATACAAAACAGAAGTAAGCCAACAAAACAGATTATCTTGTTTATAGATTGCATCCAAAGAACAACTAAGTCTAAGTCTAAGTCTAAATAAAAGATAAATTAAAGATAAATTAAAGATAAATTAAAGTTAAGTTAAGTTAAGTTAGCTTAGTTTAACTTAGGAGATGTTAGATCACTGTGATAGCTAAAATATTTATTTCCCACCCAATTGAAAGGGCATGGACGCACCTATAAAAAAGGTGGTTTCCGTTGCCGTGGAACCATTAGGACCCGACAACAAAACATGGCGCAAGTTCAATTTTAAATCAAAAAAATAATCAAGGGCCCGCTCAACACCTAAACTTACACCAAAACCAGCATAACTAGATTCCGTGGACTGAGCTTGACGTTGATGAAAGCTGCCACCAACAAAAGGTCGCCATAAGGGTTTAATATTTAAAAGAGCATTTATAGATTTGGCATCCACTTGCCCTGAAGGTGTCAGCGGAAAGTAATACAAGCCAGCATCAATCCCAAAAGCCAAGTCACCACCAAATGTATTCGACATTAAAACTGTATAACCGGCTCCCAATTGTAAACTAGGTAATAGATCTAGCATATAAGTAATATTGTAAGCACCCACAGTAGATACTCCGCCCTCTTGATCATTAACCTTAGCTTTGAGTGAAAAAGGTCCCGTGAGGAGGTCAAATTTGCCAGCATATACTGAAGTTGAAATAAAAAAAATAGCAAGAAAGATTCGCATTAGAAATAAATAAGATTTTAATTTTAATGATTTAGGCTGCAATGTTTTCTTCACCTAGATCTCCGTTGATGCCATCTAATTCTGAATTAATAAAATCTTGAATGATCTGTGGAAGTAACTTTGCAATCTGAGTGCGAATGTCTCCTTGTAATTCCGGACTAGGACGATTTTTGTCTAGTCCCTGCAACATTTCTAAATAAAAAACCTTTTCTCTTGCTTCAAAGTAGGCCTCAATAATTTTTCTTTCATCTCGAGGAACATTAAATAAAGCCACGGCCCAATCGCTAACTGTAAAGCGTGGTATTATGTTTTCTAAAATGTGTTTCTCTTGTTCAAATATAATATAAAATGGTGGTCTTAACATGTGCAACATAGAATCGTGAGCAATGGCATTGTAAACTTCACGTTCGGTGCGGATGTCCACTGTTCTTAAAAATTTAACAAGCTCTCTATCTTTTTTATAGACATCAAGGTCTTCCAGTTTTGCTAAATTTTTTCTTTCTAAAGATTTTTCAAATAATACTTCACATTCTTTGTCACTAAGTTCTTTAAATTTGTAAGTTGAATCCAATAAAGTCGCCCAATTGCCCGGAAAAACTTCTCTAGCCAAAGGAATAGAAATAAATTTGGGCATTTCAGAGAGTATAGAAAGAGCACTTTGGCTTTCAATATTTTTAAGAAAAACTATTGCAGAGTGATCGCAATCCAAACGCCAGACCTGAATTATCAGTTTTTGTAAAGAAGCTCTAAATTGAGTGGTTTTAACATGTCCTAACTCTTCTAGAATTTCTAAACATTTCATGTTAATTTCACCAGGCTCAGTCAAGGCTTCTAACCAGTGTGGACCCGAACTGTAAGCAAAAAGCTCACGTTTTAATTCCACTGGAAATAGAACAAACAAAGCGCCAAAAGCTTTTGGATTTTCACTGGCAAATTTATCTAATAAAATCATATTTTCTAATCTTAAAAAATCTTGGCGATGTTTAACCAAATCTTCGATACGTCCATCCAAGACTTCCCGAATTTTTATGGGGTCATTAAAGCGAATGTCTCCAGATTGCCCAGAGTTTTGATTAGCACTTTCATTGCGTAAGCTTAGAGAGGGGGGTGTAAAATTACCTCCGCTACTTCTGGAGTTGTTTGATGTTTGAATTTTTTCAAGCGTGCGAGTCACTCTTTTTACTGACAAGTAAGAGATAATAAAAAGTCCAAACAAGAAGGCTAAAATACTTGATATCCCTAAAGTTAAGTACCATTTTAATTTAGGAAATAAATTCCATTCTCTTTTTACTATTTCAACTTCATCTCTTGCAGGGATGAGCCTAAGAATTTGACCTAAATTATTTTTAATATCTGCCAATTCTTCATCCTTGATGTCCGAAGGAACCTGAATGGTCAGTTGAATGCGCTTAACTCGATTGCTCAAGCTATATAAAGTAATTGTTGGATCGTCCCATTCATCGCGAATTTCTTCTTCTTCAACAGCATAAAATGGCAAGTTCTCTCCTTTTACGTTATAAGGAGTGCCAAAAGTTCTTCGCAGGGGTTCAATGCTTACAGAAACCGAGAAAGGAAGCCCAGGAAAGCGAGCTTCTAGGTATTTCATTGTATCACCTTTGTATTTATCTTCCAATTCGGCGACACGAGGGTGCTTTTCTTCGGCAATGGAAACAAAGGAAATTATACTAATTAAAACAAATAAGAATAATTTTTTCATCCTTTGCCCTCTTTTTTGGGTTCAGGTTCTATCACGAGTACAACTTTCCTCGAATAAGACATAGGGTCATCAATTTTAAATTTATCTTTAATTTCAGCCAGTTCTTCTTCACTAAATTTGAGCACACCATAGCCGGCCAGATTCATTCGATCTAAGGGTATACCTTTGAGTTGCAAGTGCCTCATGGCCGCAATAGCTCTTAAGGCTGACAGTTCAAGATTGTCTTTATATCTATAACCAGTGCTTAGAACTGGTCGTGAATCTGTAAAAGCTCTGATATTTAGCACATATTGTCCAGCAAAAGGCATGTATCTATCAACAAAAGTATTAAGTAATTCTTTTCCATCTTTGTTGAGTTCAATCTGACCTAAACTAAAAAAATTGGTATTTGGAAAATCTATAATTAATCTCTTTCCAACAGTGTAGACCTGCGCCCCCCATTGGTGCATGACTTCTTTATCTATGTTCTCAGCTTCTTTTACATTGCCCAAATTCATGTTTGAATTACTGCCTGAATTTTCTAAGGTTGAAGGTGATCTTTCTTTAAGACTTTTATTATCTAACTGTAGTGAGGTCATTAAAGATTCTTGAAGCGCTTGTTCTTTTTCCACTTGTGGGTCCACAGAGAAAAACAACACAAAGAAGGCTAAAAGCAATGTTACCATATCACCGTAACTTATGGCCCATGAGCCTTCACTATCGATTTCATCATGAATGTTCATTGCTAAATTTCTTTGACGGCCAAAACTCATACGGCCTCCAAATATTGTTGACTCACAAAATCTACTCGTTCATGTTGGTCTACCATAGAATTGAGTAGTTCTTGTGACTCTAGCATACTCACATTTTGTGCAGCTAGCATAATCACTTGTAAACTAATATCTGCAAGTGCCTTGTCTGACTTTAAACATTTTAAAATTTGTTCACCAGCAGGGTTCAAGAATAAATTGGCAATAACTAATCCATATAATGTTGCAACTAACGCAATCGCCATTTTTAAACCAGTTTCCTTAGCCGGCATTCCTTGCGAAACACTTTTCATTAATTCTACCAGACCAAAAACTGTTCCAGTTAAACCAAAAGCGGGAGGATATTTGGCAAGGGATCTTATAGCGTCTGCCACTTTTTTATTGCTTTCATAGTAGTGGTGAATACGCTCAGAAAGAATAGCCTCGACTTTTTGGGCTTGTAATCCCAATTGAAGCAATTCAAAACCATCTTTCAACAGTAAAATGTGAAAAGGACTGTCATTGGGGACTTGTATTTTTTCGCCTCTTTTGTAATTGTTTAAAGATACAAGTCCTAAATTTACTATATCTCTTTTGTTATAACCTATGTAAAAAAATAAACGAGAAACATTTTTTAAAATATTTCGATAATCTTTCCAAGGCAGTATAATCGTGCTAACGGCTAAGGTTCCGCCAAAAACAATGGATAGAGCCACAATATCAAAAAATTGTAAAACACTTTGTTGTAAATGTTCAAGAGCAATAACAGCGCTGATAACAGCAAGAATAATTCCAGTTACAAAATTCATTATCCACCCCCAGCGGGAGTGCGCAAGGAGCGAATGCTACGTAGTTTATTAATCATGCGCAAAGTATGAACTTGTCCTGGACTTAGAGATTCTGACTTTTCATAGGCTATAAGAGCGGCTTCTGTGTCTTTTTTTAGATAATAAAGGTTGCCAAGGAGATCCCATAAAACACTGATATTTGAGTTTTGGATGATCAAAGAATTTATTAAATTTTCTGCTTGCGAATACTGTTTACTTTGAATTAAAAATTGTGCTTCGGCAATTCCACGGGAAAGATTTTCTACAGCTTGGGCCTGATTACTGCATGCCGCGGGCAACTTATCTTCATCCATTAATATGCTAAGATCAATAGTGGAGTTAAAGAGAACTCGTGGTATTAAAAAGCTTTCTTGCTTAAATCCTTCTTTTCTAACATAAATGCGAACACTTTCGCCACTGGTATTGTTAATTCTATCTGATGGAATATTTAAAGGTGTGACACCAATTTTTACAGGTTGAGCCCCCGATTGCACTAGGAATACATCCGCACCTTCGGGTGTGGAACGTACACTCATCAAGCCCACAGAGCATGCGCTTTGAAGTCCCCAAAGAGTTACTAACAATAATTTAACAAAATCATATTTTAAGTACATTGTTTTTCCTGTTTCCAATGACTTATCGATTTATTTTAAGATAATGTTAACTAAATAAAGATAATCTAGATAAACAGCTAGGAATTACCACCACTTTTCAATTCGGCGGATAACATGACCGTCCCATTCCGAGACATAAAGATTGCCCACATTATCAAAACTGAGCTTATAAGGAGTGAAAAACTTAACTGAACCCGCAGGCTGACCTTCGTCCTCATTGGCTAGTTGAATGGCACCTTTATTACTAGTGCCTGTGGGCCCGACTCTAAAAGATGTTGTGGCAAATAGGTCTGATCGATCATAACACCAAATATGGTGTGAGCCTTGATGACCATTACTTTGTCGTCCACTGGTATAACAAACCCAGTTGCCAAAAGCGGCAACGCCTTGGCCATAACCATCGGTTGCGAAAACTGTTGCAACACTGTTGCCAGGTACAACTTGATCGGCAATTTGTACAGATCCAACGCGGGTGTTGATATAGCGAATTCTGCTAGTTCCCTGATCTGTCTGATCGGCAACAAATAAATTTCCATCAGCGCTGTAGGCGGGATCTATAGCAATTTGATTAGGTAATCTAAATCTAACACTGTTGCTATTATATGGAGAAGCGTCCACATAACCTAAGGTGTTAAGAATGGCTGTGCGACAAACTCCAGCATAAGTAGAGATGAGTCCCGCAGGAGTAATTTTTAAAACACAATTCAGCTGTTCATCGGTAAAATAAAGATTAGTGCCGTCAGTAGTAAGACTGTTGGGTCGATTGAGAGCTACCGATGTTGCCGGCTGGTTTTCATTTGTAGGGTCCCACCATTGAACACCTAAGGCAAAATTACCAGCAATAGTAGAAACCTTATTTGCGGGAACGTTAACGCCAAAAAAGTTAGTGGTCGTACTGTTGCGATTATATACTCTAATTTGTGAATTGGCATTAGCCGTAACACCTTGAGTATTTTCTGAGTAAATGACACCATTATTAAATACAAGCACACCACGAGGACCGCGAAGTAGAACATCTGAAGGATCTTCTTGTTCAACATCAGAATTTCCACATCCAGAACCCACCAAAGTATTGGCCGCCCCCTTTTCTAAGCCAAAAGAGCGAATGCGACAATTGTTGTAGTCAGCATAAATCATAGAGTGGGTATTCGAATCATAAGTAATTTCCGTGGGTCCGCTCATTAACACATTGGGTGCTGCGGTATTGGAACCACCACTATAATCCGCCTTTTCTTTGCCTGAAATTATGGTATTGATATTTCCATTATTAACACTAACATCTAAAGAACGAATTCTGTAATTGTCGCGATCTGCAACATAGAGATTCGTTTGTGCTACATTCATTACGAGTCCTAGGGGATACCACAGTAGGGAACTGATGGCCGGCTTGATATCGCCATTAAAGCCATCCACACGATTTCCCCAAATGAATCTCGATTTATTAATGGCAATTGTTCTGTTGCCAATGGTAATGGGAGCGCCGGAAGTATTAAAAAAAGATATGGCATCGTGCTCTTCATTGGAAACAAACCAACCATAGTAAGAGGTTCCATTGTGGTAAGCGACTATACCTTGAGGATCGCGAATTTGCATAGCACTCCAAGTCTGTTCTGTTGTATCAACTAAAGTATTGCAAGTTCCGGTTCCACCCACTCTCATAGCGTTACCTGAATTAAGTAGGACGGCACCACCATAAAAACTATAATTGTTACCTGTATCATTAGCGACACCTACATAACAACCACCAAGTTCTGTAAAACTGAGTAAACCATTGCTATCTAAAGAAAGGGCCCAAGGGTTATTGACCCGTGCAACGGAATCATCACCTAAAGCACCATTAGTATTTCCAGCCTGACAAGCGCCACTAGCATTTTTATCACAAATATACATAAATCCTGTCCAATTGTTTGGATCGGGGTTGGAAATATCAAAATATTTAATGTTATCATCATCGGAATTGGCGACATAAAGTCTTTTCCGAGCAGAATCATAGGCTAATCCAGTGGGGCGATCACAGGCATGATTTATAGCGGGACCACCATGGGGATGGTTGGCAGCATCATTATTAGCACCACCATTACACAATCGATGTTCCGAGGAACCAGAATCTGTAAAGCGAACTATACGACGAGCATCATAGGCTGATACATAGAGATCTTTTCGATCACTGTCCCAAGCAATGCCATAGGGGTTGGCCAATCGATATTGTGTGGGTATCACCCCTGGAGAATTAGTTCCATAAGCGCCGGTGCCTGCAATCACTTTAATTTGTCCTGCGGGTACTGTGGTACCAATAACATTTATGCTAGAACCAGATCGATTGTAAAACCACACAACATCCTGGGCACCATCGGCAATAAACAAGTTGTCGTTGCCATCATTAACAATATCATAAGGTCGCATTTTAACAACCTGGGGTTCAGCAATGGGGTCTATACCACCACCCAATCCAGCAGCTCCTAAAATGGTACAAACTTTTCCCGTTGTTAAGCTATTGCAAGCATCGGAAAACATGTTCACATTTACAGTCCATGATTGTGTCGGGGGTGTAATCACAGAGCCATCACCCACTGTCACACTTATTGTGTGTGTACCCAGTTCAGCAAGAGTGGGGCTAAAAGTAATAGAACTGCCACTTCCTATAAAAACACCAGCAGGTGCTGAGCCGCCATTAAATTTCCAGGTATAAGAAAGGGCATCATTATTGTTGTCATTGGCTGTAACGGAAAAACCTCGGGTGGTTAAATAACTCATTTTTAAATAACTACTCACTGGATTGGGATTAGAAATTATAGGTGGGGAATTGATTTTTATATTCCACACATAGGAATCGGTGGATGCATTGTTATCTTCAACGGTAACGGTAAATGTATTAATACCTAGATCTGTTGTGCCATCGGGAACGGGAAAGCTGGAGGCCGAAGCATTGTAACTGGGAACAGCTCCAGAAGTAACAGGTGGGTTAGCATTGATTCCCCATGAATAGCTAAAGGGGGCTTGTCCACTAGCACTCACAGTAAAAACTTGGCTACTTCCTTCTTGAATTACTATTGGACTTCCCGCAGGAGTTTGACCAATAATTTGTGCAACTAGGGGATTGATAACCATAACAGACCAAGAGGTCGTTGTTGTTTCATAGCCATCATTGACAACCACGCTTACTGTATTTGATCCTGATAGTGAACATGTAGGAGTGAAGGTGTTTTGTGAGGCGCCAGCGCCATCGAGGACGACAAAAGATGAAGTGGGCGGAGCCCCATTGAGTAGCCAAGTATATGACATGCCATCGTTGTCGGCATCGGTACTTGTTACATTAAAAATAATGGAGCCCACTCCGCAGGTTACAGTATTACCAGCAGCGGCAGGAGTGGCAGTTGCAATAGTGGGGGCTCTATTTTTTTCTAGGTTAAAGATCTTACTGGCTTCAGAAATTAAATTAGAGGCTATGACTTCTAAAGTGTTTGTACCCGAATTAAACGAACTGCCGTTAACATCAAGAAATGGATTGCTACCCTCTACTAATAAACTGCCATTGAGCTTCCATTTGTATGTCACTTCACCAGATGTGCCATTCACAGCCACGGCAAATGTTGTATTTGTTGTACTTGTTACTCGCACAGGATTGGTTTCCGGAGAGTAAGAAATGATCCTTACATCTTCAACAACCACTTCGTCGTTGTTGGTATTGTTATTAAGAATTTCGCCGAAATCATTGCTGCCAGATTTGCAACCAGAAACAAGTAGACAAACATTTAAAACGAAAATGCTAGAGAAAATGAATTGAATACTCTTTTTATTATTACCAACCATAGTTTTTAATTTCCACTTTCTTATATATACTTTTACTTTTCGGACTAAGGGCTGTAGAACTTAAAGATTTATTAACATTAATTATACGTGAATACGTATGATCCCGAGTTGCTGTACCTGATTGAGACAACAAAACACAAAGTACAAATTGCCCGGCAATTCGGTAGCCCGAACTATTTCAGTTACATTTTTAAATGAGTCAACATGGTGCGCTTATGTGTCTAAATGAGATTCTCGTTTAGACACGTCTTTGGATGGGTTTAAGTAAATCTCAACAAGACCAAATGCCTGATAAATATGAGAATATAAGGTGTAAAATTGCGGTATTTTCTTATAAAGTTAATATATAGATGTGTATGTTAATTTTTCACTCTTATTTTTTGTTTTGATTATATCCAGTTTTATTGCACAAGCACAAGCACAAGAAAATAGCAATAAATTGACAAATCCAACTAAATCTTCAACTCGGTTCACTTTTAAAAAAAATGAACAGATTACAACCAATGATTTACTGTTAAACTCTCGTCCTCAGGCTTTATTTTTAGAAATTAGACCACAATCAAAATCAATAGCCCTCTATCAAGAGCCCAAACTTCAATCACCTCTTGTTTTTGAGCTTCATCCGAATCAGATTATCAAAATAGTTTTAGATATAGAATCCTATAGAGATCGTGCTATTGCCATCCAAAAGGGGGAGGGTTATTGGCATAAGGTAGATTTGTTTGAACATGGGATAAAAACCGAAAGCTTATTTCTTTATGAAACTCATGATGATTTCAAAGCCATGAAGATGTCCCATTACTATTTGCCGATAAAGAGGGTTGATGTTGAAGAATATAAAACCTGCTCTCTTTATGACACAAAATTAACTAAAAATGATAAGAATTATTCACTTAAATATTTAGTTTCTGACCCAAAACAAAATGGTGAGAAGCTTTGGTTGCCTTCAGAAAAATTTGTTAGAGCTATAGATCGTTATTATGTAAGTCAAATGGACTGTTTTCCAGCCTCCTATTTTACAAAAGATTTGAGCTTCACGGAAAAATTAGTGAGACAATTCGATATGTTACCAGAAAAATCAAAAGTGATTAAGGATTCACTAAATGATGAAGTGTTTTCATCTAATCAAAAAAAATGACATCTTTAAAAAGAAAATGGGTACGAAAAGAAATCTATAGTCTAAGTGAAGGTAAGAATGCAGATGTTATTGAGCGTGAAGAAGTCGACTTGAATATGGATATTGGTGGTCGATTAGGATATGAAACTATAAATCTAACACAAACTTCAGAATTGGCTAATATTTCTTATAAGAGTAAAAACATAGTTTTTGGTTTATCTGGTTATGTCCCGCTTTTTTTAAATACAGAAATTTTATTTAAGGGTGAGGCCTCTTTCCCAATAGAACAAACCTTTACTGACAATATAAAACGTAGAAATTTAGCTATTGCTGATGTCTACCAATTAAGTTTTGATCAAGCCTTAGTTTTTACTACTAGTGTTGGTATGGAAAGTCCTTGGACTTTCCAATATGGCCTGGGTATTACTTATAAGGGTTTTATGAGCAAAGATCTTAATTTTGCTTATGATACCTTATTTGGCGCTAATATTTTAGTTACGGCCAATTACAGAAGATTTGTTACTAGTATTAAAATCAGTTCTCTGGGAAATAAATTAAATCTAGATCCAAAAAGTCGAGATCTAGAGGCAATACTAGGATTAATTATTGTAGACAATGAATACTACCGCGACTTTATATTATATACAAAGGTCAACAGTTTAACTCTAAATGTGTCAAAGGAAAACTCTTTTTTAGAGTTAAATAAAATTCAGTTGGGATTGAGTTTAGGATTTTAAATGAAAAAAATTATTTGTTTAGCACTAATATTTACACAATGGATTTATGCAAAAGAATTGGACGTAAAAGAACAAATTCCATCTGAACAGGAAAAAAAATACCCATTAATAAAGTTTTAAAAACACCGCGGGATGTGGAGCATTTTTTTGTGTATTTAGAGGTTAGAAAGAATGTCAATGGTGGAAATGTGCCCATTTATAAACAGACAAATCGAACGGGGCGTCCAGCTCTTTTTTTATATCCGGGTGATATAGTTATTATTGAAATGACGGGCAGTGAGTTAGAGCGTAATGAACAGTTGGAAAAGGAAGATAAGGGAACATGGCAAAAGATATTAGCTATCACGCCCGAGGGAAAATTTAGGAACTATTATTTTTATTTTCATTGGAGAAATTTCTTACAATTAATTTCAAATTCAAGAGGTATTTCAGCTCAACCTTCAGATGAAATAAATAAAGTACAGGTTTACTCCGATGTTTCAAAGTTAAATTCTAATGATTGTGACAATAAAAAGATTTTCTGTTTTCAATGGACAGATAAATTGGGTTTTATTTATATAACTGAAAATTTAATTGTTGAAACATACAATGCAAATAAAAGTGTCAAAGGAAATTTGGTTTATTTTACACGATATGTAGATAAAGAAGACGGAGAATTGCGTTGGGCCCAGGGGTGGATGAAGCAAGGCAGTTTAAAACGAAGAATAGATTTAGAATCTTGTGTACGTGAAAAGTGTATTACACCTGGAATTTTAGAAACTCACCCAGAGGATGTTCGCAGTTTTTTTGTTGAGCTAGGTTTGATCAAAAGGCCAAAAATAATAAAAGGTACAGAAAATGAGAGTTCATCAGTTTCAAAAAAATTTGTAGCTAAGGAGGGACACACACCTTTTAACAGATGGTTAAATATTATGAAAATAACTGAAGAGGAGGGCCACATTGAGGGCAGCACACAAGAGGACTATCACTTAGATAAAGTAAAGGATGATGTGGAATATTCATACAAAATTCACCCTGTATTTGAATTGGGGCTTGGTCTTAACTACTATAATTTAAATCAGGAAGGGGACTTGGGAACATATAAGGTCAATGAATATGGAGTTAGTATTAATGGTGGTATTGTATTTCCTATTTTTTTAGACTTTGAATTACAAATTCGTGCTGACGCGAGTGTTCCTTTGCTGAAACAAAATAAAAATGTAGATTTCACTGTTCCCTTGAATATTCTTAATGACTTAATGTTGGCCATTCCTATTCTTGATGGAAGGTCTATTTTGTATTTTGGCCCTGGAGTTAATTTTAGATCTTTATTTACGACAGACACAATTATTGGCTATCGCTCTCTCTTCGGCGGGCATATCTCTGTCGGTTATTTTTCGCCCAACTTCTTTGGAAATATCCACTATGGTTTAACAGGTAGAGATTTTAATACCAGTTCTACCGATTCTGAATGGTCTGTAACATTGGGTATGAATAAAGTGTCAAGTCGCAATAAACAAAAGCTAAATTCTATTGCTTTGAAGTTTATGGGCTATACTTACCACGACGAACAAGTGGATCTCTTGTCAGATGCGATACAAAACAATTCCTATCATGTTATGCAGGGAAGTGTAATTTATAGTTGGGAATTATAAGGTAAGATAAAAGTGTTTGTGAAAAAATTTAATCTCTCTAAACATATCTGTTTTTAGTAATTATTGTTACCTCAAGACTCACCTTTAGTCTTATTTTGTTGATTTTTAAAAAACTGTTTCAATCTGAGATATCAGGTATTATTTGATTCTGTTACTGTAATACAAATGTTTGGAGATTTTATAAGGGACAAAAAAATTGAAAGGTTTAAGTAAAAGTATAAAATGGAGTTTTCTTCTCAACGGGACTCTGGCTCTGATAGGAGTTATTCGCTCTAAATATTTGGCTGTTACTTTTGGAACCTATGCTGTGGGTCTCCTCTCACAAGTGTTACAATTGCAATTGGTTTCTATCACCATTGGTTCTCTGGGTTTACTCAATGGGATAATTAATGGTCTATCTAAATCTGGCGATAATGAGCAAGAAAAACAACAGTTTTTGTCAGCGGCTTTTATCCTTCAAATTACAGTTTCCACACTATTATCTATTGTAGTAATAATTTTTGCCAAGCAGTTTTCTGTTTTTACCTTTGGTAGTGCCAATTATGTTCACATTGTTGTTTTAACAATGATTGGAGTTCCTTTTTTAGTTTTAGCAAACAATCAATTACAAGCCATATTTTTTTCTAACAGCGGATTTGAATATTTAAATAAAACAGCCATAGTCATTAATTTATTAAACTTAGCTCTCTTTTTTGTACTGGTTAAGTTTTGGGGTTTAGATGGAGCTGTAGCAACAGCGACAACACTAGCTATAATACAATTTTTACTTTATCTTTTTTCAGCTCAGCTCTATTTATCAGCAAAAAAAATTTTTAAATGGGCGTGGAATCTAGACAAAGCAAAATTTTTAGTAACTTTTGCTGCGACTTCTCTGTCGACTTATGTAATGATATATGGTGGAAATTTTATCGTTCGCCGCGAAGTTATTCATAATTTAGGCTTAGAGGCCAACGGAATTTTACAAGTACCCATTTCACTTTCTATGTATTATGTCCCCATGATTAGTTGGGTGTTGTGGGGAAAAGTTTATCCTATTTTGGTTCGTGAAAAATTAGCCGCAGCTCAAAATTTTAAAAGGGTTTTGTTGCGTAGCCAATTGGGGTTTTTAGTATTAGCTAGCTTTATAATATTACTCAAGAAGCCAATTATTTTAATTTTATTAACAAAAGAATTTTTACCAGCTCTACCGCTAATATCCAATTATTTAATTGGTGACTTCCTTTTTATTTTTTGCACACTCTATGGCGCTTACTTTTTAGCTCTACAAAAATTAAAAGTGTACATTTTTGGGCATATTATATATGTAAGTATATATCTTACAGGTGTATTTATTCTTTTAGATTCGCAAAAACTTATGGCAATACCTTTCGCCAATATTATAGCTGGGTTAATCACATCAACATTCATGTTAGTTTATTTATTTATTAGATATAAAGTTCTTATAAATATAAACATTCTTTTTTCCAGCCTAGCTTGTCTTGGCATATTAATATTCTTAGGAACTTTGTAGTAGGGTGCACCCAGCTACATGGATTTGGGGCCGAGGCCTTTGTACTTTACATAAAGATTTATAAATTTTCGACCAAGACATACAAAAGTAAATATAACTAGCATTTTTTTGTAAATGCCAAACCAAAAGCGAGGGATTTCAAGGGGAAGCGTGTTGACGTTTACGATTCCTGGGAAACTTGCAAACGCCAACTCAACATGGAGTGCATTAAGTACGTCTAGAGTCGTTTGAGAATAATCACCATTGGGAAAGCAAAAGCTATTCACATAGGGAATGTTCCATTGTTTTAATTTTTCAAAAGAAGTTTGTATTTCGATGATTTGGTCTCTCTCGCTCTGCAAAGCGTGAAAAGTCACATGATGGTGTGAGTGGGAGGCAATTGTCACGCCCACTTGTTCCGAAAGATCTTTAAGATTTTGAACAGATAAAAATTGTGCGTTTTTATAGGATCTAAAGGCTTTTAAATCCTTTTCACTCATCATGTCAGTCATTTTTTTTATTAAATTATCAAATTCAGGCAATGTGGTTTCTTGTAAAAAATATTTTTCAAACTCGTCGTAGCTTTCAAAATTTTTAAGGAAGATTTCAGACAAAGGTTTTTTTAATCTATAAAGAAAACGAGTGTAAAAAGAAGGAGCAGGAATTTGATTTTCAATATGAAAGGTGGAAACAAAAACTGTAAAAGGAATGTTTCGATTTTTTAATAAACTTAAAGCCACATCAAGATTGTTTTTGTAACCATCATCTAATGTGATATGAACCCAGTGTTTTTTTGGCTTGCTAAGACCCAACACAAAGCTTCTCATTTTTGAGTAATCTACAAATTCAAAATTTAATCTTTCAAGTAGATCAAGAACAATAATAAAATTATCTTTTGTCATATGAACATTATCAAGAAAAGAATCAATGGGTGTTTCGGACACACCATGAGCTGCCAATACAAGCCCGCGCTTTTTCCATTTTAAAGTTTTTTTAAGTAGGAATTCATAGGTCTTCATAAAAAAGATTGTAATATAAAATAATTGTTTTTATTATTAAAACTACCAATGACTCAGTTAAATTATAATTTTAAGCCCATAGACCTCTCGACAAAAGGCCTTACTGATATTATAGATCTATTTAATGCCTCATTTGGTGAGAGCAGTCCAAATATAAAAACCCTCGAATGGCAATATTTAAAAAATCCACTGGGCCCAGCAGTGGGATTTAATGCTTATTTTAATAATGAGTTGGCCGCTCACTATGTGACAATCCCTACACAAGCGAAAGTAAAAGGGGTTCTTAAAAAGGGTTTATTAAGTCTAAATACGGCCACACATCCTCAGCATCAAAAACGTGGCTTGTTTACAAAACTAGCAGAATTAACTTATCAAGAAGGTCAGCGTTTAGCTTATGAATTTGTTGTAGGTGTGGCCAATCACAATAGTGTACATGGATTTACGAAAAAACTAGGATTTCAATATGTCGGCAGATTAGAGTCGAGACTATTTTTATGTACCCCACAAATTCAGGACAGAGATTTAGATTTTAATATTGAGTGGAATAAAGAATTTTTAAATTGGAGATTGTCTTGTCCTGGTTCCAGATATTTGATTCGTGAAAATAATGACAGAGCAGAAGTGTTTTTTGAACATCACAAATTTAATATTAAAGTTCTTGTCCAAAACTTATCTTCCAATTTAAGCCCCCAAAACATAAACCCTTTGAGTTGGAAACGGAATCCTTTTTTTTATTGGCTGGGTGTGGATTCTCGTGTAGACTGGTCAAATTATTTCTCCATAAAAATTCCAGATAGATTAAAAAAAATTCCACTAAATTTAATTTTTAAAGACTTAAATGGCCGAACAGAGATTGATTTTAACAAATCTGTGTTTTACCCCATAGATTTTGATGCCTACTAATTTAAATACAAAATCTATTCAATTTTATATTTAAATTCAATTAATGCTAAAGAGCTGTGAAATGCCCAATCACATTGACGAGCTAGACCAAGTGTGAGTGGCAAGGGCGTGTCATTTACATATACTTTTAACTTTATTTAAAAAAATGAATGTGGTGCAATAGTTATGAAAAAAGACTCACAAAGGAGTGTGAAAATGAAGCCACGGATGATTATGGCGATATTATTTTGTTTTACAATGTACCAACAAGTGATTGCTGGTGAAAATATACACATTATTGCAGGAAATTTTGACCCACTAACTCAAGTTAAAAGTCTAAATTCTGAAGAAATATTAACTCAGTATTATATATTGCAGTTTCACAATAGCCCAACACCCAAGAACTTCGAAGAGTTGAAATCACAAAATGTAAAGTGGTTGGCTTATTTGCCCGACGACGCCCTTATTGTTAAATTGCCAAATACACTTCTTGTAAAGAACATTAAGTTAACTCAGTTGAGAGCGGCTTTTCCCTATATGAGCGAGTTTAAAATTCACCCCTCACTTAAAAAGGTAAACATATTTAATAAAACTCAAAAAAAGATAATTTCAATAAAAGCATTTGATGATCAAAAATTACCAGATATTGCTAAAAAAATTGAGAACATTGGTGGATATGTTTTTGAAGCACAGGGCCATTACCTAGACGTATATCTAGCTCTCAAGGATCTGCAAAATGTAAGTCAGTGGGAGGGTATCGAATTTATCCAAGAAAAAGCAGAAGTGGAATTTATGACTATGCCTTTTGCTGCTGATTTTGCAAAATCAAATCAAGGGGATTATTCCGATCTATCTGGCTATGAATCCGGTGCGAAAATAATGAATTTTCCCGAGGCCTGGAGTAAAGGATTGCACGGAGAAGGTCAAATTGTAGCTATGGCGGATACGGGTCTAGACAGTGGTGATTTAAGTACTGTTCACAGAGATTTTGCAGCTCTTACACATGGCTATACTTATGGTTTATTTTCAAAATCATGGTACGATCCCATGGGCCATGGCACTCATGTGGCAGGCAGTGTTGTAAGTAGTGGCCTAGCCTCCGGAAACCAATTAAAAGGGGGCGCTTACAATGCCAAATTTATAGCTCAAGGCATGTGGTCTGACAAACTTAAAAACTTAAGTATTCCCCCTTCTTTTAGTAAATTTTTGCAACCAGCTTACAATGATGGAGCGAGAGTTCATACAAATTCTTGGGGCAACTCTAGAAACCTTGGTTCTTATGACAGTATGGCAAAACAAGTCGATGAGTTCATGTGGGAGAATCCAGAGATGTTGATTGTATTTGCCGCTGGAAATAGTGGTGAAGACAGTGATAAAGATGGTCGCATTGATGAAGGATCTATTTCGTCTCCTTCAACAGCAAAAAATTGCTTAACTGTGGGTGCTTCAGAAAACTATTTGTTACAGGGGGGAATTCAAAGACGTGTTGGAGATTTAGCAAAGGGTAAGTGGAATACAGAACCTCTTGCTAGCGATAAAATATCGGATAATGAAAACGGCATTGCTGTTTTTAGTTCAAGAGGTCCCACTCAAGATGGTCGTTTAAAGCCAGACGTTGTGGCACCAGGCACAAATATTTTGAGCAATTGTTCTCATGTTAAAGATGCCAGTCCTCTATGGGGCAACTACAACGAAGACTATTGTTATTCTGGTGGCACCTCCATGTCGACACCTCTTACTGCCGGGGCGGCAACAGTAGTTCGTCAAAGTTTAGTTGAAAAGGGCATTGCTAATCCCAGTGCTGCAGCTGTGAAAGCAGTTCTAATGAATACAGCTGTCGATTTATATCCTGGACAATTTGGTAAAGTTGGAAAAAGCAGAGGCCAAGAAATTTTATCACCAGGTCCTAACTTTCATCAAGGATATGGTCGTGTGGATATGGGCCGAGCTGTAGCCGATGATGTGATCGTATTTGATGAAACTCAAGGTTTGCAACAGGGACAAAGTAAAAACTTTAAAGTGGTTATTGCACCAGGAGCCCAAGCTGTAAAAGTGCATTTGGTCTATACGGACCGTCCAGCAGCCAGTGCAGCTAGTAAAACATTAGTAAATAATTTGGATATGGATGTGGTTCTAGACAGTGGAGCTAAGCAAATAGCCAATGATAGTATTAACAACTCTGAATTTGTTAAACTGAATGTAAATGGTCAAAAAGAAATGAGTATTCAAGTAAAAGCCACGCGAGTATTAGACAGTCATCAAGCCTATGCCTTGGTGGTTTCTTTTCTTTAGAAATAATTTAAATAAATATTAGAAAACTAATAAAAAAAGCCAAGTGAAGAACTTGGCTTTTTATTTATTCTGAAAAGTAAAAAAATTACTTTTTAACTAGTGTGTGTCCAGTTCCCTCTAGAGTTACACATTGTCCTGTTGAGTAAAAAGTTACATTAGTTATAAAGTCGGCTTTAGATTTTGCCTGTGCATCTTTAATGGCTTCATCCATTAAGCCAATCTGACCCTCTTGACTGCTGTCGGTGCAAAACTCACCAGTAACTTCGCCAATGGACTTCATTTTTGCCTTTTCGGGAAGGTAGTGATGTTTCATAGATACTGCGCTAGCATCTAAAATTTTTGTTTTCATTGCGCATCCGCCAAGGAAGGCAACTGCTATAAGCGATAAGATAATTTGTGATTTTCTCATTTGTAGGCCACTCCTGTTACAACTATGCAATTTTTAGCTACTATACCTGCGGCATTAAAACCATCGGGACGTGTTTGCACGTTATTGATATAGCGAAGTTGGTCTCTGTTACTCTTATCTGAAGACTTAAGTCCAGCAGATTCTAAAGTACCAGCTTGATTGCGGGCATTGATAAAAGCTCTGTCCAAAGTGGGCAATCCACCCAATTGGTAGCCTAGAACTGTCCATGTGCAATCTTCTCCGCGAACGGGACCTACTGATTTTCCTTTTGAGACATCGTCATCAAAGGAAACCATTTTTACCTTCTCGGCATAATTATAAGTGGCGCATCCACCTAGAATTAAACCCAGTAAGGAAATAAGCATAATTTTCCTCATTGTTAAACTCCTGTTTATGGTTGTTATATAAAAACGATAAATTAAATGATCGCAAATATAATAAGGACTGTCCATGAGGGGAAATTTTCGATGCGTCAAACATTAGTTAAATTAAATAAAGGTCTTAAATTAAAAGAGATGCCCAAAACATAAGCAACAAGAAAGTTAGACTCTCATCTGTATAATTAATTTTTAATGAATGCTTTTAATTTTGTAGTTCGTACCTTCGGCTTGAACATTTGCCGCTTTTACACGAAAGCTCATTTTATAATTAGCACTAGATACCACACCAGCTGCTGGAGTTACAAAAATACCCGCTACAGGTTTGGGTTGGGGCGTGCCTGTGGGTTCGTATTTAATATTTATTTCGGCTTGGCTAGATAAGTTTGAGCCCGCCTTAGCTTTAACCAGAAGCTTGTGTGTGGAAGCAACACCCGTGGTAAACTTTAAAAATCCTGTATTGTCAGTTAGAAATTTAAATTTTAATTCCCCTTTTTGTCGACAGCTCTCACTCAATTGAGATCCCATTACGGACTTTGCATCTTCCCAAGTGTTTCCTTTGTCTTTAGATATTAATATCTCAGTAGTGGTACGGTCGCAACTGCCATTGATATCGATAGGAAAATCCAAATTATTTATAGTAATTGTTTTAGAGACCTTTCCTTCAAATTGTATTCCCAGAAGTGAATTTAAAAGAGCAAACTCCGGTTGACCCTTGGTACAAGCACCAAAGAATAGTGCTGTTAAACTTAATAAAGCTATTATTTTTTTGTTTCTCATATTCCTCTACCCCTATGGTGTTACCGTTACACGCTGGACAGTTACCCAATTCATATCACTAAATGGATAAGTTGTGTGAATATTCGCTGAACCAGAAATTTTATTTAATTCTATATGAACCGTATTTCCAGCGATGAGGCTAACACTTATAGAGCCACCCATTTTATAAACCCCAGAGCTTAATGAAGGGCTACTGTAGTCCAAACTTGAAGCAATACCGCCATGATTTACATACAATACTAATTCGGTGCTGGCACTTTTATTAACTGCCAAACTTACATTGATTTGATATATTCCATCACCACCACTGGGTACAGTAAAAGTCCATGGAGTTGCGCTAACAAGGCTATCGATGTTATTAATCAAAGTTTCAAAATCAACAAAATTTGAAGCCGTGTTAAGATTCTGACTACTTATTTTCTTATAATGTGCAAAAATGGTTTTAGTTTTTTTATCCACATAATCTTTGCTGGTGGCGGTATCACCACTGTCACCATCTACAGTGGAAGCTAATCCACGGATGGCTTTACCGTTCATTTCTAGATCAGCAGTAACAGATACAGTTGAAGGAGAATTCAAAATTAAGTCCGCATTTGAGTTAGTGGATACACTCACAGAAGAGCCACCAATTTTTTTTAGAAAAATAGTGGGCGTATTATGAGTAGATTCGAATATGGCTACATCTTGAGTATTGCTGTTCACATGTAAAGTCGCTAATGGATTGTTAGTGCCAATGCCCATAAAAGGCTCTGAACTAATTGTCTTCATAATAAATTTTGAGCTGAAATTATCTTTAAGCTCTAAAATTGTACCACTATTGAGTCGATGGATAAGCATAGTTCCGGCATCGCCTTTACCTTCTACTTTTAATATTGAGCTGACCACATTGCTTCCCGATGTAGCCGAAAATTCTACTAAATTATCACTTGCTGGACCATTAAGGTTTACATTTAACAATTCGGAAGCAATTCCATTACTTTTGCTTACATTTATAAGGTCGTTAAATTGTGTAGTAGAACTAAAAGTTTTTGCCCCTGTAATACTTTCGATTCCAGAAAGTGTTACAAAATTGGCAGCATTAAAAACTGTGTTAGGATCTACCCAATTAGTATTACCACTGCCATCGGTTATTAAGATATTATTTAAAGAGCCAGAATTTGGGGGGAAACTAAATGACGTAATACCAGCCCCACCACCCGCGGCTCTTAAATAAACTTCACCCGTTCCAATATTTTTTAAAAGAATAGGATTATTGGCATCCATTGTTAAAGTACTAGAGTGAACGACAGTGTTATCAAATGTTGTGGGCCCATTGACGTCTAAAGTTCCAGTGTTTATGGTAAGACCATTTTCAAAAGTACTGGGTGGGGCTGAGTTGATCCAGTCAGTTCCATCAAAAACTAAAACATTATTATTTGAGAGTGTATTTACACTTACATTTACTCCTTGGATTTGTGTGGCATTGGCAGCACCACCGGGTAAAACCCAGCTGAGATTACCTGTACCATTGGACTGTAAAATTTGGCCACTGGTAGGAGCGATATTAGGCCATGTTAAGGTATAGTCATTAGACAAACCAGAAGGTGCACGCAATCTTACAGAATTTGGAGTAATAGAATTTCTAAAAACAATTGGCTGATCGTTTCCCGTCTGAATTTGGCCATCCACAGAGAGATCCGTTCCCACTAGCAAATTCCCGGGAATTTCTACATCTTGATTTTCATGAATTTCTAAAGCGAGCATTGAGTTATTTGTATAAAGTTTTAAATGGGCATCTGAAGTGGCTTCAATTTTTGCTTTGTTTACACCATTATCCATAAATTCAATTTTTGAACCCCCAGCAGCAGTAGAAGAGTCGTTGAATCGTAATACGGGATCGTTAGCCAAAATTTCTAAATTAGCCCCTGGTGTGGCAGTGCCAATCCCCACATTACCTGAACCTAAATTCTGAGCTCCAATGGAACCCAGTTTTACATAGCGGCTATCATTGTGCGAATCATGATGGTGCAAGCTGGAGGCGTTGGAATTGTTAGTGAGACTTTCTAAATTAGCTTGTGTTAAAGATTGAGCAGGATTTACTTGCAAAAAGTGAGAAGGTAACAAACCTTGAAGACTTTCAGCAACTAAAGCCGAAGGAACAGATCCTAGTGGTATATCAGGCAAAACGTCGCCATTAACGGTAATTTTAATTGTTCTATGATCACCCAAAGCCGGGGAGTAGGTTCCGCAACTAGGGACCACTTTAGAATTTAAATTCTCGAAAATTTCAACATAATTTAAACCGGGATCGTTGGATGATTTATTGGCAGTGAGTGTACCTACAGCTAAATTAAAAATACCATTAGTACCACTTAAGTCTTGGTTATAAATTTCTTCCTCATATAATAAGCAATTGCCTGCTGGATTATATACGCCAACTAAAAAATTAACATTGCTACTGGTAACGGGAACATCAGAGCTATCCATCAGTTGACCTTCAATATTAAAGAATGTGGATTGAACGGATTGTCCAAATAAAGACGGAGAATAAATAAAGATAAAATATATAATTCCCAATGTACGTAACAACATATTAGTTATATCGGCAGACCCAGCCAAAAGTTTAGTGCAATGTACCCACAGAGCGACTTTGTCGGCTTAGGCGCGTCATTATATTTTGAAAAACACCTATTTATTCAGGGTGTTAGAGTGGTCGCTTTGAATTCATCGGAACAGCTTAAATTAGATATCATTTCAAAATTAAAACTAAAAAAAATTACTAAAAAACAAGCCTGTCTTATTTTGAATGTCTCAGAAAGAACTATTGAAAGATATTTAGAAAAATATAATGAAAAAGGTGTTCGTTTCACAATACACGGCAACAAAAATAAAGTTCCAAAAAATAAAACTTCAAACAAACTAAAAGTTGAAGTCGTAAACAACCCACAAAGCGACTGAGTCGTTTGAGGAGCTAAAAGAAAGGGGGCAATTTATCAAGGTTGGCCGTCCATTAATTTACTAAAGAGAAGAGCTTGTTGATTCAATTCTACAATTATTTTCTAGAATTAATGTAACTCTTAAAATTAGAAGTTACTGAAATAGATAAAAATACCTTCTCTAGCCCTTTATTCAAAGATGATCTAAAAACTAAAGGGTTCTTACACCTAAATTACTTATTTCAGTAACTTCTAAAAACAAGTAGGCTCCAACACCAATACACTTTTATATTAGTTCCTTCCTGTAAACTTCAAGGCATTCATCACAGCCTATACAAATCAGGTTTCGGTGATAACTTTGTATAAATGTGTATTGGGCTCTCAATGCAACAGCTCTAGATTTGATATTCCAAATAGGGGAGTGAATTTCAATACTTCTAAATCCCAAATCCTTGAGGGTCTGTTCTACTATCCTAAAATATTATCCTTTGTATCAAAGATAAGATAGACAATCTCCTTAGAGAATAGATTATTTACATCGCAGATATTAATATAATTTTTAAGAGATGGAATGTTAGAAATTGCTGACCAACTGTATTGTCTTTTAGATCTGTTCGATCGCTCTTTATGTAATTCCAAAGACAAAAACTCATGCTTTCTGATACAGCCCTTAATGTAAAAAAAGATTCATTGATAAAATATTAATTAAAAAATATATTCAGTAAAGTTAATTTTTATTAGATTCGTATAATAAAGAAACTAAGGTGCTAATATCTGAAAATCATCAAAAGTATTTCCATATTTTTTCCTAGATAACTCACAATTGAACTTTCCCGAGTCTGTTTTTAGAGTAATGATTTTTCGTTCAGAGCCCTCATCATTTCCATCCTGACTTTTGCAAGTAGAAATCCTTTCATCCAATTCGAAGGCGGCCATTTTTTGTATTCCACTAACAAAAAACTTCCAATTGATTTTCAAAATTCCATAGATAGCACTCATCTTAGTACCATCCATATTTATTAATTCCCAGTTATTTGAATTTTTGTTTTTGACAAGTTTTAAAGAAAATTCTTCCCAATTTTTACCATATTTTTTTTTGTAAAATGCATTTAAATTTTCTTTATCATGGCTCACGGATTTTGGACCAGAAAAAAAATTTTTAAGAAATCCAAACTCCAAATGTTCCTCGTCTTGGTTATTACCCTTTACCAATTGCACAGTATGCGCAGTCACACCCAATAACCCAAACTCAATTCCCTTTCTAAATTTGTCTAAAGGCAAATCTATTTTTTCTCCTAACTTCACTTTCACAATCTCGTTTTTTTCATTAACAACAATGGAAATTGGAATGCCTTCGGAATACTCTTTGGCCGAATATAGATTTTTTAAGGATCCGCCATCAATTTTGATAGAAATCGGAAGGTCTTCAAGCAACGGATAAGTGCGTTCAGCGCAATCATAGTATCGACCTAAAAATATTTCTTTTGTCTGTGTTTCACTTCCCCATGCGATATGGCTACCAAGTAAGGCAATAAGTATAGTAATCAAAAAGACACCCATTCCATGAAGAAACCACAAATTTAAAAAATGTTAAATCTAATATTTTGGATTTTTAAAAGTGTAATTCAAATCTGTTAACATTATTTTATCAGAGTTTATTGATTAATTGAAATCGCATTTTTACCCAATAAAACCGGCCAAAAGTCATTATCGATTTTAAAGGCATAAACACCCAACAAAATTTCAAACCAAGGATGTTCTAATTTGAGCAATAAAGGGAACGGAAATTGCTATTACAATTGTCAAATAGAGTTATTGTGCCTTTAGAAATGAATTAGCGGCTTAGAATTTGACAATACGGGTAATATTTTCAAAGCCCAATTGCTGTTTGATAAGTCGTGTCATAAGTGATATATGATTAAACCCACTAGGGTTAGTTGGAGGAACAAAATAATGGCAGAATTTAAAGTTGGAGACCACGCAGTCTATCCACTTCATGGAGTTGGCGAAATCACTGCCATCGAAATTAAAGAAATGTTGGGTGATACCCACACTTTTTATTCGATTCGTATTCTTGATACAGGGATGAAAATCATGGTTCCCGCCACTAAGGCAGAAGCTGTTGGTCTAAGACATATCATTTCAAAAACAGAGGCTGGTAAAGTTTTAGATATCCTAAAAGAAACAGAAATCAAAATAGACAATCAAACATGGAATCGCCGATACCGCGAGTATATGGAAAAAATCAAAACGGGTTCAGTTTATGAAATTGCTGAAGTTTTGCGCGACCTTTACTTACTCAAAGTCGATAAAGAGCTGAGCTTTGGTGAACGCAAAATGCTCGACACAGCTCGCAACTTGTTGCTTACAGAGCTATCTCTAGCCACTAGTACCGAAGAGCTTAGAGCCCAGGACGACGTTAAATTAATTTTTGAACTTTAAAAGCTAATATAAATGGGTTAAAACCCATTTATGAACAATCCTGTAAGAGTCCGATTTGCCCCAAGTCCTACTGGTTACCTTCACGTTGGAGGAGCCAGAACCGCATTATATGACTACCTTTATGCCAAAAAAAACCAAGGCACTTTTGTGTTGCGCGTGGAAGACACCGATCAAGAGCGAAGTACAGAAGATTATTTGCAAATACAATTACAAGCTTTACAATGGTTGGGTTTAAATTGGGATGAGGGTCCAGACCCTAAAACACTTAAAGACGTTGGTCCCAATGGCCCCTACAGGCAAAGTCAAAGATTAGACATCTATAATCAACACATTGAACAGCTTTTAAATTCGGGCAAAGCATTTTACTGTTTTATGACAGATGCAGAACATGACGAATTAAAAAAGAAAGCCATCGAGCAAGGCGATCCCGGACAAATCAATAGTCCCTACCGCAATAAATCTTTAAATGAAGCAAAGACAAAAATAAAAAATGGTGAAAAACCTGTAGTGCGCTTTCGTGTTCCCGACGAACTTAAAATTTATAAAATTCATGATTTAGTAAGAGGTGAAGTGGAGTTTCCTTCTAATATGGTAGGGGACTTTGTACTTGTGCGCTCGGATGGCATGCCGGTTTACAATTTTTGTTGTGTTGTGGATGATGCCCTTATGAAAATTAGCCATGTCTTTCGTGCTGAAGAGCATTTAAGTAATACCTTAAGACAACTTATGTTGTATGAAGCCTTTGACTACAAAACTCCGGAGTTTGCTCATGTTTCTATAATTTTGGGAAGTGACAAGCAAAAATTATCAAAACGTCATGGGGCGACGAGTGTAGGACAGTTTTGTGAAATGGGTTATTTGCCAGCCGCAATGAATAACTTTTTAGCACTTCTTGGTTGGAGTTCCCCAAGTGGAGAAGAAATTTTATCCATGGAGCAAATGATTCGTGAATTTGATTTAGATCGCCTCAATTCCTCACCAGCAGTTTTTGATGATGTAAAATTAAAATGGGTGAATGCCAGTCACTTGCGTGCTCTTGATAATAAAAAACTGTGGGAGCTGATTCAACCTGTATTAAATAAAGCTCAAATCCATGTTCCTCAAGATGAAGATTGGTGCAATAAGGCAATGGATTTGTTTAGATCTTACCTAGAGACTTTGCAGGATGCTGTTGAGTTATTTAAGCCCCTGGATAGCAATCATTTTGTAATTAACGACGAAGCTACAGAAACACTGTTGTGGGAATCAACACCTCAGGTGATAGCTAAATGGAAAGAGCTATTATTGGCAAGCTCAGAGGAATATTTAAGTGCCGAGCAATTTTCGCAATTGCAAAACCAGGTCAAAGAACAGTGTGGAGTGAAGGGCAAAAACTTATTTATGCCTATACGTGTAGCAATAATTGGCAAACCTCATGGTGCTGAGCTGCAAACCCTTGTGCCTTTGATGAAAAAAGCAGATTTAATTCAAAGAGCCGAAAAAGTTTTGGAAAAACTATTGAAAAATAAACCGGAGAAAAAGTGAAAATAAGAATTTACAATACCGAAACCAGAAAAAAAGAAGACTTTATTCCCATTCAAGATGGCCATGTGAAAATGTACGTATGTGGTCCTACCGTTTATGATTTTTTACATATAGGAAATTACCGGGGAGCGATATTTTTTAATTGCGTACGCAATTGGTTGGAACGCAGAGGCTTTTTAGTTAAGTATGTTTATAATTATACTGACGTTGACGATAGGATTCTTAATCGTGCTAAAGAAGAAAATGTAGAACCTAAAGAAATTGCAGAGAAATACATTTTAGAATTTCAAAAGGATTATAAATCCTTATTGTTAAGACCACACACTCATAATCCAAAAGTTACAGATTACATACCTAAGATAGTAGATTTTATTTCTAAGCTTATTGAAAAAGGCAGTGCCTATATTGTAAATGGAGATGTCTATTACAATGTTCATAAGTTTGAAAGCTATGGTCGATTGAGCAACAAAAAATTGGAAGAATTAGAATCTGGTTTTCGCATCGAAGTCGATGAAAGAAAAAAGTCCGCCGCAGATTTTGCTCTATGGAAATCATCTAAACCTGGTGAACAGAGTTGGGAGTCGCCTTGGGGTCCGGGTAGGCCGGGTTGGCATATTGAGTGTTCTGTAATGGCGACCTCTTTATTAGGGGACACAATAGACATTCATGGTGGTGGTTTAGATTTAGTTTTCCCCCATCATGAAAACGAAGTGGCACAATCCGAAGCCTGCACTGGACACAAGTTTGTAAATTACTGGATGCACAACAATATGCTAGAATTTGGTGCACAAAAAATGTCTAAGTCTTTGGGCAATGTACGAACTGGTCGAGCTTTTATTGAAGAGTACAATGGTGAAATTTTAAAATACTTTATACTTAGTTCTCATTATCGCTCAATCATTGATTTTTCAGAAGAACAAGTGCAGAGGACCATACAATCACTAGCAAAATTTTATTCAGCATTGGCCTTTGCTGAAAGCCTACTCACTCAAGAAGCTCATTTAGTGCCTATTCCTGAAGATTTTCAAAAATCAATTCAAGATATGCAAAGAAGATTTGAAAGGTCCATGGACGAAGATTTCAATACGGCAGAAGCCTTATCTCATCTTTACGAACTGGTTAAAGCCTTTAACAATTTAGTTAGAAAACCTAAATTTGTAGCCGAACATCGGGCGGCAGCGGAAGCCTTTTTAGCTCTTACAAAAGATAAGGGTAATATTATGGCTTTGTTTCAAGAAAAACCTAAAGTTTTTTTAAAAACTTTAGATGACATGCTCTTAAAAAGAAAGGGTTTAAAGCGTTCGGACATCGATGCCCTTGTAGAGGCTCGTACCGAGGCTCGAAATTCTAAAAATTGGAGTGAGGCCGATCGTTTACGCAGTGAACTTCAAGAGAAAGGCATTTTGGTTCAAGACAGCACCGAGGGATCTACTTGGGAAGTGGATAAATCCCTAGATAATTAAAAATGAATAAAAAAAGAAATTTTAAATTAGTAAGTCCCTATGAACCCGCTGGAGATCAGCCGCGGGCAATTAAGGAGATTTCAGATAATTTCAAACATCAATTAAAGCATCAAGTTTTATTGGGGGCCACCGGTACGGGTAAAACCTTTACTATGGCAAAAGTCATTGAGGAGCTCAATCAACCAGCTTTAATTTTAGCCCCTAATAAAACCTTGGCGGCTCAGTTGTATGCAGAATTTAAAGAATTGTTTCCACAGAACTCTGTGGAGTATTTTGTTTCCTACTATGATTACTATCAGCCCGAAGCTTATGTTCCTTCTAAAGATTTATTTATAGAAAAAGACTCTTCCATAAATGAGCAAATCGATCGCATGCGACACTCGGCAACTTATGCATTATTAGAGCGTCGTGATGTTTTGATTGTTAGCAGTGTTTCGTGCATTTATGGTTTGGGTTCTCCAGAGGCCTATGAAGGGATGATGCTGCAGGTGATTAGCAATAGTGAGCTCCGTCGCGATAATTTTTTGCGAGAGCTAGTGCGCATCCAATACGATCGCAATGATGTGGATTTTCATCGGGGGACATTTAGAGTTCGTGGGGACATCGTCGAAATTCACCCACCTTACGAAGAAGAAAAGGCACTTCGCATTGAGTTCTTTGGAGACTATGTAGATAAAATTTCTTGGGTGGACCCTTTGCGTGGCGAAATCCTTGAGGACTTAGACCAAGTGGCTATTTATCCGGGCAGTCATTACGTAACTACGGAAGATCGCATTAAAGTGGCCATAGAGAGTGTTCGTGAGGAGCTGCGAGAAAGAATACAACATTTTCGCAATCAGATTATGTATACCGAAGCCGATCGCATTGAGCAGCGTACTCAATACGATTTAGAAATTTTATCTGAAATGGGTTTTTGCCCTGGGATCGAAAATTACTCACGGCATTTAACGGGTCGTCCGGCAGATTCTCCTCCACCAACATTAATAGAGTACTTTCCTAAGAATTTTGTGACTTTTATTGATGAAAGCCATGTTACGGTTCCGCAAATTGGGGGCATGTACCGTGGTGATCGAGCAAGGAAAATGACCTTGGTGGAACATGGCTTTCGCTTACCCTCTGCTCTAGACAATCGCCCTTTAAATTTTCAGGAGTTCGAGGGCTTAATGGATAAAGTGGTTTATGTTTCTGCGACACCTGGAGACTACGAATTTAAAAAAAGTGAAGGCGTGATTGTTGAACAAATAATAAGACCCACGGGCTTACTAGACCCCATTGTAGAAGTGCGACCTGTAAAGCACCAAGTGGACGATTTGTTAAAAGAAATCCATTTGCGTATCAAGAAAAATGAAAGAGTTCTAATTACTACATTAACTAAACGCAGCTCAGAAGATCTTACTGAATATTATGAGGGTTTAGGTTTAAAGGTTAAATACCTACACAGTGATATAGACACCCTTGAACGCAGCGATATCCTTCGGGATTTGCGTTTAGGCATTTTCGATGTACTAATTGGAATTAATTTACTCAGAGAGGGTTTGGACATCCCCGAGGTGAGCTTGGTGGCAATTACGGATGCCGATAAAGAAGGTTTTTTACGTTCAGAGAGATCTTTGATTCAAACCATAGGGCGTGCAGCGAGAAACTCAAATGGTAGGGTAATCCTTTATGCCGATAAAATTACAAACTCAATGAAGAAGGCCATGGATGAAACTTCCCGTCGCCGCCAAGTTCAAATGGATTATAATACTCAACATGGGATTGTACCGACAACAATTATAAAATCCGTGGCTAAGGGTTTGGTTGAAGTTTTTGGTTATTCTGGTGGGGAAGATGGCGAGGCCTTATCTAAAGTGCGAGCTACTATAGATAGATATCATGATGATCCTCGGGGTCTATCGAAAGAGATTAAAAAATTAAGGGGCAAAATGAAAAAAGCCGCCGACAATTTAGAATTTGAAGAAGCTGCCAAAATCCGCGATGAAATTAAACGCCTAGAACTGTTACAACTGACCACTCTAGAAGGAGCTGTTGATCAAGTAAATAAGGCTACAATAATAGGGAGTGCCGACTAAATCGCTAATGACAAACTTTTATACAACTTAGGATTTTTTTACGCTACTTCCAAATTATAAAAATCACAAATCCATATGTGTGATATGTTAACTATGAGAAACTTATGACTTTAAATAAAATATTATTCTTTTTCTTATTACTAACTTTTAATTTTAATGCCTTGGCTGTTATGTCTCCTTATAGGCATGCATGTTTAGTTGCCTTGGAAACACAATATGTGATTGAATTTATAACTCCTGAAAATGCGGCTAGTTACATTCAAAGTACAGTTAGATTTAAAAATATACCTTTGAGTGAGGAAGAAATAAACTTAGCTTTAAAGACAGTTGGGCAAAAATACTTTTCTGGATTATCAATGACTAATCTTACGATATTTAAGGGTGAGCTCAGAGCTATGGAAGAAATTTTTAATCCTGAAGATGCAAGTACTGCAATAAGTTTAGTAAGCCAACTTCAAGCCTTTAGTCATCAATTCAATGCAAGAAATAGAGCTTTGAAAGATATTAAGGAACTTCATTCTAACTTGAATGATCAGCTGTTTTTACCTCACAGGCTTGAACAACGTTTGCATTTAATACTCTTGCTTATCAAATTAAGAGAAATAGAAAATTCCAAAAATGAGTATCTAATTAAGCTTTTAGATACATTTAAAGATCCACTCGCTCCTCCAATGGATATTCAAGTTTATATTGCTGGTATTCAATTAAACATTGAAATTAATTTATTTTATACAACTATCACTGATGAAATTGTTGTTTTTAAGGATGAACAAGAGCGCAAAAATTTGTTATTCACTTTGAATTTTTACAGAATGAACAATGATATTTCATTACCAGAAATTTATGATCAAATTATCAGTGCTCGAAAACGTAGCAGCCAACCCTTGAAGGCCTCAGATTTAATATTGTTATATAGTCCTGTTAGAAGCGAATCTATACAATAGCTGTATTCTCTTTTATTTTATATATCTATTTTTTATTTAAGATTGAAATAGATTTAAGATGTAGTCTACTTATTTATTCTTTAATTGATATTGATATTGATATTGATATTGATATTGATATTGATATTGATATTGATATTGATATTGATATTGATATTGATATTGATATTGATATTGTGCTTGGATTTTTCAGCTAATTAAGTGTATTTTTAATAGTAATGAATAAAGCCTCTGATCAAATAGATAAACTCAAGGAAAGGGTAAAAGAACTGCCCACGACTCCAGGTGTATATTTAATGAGAAGCGAAACCGATAAAATAATTTATATCGGAAAAGCTAAAAACTTAAAGAACCGTGTCCGATCTTATTTTTCTAATAATAAGGATCAAAGTGTAAAGACGGTCTACTTAGTTAATCAAATAAGACATATTGATTACATGCTAACCAAAACTGAGGTCGAAGCCTTTTTATTGGAAGCTTCGCTTATAAAAAAGCACAAACCCAAATACAATATTCGCCTTAAAGACGATAAATCTTATCCATATATAGTTTGTAATATCGATCATCCTTTTCCTAGTTTCTTTTTAGCAAGAAAGGTTAAAAAGGGTGGGGCTATTTATTTTGGTCCCTATACTAGCAGTTATTCTGTTCGTGAAACTATTAAGTTTATTAATCGCACTTTTAAAATTAGAGATTGTTCGGATAGTTTTATGGCCAGTCGAAAGCGCCCTTGTATGACATATCAAATTAATAGATGTACGGGCCCCTGTGTGGGACTTATTTCACAGGAACAATATGCGGGAGACATTGACAATGCATTAGAATTTTTGCGCGGGCAGGATAAGACCATTGTTAGCAAGTTGACCCATAAAATGAATGAGGCTTCAGCCTCTCATCGTTATGAAGCTGCAGCTAAATTTCGTGATAGTTTGCGTGCAGTGGAAGCCATTTGGGAAAAGCAAAGAGTGGTTACACCTAATCGACAAATAGATTTAGATGTGGTGGCCTGTTTTGGAGATAAAACAGGAACCATGGTAGAAACCATGCATGTCCGCGGTGGCCGAGTGATAGGGAATCGCTGGCATTTCTTGCCTAAAATTGACCTATCCGGTGAAACTGATGACCCTCGTGAATGGATGACTTCATTTCTTAACCAATATTACAGTGAAAATGTGATCCCAGATGAGATTCTCTTACCTTTTGATTTAGGGAGCGACATTTACAAACTTTTAGCAGCTGTTTTTAGAGAGCGCCAGGGGATTGAGCCCGCATTAATTCACAGTCTGGATAAAGACTATAAAGAGTTAATGGAAATGGCGGAGCAAAATGCCAAGAGTCATTTTAAGGACTATATTTCTAAACGCAATCATCGCTTACAAGGGCTCGAAGATATTCAAGCTAAGTTACATTTACCACAACTGCCTCAACGCATTGAGTGTTTTGATATTTCAAATTTTCAAGGTGAGGATTCCGTTGCTTCCCAGGTGGTGTTTGAAGAGGGCATTCCTAAAAAAGAAGACTATCGCCGTTATAAAATTAAAACGGTGGAAGGACCTAATGATTATGCCAGTATGAAAGAGGTTCTTACCCGTAGATTAAAGCATACGGAATACGAAGATCCCCAATTGATAGTTGTAGATGGTGGTAAGGGTCAGTTAAAAATTGCAGTGGAGGTTTTAAGAGAACTGGGAAGATCAGAAATTCCCGTAGTTGGCTTGGCAAAGGCTCGCACTCAAGGGGAGTTTAGTGATAAAGAAGTTGGTGAGACAGAAGAGAGGTTTTTTCTCCCTGGCAGGCAAAACCCAGTGATTTTCCCTAAAAATTCTGATGCCTTTCAGATTCTTGTAGGTTTGCGCGACGAGGCTCATCGTTTTGCCATTAATTATCATCGCCAGTTGCGCCAAAGTCGTAGCCTAGAAAGTGAATTGGATTATGTGGTGGGTTTAGGTGAGAAGCGAAAAAAAACTTTGCTAAAGAAATATGAAAGTATTGAACAAATTAAAAACGCCGATGTAAATGAAATTGCCGAACTCCGAGGCTTTAATAAAATCCTTGCCGAACGCATCCTCCTCCAACTCAATGAAGATTAAAGGTACCAATTATTAAAGGTACCAAGTCCCTTTTTACGTTTCACCGCAACGTAAAAAGGGACTTGGTACTTTTTTTGCTGTTTTACTTGTTTTTTTGGTTGAAATATAAATTAGGGAGGTTTTGGAATGAAGTTAAGCTTATTTACGGCAATTATAGTACTTTTATTGTCCAATTTTGCCAGTGCGGATTGGGAGGATGTTCACTTTCTGAATTCAGAATTTAAAACATTAGAAGAATTTAATGCCAGTACTACAGAAGAAATATTTAGACATCTTTTTATAAAATATAAACCTGTTGAAATTAATAACCAACCAACGAATCAATGGATACAGTTCGTTAAATTATTAAGTCTACCCAAAACGATTCAACTTCTAAAGTACAGCTATAGCTCCTACACTGGTTATTCAGAAATTGGTGTTAAATTGTTGTTGGCTTTAAAAAAAACTGGAAATGTTAATAGGATTAATCAGGTTTTAATGGGTTTGAAAGTGAATCCATTTGGTGAGCTTAATTCAAAGATTTTAGACTCAGATAAAACTTCTAATAATATGCTATTAAAGGCATTAAAAATAATGGAATTCGAAGACCAGAAGCCCTCTTTTGTTGAAGTCAATCCATTAGAAGAATGTTTGAAATCGGGTAGTGAAGATTGCTTTGGAAACTCTGAAAAGCTATCCACATTTAAAGGGAGTCTTAAAAATTTTAGAATTGTTACCACAGACCAGTTTTTAGGGATAAGTGCGCACTCAAATTCAACAGGTGAATTAGTCAATTTAGTAAGCTCCGAGTACATTGTTTCTGCAAACTCTGATGAGTACAGCGAAATATTAATTTTACAATCTCAAGCGGAGCCCAAAACGGTTTTGATGGTTAATTTTGGCTATGACCAAAAAGATTTAGCAGAAGGCCTAAAACTAATACAAGAAAATATGGAATCTAGAGGGCTAAAATTAAATCAATTTTCATTTACATTACTAAGAAACTCAAGTGAACCTAATAAAAGGTTGGCTTGGGAAGTCAGTCATTGGCTACAATATAATGGAATAACAGCGCCCTTAAAAATAGGTCTTATATCTGAACCTAATAAAGTTTTCAATGTGGCCGTTAGAGCTGAAACAGGAGAGATATTTATTGATAATTTGCCTTATAAACTAAGATTGGATTTTGTTTATAGAGCGAAATCAATAGGTTTCGGAAATCATGAACTTAAATTCCACAGTGATTTTATAGATAGCCAAGATACTTCCTATATTTCCTTGAATAATATTACAAGCGAAAATTTAAACCTGCTTAGAGCGTATGTAAGATCTTTAAATGGGGAAAAAGTTGTTTATTTAGATGAAATTAATAAAATGAATGTAAGGCAATTAGTGAAATTGGGTAACTATGTTAATAGAGACTCACAAGATTTTATAAAATTATTAGAGGCCTATAGTCGTTTGGATTCATTAATATTAGTTGATTTATTGGAATCTGATTTAAATTATAAGGTAAAAAGATCATTAGTTTTATTTTTAGAGAGTGCTCATTTTAATGAATTGATCGATCTATTACTTAAATCTAGAATTAAAGATATTAAGGACAATGGCAACATGGCACTCTCTATTTTATCTTATTTACCCAGTGAAAATATAACATCTGTTTTAGAGGATCTATCAGAAGTAGATATAGAATTTGCTAAAATTCTACAGCAAAGACAAGGCGAAATTCCGGACTATATAGCGCCCAAAGATGGGTTGGCTCAAAAAATAGTCAGAAATGTAATGGTATATGTAAACAAAGAAAAATTATTTAAAACTCAAGTGATGAATTCCGAAGCCTTTGTAATCCCCAAAGATGAAAATGTAAAAAACAATTCAATTGAGTTGGATATTAAAGAGGGCGATATCATTATAGCCATAGAAGGGGCAACTCAAAAATATTTTTTACATTTTAATTTATTACATCAGGACAGTTATGAAGATAGAACCATCGAATTGGTTAATGGGTTTATCTTGTGGGTGATGCGAGAAGAAGGTTTTAAATTAAAAACTGAATCTGAAATTCAGAGAAGCACTCATATTATATTTGTTGGAGACTTAAATGACTCATTTTTATCAACCAGTTTAAGAAGAGTGAAAGAGCTGATTGAAGAGGCAAAACGACTCAATTATACACACCAAACTAATTTAAGTGAAGTAGGAGATAATCAGTCACTGGTTTTTTTAAATCGAGAATGGACAACTAAAGACGGGGTAGCCATGATTTTACAGAAGTCCAGTCACATGGGCACGCGAATTTTAAATACCTTAAAGAGTAGACTATTTAATAAGCAATCCTTAGGTAAGGCTAGCGAAATTAAAATTACTCCTATTAAAATAGCTGATTCTAGCGCTTTGAATTGTGAAAAGGCCCTAGATCGACCTAAGTATGAGGAAGGAATATGAAAGCAATAATATGCCTAGTTTTTTTATTAATATATGTCCCTAAATCTTGGTCCGACAGTGGGATTAGAAGTGAACTAGATTACACTCGATATGCAGAATACACGGCATATAAGAACTCCATAGATGATTTTATTAAGGAAGTTTACAACCAATCTCCAAATTTTTTCACGACATTGCATGGGCACGTAATGGGCACGTAATGGGCACGTAATGGGCACGTATAATTTTGAGGCTGTTTTACATAAGTTAAATTCAATAAAAAATAATTTTGCTCAATTTGATCAACATTCAAGGAATATTTTTAACTCTATTTATACACTTACAGATAAAATTGTTAAGGATCATCCTGACATGCAGGATGAGTTTGTGTTGGGAAAGTTATCTTACACATATAAAGAAATGGAATTAGACCCTAAAGATTTTAATACTATTTCTGAAATTGAAAGAGAGCTTCTAGAGGGCTTAGGTAAAAGAATATTAAGTGAAGCCAAGTTAAATTTGCAGGAGCTCAAAACAAAGAAAAAAGCACGCTTAAAAAATGCATTGGCTTTACTTTTTAGTTATATTGGGACTCCCATTTACAAGTTACAGGAAAAGAGCGATCAACATTTGCAAAACAATGTATATTATAGCTTAACTATAATTACGATTGCGACCATGAGTTACTTTGGTTTGGAACCTTTGACACAATTAGATGATTTTAATCAATTATTAGTTGGCGGAAGCGTTTTATCTTTTGTCTATTTTTTATCTGAGAGTTGGTACAGTAAAATTGCAGTTAAAGTGGCAGCTATGTTAAGTAAAAAGGATCCTCTTAAAAGAGAAAGAAAACAATCCTTGCAAATAAATGAATTATTCCGTCAAACATGTGACTTAAGTTTGAAATAAAAAGGCGACATGCGACTTTTTCATCGCACGAGATAAAAAGGCGACATGCGACTTTTTCATCGCACGAGCGTCAAAACGACAACGAAAAAAAGGCGACACACGAAAAGGCAACCGAAAAGGCGACATGCGACTTTTTTACCGCACGAGCGTCAAAACAGATTAAAAGAATTCTGTTTCGCGCTTATTTTAGTTTGGCCTCAGATTTATTCTCTTTAAAAAAATTTGCATATCTCCTTTTACATTACATATAACGCGCTCGCTTCAAAAAAGTGGAGTGTCGCCCTTTTCGTTGGTTGGATAGGGCCTACTCTTCAAAATTTTGTTTAAAAAATTTGCATATCTCCTTTTACATTACATATAACGCGCTCGCTTCAAAAAAGTGGAGTGTCGCCCTTTTCGTTGCATTTGCGTTAAGACCTAGGCCCGGATCTTGGTTGGATAGGGCCTACTCTTCAAAATTTTGTTTTACTCATGCAATTCATCCGTGCTTGAGTAGTATGTGCCATTTTGGAACCACCAAGGAGGGGGGAATGTTGTTAAAGTTATCAACAGCTATAGTTAGTTTAATGTTATCCAATCAATTATTTGCAGCGGATTATATAGTAAAATTAAATCCAGGTTCTGCAGTACCAATGAATGAAATGTCAGGGGTTAAAGTATTAGACCAACACTCAGAAGGAAATTTAGTTAAAGTTTCTCTCGATGATACTCAAGAGATGCGACTAGTTAATCGTATCCAAGACACCACAGGTGTAAAATACATTGTTAAAGATTTTAAATTACAGGCATTTAGAGCGCCAATGAGCATACAAGCTCTTCGTGAACAATGGGCCATTGCTAAAGTCAATGCCGAGAAAGCATGGCAATTGGCAGGTAATAAAGGTCAGCGAAAAATCACAGTGGCAGTTATTGATACTGGTGTGGATTATGAGCATGAATCATTAAGACCTAATATGGTCCAGGGATATGACTTTTTAGATAATGACAATAAACCCATGGATGAAACTTCCAGTCAAAATCCAGGTCATGGAACACACTGTGCAGGTATTATTGGTGCAACTGGTTTGGTTGATGGTGGAATTATCGGAATAAGCCCAGAAGTTTCTATTATGCCTCTGCGATTTTTAGGGCCTCAAGGCCAAGGGGATTTAATGGCCGGTATTAAAGCTATAGACTACGCCATTAAAAACGGTGCTCAGGTTATATCCGCCAGTTGGGGAGCTACGGTTCAACGTTCACAAGCTGCGCCACTTATTGAAGCTCTTGAACGAGCGGATAAAGCTGGGGTTATTTTTGTAGCTGCTGCAGCCAATGATGGTCGCTCGAATGATAAAACTGATGTTTTTCCTGCAAATGCGAATACACCTAATATGATATCTGTTGCGGCAAGTGGGGCGAGTGATTCTAAACCCAGTTGGTCCAATTATGGAAAATACACTGTGGATTTAGCAGCTCCTGGTGAGAATATTATGAGCACATTACCAAAACACAAGTATGGCAATCTTTCTGGAACTTCAATGGCTACACCTTTAGTTTCTGGTTTAGTGGCACTATTATTAGCTCAAGATGAAAGTTTAACTGGGGTTGAAGTGCGCTCTTTAATTCAATCATCAGCAATGAAAGTAAATATTGAAACAGCTTGTGATTGCCGAGTCGATGCCGCAGCTGCTGTAGAGAATATTTTAAATAAAAAAATGTTTGTTGTACCCTATGCAGAAACTTTAGCAAAAAATGAAACTATGAAGTTTACAGCTAAATATGCTCAAGGGCAGTTGCAGTTTGCAAGCTCAAACCCCAAGGTTGCTACTATTTCTGCTGATGGTACCCTGTCTGCAATTTCCACTGGTGACACTGTTGTTTCTGCAACAGATGCTTCTGGTCAAAAAGCTTCTTCTTACAAAATCTATGTCCGTGATGCCGGTGGTGGTGGCGGCGGCGGAGGCGGAGGTGGCGGCGGTGGCGGCGGTGGTGGTGATTGCCCCATTGGAGATCCGCAACTGTGTGAAATCCTTTGCGAGATGCAGCCCGATCTGCCTTTTTGCTCTTAATTAAAGAATTTAAAAAAGAAAATAACCGAAAGAGCGTCTGTGTGGCGCTCTTTTTTTTAGTTGTTTCAAATTATTGTAGTTTGTGACTTAGGTTTTTTGATTCTATTTTGCAGTGGGGGCAGTGAGCTCTTTCATCTACAGTTTGGTAAATAAAATCCGTATCATGAATATATAAAAGCTCAGTTCCACAAAGTAGACAGTGAAAATACTCTTCTAGATATTGATCTCGAAAGTTGATATCAACGATTCTAAATTCAGTGATGATTTTTTCTTTTTGATTCATAAGACGCCTCCTTGTGTCTCTATTTGAAACATCGGGATTTGACGGTTTTACTTAAGTGTTAAAAAGCATCTTTAACTTAAAATAGTCCATGGCTTAGGAAGAAAATACCCCACGACTTATTTTGACAAGCCCAACTAAGGTCGATATAAGAGGTAATGACGACAGAAACCGCTATGGCCTTGTATTTGCGAGAAGTATTAGGGCTGAATCAAGTTCTTCTACCTAAGCAAGAGGCTAATACTATTAGTGTAAACAATGTGGCTTTGGTTTTTTTGGTTCCTAAAGAATTATCAAAGGCAGAAGAACAATTGCTTAAAAAAATGGCTTTGGCCTGCCCACTCCAACCTGTAAAAGTATTAAAGGTAGATCCAGATTTGGGAAGAAATGAGATGGAAAAGCAAGTTAAAAATCTAGCCCCACAAAAAGTTTTGATTTTTGGCGAAAAATTATTCCATGCTATAAAAGGCAGCAATGATAATTTTTTTGATTATATTAATCAATGCTTTGCTTTTGCGAACACTCAGACTTATGCCAGTCATGAATTGCATGACATGTGTGTAGGGTCAAATGTGAATGTACTCAAGAAACAAGTGTGGCAACAAATGAAGCAATTGTCACAGGCTTGACCTAAGTCCATCTATCCTTAACAATTTAAGTATGACAAGGATTCGTCTTGGGGTGGGAATTCTCCTATTTAGTTTTAGTTTTACTGTTCAAGCTGAAAACAATTTTGTTAGAGTTCGCATTGCTAAATTCAATAACCCTATCACGCTTGAAGCCTTAAGTTTGCAATCCCCTCAATTAAAGAAAACAATTACTCCTTTAATTATAAGAAATAAATTATCTTTACAAAGAATCATTAAAGAAAATATTTGGATTTGGAAAATCATAGATTTAAAAAACCAACATGTAGAGTACTCCACTTTACCTATTATAGAATTCTCTGGTGAGTTTTTAGAGATCAATCATAAGCTTCAACTTCCTAGTGAGATTCGTCTTGTAGCCATGGGGCAAAGAATTGATTTGATTCTGAAATTAAAAATGGAGGAGTATTTAACAGGAGTCCTTCCCAATGAAATGCCATTGGCCTGGCCAGAGGAAGCACTTAAAGCACAAGCTGTAGCCTCGCGATCCTATACTCTAAGTATATTAAATGAACGCAAAAATTTGCATTTTGATGTTGAAAGTACCATCGATGATCAAGTATTTTCTTGGTTTCCAGCGGGAGGCTATTCTCACCAGTGGAAGAAAAAAATTTCTCATATTTTAAATGATACACAAGGAGAGTATTTAAGTTACAATGGTATGGATAAATACAGAGCTTATTTCCATGCAGAAAGTGGTGGGCAAACGGAGCCAGCCAATTTTGTTTGGAATCCTGTTTTAACTCAACCTAGTTTTTCTGTGCCGACGTCATACAAATCCAGTCCAAATCAAAAATGGATAAGAAAGTGGAGCCCCCAAGAGATATCCAGTTGGCTAATAAAATCTAAAAATTCAATCAAAGATATTAAAGTTCTTTCACGCACTCCGAGTGGTCGAGTGGAAAACATGAAAGTGGAATTTCAGAGTGGAGACGCAAAAGTGTATTCTGGCCAAGAATTTCGTAAACGGTTAGGATACTCAAGATTAAAAAGCACATGGTTTAATATAGAAAAAAAAGATAATATATTTATTTTTGTCGGTAAAGGTTTTGGCCATGGTGTGGGAATGGATCAATGGGGCGCACGCTTTTTAGCCCAACAAGGTAAAGACTATCATGAAATACTCAAACATTATTATCCACAAACAACACTAAGAGTAGTTGCAGAGGGTTCTAAGTCCTCATTCCGGACGCAATAAGTGTGTTGCGTATTGATCCATAAATAAACGACAACAAGGAGCGGAGAGTTAATTATTTAGTTTTAATTTTGAAATGATATCTAATTTAAGCTGTTCCGATGAATTCAAAGCAACCCCCTTTTTGTTGTGTCAAGCTGAGTCGGTCACTCTAATAACTTGAATAAATAGGTGTTTTTCAAAATATAATGACGCTCCTAAGCCGACAAAGTTGCTTTGTAATTAACTCCGATAAAATCGCTTTGTGGGTACAAACCCTAATGGTTTGGTAACTTCTAACCGATATCTTACTTATGGAAATCAATGATAAGATCACGTTTGCAGTTTGGTTTTTTTTAGTTGTACTCATCTCAAGTGCTTGCACTCGCAAGTCTGTGGAAAGAAGTGTTGTCAGAATTCAATTGCCGTCCCAATTACATAACTCGGATTTAAATAATGCAGAGATAAATCATTCAGTGTCTAAAAATGATATACACTTAATGAGTGCGCAATCAACGGGTAACACTTCAAAATTTGAATTGCCGGACCCGACTCAGTTAAGCCAAATCAATTGTTACATTATTGTGGTGGGTGCTGGTGATTTAAAATCTTTCAACTTTAGCGGTGGAACAGCTACAAGTTCATTACCTTTTGGTGTAGGACGATTTTATCATCCCGGGGGTTCTACCATTGAAGTTTTAGTACCCAGTGGGCTGAAAAGAACTATCACAGTCTTAGGTTCTGTGAGCACAAATAACTCTTGTGTTTCACTTCCTGCGGGTAAATCACCGGCCTATTCTAACTTATCTCGACCCCTAGTTATTGGTGAAGAAACAAGAGATTTAAGAGCCGGGGATGTAGAAGTTAGTATAAAAGTGGCACTCACAAATAAAATATTCGATACTAGCACTTGGTTTAATTCAACTACCAATTCAGAGATTGCTCCCATTGTGTTGAGCTCTCCTAGTCCTAGCACTCCTAGTTTTGGTGTATCAGTGGGGCAAACAAAAGCGCTTTCCATTGTAGCTAGTGGAGGTGGTAACTTAAATTATGTTTGGAAACTGAATGGCAATGTGAGTTCATCAATTGTGGCAAATAATAATATAGCCACATACACCGGTGCCGCTGTAGACTTGGGAGATAATCTCATCGAAGTGTCGGTGAGTAATTCAAATGAAACAAAAACTTATTCTTGGGTAGTAAATACCAATCATTTTTCCAGCCACTGCAATAGCTTAGCTCCGGGTAATATTTGTACTCTCACTGGGGTTTACGACATTGGCAATGAAAGTGATCCCATTTTAGACAACTCACGCCTAAAAGTGTATCCAGGTAAAATTACTAAAGATGATACCGATGGATATTTTATTAGTGATAATGTGAACAGTGTAATTTGGTATCACAATTTGAACACTTATCCACGGAACATTTTGGGTACGAGCATTGCGGCGGGAAAAATAAAAGTGGTTGTGGGAACAGGTATTGTAAAGTCAGCAGTAGCGGGTGCCAATGCTAGAAATATTCCTATTAATGTTTATTCTGCTCCTGCGGACATTGCATGGGATGCCACTCAAGGAAGATTATTTTTTACTGAGCTTGTATCTAATAAAGTATGGCAAGTGGACTCATTTGGAGCCCTCAGTCACATTTTTGGTGGGGGAGCTTCAAATACGGATGGTGTTGCAGGAACTTTACATCAGTGCTCTGGACCAAGAGGTCTGGCCTTTGATGGCATTAACAATTTATTTATTTCCTGCACAAATAACTATCGTATTAAACGCTTAGATTTTTCTGTTGGTAATACTGGCTACTTAGTAGGGGGCAATGGTACTTCAGGCAGTATAGATGGTGTGGCATTATCTTCTCAGATAAAAAATGTTTACGATATGACCTTAGATTCCAATGGGAATCTTTACTGGATAGAATCTGTGGCTCCTCATTGTAAGTTAAGAGTTTATAATAATACGGGTGGTGTGATTAGTTTTATGAACAGTAATATAACGGTTCCTCCCGGCAACATTGCATCGATTTCTGGAGTGGGCGGTGGATGTAGCCCTGCAACTCTTTCTACAGATTACAATTTAGCAAAATTCCCTGGTCCTCAGAGTGTTCTTCTTGATGAGTCGGGTGGAAATATAAATGGTTTTTACATTAGCTTTTATTCAGGGACCACTGGGAACGCCGTTTTGTATCTTAACAATAAAGCCACTCCACAAACAATTGCCAATGTAACTGTAAACTCAACTCAAGCTGAAGTAATTTGGGGAGTAATTAATAGCCCTGGAACACCTACTTATGGTAATAGTGGGACAGCTTCCAAGCTTTATAGGCCTGTTGGTTTAAGTTTTCTTGGAAATAATCAATTACTTGTCGCTGATTCCTATAATAATTTACTGCAAAGATTAGATTTAGCCAGTGGTATTGTTGCTTATCATATTGGTGGCAGTATGATAAGAAAAGGTACCGAAGGACAAAGCCTTCATCCAGCCGCCAGTGCAAGGCTGAGCAGCCCTAGATACAGTAGTTATGATTCTACAAAAAATATTTTGTATTTTGGTGACAACCCGAATTCCGCTGAAGTTAGAAGTCTAGATTTATCTACTGGAGAATTGCAAACAGCTGTAGGTGGTGGTGGTACAGCCGACAGCAATAATGATATTCCACCATTAACTTCTTTAATACCTTCGAACTCACTATTTGGTTTGGCAATAGCTGGTGATCAATTGTTATACTCCACATTTGTGACGTCCAATTGTCGCATTCGATCTTATAATCGGGGTTTAAGCATAGCTAATATTTTTAATGTCAGTGTTCTCAGTCAAAAGCTTTCCAGTGTAGCCTTCAATGGAACTTGTTCTGGAACATTTAACGAAAGCGATCCAGTTAATACAGTGGGAATAGATGGTCCACAAGCAATAGCCACTGACCCTACAGGCAATTTGTATGGTGTTTTAAAAAACCAACATTGTATTTTTAAAATAGATCCTAATGGACTTATTACTACAACGGCGGGAGCTTGTGGAACTTCTGGCAATAGTAATGGTACCGATTTATTTACGGCAAGATTTAATTCGCCCACTTATATAGAGAGTGATCCGCTATACCCCCATAACCTCTTTTTAACTGATGCTATCAATAATGTTATTCGCTATGTAAATTTGGGAGCTAGTAATGTGAACGTACTTACGGCCACAGTTAACACAGGAACTGTGAATTCCATAATTACTGAAGCTAGCGCCGGGGGTAAAATGGCTGGCATTGCGGCTTTTGCTAATCAAATTTGTTATTCAGCGGGATCTAATCTTGCCAAAGTAGTTTGTAAGGATCGCGAAAGTGGAGCTTTAACATTACGAGTTGGCAGTAATAGTTCAATATCGGGTGCGCCTTTAGGTTTTGAACAAGAAAATATTCCTGCCACATCGGTAATTTTAGCTGACCCTCAGGGTTTGTCCTTTGACAGTGCTGGAAATCTCTACATTTTAGACTATGCCTCGCACACATTACGCAAAGTAAAGCGCTGGTTCTAAGGAATTCAATATTTTGACTATTAGATAATGGCGATGGCTACGCGGACTACAAAGAAGAGAACAGCTCCAGCAGCAATAAAACTAACAATGTTAAAATTCATGAGTTTATTCATTCTCTCTCCTATCGGCAGGTGGCCAACAAACTTTAGACATATTTTGAATAATTAGGAAAGTTTTCCGCAACTTAGCTTTTTGTACAGAGACTTTACAGAGTGTTGCATATTTGTTGTTTTTAAAAATTCGATTCCATTTATATTAACTAAGATTTTTTTGATTGAAAATTCGGTCCTTTTTGACAAAAAGTGGCACTGTCAGGCTCTTTAGACAGATTTACAATTTGTCTAAAGACATGTCAGATTCCTTTTTTAACTCAATGAAAATATAGACTTAGCCTCTGTACAGACTTTCGGCACAAGCCTTGTATTGTACAAAGGTAGATCTTCCCCAGAGGTTGGGAAGTAACAAGAGGTAGAGGAAATGAAAGGTTTAACAATTCTAGTTGCACTGTCCTTATTATTTATAGGATGTGCAGAAAAGAAAAATAAAGTGGAATCGCCAGCCGTGCGAGATACAAGCAATGACGTTCCCGTTGTTGATGTTCCAGCAGGCCCATTTGTTCCTCCGGGTACAGGCCCTGGATCAGGTCCTGGAACTTTTAATGGTTTGGATTTTGATGTGGGTGGAACTTCGGCTTTTGAAATTGAAGGCAATTCCATTCAACAAAAAAACTTTTTGTTATCAGAATATACAGGTCGTCCAATGAATGATCCTAAAAATATGAGTTTAAATGTGAACTTTATAAAAATTGGCGAAAACAACTGGGGTGGCACAATCACTACTGCTTATACTGAAAACGGACAACTTTATTATTGGTATTTCAGTTCGGGCAGCAGTGAAGAAGCCACAAAATACAATAAGTGGTTTGAAAAAGACGGAAAGCAAGTTTTTCATGCTGTACTTGAAGACTTCGAAGTGGGCGCTGTTGTTTTAGTTATTGATGATGCCTTAGATTTAGGTGATGGACCCATTGAGGATTCTGTGAGTGGTTCTCTGTGGTTTAAAAACTATGGAATAACTTATGCTCCGCACCCACCCACTCACTGCTGGTTTGTTTCTTTTAAAGGAACAGATACCGGTACACCTTACGACTGTCGACCTTGGCCAACATCGGACAATTACAATAACACTTATTTGTCAGTGTATCCAACTCGCCAGTCTAGCGATCCTTATAAAGGATATAAAAAATTGGGTAGCTTTCACAACTTGAGCATTAAGAAGGCTTTTAATGGAGATCTTTAAATTTAAAATTTTAACAAATAATTTAGGAGAATTTAAGAGGGTAATAAAATGAAAAATATAAAAATAACAATAACATTCATAATGACAGCTTTATTAATAGCTGCATGTAGTAAAGATAAAAAAAGTAGCGGTGTCGCAAGAACAGGTACACCCAATGGGACTGTACCTGGAGCTAGTTGTAACGGTTGTTCTAACTCTAATCGCTTGTACACAGCGATGGGTCGCACCGGCAGTGGTGTGGATTTAATTATGGAGTTTTTTGCCTCCAGCGTAGACACTCATGGAAATCCTGTCGCCGTCGATTATACTCAAGGTGGATACAGTGGTTCTGTTGATGGTATAGGTAAGATGACAGTGGCAACAGGAATTAGTTGTGGTTATAATTCCTCTGGTGCTTATGTTCCTCCTGGTGTTTATAGTATAAGAGTTGAAAATCCAGGACAAATGGACCCTTACACTCAAGGCATTGGTGGAATGTCAGTGATTGCTTCGAATGGAGCTTACAATGTTCGTTTAGCCATTGACAATTATATATACTTTTTAGATAGAGCTCCACAAATGCGTTCATGTGATGGCCAAGATTATGGCGTTGAGATGATCGGCATATGGCGAGTTCTAAGTGTGAATAAAAGCAACTGTGGCAATACCATTGCTTTTGGTGGTATGGGTACACAACAAAATCAATTAATGTGTCCTTAAAATTAGGATGAGTGAGGAATTAGCTATGACAAAATCAATGATTACCCTCTTGTCCTTGTTTTTGGCATTGGCCTTGACTGCTTGTTCATCCAATTGGAAAGAAGGTTCTTCAGGAATTAGCGAAGAAGAACTTTTTGAAGAATTAAATTCTATGTCTACCTTTTCCGCTGCCGGTAATGGTTCCGGCAGCGGCCTCTTTAACACTCTAAAAGAAGATCCCAACACAAAAATTTATTTTGCTCGCTCGGGCAACTCAGATAGTGGTGGTTTAGGACCAGCTTATAGTGTGGTTTCTTTTGGTGATTTTTCTGTTTTTGCCTCGGGCCAAGAAGACTTAAGCGCTTTTGATCTTGAAACAGCCAAAGTAGCTTTACTAGATGGCTTTGATACCCAAGGAAAACGTATCTTTGTTCTTGCTGTGTCTTATCAAATTCGCAATGGTCAGGCGGTTAGTTTTTTTGCAGAAGACGAAGGTTATGAATTTGGAAAACAAAAACTACAAATTCAATTCAGTTCTAATGGTCAAACTTATATCCTAGAAACCTTCGATATTCGCGAAGGACAAAAGGACCTTATGGGCTCGATTCACCTAAAAATGATTCATGTCACAGAGGGACATGAAAATGAAATTGGCCAGTTCTCTTTTTTAGAAGGTTTCGGTCAGTAAGTGAAATTCGTATAATGGCCTAGGCACGGGCTTTTCTGAATGTGATGCCTAATATTTGTGCACATCCCCTAAGTAATTATTTTTACTTGATTAATTTTAATTCCCGGACTTTAATAGGGCCATGAGTTTAGACTACTGGGTGGAATTCTTCGATGATTTACAAAATGTGAGAGGGCGCTCTCGCAATACTGTGTTGGCTTACCGTCGCGACTTAGAACTCTATGAAGAGTTTAAAAAGACAGGTCGAGATATCAAAGATATATTTGCCTTTATGACAGAAAAACAATTGAGCACACGTTCACAGGCTAGAGTGATTAGCAGCTTGCGAACATTTTTTCGCTTTTGTGAAAGCCGTGGTTCCGAAGTTCCTGAATTGCAAAATTTGCGTCCACCCAAAGTAAAAACGGGATTGCCCAAAGCATTGACTTATGAAGAATTTCAAAAGCTCTACGATGCTTGTGCCGTGGATAATCCCTATCGCACAGCTCGCAACCAAGTGACATTATTATTGTTGTTTGGTTTAGGTTGTCGGGTGAGCGAATTAATTAACTTAAATATTCAAGATTACAATGAAACCGATGCTTGGTTAAAAATTGTTGGTAAAGGCGGCAAAGAACGCCTGATCCCACTGACAGAAGTTTTACAAAGAGAATTAAAAGATTATTTGCACCACATTCGTACCTATATTGTTCGTGAAAACACACCGTCTATTTTAGTTAATGATCGTGGTCGTCGTCCGAGTCGCGTTGATATTTGGCGTTGGTTAGCCGCTTGGTCATCGAAAGCTGGATTTTCAGAGCCCATCAGTCCTCATAAATTCCGTCATGGATGTGCTACAGCACTTTTGGAAGCGGGAGCTGATTTGCGTTCTATTCAAGTTTTATTGGGTCACTCCAGTATTCAAACCACTCAAATTTATACCAGTGTAACAAGTCAAAAAACTAGAGAGACGATTGATCAGCATCATCCTTTATCTAAGGTTCGTCCCCCCGAAGTCGAAGCTTAGACATTTAAAATTTCCCTGCAAGTGTTTGTTGTTTCGTCGTCGACATAGACTTCTTTATGTTTATTCTTGAGAGTAATTGCGTGATTCGCGGGCCGCTTTGAGGGTAATTTGGTTTAGAGTTTCTTTGCCAAAGTTTTCTAGGTGTGTAAATCGAATGCCAAAACTATTTTGATCGCTGGATTTTAATTGGCGAAGGATCTCTCCTTTAAAGTATACAGTTTTGAACTCACCAATATAAAGCTCTCCAGAGATTTCATCTTTTTCCTTTAAAACTCCAGTTGTTTTTGTAGTAAAAAAACAACCAGTTAAACTCAGGTCTTGTACCTGACCATTTAAACTATAAGTATTTTCATTGATCTGATTAACAATAATCTCGCGTTTCCAATTCTGTGGCAGTTGAGAGCGAAAGTTTTGTCGTCTTTGCAATTTGTAAATAGGATTAAGAAACTGAATGGAGTAAAATCCCTTTTCATTTAAAGTGAGTGGTGCTTCACATTCATACCGTGAGTGATCGTATACCCATTGTAGTTTATGCAGGCCAGATAGATTTAAGGATGTTGCTAACCTGGGAGTGGCATAAATTTCTTTGCCGGAAAGGCTTTCTATTTTTAATTGGATTTTTCCTTGAGAAGTGTCCATTTGAATGATTTGCTGAGGTTCTAAACTGAGGCTATTAATTAATTCCCATTTATCTTTGTCGCTCAAGGGGTTTTTGAATTCCTCATTGCTCATAGAATTATCATAGATCATTTACATGATGTATCAAAGACTTTCGGATAGAAAACCGGACCTTATGTAACTGAAAACCCAAAAAACGCTAATAAAACAAAGATCCTTGTTTGCATTGTCTTAAATAAATGAAAGTAAAATCATTTATTAAGCATGGTATAGAGTGGTGTCCGGTAGAAATTGAAATCAGTTTCCTACCGGGTTTGCCACAATTTCAGTTTTTAGGTCTACCAGATACGGCATTGCGCGAAAGCCAGTGGCGGATTAAGTCGGCAATCAAACAACAAGGTTTTCAATGGCCCAGGGGCAAGCAGATCATTGTAAACATGAGGCCTCAACATATTAGAAAATCCAGTCAGGGATTAGAGTTTGCAATCACCTGTGCATTTTTATGGGCCACAGGACAAGTGAGTAAAAGCCCATTGTTACCAGAAGTGCCATGGGTGTATGGAGAGGTAGGTTTGCAAGGGGAGGTCTATGCACCCGAAGATATTTTTAGAGCCGAAAGCGAATTGGAGGGTGAAATTTTATTAACTGGAAAAAGTGATTTACCTTACCCATTTACAGTGGCTACCATACCCGACTTGAAAAGCTTAGAAAGTATTGATGTAGAAACTGTAAATAAAAAACATTGGCAAGAGGCTGAGGAAGTTTCAGTTCCACTTTATAGTTTTTGTGCTGTTAGTGCTAAACTTTTGCAAATCATCGCAGTGGGTGAACATAGCACATTATTGGTTGGGCCAGCGGGATCTGGAAAAACAACGATCAGTGAAAGCCTAGCTTTTTTAATAAAGCCGCTAAATGAAGAAGAGAAAGTAGAGGTAAGAAAGTGGGCGCTAGCAATGAATTGGCCACTGCAATCGCGGCCCTTTGTAATGCCTCATCACTCCACTCCTAATATTTCTATGATAGGAGGTGGGCATCCTCCGGTGCCAGGAGAAATCACTCGTGCACACAGAGGCATTTTAGTTTTGGATGAGTTGTTAGAATTTTCTTCAGTTGTAAAGGAATCTTTGCGTGAACCCATTGTGAGTGGAAAAATTTCTGTGTCTCGTAGGGGAGTAAAAAAAGAATATCCTGCAGATTTTTTACTTATTGCAACCAGTAATCTTTGTCACTGTGGGCATTTGGTGCCTGGCAAATTTATGGGTTGTCGATTTTCGATTCATAAATGTCGTTCTTATACAGAAAGGTTGAGTGGTCCCTTGGCCGATCGTTTTCAAATTTTAACTTATTCCCATGAATGGAAAAAATCCACGGATATGACTTTAGTTGAAATCAAACAAAGGGTGCAACAGGCTCAAGAGTTTAGTCTAAAAACTCGCAAGCAAAAAAAACCGAACTCCAAATTAAAAACAGAAGAGGTGGAGAAGACCTTTAATCACTTTTTGCGACATGGTGGAATGCCCGAATTAAAGGGTTCACGACGTCGCCATCAAGCTGTGCTGCAGGTAGCCAGAACCTTAGCAGATTTAGAGGCAAAAGAAGAAATTCATATTACTCACATTAACGAAGCCTTGGCCTATACAGTTCATTCCTTTGCTAAGTTACAACAAATTTTTGCCTAATTCCTGGCTTGAAAAAAAATCAGGCTCATGGCAAATTGGATTTCATCTAAAGGTGGTATGGCGGAGAGGCTACGCACCGGACTGCAAATCCGTGTACATCGGTTCGAATCCGGTTACCACCTCCATTCAACGCTCGCTTTGTTGGAAACTTTCATACAAGTAAACGAAATTATTAACTAAAGACTTCAAGGGTTTGAGAAAAGTCGGTGCGTTTGTCTTCACTCAAATTCACAACTCCTAACGCAATCAGGTGTGATTTGGGTGGGTTTCAAGTGTGACTGGAAAAAATTTTTCTTTCTGATATAAACTCCACAGCGGGAGTCGATGTTATGAAAAAATCCATCATATTACTTTTATTTGCCTTTAATGTATCCGGCTGTGTGACCAGCCCCAAAGACATTATGTCTGGCTACAGCCAACCATCCAAGGGTGATCAGGAGCTTCAGAATGACTTCAAAGCCTGTGAAGTGGATGCCTATAATGCAGGGCATACCCGCCGAGGAGGATTACTCACGGAAGGTCCTCGCACAGAATATATTTCAGGCTGCTTAGAAAAAAAGGGGTGGAGTAAGTGAGAAATCTAGTTTGTCTGTTAGTACTTGTTTTTTTCGTTTCAGGTTGTGCCACTACCAAGTCTGATTTCACAGTTAAATCCGATGACTCAAGCAAATCAGCTCATGTCGTGGGAAAGGTTACTGTACTCGATAATGGCAAGCCCAGAAGCCCTAATTGGAGTGACCCTTGCAAATTGTACATCAATGGTTTGTCGAAAAGTGATGCCTATAAACTTGATCAGTCCGGTGAGTTTTTTATGTCTGTGAAGCCAGGAGCTTTCACTATTCGAAAAATTGAATGTCATTCAGGACTTTCAGAAAGTACATTCGTCTTCTATCCGGTAATACCTTCTTCGGTATTGGAGCCTAACTCAGTAAACTATATTGGAGACATAACTGTGAATTGGGAGCTAGGTGGGACAAAATTTGATTGGTCGAGTCTGCTGACAATAGGTGACAATGGCTTTCATCGATATGGTCCGATAGATTTGGTCGTAGAAAAGAGTGACAAAACCAAAAACTCATTTTTTTCTCAGTTCCCAAAAGCTAAAGCAATGAGCTACGTTGAACGCCCTATTCAGCTCATCGACGTTCAAAAGAACTAGTTTTTTCCGCCTACAAAAGGGGAAGTTTTCGGTTCTCGAAAGGGTTTGGTGAGTTCTTGATCCTGAAATCCGAAATTAAGATAAGCGTTACGAGCCCAAAAACACCATTTAGTGAAAATATAAACTGAAATCCGAAATTAAGATAAGCGTTACGAGCCCAAAGACACCATTTAGTGAAAATATAAACAGAATTTTCCGTGAAAATTCTGAAGGTGCATAGGTTTGTCTAGAATTCGGGTTTACCTCGCTTTTTGGGAGTAGTGATTCATACTTTGGCGAGCTACTCGACTGGGCCAAAGAGCATTGACCACAATATGAGGCCTTTAGGGCTTATGCTCTCGCCCTTAGTGATGTGGCTATTTAGTTGGGGTAGCACGGATCTTTCGATCCTGTCGCATGGTTCAAACCCTTTGCCGACCAAATCCAAAACTCAAAGCGAACTCCAAATTTTTTATTTGATTGTCAAAGAGCTTGTTCCGCTCTCGGGACTTAATCTCTATGCCGTTGAGCAGTACAGCGGAACTATTACTGGCTGTGACCGCCATGCCTCTAGAAATGCGCTCACCTCTCTTAAAAATTTTGCTTTTACTTTTAGAGTTAATTGACGAGATCCGGTTAACACTTGAGCCGGTGCCGTTAGAAGTTTACGCCTTAGTTTTTTTGCAAAATGCGGTTTATCTGGTTGCTCCAGTAATGCCGCCCAGCGGATGAGGTTTTGAGCAATGAGTACAAATAAAAAGTAAACTTCATTGGCCGACATTTTTAAGCAAGGCAAGTGTTTGGCATCAAAGCCTATCTTAAACTCTTTAATCATATTTTCCACATCTGCACGCGGACGATATCTCTCTATCACTGACTGATAGCTTCGTTGACTCAAATCATAGTTAGTGGCTACGGCATGGTAGTGAAAGTGTCCGCATGCCACTCCAAAGACCTCATCTTCTCGCCATTGTTTTTTTATTACTACCGGGAACATGAGTTTTTTATCAGACCAGCTCGGGCGCCAGTGCCAACGATTTACATAACACTCTGCGGGCTCTTGTTTTTTACGTTTTAATTTTTTTAATTCTTCTGGGCCGTACTCCCACTCAACCCATGTCTTTGAATCCTCATCAATTTGTGTATGCCAGTTAATAGTTTTAGGAGCGGCTATGGTGAATGACGCCTGATGTGCCTGACAGGCTAGAACAAAGTCCTCTATTAAAAAAGCCGAATCACCGCTAACGTGAGCCACTTTTTCAAATGGATTTTTTATTTTTTTACCACGCAGAGGGGACAATACTTGGTCTAATAACTCGACGGGATGACCTTTAGGGTGAGCGGCCGGCAAGAGCTCTCCGGCAAAGCAAAAACCTAGTTCATCGAAAATTGTTAAAGAAGAGTAACCAAAGACGAACTTTTCACGGGAGGTCTTCATCCAACCCACACCTTCCATCTTACGGCCCGTTTGCTCGTGAGCTGTGCCGTCGATTTTAAAATGGGGAAGCTCTTCCCCCTTATGAGGGTGGACTTTACGGGTATGTGCTCGCAGGGTGTAGCCCATAGTTGTTAAAAACTTTTTTAATGCGTTGATGTGCTCTTTTTCAAACCTGCGCAAATAATTTCCCAGTGTTTTAGGTGTTGGAACTTTACCGTCAAAAAGTTCTTCCAAAAGTTCGTCATCATCAAATTCCTCAATATCTTCGATACTGTCATGACCACTGAGAAGACTAGCTATGAGCAGTAAGCTCAAACCGTAATTGCCAAATGAGCGATTACTCCCATCTTCTGGTAAACACTTAGCCAACTCTTTACCCAAGCTTGTTGAATCAAAAATATGCAGCAATGCCTGAAGGCCGCCCCTAGAGACGATAGCTTTGTTACTCACCTCATAACGAGGGGCAGGGATAAAAAGAGACTTTTTAGAATGTTTGTCATGATGCATAGGCATTGGTTCTACCTCGAAAGTTTTGTGGCTTATAGAACTTATTTTGTTTTCACGAGAATTGTGAATGAATACCACACTTGAAAAATACCGCAGCCCCTTAAGCAATGCGGCTTAGGAAGATTTTAAATATTTTTCTATTTTCCGATCTCAGTTAAATCCGCACGGTTAGCAACACGAAGGCCTACTTGAGATGGTATTTTATTAAAAACTAAGAGCAGGATTATTAAAAAATCACCGCCCGCACTCCATAACTTCTAAAACTCCATAGAACGCAAGACCGTCAAAAACTTTTTCCAAACGTTATCGAACGGTTCTTCGCCAGTTGATAGCTCAACCGAACCCCAGGCCTTTTTCAAAACGGCTAATTCAAACTCTTGAGCAGTGGCCAAGAATGATTCAGGGATCAAAGTCTTGCGGTTTTCAAATGTTTTTTGAATGGCCTTGCGGAGCAATTTCTTATCTTTGATTTTTCCAAAGATGAGCTGCATATCATAAATGTCTTTTGATCGGGAGTTATTGCTGCCACGAGAAAACAAGGCTTCCATTTTTTCGGCAAAGATAAACTCAAATGGATAGACCGACCAAGTGACAGGCGCTTCACTCGCAAGAATGGAGGGCATGGATTGTTTTTCCGGCACCGAATCCAATGCATCGCCAAATCCCACGTCAATACGAATCCGGGAGAACTTTTTGATTTTTGGATCTTTAACCGATGGAGCTTTGCCGATAGTGAAAGCTGCGTTGAAAGTGTAGCCGCCATACGGCCCTTGATTTGCGAGGTCGCTGGTCTTGACGTCGCCGAACCAAAGCCCATCTTCCAGATTTTGCGACAAGGCATCTTCCACAAGGTCAGGGACTTGTTTACGCGAAAGGCCGATGACAAGAGCGTCCACATCACGAGTAAAGCGATCTGAATTGACAGTTTTAAGCAAAACAAAACCGCCCTTGAAAACAAAATGCTTTGAGAGTTTTTTGTGATTCTCCACGCGGGCGATCACACGTTCCAAGGCCAAAATCATGCGAAGGTCATTCACCGAAAGGGTTTTCGAAGCTTTGGCGAGTTTGTTGAGTTCCAGTTGAATTTTTTCGGGAGAAATCGTCTTGCTCATGCCATCGCCTCTAAGTACGGGAGTATGCGATGAACGGCTCCCATTTTTTTTGCCATATCCAACACTTTAGAAGACGTCGTTAATTTTTTTCTAACGGCTTCGCGCAGAGCTTCGATAGGGACGGTGCTGCCAATCATATTTTTGTAGCAGAAAGATTCAACGAGGGTGCGTTCAATGGACGTGATCGTGTAACCGTCTTTTTTTTCAATCCCGATGTTCCATTGTGGATCACTTTGGCGCAAAACTTTAAGAGTTGATATTTGAGTTCGTTTTTTTGCTGGCACTGTGATCCACGTCTTGTGTGGAATGACATCCGTAAGTCCATACACCGATAGTGCTGAGACCAAACAAATTGCCGAAGGCTGACCCACAATAAGGGTCGCCACTTTGAATTGATTTAATTCATTATACTCAACGCTCGTAGGCATATAGACGCCCTTAGCGACCGTGTAGCATTGTCCGTTGGCGACAAGTTGTCTAACCGTTCTCAAATTGAGTCCGGAGGCCAATGCTTGCTTATAGGTAAATGGCCCTTTCTGAAGGGCTTTTGGTAGTTTTGTCATTATGGTATAAATGCTGACATTTATTTAAAATATAGTCAACTTTTATACGGACCATCTTCAAGGAATGGGGCCTATCGTATTGATCCATAAATAAACGACACCAAGGATCTGGGAGTTAATTTCTTCATATGACTGCGACGGCGATTGGTAAATACAAACAAAGACTTTGATTTCAAATCTAAGCCTAGCTCTTCAGATACTATTACACTTAAGCCATTTATACTTTTACGTAAATCCACAGGTGCTTTGTGGATAACTATGCTCTCAAACTCACGTATAGCTTTCATTTAATTACCAATAGTTTATTTAAAAATTCTACTAGCCAAACTGGATCTATTTTATTTTCTGATTTATCCACAATTGGTGGTTTGATTTTTACTGATGCAAAGGCTGGCATTATATGACGAATTTACCTGTTTTTGAACAGTTCCAAACTTAGCCAATATTACCCAGCTAAGTCTCGATGTTTTCGACAATTTAAACAGATAGTTTATTTTTAATCCTATTTTTAAAACTGTTCAAGATGTGATGACATGATTAAAATCAAATTGTATTAAGTGTCTGCGGATCGTGAAATACAGCACTGGTTACTCGCCCAGAGGAGAGTTGACAGGGCACGGGGCCATATTGGTGGATTTAAAGGACTAGAGACATATACAACGTGCACAGGGAGTGCGAAGGCCAGAAGCACCCTGCGAATCGCCGCAAGCTTCAATTGTGAGAGTTGATACGATAAACCTTGAACGAAGGTTGTTAGTCTCTATATAGGCGGTAGTAGTTCTTGGCCCAGAATATTTTTTGATGTTTAAAACAGGTAGATTTTACGTGAAAGTTAATAAGTCCCTATATGGGAAGAAGTAGCGGTTCGAATAACAGAGGTTTTTTTTTTACGATTTTTTTTTATACAGGTAAACATAAAATGACAACAATGGCAGGGAGCCCGTAATGATAAGCGACTCTAGCCATGCAGATTTTACATAATTTATGTACAACTAGTTTACATACCAACCTAAAAGCGATTTTTATTTACCGTTTTTATAGATGTTTATAATCTGGAACGAAACTTGCTAAATGGTATTCTGAATTTAACTACAGGTCTTCTAACCCTTATTTTTATAACGGAGCCAAATAATGAAAAAAATATTTCTTGTTTTTATAGTTACCTCTTCTATCCAAGCCTATGCAATTATCCCGGAGCTCGTAATTTCCACCTGTGAAAAAACCTTCTTTTCTCCCTATGATATGAGTGCTTGTATTAAAATTAGCTTAGGCTCAGAGGGCTTTGCTGTTCCTTCTAAAAAAATTGCATATTGTGGTGAACATTTCAAACTTCCATCAAATGCTTTGTGGTGTATTAGCGCTTTTTCTAAAACTGGAATTTCCACAACAGAAATGAGTAGATGTGGAGCCGAAAATTTTTTTAATTCAGTGAATAGTGTGTCAGATTGCGTAAATGACAAGCTAAAAAAGTAAGAAAGAGGTCAAAGCATCTTTTTTTTATTTGCTCGATGCCGAAGGAATTGCCATAGTCGTCGTTACTAACTTTCCGTTGCCTTTGGCCTATGGGTCAACCATTCATAAAGAGGCTGTCGCCAAAGTCCGTCATAACTAGCCAATTTTGAGAAAATATTTTATTTTCCCAAAATGTTAAAAAATGAAGATCACCAGATGCAGATGTATGATGATTTACTAGAAAGGCTCGTTCCCGATTCGCATATCTACCGTAGATTATCTTTATTAATTGATTTTCCCACGTTATTGACTACTTTTGAGAGCTGTTACTCTAAAATGGGTGCAGGCTCAGAGCCATTAACAAGGGGTTTTAAAAGTTTGATGACATGATTAAAATCAAATTGTATTAAGTGTCTGCGGATCGTGAAATACAGCACTGGTTACTCGCCCAGAGGAGAGTCGACAGGGCACGGGGCCATATTGGTGGATTTCAAGGACTAGAGACATATACAACGTGCACAGGGAGTGCGAAGGCCAGAAGCACCCTGCGAAACGCCGCAAGCTTCAATTGTGAGAGTTGATACGATAAACCTTGAACGAAAGTTGTTAGTCCCTATATGGGCGGTAGTAGTTCTTGGCCCAGAATATTTTTTGATGTTTAAAACAGGTAGATTCTACTTTAAAAGTTAGCGCTGGGTTGTATATAAAAGAGTTGACCTCGGTTCAAGGAACTGTCGTTGAAGGGTATTCTGGTGTAGGTAAAATTAAAAACTATGGTCCCCATGTGGGTTTTGAGTATTGGCAAGCTTTTAATCAAAAATTGGGATGGCAAGTGAATGCTAGATTTTATTCTGCCATGTTTGGAGAGGGGCCACGGGGAGAGAACTTAAACAGTGAGCTTTCCTATGAGATGGGTCTATTAGGTTCCTATCAGTTGACAGATAATTTTAAAGGCTATGCAGGAGTAAAATATCGATTAGACAGGTCCTCTTATAGTGCTATTAGCTCGACTCAGGATAGCAATAGTCTAGCGAGGCCTGGTGATTTTAACTCTGTTGAGATCACCGGCAGCTACCTAAATTTTATGCTTGAATACCGGTATTAACAAATAGTGAGCCTATATGCGATCCTATGTGTATTATAATTATGGTTTAGTTATCAATTCAATAGTAAATTTATTTTAATTGGAATCAGAACGTCATTATAAAGTTTCTTGATTGTAATTAGATTGTAAATTGTGAGATGTGGATTCAGATAAAACTAGGGGATGACTCCTGTGGTACTATCGCATCGGAGTAAAAAGCCATCAAAGCTACCCGCGTTCGCACCACCAAGAGAATTCACAGTATAGCCGGACACAAAAACATTGCCACTTCCATCTAAAGCTATGGCGTTAGTGTAATCACCATCCGCAGCACTAGAGGTGTTCGTTGCGTTCAGCTGAACAATACCATCATCATCACTGCCGTCGCCATCACCAAAAGCTGGATCTAATAATCCAGATGTGGCATTCAGCTTGGCTATAAAACCATCATCACTTCCAGCCTTAACTCCACTAAGAGAGCTCAAAGTATAACCAGTTACAAAAATGTTGCCACTCCCATCTAAGGCAATAGCTGTGAATGCCTCACTAAAGGAGGCATCTGCTGTGTTACTCGCATTCAGCTGAACAATACCATCATCATCACTGCCGTCGCCATCACCAAAAGCTGGATCTAATAATCCAGATGTGTCATTCAGCTTGGCTATAAAGCCATCATTACTTCCAGCATTCGTACCACCAAGTGAGCCTGTAGTGTATCCTGCTACAAAAACATTGCCACTTGCATCTGATGTCATGGCATTTATAAATTCAGCACCAATAGCACTAGATGTATTTGTTGCGTTCAGTTGAACAATGCCATCATCATCGCTGCCGTCGCCATCTCCAAAATTGGGATCTAATAAGCCTGATGTGGTGCTGAGTTTCGCTATAAATCCATCACTAGCACCGGCATTGGCACCGCCTAGAGAACTGTCAGTATAACCTGTAACAAAAATATTGCCAATTCCATCTAAGGCTATGGCACTAATTTGCTCTGTATTAATAGCACTAGATGTATTTGTTGCGTTCAGTTGAACAATGCCATCATCATCGCTGCCGTCGCCATCTCCAAAATTGGGATCTAATAAGCCTGATGTGGTGCTGAGTTTCGCTATAAATCCATCACTAGCACCGGCATTGGCACCGCCTAGAGAACTGGCAGTATGACCCGTAACAAAAATATTGCCAATTCCATCTAAAGCTATGGCTGAGATAACTTCATCATTTCCAGCATTCGCCGTGTTTGTTGCATTCAGTTGAACAATGCCATCATCATCACTTCCGTCGCCATCACCAAAAGCTGGATCTAATAATCCTGAGGTCGCACTTAACTTTGCAATAAAGCCATCATAGTTGCCAGCATTTACACCACCAAGTGAACTATTTGTAAGACCTGAGACATAAAGATTACCACTTCCATCTAAGACCATGGTTAATATTTTATCATCATTTCCGGCATTCGCTGTGTTTGTCGCATTCAGTTGAACAATGCCATCATCATCACTTCCGTCGCCATCACCAAAAGCTGGATCTAATAAGCCTGAGGTCGCACTTAACTTTACAATAAAGCCATCATTACTTCCGGCATTCGCGCCACCAAGTCCGCCACCAGTATAGCCAGTTACAAACACATTGCCACTTCCATCTAATACCATGGCAGAGATAATATCTCCATACCCAGCATAGGCTGTATTTATGGTATTTAATTGAAAAATTCCGTCATTATCACTGCCGTCGCCATCGCTAAAGTTAGTATCTAATAAACCAGATGTGGCATTTAATTTGGTGATGATGCCGTCACTACTTCCCGCATTCGTGCCACCAAGGGATCCTGTAGTGTATCCAGTTACAAACACATTGCCACTTCCATCTAAAGCCATGGCATGGATCCTTTCGTCATTCCCAGCATTCATTGCATTCGTCGCATTCAATTGAACAATGCCATCATCATCACTGCCGTCACCATCACCAAAAGCTGGATCTAATAAACCAGAAGTAGCACTCAGTTTGGCTATAAAGCCGTCATCGTTACCGGCGTTCGCACCACCAAGGGCACTTCCAGTATAGCCAGTTACAAACACATTTCCACTTCCATCTAGTGCTATAGCTGAAATGCTTTCACTGCTGCCGGCATTCGCTGTGTTTGTCGCATTCAGTTGAACAATGCCATCATCATCACTGCCATCACCATCGCCAAAAGCTGGATCTAATAAACCAGAAGTAGCACTCAGTTTGGCTATAAAGCCGTCATCGTTACCGGCGTTCGCACCACCAAGAGCACTACTTGTAAAACCGGTCACAAAAATATTTCCACTTCCATCTAATGCTATAGCTGAAATGCTTTCACTGCTGCCAGCATTCGCCGTATTAGTTGCATTCAGTTGAACTATGCCATCATCATCACTTCCGTCACCATCGCCAAAAGCTGAATCTAGTAAGCCAGATGTGGCACTTAGCTTAGCTATAAAACAGTCAATAATGCCAGCATTCGTACCACCAAGTGAGCTATAGGTGTAACCAGCCATAAATACATTGTTGTTCTCATCTAAGGTCATAGAAAGAGCATAATCATGCCCCCCAGCATCTGCGGTATTCGTTGCATTCAGTTGAACAATGCCGTCATCATCACTACCATCGCCATCACCAAAGTTGGGATCTAACAACCCAGATGTGGCACTTAGCTTAGCTATAAAGACATCATTATTGCCAGCATTTGCACCACCCAGAGAACTCATAGTATAACCGGTCACAAAAAGATTGCCATTTCCATCTATGCTTATTGCTGAAATTTTATCATCATTTCCAGCATTTGCGGTATTCGTTGCATTCAATTGAACAATGCCGTCATCATCACTGCCATCACCATCGCCAAAGTTGGGATCTAATAACCCAGATGTGGCACTCAGTTTGGCTATAAAACCGTCATAACCTCCAGCATTTGTACCTCCCAGTGAATTCCCTGTTTGACCCGCTACAAAAATATTGCCGCCTCCATCAGAGGCCATAGCAATAATTTCGTCAAGGCTCGTTCCCGCATCTACTGAGCTTATGAGTCCCCCCAATTGCAATACTCCATTAATTGCAAATGTCGTATCGATTTCGCCATTTTCTTTGATTTTAACTATAAAGGCATCAATAGAACCACCATTAGGCTCGGACACTGAACTGGAAGTGTAACCCGCTAGAAAGATGTTGTTATTTTCATCTATAAGCATTGTAAATAAATAATCACTTCCGGTAAAAGAAAGAGTATTCGAGTTATTATGCCCGAGTAAAAATTGATTAAACTGGGTAATGCCAACAGGATTTGAACCGCCTTGGGGGATAAATATAAACCCAGTGTCTTGACCGCCAACTAGGCCATCGGGATCAGTGGAGACCAATTTATATTTCAAAAAATCCCCAGGTGTAACCGAAGTGGTTGAGAGATCGAGAGTAATATAAAAGCTTGAACTACTCTTAGTGAGTGTTGCCATTTCTGAATTTTCTGGTTTACAACCAGCCTGCAATTTAATACTACAAAAATAAATATTCACAGTGGCATTGTTATTTCCATCTCCAGAAAAAGGAACTGAAAATGTCACCTGGTTATATGATATCCCTGTAAATTCAGTAGGGGAAAGAGTAAGGCTATTTTCAGTTATTGACGGAGTATCACTCGGGTCTTCATCGGTGACTGATGAAAGATCACTTTTCTGTATGGATCTATTTAGAGAACAACCTGTAGAACTAAAGCTGAGAAAGCCTAAAAAACAAGTGAGAAAAATCATAGAAAAAGGTTTTCTTAACATATGTAATCTCTGAAAGATTGATATTAAAACTAAATAAACAAAAACATACATCATATTACTTTATCGACATTCTTGTTAAAAATATTAAGTGAAAACAAATATCAACGGCAGTTATTGAGTTGATCTCGAATTGATCCGAAATTATCCTCACCGAGATGTAGCGATACAACACGACACGAGACAATAGCGCATTTCCAGGTAAATAAATGCAAAGACAAGGAAGTTTTGTATGAAGCTCCAGGCTGTTAACAATTATTCGAATGCATTGCCTGAAACATATCAAGCTGTAGCTAATGAAAGAGAGTCAGCTAATAGATTTAGAATAATTAGCTAAAGGTTGCATTTATTTACCTGGAAATGCGCGATTCGATTCAAACAGAGAACCTTTCGTATCTTTCGTTAATTTACTTTGCTCAAAGCTTCCTTCATTTCCGAACTCTCCGAATTCTCCATAAGTCTAGCTATTTCCGAGCTTGGGTCTGCCATAGGATGTTCCTATCGTGGTGCCTATTTCTATTTGTAGGATCATCTGATTAGGCTTTGTACACAATTTTTTTTTCCGCTACCATTTATTTTGAGACTGTAGTCTTTCGCAATTACTGACTCAAATTATATTTTTTGATAGATATTCATGAATGTTTACTTTGCCAAATCTAAACCCAAAAGTAACATTTTTTATTCACTTTTTGTTGCTAAATTTAATCCCCAAGTAAATGGATACATGTAAGTATTTGTTATATTTTGTGAAGTAAAGGAGGGATAAAATAAGTAATATATACCATCTTTTAAAACGACTTCAGGTCCTGTCACAAGTCCTTCATTTTCTGATTCCAGATTTTTATTCCAACTAAAATCATAGGAGGTTTTATTTGAATATATCCAATTGATACCATCCGTAGAACTAACATAATAATAGCCACCTACGGCCAGTCCGGGCACACCATAGGGAAGATATTCTGGATCATCGATAACAACCCACATCTCATATTTATTTTTTTTTGAATTAAAAACGACTGTTGGTTGTTGCGCGATCACTCCTAAAGTCTGGTCATTTAACAATGAAGATTGCGAACCATTTTGTGTCCAATGCATTCCGTCATTTGAAGTCGCATAACATATTCCACCATCAATATATTGATCTTGAGAGTTTTTCCCAGCACAAAAAAACCACATTTGAAGGTTCCCATTCCTATTGATTAATGTTGGATCTGTAACTATACCGCTGATAATATTTGGATTACCAGGAAAAGCATCAATTGAGTCAAAAAGTAAGCCTTTTTCACCTTTGGGTGAAATCGTAGAATCTATACGTGTGAATGTATCTAAATCGTCGGACACTGCCAAACCCATTTTATAAATATCTTTATCACCACCCTCCAGAGTATCTGTGCCAGAGTAGAATAAAAAATATTTATATATTCCAGGGGAGACCTCAATTGAAGTCACTGCACATGTTTCTACTGACTTAGAATCCCAAGAATTAGTTGTTCCAATTTCTAAAGCTGCAGTATTATATATTGTCCAATCTGTGCCATCCTGACTTTTTGCATGTTTTAAAACCTGTATATCTAAACTTTCAATTGAACTTGAAAAAAAAGCGTGCCAAAGCCCTGATTTCTTATCGAACATTACACAGGGGTCTGCTACATTAAAACCTGATTCTCCTGTTGGTTCCATTTTAAACTGACTGGGATTTATAATAAGATTTTGTGGAAATCGTGTCCAATTTACAGAATTTGGTGGAACATATCCTTGAAATTCGTTCACCGGTGGTTGTGGAGTTGTAGGCTGTGTTTCTGGATCTTGAGTGTCTGGATTTTGAGAATCTGCAGGAATTGCTTTAGAGATTACATTTGGTGGGTTACTGCAATTGGGAGTAACTATGGCAATCAAACTTAAATAAGTAAGTGATATTAAAATATTTTTCATACAACTACATTTTAATTCTTCATGCTCCTTATCTTATCGGAAATTCCTCATTAAATTTTGGTTCTAGTATTTAAATTTACACATAAATTGAACTAATTCAAAAGGCTCACTGTTATTTTATGCGAAACAACGATAACTTTGATCTGAGAAAAATGATTCTCAATTCGAGATTCTCAATCTAAGAAATAGATTTTAATCTATAAAATGGGTGAATATTATAAGTGTGTTTGAATCAATGATGCTGATCTTATTGGTTCTTAAATTATCGACACCTAGATGCCTCTTGCTTTCTTTAGTGGGAGATCTAAATATTATACGCAATTTGGGATTATGGTATTTAGAGTTTAAATATCCACACTTCGGAAAAATTTTTAATGCATAATAAGTCATCTCTTCGTATCCAGCCGAGTGTCGCTTGCCAATGAGACTCAGCGAAAAAGAAGGCTACCCTGTGTAGGCTCTTTATTGCAATACAAAAAGTCGAACTATCAATGTTATACAAATTATAAGAAATAATTGCCCTTTTATGTAAATAAGAATCTTCTATTTATGCAGGTTTTAGAGATTTAAGAGTAGGAATTAATTAGTGCAATTGTTATTACTAGCCCCTAAGCTTGTCATTTTAAACTTATTATACGATTTATGCTCCTCGAAGATACCTTTTGTAAAATTGTATTTCCAATAATTCCAAAATACAATTTTCTCATTCATCTCAATCATCTCAATCATCTCAATCATCGCATTAATATTTCTTCAAATATTTTGAGTTTACACAACTAGTGGTATAATTTTGGTTGTGGTTATTACATAGAATAACACCTTTATAAATTTTGAATAAATCAACCATTAGAAAACTATTTTTTTGCTAACAAAATTGGAGATATATTTAACTTTGTGCCAACTACATAAATTAACGCGCTTCTCAATCAGTAGAACTATCAATTACGAGAAATAATTAGTTTTTTTAAAAAGTAAATTAGGATATGCGCACTTGTAGTTAGTTTTTTTGTGGTACAAACAAACCTTGCACTAAAATCTTAGAAGAAAGAACCTTTTGTTTATGCTGGTTAAAACAGTAGAGAGGGACAATGAAAGTAATTGAAATTATACAATAATAAAGTCTTCTTACCACTGCTGTCCGGTGGATTTCCTTGTATAATTAAATAGTTGTCAGCCCTTGGCAAGTGCGTTTTGATGTTTTTGCAAAAGCTCAAAGTTTACACCACCAAGGACAACCAAGAGATATAGAGTTCAGACACATCATCTATCGAGATCCCGAATCTGGAAAAATCTTTCACTTTGTGACATCGGATTTCAAATCTTCAGAGACAACAATTGCAGAAGTTTACAGAAAACGTTGGGCAGTCAAATTACTATTTAAATGGCATTAAGGGCATTTTAAAATCAGGCATTTAAGCGTAAAACCACCAAATGCTATAAAAATTAAGTTAGCTGACGCCATACTCGTTCAGTTATTACTCAAGCTAAAACAAATCGCTGATAGATGCGAAGGAACGCTTTGGGAACTGATGCAGACCATCCGCTCTACCCTAATCTGTGAGGGGCTTAATAATACGGGTTTTCATTAGCATGCTGCCGCCAAACCCTTGACTAAAGTAAGACTTGTGTTTTGAACCCTAAGTAAATCTACCGGACGGTAGTGTCTTCTTACTTTAACTACTTAAGGTTTTAATCTCTTAGGTTTAATCTCCCACGGCTTGCCTCGATCAACTGAGGCGTTAGCCTCACCAGATGAGTAAATATATTCATAAAAGCCATAATGTTTTAGTTCTATTATATCATTTGATGTGTCCGATAAAGTATCGAAAAAATACTCTAACAACTAAAGTTTCTGCTGAGCTAAAAGCGATTTGCAAGGAAATCGAGTTTCGCTATGAGGTTGCGTTTATAGAAATTGGTACAGATGGAGATCATGTTCATGTTCATTTTGTAATCCAATCTATGACAACGTATAGCCCTACAAAAGTATATACAATGGTAAAGAGTTTGATTGCTAGAGAAATTTTTCGAAGAGTTCCCAAGCTAAAGAAATTATTGTGGGGGGGTGAGTTTTGGACCGATGGTTATTGGGTATTCACACTTAGTGGTGGGATGCGGAGTTCCAAAGAGTTTTTGATTAATTGAGTCATAGGCGAATCCTTCTTAAAATTTGTTTGTCTAGAACAAGTATTAAGAAAGGAAAAACACCTATGACTCCAGAAGAATATGTCGCAAAAATCATTCTATTACCAGATCTAAAATTAGAAAAAGTCATTAAAAGATCCACTAAAAGATTTGACTATCATCTTCATAAAACTAACCCCTTTGAAGTCTGTCCCAAGTGTGCTGCTAAGTCTTATACTGTTCATAACCACAGAACTACATGTACAAGGCACGCTAAATACAATGCCAAAAATATTCATTTGGTGATCAAAAAAAGAAGGTTTTGGTGCGCCCCGACGATGAGCTCGCTTGTTGTAATTTCACTCATCAGAAAGTGTGGTGATAATTTATTGAGGCCCATAATGGCCAAAAACAAATTTTGAGCAAAAAAAAAGCTCCTTAAAGGAGCATCGATAAAAATTTTTTGTTCTAAATTCGGATTTGGGCTTAAATTTTAGCGCTTATTTTTGAAAGAAAAAAATGGGGCGATCGAAGGGGATTGAACAAAATCAACAACTTATAAGTCTAATTTGCCTGAACTTGGACAGAAGTTTCAGTTAGCGACACTTGCTGTCGGCAATGCTGGCAGACTCTTAGAGATTCATCATTCATTAGCGTACAATGAGGGCACATACGAACTCGATCGTTTTTGTTTCGAAAAAAAACAATATTAATAAGGCAAAGTAACCTATTAATACGGCAATAAAAAACCAAACCCAAGGATGCTGTCCCTTTTTCTTTGCGTAGAAATAGGAAAGACCTGCGAAAATTAAAATAAAAATAAGGTTAACAGTATCTAACCCTAATAATACAAATGCACTCCTCACTGAATTTAGAAGAAACCTAGCTTGAGACCTTATTGATATCAATTACCGCTGCACTGCATTCTTCCCTAGGCAAGATCTTCAACCCTTCAGTAGCCACTTCCACCTCAATTCCAGCAAGTCGAATGTAATACTGCATCGTCTTTAACTCTGCCCATCCACAAATCTTCATCACTTTTCCGGGAGCAACCCCTCCCCTAATGAGCTGCGTTGCAAAACAAGCTCTTAAAGCATGAAACTTCACTGGCTTTAAGCCATTTCCAATTAAGAATTGCTTCAATATCTTAGCAGCTTCTCCATTTCCCCAGCGGGGGAGTCTTGGTAGTACCCAGTCGCCTTGAATATTCTGACGACGAAGTTCTATTAAGATTTTTTCTAGTTCAGCATTTATCGGAACAGTTCTCCAATTGTTACCCTTAGTGGACTTCAATCGTTTTTCTTTCCAATGAAATGAATCTTCGACAGTAATCTGCTTACTTTCTAGACTGACGTTCTTCTATTTAAGCGCATACAACTCTCCGCTCCTCATACCCGTTAATAAAGCAACCACCCATACATGATACCAAGGGTGACCTTCATCACTTGCATACTTTAATAGAATCCGAATTTCATTCTCCGTTAAAATATCAGGAGCTATGTTCGTCTTTCTACCAAGCTGAATACTTTTTGCGAGGTTCTTTAATAGACCAGTTACATGGCCCGCATCAAATCCCCAGTCAAAAACATTACTAATTTATGTGGAGTGCGGTCGTTTGACTGTACAAAAACCTCTTAAGTTATAACAATAGGCTTTTTGTTTAAAAAATGCATATCATGTTTTAATTTATTTTCAAACTCTTCCGGCGTTAAATAACCTAGAGCTGAATGAACACGTTCAGCATTATACACAGTAGTAATAAACTCAGGTAAATTATTTAATACATCATTTAAGTCTCTATATTGTTTTAAATCAATTTCATTCGATTTTATTGTCTTCATTAAACTCTCACAGAAGGCATTGTCATAAGGGTTCCCCTTTCTAGAACATGAAATATGGAATTCATGATCATTTAATTTCTTTATATAACTTTGACTTAAATATTGAACACCACGGTCCGCATGATGTATCACTCCAGCTTTTGGATTTCTTAGTGTTATAGCCATCTCTAATGCACTTAATGTTAAATCTTGATCAATGTTTTTTGAAATAGACCAGCCAATTATTTTCCTTGAGTAGAGATCCATTATTACTGCTAAAAAAACAAATCCAGTTAATATTCTTATATAGGTAATATCGGCAACCCATACTTGATTAATATCTGTTATGCTAAGCTCTGGCAGTAAATTGGGGTAAATAAATTCTCCATGTTTGGACTGTGTAGTTATAAAATATTTTTTTCTAATCTTCGCTTGTAGGTTATTTTCTTTCATAATACGCCTTAAACGGGTTTCACCTAAAACATAACCCTTACGTTTAAGATAATGTTTCATTGTACGGTAGCCACTCTTTGGAAATTTAATTTGTATTGCTTCAATGGCAGCCCTGACATTAGCATCAAACCTATCTTTTTCTGAACGTGAATTTTTAGTTTTATAATAATAAGTTGATGGACTGAGTTTTATCATTTTACACGCCCCTTTGATTGAGCCAATTCTTTTTTTATTATCTCTAACCCAGTGGATTTTTTCTTGTGTTGTAAACTGTGAGCTTTTTTTAAAAGATCATTTTCAAACATAGCTTGGCCTAATTGCTTTTTATATTCAGATAATTCCTCTTCCAGCTGCATGATATATTTAACATCTTCAGCACTTCGACCATCAGATAATAATTCATCTTTTCTCTCTGTTTTTTTGCGACGATCCAATTCATATTTCCATCGGTGGATGACGCTGACATCAAGTGAATATTCACTGGCTAACTGGGCTGATGTAATTTTTTTTGCATAGTAATCATCTACAATTTGCCGACGCTCTACTTGGTTGTAATTGTATTGCTTTCTTTTCGACATAAACTTATCTCCTTAGGTACATATCGGTACCTTGTTAATAAGCCTTTTGTTTCAACTTGATACAAAGATTGTGTCCAACTTAGCAACCGCACTCCAATTTTTACCTGTATAAAATAAATCGTAAAAAAAAACTTCTGTTATTCGAACTGCTACTTCTTCCCATATAGGGACTTATTAACTTTCACGTCGAACATATCGTGATGCGCTCATCTCGCCTTTTGTGGCGTTCAGCCCGAGAATTCTGGTCTTCTTTAATCTCGAGTATTCGTAGCAATTCTCATGCGGGAGCCCTCTTCCATAAAACTCTTGACCCCGAACCCTGTCCTCTCTCTTTTGACTGAGCAGTCATTGGTATAATTCACTGTCCACATTTTCTGGTATCAACTCTATAAAATTTTGGGTATAAAAATATCTCTGTGTGGAAAAAAAATGCTCTGGTTAGACCACCTGAAAATTGGTATCAGGGTTGGCCTTCTAATGCCTTAACAGGTAAACTATTTTTTTATGGGCAAAGGCGAATTTTAGAGAAAGAACTACAACCTTTATACAAGATTCACGACAAGCTCAGAGAAAAGCTTTGTGATTTAATTTAAGCAGCTACTTCAACTTTCATTTTAATTTTTGCTTTATTGAGCTGGTCTTGAAGACATAACCTTACAGCCAGTTTCTCAGAAAGCTTTGCTTTCTTGGCAATACTTATTGCTAGCTTAGGGCTTACTAACTGTCGGCCAGTTTCGATGTCACTGATCATGCTTTTGGTAACACCTCCACCTAACTTCGTAGCCATTTCAGGCTGAGTGAGGTCCATGGAAGTTCGAGCAGCTCTTAGGAAACTTCCAAAAGTGAGTGGACCGACATCTTTTTTTAACAAGCTCGATGCTTTCTTTTTAGTACTCATGTTTGTTGACCTCCAAAATAGTAATGACAACTAAATTCTTTTGTTCGTCCTCTTCATAGATGAGCCGATAGGCTTTACTCAATCGGATCGACCGCTGGCCTTTTCGATCACCTTTTAAGGGCTCATCGTGGTAGCCCTTTAGTTTTCTAACCTCTCGAATTCCCACCTCTTCAACTGAGGCAATCCAAACAGCAGCAGCTTCCTTGATATAATTAGGAATCTTCTTGAGCTGCTTTTCAAACTTCTTGGATGCTAAGACTTCGGTTGGCTTCATCTGCTATCCATAGTACGGTATCTTACCGTACTTGTCAATAGGGCAAGAACAAAGCCCAGAATCGAACCGCAGGAGATCGGAACCGCTCAAATGTAACTGAGATCGGAAAATAGAAAAAAGTATAAAATCTTCGCAAGCCGCATTGCTTAAGGGGCTGCGGTATTTATCAAGTGTGGTATTCATTCACAATTCTCGTGAAGACAAAATAAGTTCTATAAGCCCCAAAACTTTCGAGGTAGAACCAATGGCTATGCTACAAAACAAACATTCTAAAAAGTCTCTTTTTATCCCAGCCCCTCGTTATGAGGTGAGTAAAAAAGCTATCCTCTCTAGGGGCGGCCTTCAGGCACTGCTGCATATTTTTGATTCAACAAGCTTGGGTAAAGAGTTGGCAGAGTGCCTACCAGAAGATGGGAGTAATCGCTCATTTGGCAATTACGGTTTGAGTTTACTGCTCATAGATAGTCTTCTCAGTGGTCATGACAGTATCGAAGATATTGAGGAATTTGATGACGACTAACTTTTGGAAGAACTTTTTGGCGGTAAAGTTCCAACACCTAAAACACTGGGCAATTATTTGCGCAGGTTTGAAAAAGAGCACATCGACGCATTAAAAAAGTTTTTAACAACGATGGGTTATACTCTGCGAGCACATACTCGTAAAGTCCACCCTCATAAGGGGGAAGAACTTCCCTATTTTAAAATCGACGGCACAGCTCACGAGCAAACGGGCCGTAAAATGGAAGGCGAGAGTTGGCTATCAACAAAGGAAGCTGCAAATTATCTATGTACAACGCCTAATGCTTTGAGGATTTTAGTTTGTCGAAAAAGACTAAAAGCTTACAAGATTAGTAATAAACTTAGATTTTTAAAAGCTGACTTGCGGTTACTACTCATCAAAAAAGAGGAGTAGTAAAATGGCTATTAGTACTTATATTGTTAATGGTAACAAAGAGTATGAAGTTTTTGTAAAGGTTAGAAATACGCTTGGCAAACAAGTAGCAAAGCGGAAGAGAGGAATAGGTTCTTTTAGGAAAGCGAAAGAGCTTGGACTTCCCCAAAAAAAATAGACAAATTTAGTGAGACAAATTTGTTAATTTATACTTCTCCGGACTCTGATTGCCAAGTGAAGAATGTTTTCTTTTTTTATTATACCAAACTTCAATATATTCAAAAACTAAGGCTTTCAACTCTGCCTCCGTTGAATAACAATTTCTATAAATCCACTCTTTCTTCAGTGAGCTAAACCATGACTCAACATAAGCATTATCGTAGCAATTTCCACGCCTGGACATGCTGGGTTTAATATTTTTATTTTTTAAAAAATTACGGTAGGCTTTGCTTGCATATTGGCTTCCACGATCAGAGTGGAATATAATTTCTGCATCTGGACCCACTTTTTTCATGGCGCTGTCGAGTGCTCTTAATACTAAACTTGTTTCAAGACTATTTCCCATAGACCAACCGATAACTTCACGATTATATAAATCTATAACAACAGCCAAGTATATAAATCTGTAGCCCACTCTCAAGTAAGTTATATCACCAGCTAACAACTTGCCTGCTTTAGACGGCAATGGATGGGCATCTTCGACTTTAAACAGCCTTGGCGCTATTGGGTGGTTATGATTTGAGTCTGTAGTTTGAACACGATATTTCTTTTTTAAACGAGCATCTAAACCCATCTCCTTCATATACTTTGCCACTGTATTTTCACTTACTAAAATGCCAGCTTCTTTTAAGTCGTCGTAAATCCTAGGGGAGCCATATGTACTTTTACTTATTTTAAAGTATTTTTTTATAGCATCGCAAACTGTTGCCCTCTTGTTGGAATGAATATTCTCAGATCTTTTTTTCCAAAAATAATAACCACTGGAACTAACTCCAAAATATTTACATAAAAAATCGACCGGGACTTTTGTTGTGGATTTTCGGATTTCATATATCACTTGGAACCGCCCAGTTCTTTGCTTGAGAAAATCGCAGTGCTTTTTTTTAATACACGGTTAATTTCTTCTATATAACCAAGCTCTTTTTTAAGTTTATGAACTTCTTTTTCAAGATCCTCATAGCTGGGCCTATCTTTAGACTTTGTTAATTTTCCGACAGAAAATTCCTTTCTCCAACTGCTTAAGGCAGCTTTACTTACCCCTAATTCCTTACAGGTGTTTGAAATTCCTGCTATTTTACTTCTGGCTACCGCTTCTTGTTTAAATTCGTTACTATATTTATTCATGACTTTCTCCTCATACCATATTGGGTGAAAAAAGTCTCACATGATGTCTCCAGTGATTTTGGGGAAGTCCAGCTTGAGTTTAAGATCCGCCAGGAACTCACTGGCATTACGGAAATGTATACCTGGGAAAACTGGGTGGAGTTTTGCTTAAAAAAGTTTAGGCTTGAGTATAGGAATTCAACATATATTCATTACTCTGGAATTTTAGCCAAGTGGGTCACACCTTATTGGAAGGGTTTCACTTTAGATGAAATTACGACTGAGAATGTTCATGATGTAGTTTTTATTTTAAATCAAAATATCTCTTCTGCACTAAGACGCAATATTCATAAATCTCTTAGGAGAGTTTTAAATATTGCAGTTGAGGAAGGGCAACTAGATAGGAATCCGGCAGTAGGGGTAAGAGTCAGAGTCCCGGCGGCTTACCAATCAGTGCTTAGCAAATCTGAAATTGATGTCTTGTTAAAAGAAGCAAAGCTTTCTGATCATAAGTTTTATGAAATTTGGGCAATGGCGATTCTAACCGGCATGAGATCGGGTGAATTGTATGCGCTAAATTGGAATGATATTAATTTTGATTCGGGAAAAATTTCTATTAATAAGGCTTGGACAAGTAAAAACGGATTTGGTTCTACGAAGACAGCTAAGAATAGGGTTGTTCCTATGTCGAAAGCTTGTCGTCAACTTTTACAAGAATTAAAACTTAAAACTGGAAACACTGATTTTGTACTTCCAAGGTTTTGGGAGTGGGATAAGGGTTGTATGGCAAGATCATTACGGGATTTTTGTGAAAGCATTGCGATTACGAGTGTTAAGTTTCACGATTTAAGGGCTACATTTATTACGCAGATGTTAATGAATGGAGTCGCACTGGCGAAGGTCATGGCCATAGTTGGTCATGCATCATTAAAAACAACCCAGGGGTATTTAAGACTTTGTGGGAAGGAAGTAGAGGGTGCGACTGAGATGCTAGGAGTGGATCTTCCGACATTGGGTGCACCAGGAGACGTAATAGAGGTGGACTTTAGGCCCTAGTTTTAATTTGAGTTATCAGGTAAAAGTGGTAACTTTGGTAACAAATGGAGTACATTTAGTTTGTATTTTTAGGTAGTTAAGAGCTTGTTGTTTACCGCCCCAATTTTTGACCCAGATTTAGAGGGTCAGCTCTAAGTTTTCAAAATCACAAACAAATAATTTCGATGACTTGGCAAGGCGATTCTTTTGAGCAGTCACCCGTTATCACAACCCGTCACCAGCGTTGGTGGAGAAGTGGCGTATTGTTGGCGGAACCATTGTCTAAAATCCTCATCCTTACTGAGGGTAATCGTGGGGGCTTAAGGGGCTATAGAGGAAGTTGGGAGATCCTCCACTAGCGTTGCCGAGAATTGAAGTATTCAAAAGCTTCATTCGGCTGAAAAAGCTCATTCCAGGAGGTAAAGAGTTTCAATTTATCGGTAAGAAACAAAGATTCCACAAAGCTTTCAGTGTACCCGTTTATGTATCCTCTTTTTTCTTGGAGGTAAGTTAATCCACCACTCAAAGAGAAGGGTTTTACTTTTTCATTTTCTAAAATGGACCCAAATACACTGCCTGACGCTGATAATGCTAAGTCGAGTCGAATCACTTCATTTGTTGGGTGATCAGACGATTTTGAAAGTATTTTTTCTATTCCACCAGCAGCATTATTGACATCTCGATTCAACTGATACCCCTTGGCAACAATGAATGGTGCTATTCGAGATACTTCAGTTGAATAACCTTTTTGCCTTAACCAACGTGCAAAGTAGGCACTTAGCCAAAAGTGATATGGTTTAGGAGTTAAACACAAATCACTCACTTCTTTTGGCAGGGCATAGTGTGTGCCATTAAAGATGACTTGAGTAAATTCTAAATATGTTATTAGAGTTCCTATCAAATTTGACGATACAATGTACTGTGAATCAATTGTTGGTGAGTCAATTGATGCTATTCTAAAGCCTAAGTTTGAGCCACCATTGCCGTATAATGCGAGCAATCTCCAACTGTACTCAATTGATTGAGGCTTTGAAAAACCAGCTTTCTGAAACCCCATTGAAAAATCATCCAACACATTGCCTACCTCACCAGACTTCACTCTTGACGCTAAAATTAACGAAACCTGTATAACAGCTTCTTTTAATGAAGCTTTTGTTGCAAACTCATGCCATAAACTTGGTAAAATAAAATTTGAATTGTAATTTGCTTGTTTTAAAAGGTCATTTACAGCATCAGTGCAACTCAGTGAATTCGTTAATGACATCTGAGCGCAGGCGGCCAAAATCATTTTCCCGTTATCTTTTACTCTTGAGTTGAATTCATCATCTTGATCTGGTGAATTGACAAATTCTTCTAGATTAAATTTTTTTCCACCAAAAGACTCGATGACTGAGGAAGTCAGGTTTGGTAACTCTTTTGGATTATCTTGTTTTAAGTATTTTTCTGCCGCATCAAGGTTGTTTAGAACTCCAGATTCAGTCACTGTGATACCTTCTAAAAGCTCACTTGTGGTATCAGACTGAAATAGAGAATCTATAACTGCAGAACTTTGCGATTCTAAAGTGGGAATTAATGCTTTACCCCATGGGCCATTCAGAATGATTGTCTCAACTGGTATTTGTGAGGCAGTTTTATATCTGTGCTTAAAAGTTCTATTTTTCCAATCTACATCTTTACCCCTTACCCAGATATATCGATCAAGCATTGGGGATAAACATTTGTTGCCCTCAGATAGAAAAGTGTCAAAATTATTGACGTTGGCGGCAAATGACGGCAACCCAGCAAAGAGAAGCACAGAAAACAAAAGAAGTCGAACCTCCTTGGGCTTTTTAAAACAGGCTGAAATAAAACTCATAGTAATCCCTTATAAAAACAAAAAAACTGATATAGCAAAGAGCTGAATCAGTCTTAATTATGTTCAAAAAAGATGCCAGAACAGGGTTTACACCGTGTTAATTGGAACTGAAATCCGAAATTAAGATAACCCGCATAACACTCGCCAGTGCAACTCAGGCAATAACAAGCTGAGTTAAAGGTAGCCACCTGACGGGCCATTTGCAACTCAGTTTTTGAGAAAAAAGGAGTTGCAAAAATGGCTTACCGTCGGGTGACCAGTGAGGATCGTGTTCGTATAAAAGACGGCCTCGATGCTGGACTATCAAATACACAGATTGCTGACAAGCTGGGATTTCACAGGTCCACAATAGGCCGTGAAATCTGCCGTAATAAAGGAAAAAGAGGCTACCGGCCCAGACAAGCCCATCGCAGTGCAATGGAGCGGGAACTCTCCAAACACGGTCCCTACAAAATGAACCCTGTGATAATGACTCAGATAATTGAACGACTTGAGGCAAAATGGTCTCCGGAACAAATCTCGAATCGACTCTGTCTTGAAGGAGAAACCATTGTCAGCACCGAAACCATCTATAAATTTATTGATGACGACAGAAAGCAAGGTGGTGACATGTGGAGGCATTTAAGGCGATCAGGAAGGGTCAGAAAAAGGCGTTTTCCCTCTGAAGACAGGAGGGGAAAGATCCAAAACGCAAGGCCCCTGTCGAAGCGCCCAAGGAGTGCCAATAATCGCAGAAACGTGGGTCACTGGGGCCTCTCCGTTATTTAGAAGGGGGTGGCTGATGCCAATCTCATTTCGGTTGGCCAGTACCAGGAAGACGTATCTATATATTTTGAGTTTAACAGCCCACATCTTTGTAGGATTTTGAGCATAAATGATACTGGATTTGTGTATCCATACCCCATTCTTTTGAGGACTTTAATTTTATTATTTAGTCCCTCTGACACGGCTGTTGTAAGTCCCGACATTATATAACCTTCTATATAATGCCTGTATTTCCTCAAAGTATTTGCAAACTTTAAAAATGGCTTTAATTTGGCTTCCCTTGCAAAGCGATACCACAGGATAAGACTTTTCCTGAACTCTTTTACATTTTTCTTATCTAAAACCTTATGGAAATATTCAACTAACACTGACGCTCTAAATATATTTTTATTTATATCCAGTAATCGCTCTAGCTTTGTGTAATCTTTTTTTGATAAATTCTTCTCTCGCTCAACTAATATATACTTCCTATGGGGGGCAAGCACTTCCATTAAAAACTGAAATCCGAAATTAAGATAAGCGTTACGAGCCCAAAGACACCATTTAGTGAAAATATAAACAGAATTTTCCGTGAAAATTCTGAAGGTGCATAGGTTTGTCTAGAATTCGGGTTTACCTCGCTTTTTGGGAGTAGTGATTCATACTTTGGCGAGCTACTCGACTGGGCCAAAGAGCATTGACCACAATATGAGGCCTTTAGGGCTTATGCTCTCGCCCTTAGTGATGTGGCTATTTAGTTGGGGTAGCACGGATCTTTCGATCCTGTCGCATGGTTCAAACCCTTTGCCGACCAAATCCAAAACTCAAAGCGAACTCCAAATTTTTTATTTGATTGTCAAAGAGCTTGTTCCGCTCTCGGGACTTAATCTCTATGCCGTTGAGCAGTACAGCGGAACTATTACTGGCTGTGACCGCCATGCCTCTAGAAATGCGCTCACCTCTCTTAAAAATTTTGCTTTTACTTTTAGAGTTAATTGACGAGATCCGGTTAACACTTGAGCCGGTGCCGTTAGAAGTTTACGCCTTAGTTTTTTTGCAAAATGCGGTTTATCTGGTTGCTCCAGTAATGCCGCCCAGCGGATGAGGTTTTGAGCAATGAGTACAAATAAAAAGTAAACTTCATTGGCCGACATTTTTAAGCAAGGCAAGTGTTTGGCATCAAAGCCTATCTTAAACTCTTTAATCATATTTTCCACATCTGCACGCGGACGATATCTCTCTATCACTGACTGATAGCTTCGTTGACTCAAATCATAGTTAGTGGCTACGGCATGGTAGTGAAAGTGTCCGCATGCCACTCCAAAGACCTCATCTTCTCGCCATTGTTTTTTTATTACTACCGGGAACATGAGTTTTTTATCAGACCAGCTCGGGCGCCAGTGCCAACGATTTACATAACACTCTGCGGGCTCTTGTTTTTTACGTTTTAATTTTTTTAATTCTTCTGGGCCGTACTCCCACTCAACCCATGTCTTTGAATCCTCATCAATTTGTGTATGCCAGTTAATAGTTTTAGGAGCGGCTATGGTGAATGACGCCTGATGTGCCTGACAGGCTAGAACAAAGTCCTCTATTAAAAAAGCCGAATCACCGCTAACGTGAGCCACTTTTTCAAATGGATTTTTTATTTTTTTACCACGCAGAGGGGACAATACTTGGTCTAATAACTCGACGGGATGACCTTTAGGGTGAGCGGCCGGCAAGAGCTCTCCGGCAAAGCAAAAACCTAGTTCATCGAAAATTGTTAAAGAAGAGTAACCAAAGACGAACTTTTCACGGGAGGTCTTCATCCAACCCACACCTTCCATCTTACGGCCCGTTTGCTCGTGAGCTGTGCCGTCGATTTTAAAATGGGGAAGCTCTTCCCCCTTATGAGGGTGGACTTTACGGGTATGTGCTCGCAGGGTGTAGCCCATAGTTGTTAAAAACTTTTTTAATGCGTTGATGTGCTCTTTTTCAAACCTGCGCAAATAATTTCCCAGTGTTTTAGGTGTTGGAACTTTACCGTCAAAAAGTTCTTCCAAAAGTTCGTCATCATCAAATTCCTCAATATCTTCGATACTGTCATGACCACTGAGAAGACTAGCTATGAGCAGTAAGCTCAAACCGTAATTGCCAAATGAGCGATTACTCCCATCTTCTGGTAAACACTTAGCCAACTCTTTACCCAAGCTTGTTGAATCAAAAATATGCAGCAATGCCTGAAGGCCGCCCCTAGAGACGATAGCTTTGTTACTCACCTCATAACGAGGGGCAGGGATAAAAAGAGACTTTTTAGAATGTTTGTCATGATGCATAGGCATTGGTTCTACCTCGAAAGTTTTGTGGCTTATAGAACTTATTTTGTTTTCACGAGAATTGTGAATGAATACCACACTTGAAAAATACCGCAGCCCCTTAAGCAATGCGGCTTAGGAAGATTTTAAATATTTTTCTATTTTCCGATCTCAGTTTTATTTGATTGTCAAAGAGCTTGTTCCGCTCTCGGGACTTAATCTCTATGCCGTTGAGCAGTACAGCGGAACTATTACTGGCTGTGACCGCCATGCCTCTAGAAATGCGTTCACCTCTCTTAAAAATTTTGCTTTTACTTTTAAAGTTAATTGACGAGATCCGGTTAACACTTGAGCCGGGACGCGGCCGTCCCAAGATAAACTCAAAGCCATATTTGGGGAGTCTAGTTATAATTCAGAAATTTTGTTTAGGCAGCCATGGGCCGTCAAATACCTGCTAGAGTTGTTGGCAAAGAAAAGAAAAGATTAGAAGAAAGAAATTCATTGTTTGACATGGATTACGAAAAGGGACTAGATGCTCGCTTTTTAGAATTTAGTAAAAGCCACAAAATTTCAATTGAATACCTAGAGAAAGTTGAAAGTAAACCCGAAGAGTGGTTGAAGCAGTTTTCTTACCAAGATTTAGAAAAATTGTTGGCCTACCCCGACCCCGTTGGAAGAATTATTTACTGCTTTCAGTCGGCTATGAGTGGTTACCGATCAGGGGTTTTAAATCAGTTGGATGATTATCAAAAAAATTGTATGACAACTTACGACCGTGTTTCAATAGATGAAAGGTCTAAGCAATGGCAGGCAAAGCTGCAAAGGTTGTCTCAAAAGGGTGAAGGGTTTATAGTTGTAGGTGTTGCCCACCTTGTTGGAGAAAATGGACTACTAAATTGGTTTTCTGAGAAAGGTTATGATGTTGAAAGAGTCTCATTTTATAAAGAGGAAAACACTCCTGTGAAGAGAATTGGTTTGCCCAGTCGCTCAGTAAATTGAGAAAATAAAAAATGAGTCGTAAAGTAAATTGGGAATTCATTAAAAAAATAAAATCGGCTTACCAAATAGCTTTTCTAAATCACTTTACGAGGATTGAAAATTTACCCGGTATTTTAAGTAGCAGCGGTTTGACGCCAAAGTCTCAACTTGAAGATGATAGCTACACGGACATTTCTGATCAAGGTATTCAAGATGTACGTGGCACCATTGAGGTGGCCAAAACAGGACAAAGTTTACATGATTTTGTTCCGTTTTATTTTTGTGTAGCTTCACCGATGATTTCTAGACTTAGAGAATACAACGAGTGGCTTATTTACCTGCAGTTTACCCTAGATTTGCTAGAGGTACCCGGTGTTTATATTGCGGACGGTAATGCACGCACTCAAGGCACAAGTTTTCACAGCTTTGAGTGCATCGAGACTTTGAAGGTGCTAGACGTTAAAACCATAAACTCTCGAAGGTACGCGGCTAGTGAGGAGCTCAGGAGACGAAAGCAGGCCGAGGCCCTTGTTCCAGGAAAAGTGGGACTGGGATATTTATACAATATTGCTTGCTTTTCAGAGGGTACTAAAACTAAAGTGGACGAAATTCTTCGTGATTTTGGCTTAAATGATGCAATTAAAACGAGTGTCAGTGCTCATTTTTATTATAGGTGAGTTTGAGCCCATAGAGGAGTAAAAATTGATTACTTATTTGACAGGCAATATATTTGAATCCAAAGCCCAAGTTATTACAAATGCCGTAAACTGCAAGGGGGTTATGGGGAAGGGCTTGGCTGCCCAGTTCAAAACTAAGTTTCCCGAAATGTATGATGATTATAAAGCAAAGTGTGACAAGAAAAATTTAAGAATAGGCGAGCCTTATTTGTGGTTGGGAGATGAGACAGAGATTCTCAACTTTCCCACAAAAGATGATTGGAAGCAGCCTTCTAAGTTAGAATACATAGACTCAGGTTTGAAGTATTTGGCTAATCACTATCAAGAGATTGGCATTAGCACGATTGCCATGCCTGCTCTTGGCTGCGGCCTAGGAGGCTTGGAGTGGTCCGAGGTATCTTCTTTGATTGAAAAGTATTTTGGAGATCTTCCAGATATTGAGGTTTTTGTATACCTGCCTAAAGAAACGGGCGCTCTGAAAGGTGAAGATTCGAGTAAGCACCAGCCTCAGGCGTCAGTTAGCAAAGATTGGGCAGCTTCGCCCTGATTTTTGTCAAAAATTACACGGAGGCTGCCTGGAGGGCGAGCGTTGTTAATGCTTTGAAATCATTGAAGACTCGACGAAACCTCCAATCTTTTTTTGGTTGGGAAGGAAAAAGTAAGTTAACTAACTAATTTTAAAAACGAAATAATCAATGGCTCGGCCTCGACTCGTTTATTAACTCATCACACCAAGTCGCTCCGAAGCTCACAGGTTAGGCCAAAATTAAGGCCACCAAAAGGCCAAGGGGGGATAACGTGGATTTCGATAAATCTCAAATTCAAAGCTGGATTAAAAATGACCGAAAAGCCTCATTAGCAAAATACCTAATGAGCGGTACTCACCATGGTCGCCCAGGGTGTTCATCTAAAATAAAGGGTAAGGTTATTGAATTAATCTGTGCAGAGCTGGATGAAGAGAGTCAGTTTCTCTGGGGCAAAGACTTATTACATAGTAAAGAATATGTAGCCAGAGAAATTGGCTGTCGTCTTGTAAGTTCAGGCTGGAAAAAACATAAAAAAGAAGTTCAAAACTTAATGGTTCTAGCTGCGGAAGATGGTGACTGGGAGGTCCGAGAATATGCTGCTGGATTATTTGCCCGTGTATTAGCATTAGATTTCGAAAAGGTATCCAAAATCTACTTAAAATGGTCAAAAGCTGGTTCACCAAACTTACAACGAGCCATAGCTGTCGGTGTAAAGTACAGAGCCATTGATGGCAATGAGGATGAAGCTAAAACTATTCTTGATATTCTTAAAAATATGATGCCCGAAACAGATGAATATTTACGAAAAAATCTCGGCCCTTTCGCCATTGGCGATGCTGTATTGCCTAGATTCCCTAAACCTACAATCAAAATGTTAAAGAAATTGGCTAAAGACAAAGATGTTGGGGTTAGATGGAATGTAGCGATGTCATTTTCAAGTGCAGCCTCTCGTAAGTTTAAAAAGGAAGGGCTACCCATTGTTCAAAGCATCGCTTTTGAAGATAGCAAATTAGTAGCTCGAGCAGTAAAGAAAGCGCTCAGAAACTTAGAGGTATGAGCAAAAAAGCCTTAGCCCTCTTTTTTGCTGCTCTTATTTTACGCTTAGTAATTATTAATATTTGGAAAATTCCAAAAATTGTTTATAACCCTATTGAGTTAGTCTTGTTAGGGGGAGCTTTGTATTTTGAAAGGGCTCAACTCCAAGAATTTTTCATTAGAAAGGGTAAATTTATCCAGGATTTAGTCCTTGGAGCGGTTCTTGGCATTGTCCTGGCGACTTATACCTGAAATCCGAAATTAAGATAAGCGTTACGAGCCCAAAAACACCATTTAGTGAAAATATAAACAGAATTTCGGTGAAAATTCTGAAGGTGCATAGGTTTGTCTAGAATTCGGGTTTACCATGCATAGGCATTGGTTCTACCTCGAAAGTTTTGTGGCTTATAGAACTTATTTTGTCTTCACGAGAATTGTGAATGAATACCACACTTGAAAAATACCGCAGCCCCTCAAGCAATATGGCTTAGGAAGATTTTAAACATTTTTCTATTTTTCGATCTCAGTTAAAAAATAAACTTACAATTTTTAGTTTAATTAATATTAGGGAGTCACGTCATTTGAGTTTGTATAAATTACAATTACCTGTAGAAGTCGGTGTCATAAAGCTCCCAAACCAAAAATTTTTCTAGAATTTCAAAATGTTGGTTAACAATTTACTAGAGATTGTAAGCACTTGGGCATATTACTAATAGTTTATATCTATTCAATAATGGCATCTTTATTGCTCACAATTTAACGCGATGAAATTTTATGTTAAAGCCTTTTCAATTCTTTGGTTTTGCCAGTTATTTTTTTTAGAAAAAGCTGTCTCCAACTGTGATTTAGAATTAGTAGAAAAGGCCAAAAGTTTTAACATATTGCCTACTCAAAACAGTGTAATACAGAGTGGAATGTATAAATATATTCGCCATCCATTATACTTTGGATACTTATTAATAGTATTGTCAAAATATTTAACATTTCCTTCTTTTTTTAATTTGTTTGTTTTACTCATTTTTTTAATCTTAACAGAATTAAGAATACAGAAAGAAGAGAATATTTTCTCAAATAATTCGGATTACCTTCAATACAAAAATTTAGTCAAATTTAAAATTATTCCTTGGGTTTATTAACAAATAAAATATGTATAAATATATATTACTATTACTTTTACCTTCAATTGCGAACGCCAACGAAAACATACCAACTTATTTAAAATATACGTATCTGCTTTCTCCACAAATTATACCCTCTGATGCGTTGAGCACATCTGAACATGCATTTAGTAATTTAGTTTATACTGGTCTATTTAAATTAAATAATGATGGAAGTTATGAAAACGAATTAGTAAATACATATAATTTTAATTTTGAAAATAAATATATTGAAATTGAAATAAACAATAATGCATACTTTCATGATGGTAGTAAAATTACTAATAAAGATGTAAAATATAGTCTCAATTACTTAATAAATAAAAGTAAAAACAAAAACTCGTTTTCTTCGATTAAAAATATAATGATTAATAAATCAAAAATTTATATATTCACTGACTTTTCTGAGCCAATCATACCATTGTTGGCTTCACCATTGACGAAAATTTGGAAAAAGAGCGGAACAAATATCATCGGCAGTGGACCATACAAAATTATAGAAGTTAATTTTAGCGAAAAAATAGTAGAATTATCTAGATTCGAAAAATACATTCATCTGGGTGAATATAGCTTAGAAAAAATTAAAATAGTACAAACCAGTGAAAAAAAGGCAATCGAAGATTCATTATCTGGTAAAAGCCATGATATGCTAGACTTTGTAATAAATAATCCATCCAAGATTACAAAAAATATATACAGTACAATAATTAACAAACCCATATCTGCCACTTGGATAATGTCATTTAATTTACAAAATCCATTTTTAAAAAATGAGAAAGTTAGAAATTGTATTAGGCAAGCTTTCCCAAAAGAAATATTTGTTAAAAAATTTCTTCCTTATCATCAATTAGCGTCCTCATACTTGCCACCCACCATATTACTGCAGAATAATAAGAATTCTGAAGCTAATAAAATTAAATGCGAAAATATAGCTTTAAAAAATGAATTAATCTTAGATTACCCTATAGAAATTGCTCAAGCAAAAGAGCAGTGTGAATTTATATCTTCTTACTTAAAAAAATCAGGTATTCACATTAAATGTAATATTATAGAATTTCCCAAAGTACTAGAGAGAATTCAACAAAAAAAATGGCAATTATCTATACTTGCCATGTCAGCAGAAGTACCAAGCATTTATTATTTAGTAAGTCCATTTTATAGCAAAGCTTCTTTTAATCTTATCAATAGTGAAATTATTGAATTAGATAACCTACTATTAGAAGCCCGAAATACTCCAACTAAGCAAAATAAATTTAGTACATTTATGAAAATTGACAATTTTCTAATTAAGAATAATTTAATTTTACCAATTTCACACCCCGTTCATTACTCAATAAAAAACAATTGTATTAAAGGTCTAACCTTAAATACTTTTGGACCATCATACTTAAATTATAGAAATGTATTCTTTAAAAAAGAGTGTTTATAATAATGAAATTTAATAATTCAAAACCATTAACTAACCACATAAGAAACCTCTTCAAAAAGCAATTTTTAATATTATCAATGGCTCTATGCCTTATTATTGGTCCAATTATTTTTTGGAGTATTAATAATTTTTATTTCAGATCAAATAGATATCTTATTGAAAGTAGTTTAAGCTATATTAAGCATTTATTAGTTATTGGTGACATTACCGAGCTTCAAAACCACATTAATGGCCTTGTAAAACAAAGTAATTTAATAAAACTTGAAATTATAGAAAGCGATACAAATAAAAATTTACTGTCATCAAATATCATAAACATGAAATCCTTAGTCTTAGTAAATAATCATGTTATACTATCTATACCTGAGCAAAATATAGATTATAAAATAAATTATACCTATCCATACCCTGTTTTTGACTCATTTTTTTATTTTTTTACAGCTTTATTAATTATAATATTATTTGGCCTTGTTGCCACGAATTTAATTAGAAACACTAGTAAGATTATTGATGATTCTTTTATGTATTTATCACATATATTTAATGAATTTAAGAATGAAGGTTTAAATCTCAAGCCAATAGATATTAGAAAAGAACACCCCCTCGAAGTGATTCAAATAATTGATACTTTAAACTCTAATATCAAGCAATTAAGAGAAGCTGAAAACAATAAATTATTACTTGCTGAAACAAAGGCATTTAATAACATTGCCAAGCAAGTAGCGCATGACATTAGAAGCCCATTGACAAGCCTAGAAATATTAGCTGCAAAACTAAAAGACCAACCAATTGCAGATAAAAATCTAATCAAAAATTCAATTAAAAGGATTAAAGAAATATCTGAAGATTTGTTGCAAAAAGATAGAAATAATTTAAATAAATATAAAATATCTCATACAAATAATCAAACTTCAATTCAAATAAAACAAAATGAAATTGTAAATAACATAGAACCTATTGTTATATCTGATTTAATTTATAAAATAATTGAAGAAAAAAAAGTAGAATATTCTATAAAGAAAAACATTAACTTTCTAGTTAACACAGATGATTCATTGAATAATATTTTATGCAGAATTGATTACAAGAATTTTTCCAGGGCTATTTCTAATTTAATAAATAATTCAGTAGAAGCTATTGAGGAAAGTAAAAGTGGTTTTATTTCAATTTATTCATCTCTAGAAGATGATTGTATACTTATAGAATTAAGAGATAGCGGCAAGGGTATTTCTCCAGAAAATATGGAAAGCATCCTTGTTAATGGAGTTAGTTTGGGTAAGGTAAACGGAAATGGCATTGGTCTATCTTTTGCAAAACAAGTTATTGAATCTTTTAATGGAATATTTAAAATAAATTCAAAACTCAATGTTGGGACAACAATTAGCATATTTTTACCAAGATTAGACTCTGTATAGATCAATCAGTTGTGGTTGCAGGTTTTGTTGAAAGATCTATTTAAAAAAGATTTTTATCATCCAACTAGTTTCTCCAGCTAAGATTACTTTTAAAACTATTATAAAATCGTTACCTCTTTCTTGTTTTGTTTCATTAAAAACCTTAATTACACTGTTAAAAACATCTTCGTTGGTGATTTTGAAAAATGAATGTGGCTAGTACAATTAATTGAACCATCTAAGTTTAAACAGTATTTATATTTTCCAGTTTTATTAAACACCTCAATGTGATTTTTGTGAAGATTATCTAAATAACTATGATCTCCATTTTTTATATACTGCAATTCACCTACCTTATATACAACTTGATGAATGTTTTGCCCTTGGTAAAACCTTGATGTTTTTTGAGAGGCTGGTTTAATTTCTTGGCTAAATTTCGTAGCAAAAAACTCACCCATATTACTTACATGCATACTTAATTTGCTAAAATACTTTCCGAGTGCTTTTTTTTAATACACGGTTAATTTCTTCTATATAACCAAGCTCTTTTTTAAGTTTATGAACTTCTTTTTCAAGATCCTCATAGCTGGGCCTATCTTTAGACTTTGTTAATTTTCCGACAGAAAATTCCTTTCTCCAACGGCTTAAGGCAGCTTTACTTACCCCTAATTCCTTACAGGTGTTTGAAATTCCTGCTATTTTGCTTCTGGCTACCGCTTCTTGTTTAAATTCGTTAATATATTTATTCATGACTTTCTCCTCATACCATAATTGGTGAAAAAAGACTCACATGATGTCTCCAGTGATTTTGGGGAAGTCCACTGTCTCTACATGCCATGCTCTTGGACCCCGGAAAGGCCAGAGTCAATTTTGACTCTGATATTGCCTTCGCTTCTTCATACCCACTCGGCCCTTTCACATCACCATTATCTCTCGGGGCTCTATCACTTAAAGGTGATATTCCACCTAATGGCCTGCAGACTCTCTGTCTACACTTCACGAGCTTCGTTGCCTAACTCGCGCAAGACTCGATACAAGGCCTCTGTCCCCAGAGCTACCTTGGAAGGACTTGACGACTATTGTTAACCGTCGCACCTTCAAGCAAACGCCAGCTTTGCTTGGCGTACATGAGATAATTGTAAATGTGAATTACAACTTTGACTAGCCTGGGAAATTGCTTTTAATAACATTTACTGTCATTTACTTTAATTTAGACGAGGAATGACCCGATTTTGTTACCCAATTGAAACCCACACCACTTTGAGGCATAGGAAAAAAGTCTTATGCCCTTCAGGAGTGTAAGTAGATTAAACATTTACGTTGGCAGTAAATTCATAATAATATTGAGAGTGGTTTTGTATTATAAGGTTAAAAAAATCTACAGATCATCCGATTTTTTTGTCATCATCTAAGTGAATCACTAATTCAGACTCTTCATTGGCAAACTTGCGCAAGCACATATTGATTAGTGTTTGGTAGGGGATGCCTGTTTTCTTTGCCACACGATTAAAATAACTCAATATGTCTTCATCTAGACGAATGGTCTTTTGAATTTTATTGGGGCGATAAAATTTACCCCGAACACTCTTAGAAAAATCATATTCCTTCTTCATAGTTTTGCCTTTCCTTTTTTGTCGCTTTGCGAGCAGAAATAATTCGTATGAACTCACCAGACTCACTGTCCATATAGGTGTGGACGACCACTATTGTTTTTTTATCAGCAGCTAAGCCAATAGTAACCCATCGCTCCTCACCATGACCTTTAGAATCCAAGAGAGAGAGTTGATGAGGGTCATTAAAAACTGTGGCCGCCACCTCAAATGAGATCCCGTGTTTTTTTATGTTTATAGTAGCTTTGATCGGATCCCATGTGATAACCATAGAGTAGAATTACCTCACACCTTTATAATTAGTGCAAGGTAAGACCCTCGCAGATCCCAGCGTGCGAATTTCCCGCACTGGGCTCTTCAAAATCAGATTCAGTATATCAGTAAACATAGTTACTCCCAAGTTGTTTGAGCTTTAACGATTCCCATGGTTCCACTAAAGGAAAGTTTCTGATTCTTTCATTGAATCCATCCCAAGAGTAGGACCTCTTCTGACTTCTCCGATTTAACCATTTAAACAATGATTGAATGGCCTTCCGATAGAAGTAGTGAAGTTTGAGGTTGTTCATTGCATAGCCATAGTAATTGAAGTGTCCCACAATCTTTGATTTCGCAAGTTTCCAGATGGTTGACAGTTTGGTTCTGTTTCTAATATTCTTGATCCAGACATCCCACTCACGAAAAGCACTTACCAGCTTTTCTTTCTGAGTTTTTACTTTCAACATCGTCTTCTTTTGCTGTTTACCCCAATAAAAGGTAAATCCTAGGAAGTTAAAGCTATTGTGCTTATCCTTTCCTAGAATCAGAGTGCGGGTTTTGTCTTCATTTAGCTTAAGCCCAAATTTTCCTACACGGAGTGCTAAATCCTGTAGAAATCTTATGGAATCATCTTCTTTTTTGAAAAAGAAGACTGCATCATCAGCATATCTCACGATGACATTGTTGCAGGAGGCGTAGTTTTCTAGAAACCACTGATCCAGAACTTCGTTAAGATAGATATTTGCGAGTATCGGACTCATTATGGATCCTTGTGGTGTGCCGATCTCACTGGGGATATTTTCACCATGTGAGATAAGGCCACCTTTCATGAATCGTCCAATAAGGCCTTTAAACTTATTGTCAGAGATTTTTCGACCCAAAATTTTCATCAATTTTCGATGAGATATTGTGTTGAAGAAATTTGAGAAGTCTATTTCTACCACATTTTTCCGCTGATTCTTGAATAAAGAATAGTAGCAGGCTTCAATTGCCTTATGCGCAGACCTTCCGGGTCTGTACCCGAAGGAATTACGTATAAATAGCGGCTCATAGATTTGTGTTAGAATTTTTCCAACCACCCAATCTACCAGTTTGTCTTCAAAGCATGTGATGGCAATGGGCCTTGTTTTGCCATTGGCCTTAGGAATAAGAACTTCTCTTTTTGGTTTTGGCTTATAGGATCCGTTTTTAACTTTGACTTCTAAATTAAAAAGATTTTCCTCTAAGTTTTTACCATACTCAGACTTACTGATACCATCCACACCCAAGGCCTTTGATCCATCTAAAGCTTTGAATGCCTCTTTGAAAGAGTCCACATGAAAATGTGTTAGGAGGTTTTCGAACACAAAATGTTTACTTTGTGCTTTTAGACCTATTCTTGCCCAACGACTTTGCGACAGGTCTGTGAGACCTGTCGCGATCTGCTTCGAATGCACCCCTCTGTAGAGGCTCGAAGTGCTTGTTGCAAGATCCTGATCTTGTCGACCCCTTTGCTCCTTTGGCATTACCCAACCTCAACGCTAATATGAGTCGATCTGACTTCTGTAAGAAGCTTCACACTTGTCTTAAGGTTGTCCCTCTTGAGTTCGTATTTTAACATCCGTTTCCATCTCCTTACAGATCTCCCAAGTTCCGACGTTTACTGTATCTACATGCCATGCTCTTGGACCCCGGAAAGGCCAGAGTCAATTTTGACTCTGATATTGCCTTCGCTTCTTCATACCCACTCGGCCCTTTCACATCACCATTATCTCTCGGGGCTCTATCACTTAAAGGTGATATTCCACCTAATGGCCTGCAGACTCTCTGTCTACACTTCACGAGCTTCGTTGCCTAACTCGCGCAAGACTCGATACAAGGCCTCTGTCCCCAGAGCTACCTTGGAAGGACTTGACGACTATTGTTAACCGTCGCACCTTCAAGCAAAGGCCAGCTTTGCTTGGCGTATATGAACTACATTGTAGTTTATTTATAAGTCATTGTCCACCTCGAAAAAATAGCCCTGGGCACCTCGGTGGCAAGCTATGCTAAGGTGCTGAAATAACTGGAGGTGCGACGAAACCTCCAAATTTACAGCCTGACCAAGGCTCAAACTGAAATCCGAAATTAAGATAAGCGTTACGAACCCAAAAACACCATTCAGTGAAAATTCTGAATGTGCATAAGTTTGTCTAGAATTCGGGTTTACCTCGTTTTTTTGGGGAGTCCATTCTAAACATTTATAGAATGAAGTCCAGTTGGGAGAACTTTAGGCGATGCTTCGCTTTCATGCATTGTCGTCTTTAATCCGCTGAAATTCTAAATGCTCTAGCCATCAACTCTTGCTTTGTCCCCGAAATACCCAATTTACTAGCCAACTCTTTCCACTTTGAAACAGCCACTTTAATTTGCTTTACAATGTCCTTCGCCCTAGACACATCTATTCTAAAATACTCTATAACTGACAATGCAAGTTCTAAATTATGAGAATTATCATACTCTGAAATATTTAAACTTAGTCCATTCCCATCAGCACTTGGGTTTATATCGTAAGCAGGAGAAAGCTTCCATCCGGTCTCTTCTAAAATAAAACCATGATTTCTTAAATGGTCATCTACATTTGAGATGTAAATACTAAGGACAATTCTTCTCCAGAGTTCTTTTGTATGAAAGCAAGTTGATTTTAGGTAAAGATATCCATTGCCCAGTTTATGGGGTAATTTTTCCAGCAACTTGCATCGCTGGTCTTCATATTTAGTAGTGACTCAGTTGATAGAATAATTTTGGAAAGTGTTTTTACTGTGAACTTTTCCACTGTTTTATAAATCCTCATAGCCGGGTTTATCTTTAGACTTTGTTAATTTTCCGACAGAAAATTCCTTTCTCCAACGGCTTAAGGCAGCTTTACTTACCCCTAATTCCTTACAGGTGTTTGAAATTCCTGCTATTTTGCTTCTGGCTACCGCTTCTTGTTTAAATTCGTTAATATATTTATTCATGACTTTCTCCTCATACCATAATTGGTGAAAAAAGACTCACAGGATGTCTCCAGTGATTTTAGGGAAGTCCGGTTTATTAATTTTACAGATACAAAATAATCCATCAAACCATTTAGGTCAAAAAAATATCAATGGAGGATGGTTTTCAAATGCAACAAAAGCCTTCTAGCAAGTTTAATATGGGCGCCAAGCCCAGGGTGAAAGCAGTCATTGGCGGTGTCATCAGTATCAAAGTTCAGGTCATTGCTGTCTTTAAAATGGCTAAATGACCAACCATCTGGTTGTGCTGAATCAAGCTCAGCTACTACCTGCGCCTGAGCTTGTACCACCCCATTAAAAATATTCTTAAAATGTTGGATTCGGTTTGTATCAGTAATTTTAGTTTTCAAAATTGATGGACACATTCCAAGCAATGCATTGAACGCTTTGGTACGCAGAGACGTTTGTGTTAAAACAGGGGAGTGTGAACGCAAATCTAAGCAAATGACTTCCCCATCCAAAAAAGGGACTCGACTATTTAAAAGTGCATCGTTGTCAAAAATCTGGGTCACATTGAGTGGCGCCATATAAACAACATGGGTACCCTTTGGATTTGCTCTGTAGGTTTTTCTAACATCTACGAGTTGATCTCTAAGAATTTTCTTATAATTGGCAACAACTTGCTTCGACGACTGGTTTAAGACATCCTCACTGCAAAAGTCATTGGCGGTATATGAAATGAAAATGAGTTCAGGAAGATAATTTCTTTTGGCAATTCTAGGTACGACAAAAAACCGTCTAAATTGTTTTGAAATTGATGATGTGCGCTGACCGTCTTGGGCAACATAGATTATTTTTTCTGGGGACAGCCCAAGTGCATTTCCTAACAGGTAGGGACTGGAATATTGGAGTAGATCAATTTTCTTGGATCCAAGAGCTGACAAATTTAGATCCACTATATTTTTTTTGTCGAAGTCAACTTCTGCATCGGAAAAGTAAACTCTTATCGGTGACGGTAGGTCTTCCAGAAGATGGAATTCTTGAAATGCAGGGCCGTAAGCGGAAATCTCTGGATGTGGGACTGAGGGGTCTGAGATATTAAGAATTTGGGCAATTAGCGAATCCTTCACAATAGGACCCATAAGAAATCCACCGATTCTACTTCCTAAAGAAATTAATTCCAAGGCCAAATGCGGTTCCGCAGCGGCTCCAGTAATCCCACTATCGCCGACAATACCAATTTCCGAGATTTGTCTGGCAGAGCCAAAAATGGGTACCACCAATGTCAATAAAAGCAAAAGATTTCGTAGCTTTTTCATAATACTAAAATAGGATTGCAGAAAGCATTCCAACTTTTAATGAAAACACCCCGGGACGATGTTCTGATAGCAAAGAAATTAGTTTACGAAATTTCTATTGTACCAGAAGTTCTAATGTTCGAATTCTCTCTAGTAGTTGTTTATATTGATGTAACAGTGCAAGTTCGAGTAATCACTAAAGCAGGATAAACAAAATCATTATTTGTCAGCAAAAAGCAGAAGAGCAGTCAGGCCATCACGAGCACCTTCAAAGTACACCTTATCAATAAACCCAGGCTTTTCAGCATCCCCATCTGTAATTGCTCGTTCAATTGAGTTAAGAAGCCACGCTGGATCACTCGCAAAACCATAGCTATTGCCTGAACCCATGTAAGTTGTATCCTTATGTCCATCTACGGGATTTTTTAGAGCAAACTTAGTTGCCTGCCGCATGGCAAAGTAAGTATCTTGTACAAAGTAGGTTAAAGGACTGCGGTCATAGTTTCTCTTTATGGCCGTCACTACGTCAAGTAATGTAAAGGTTTTACCTTCAAGCATGACATCACATTGATCTAGGTCAACATCAATAGTTTTAATGTTAGTTTGGTTGGTGCAGGAAAAAAATGTAAGAGAAGCTAATCCATCATCATTTTTGACGGATTCAACAATTACACGACCTCCATTTGATTCGTTTAAAATTACAGTGCTCTTGCCAGCATGAACAGAAACTCCTAGCATCGATAGACCTAAAACAACTAAAATTTTCTTCATTTTTAACTCCTTCTTTTAACAAAAATAGTCATCGCAGACCATTTTGGGTACTTATTGCCCTATCAGATTGCGATAAATTAGTTTTTAACTATACAGACTTAATACATATCAAAAATTATACCAAAATCCGGTTCATACGCTCTTGTATCAGGCGTTCCCGGGAAATAGGCTAACAATTTTAGTAACTTGATAAATTTAGAGTTTTTAAGAGAATATTTTGAGCAATATAAAGCTCTCCATTGACTGCAATTTTTTTCATTTTCAGTGGATAATTTCTTTTTATATATGACAATTTTTGTTTTTTGAACTGGGGGCCACAAAGTTGATGCCAAGTTTATGAACTATTAAATCTCGACTCAACTTTGAGTTCACCCACTGCAAGTCTTATTATTTGATCCCAACTTTCTAGGTGATATAGCATATTGTAAACACTTTTCAGCTTAGTTATGTAACCTATCATTCGACCACCTCTTTCATAAAAACGTCGAACGACTTTGCAGCCAAGCTTTCCAAGCTGATCAAACATGAATCCAAAGATACATAAATAATTAAACACTGAACTTATTACTAGGAGCACGATATAGTTTACACAGCCTTAGCGTATGAGACTTCAGTTTTTTCAAATAAATTTTTTATTTTATAGGGAGTCTTTTGACGACTTCTTAGATGTGATCGTACTGTTTTTATAAGCTCATCTTTATTTGAGGCCCTTTTCTTCCTCACGGTATTCCTTTTTAAATCATTATTTAAAAGTTCATTGGGATTTAATTCAGGACTGTAAGGGGGTAAGAAAAAAAGCTCTATTGCCTTCTTGTTTTTGGAAAGCCAACTTTTGACCTGCTTAGACCTGTAATGAACTGGGTGTCGATCAACAATAAGAAAGATTTTACGTCTACTACTTTTTATAAGTCTCTTCATAAAATCTATAAAAACATCAGCATTAAATTTTCCATCAAAAACTTTAAAACTTAAACGTCCCTGATTTGTAATGCTGGAAATAACATTGCATGAGAATCTTTTCCCACTCAATTTTACGATTGGAGTAACACCTTTACGGCCATAGGTTTTTGCAACAGAGGCGTCTGAACGAAGACCTGTCTCATCACCCCAATGTATCTCTGCACTTGACTTACGAGCCTTCTGCCGGATCTTTGGATACTCTGATTTTAACCAATCAATAACTGCTACATCGTTTTGTTCATAAGCTCTCCTAACCGGCTTTTGAGGTGTAAAACCCCATTTTTTTAACAATCGACCAACTGTCCACTTTGAATACTCAATCCCATACTTATCTTTAATAAGCTCTTTCACAGCCTCTCGTGTCCAAAGTACAAAATCAAACTTTAGTTGATCCGGCGTCTTGTCTTGAATTATTCGAACGATTTGAGCACACTGCCAGCCCTTTAATTTCCCTTCTTCTTTAGGGCGACCTTGTGGCTTTGCTCTTAGTGATTTTTTCCCTGATTCTTTATAGGCGCAATTCCAATTATAAACAGCCTGACGGGTAACCCCGTACATTTCAGCCACTTCAACTTGTGTATAGCCAGCTTTTAGTGCTTCTATGGCTTGATAACGTATTCTTTCTTGAGATTTTGGGTCTAATGAACGAGCATCTGAAATCATCTCTAAGAAATAATATATTTTTTTAATATTGTAAACTATTTATTGCTCTAAGTAATAATTCTTATTCCCGTGGCCGTAATTGTGCTCAAATTCATACCCCCCATTCTTTAATGTATTAAATGTTTCATTCTCTATTTGCCAGCGACTCCTGCCGGCTCTCATCACCTCCATGGCGTTATGACTCGTTACACTCAAGTCTGTAACCCAGCTAAATTTTTTGGTCTCTATCTTCTTAACTTTTTTAGGACTGATCCACTCAGTAGTTTCTCTGTAATTAACGACCGTCACCCCCTCTAAGTAATTGGCACTTAAAGGTACGCCATTCACGATCTCAAAATGATGTGTGACACTCTTTTTTACTTTTAAACCGAGCTCCTCCTTTTTTTCAAAAATAATCGCCTGATTCTTTGCAATTTTATTCTTTAAAGCACTAAATAATTTTTTGTGCTTCCCGGGCTTTATATTTAAAATAAATGACTTTCCCATCTCCTTGAGTCGCATGATTACAGTGGCATTGGCGTGTAGTGCATCCGCTAAAATAATCGTTTTTAGCTGTGGATGGGACTGGTGGAACTTCTCTAAAAACCTCATAAATGCATTCTGCTCACAATCGTTGATGACATCTTTTTTATTGTCTTCACCTAAACCTGTGATGTTTTCAACTCCCAGAGGCAAAACGATTTTATCTGTTGGGTGAACCAAAGTACCAGTTAAGAATTTATGTGAATAAGTCACTTTGTTCTTGCCTTTATGTGCCGTTCGCAAGCAAAATTCACAAGAAATATCCTCAGAATGAAATGACCCTGTACCATCAAGGCTTACAAGATAATACCCGCCAAGCCTTTCATAGGAGTTAATCTTTTTTTGTTTTCTGGCAAGTAAGAAAAATTTGTCAAAAATAAAATCAAGGTGCTTTGGGTAAACTTCATCAAGGACCTCCCGCATACGAGTGTCTGAGGGAATATGGGGGCATTTGAAAATATTTTGAAAAGTTGTACGATTCTTATCATGGACTTTGTGCCACTCTTCAAACTGTAGAAGAGAAGGGAACTTCATTATAAATAAAGACAAACCACTCATTAAAATATCTTCAAGTGGATACTCAATTAATGCAGGATTTCTAATGTCAGGAACTTGGGAAAAGTACTTCCTAAAGTTAGCGATTAAATTACTACCGTGAAATTTTGTGATGTCAGTCATGCAAAGGATCATAACTCACAAAATCCGGGCGAAAAATAAAAATAACTGTGCTCTCAAAGCACTGTACTTATGGGATTCTTAAATTTACCGGGAATCGCTGCTCTTGTATTTACTCATTGTAATCCCACCGAGGAAAGCTGTGGATTCATATTGGGGGCAGTGAGAAATTCTAACTCCAAAATATTAAAAGGCTTAGCCTAAGCCAGCCTGAAATAATTAAAAATTTATTTATTTTATCTACTGCAAAGCAATTTTTAGATTTTCCAGCTACTGTCACTACTAGATAGTTTGTCTTACACGCAAGAGATTTACCAGCCAAACCGCCGTAGTACGGATATTTAATATTCGCGTTCACTTATATTTATGCAAGATTTGCAATCCGCTCTTTCATCATTTTTCCAATAAGTTTTTTGCTTTTTGTGTCTAAGCCAGTGATGTCCAGCAAAATATTTTTATGTTTTTTCAACTGGGCGATGAGTTTATCCATCATTTGTTGAACGGCCTTTTCATTTATTTCAAATCTTTTTGCAAAGCCCACAAAATGCTGCCGCTTAAAATTACTATCCCTATCGTCTAGCTTGAGTGCCATTTGTTGATCTTTATAAATGTATGTGCAGATCAAGTCGTAGATCGGGGTCAGTTGCACCCTCCCGGTTTTAAAATCTGATTGCAAACTAATATTTTTTCCATGCAAATCTCCGTTTCCAATAAAATAGGAAAACAAATAAAGTTGCAAAGCCTTCAAAATTTCGATGGAAGGGGCTGTGGCAAATTCATTTATACCAGAACATACATCCTGGTAACTCAATCGGTATTTATCGGCTGGGTAACGGTCCAAAAACTGGCAAGCATCTTCCTGATGAATAGAGTGGATTTTTTTATTGCTATCAGTAATCCGGTCAAAACGCTCCACCAAAAGGCCTGGGTTTTTATTTTTATCAAAAACGATTTCTGCATTGTTGACTTTGAGGCCACATTTTTTTGCCAATTGGAGGCATTGAAATTCGTTGTATATTAATGTTGGTTTGTCTTTAGGATTGAGTTTCAATATATAAGATTTTTCTTTTTTGGCAGTATGTATGGGGAAGCTGATCATGGACGCCGAAATCTTTTCCTGTACTCCCGCAAATCCGTCATCTCCCTTGGCGGCAAGTCCTATTTGTAGAGTCTGATCAAAAAACTGGTAAAAATCGATGTCTTTAACTGAGGGAATCTCCATTTTTGGGCGCTGTAGGGCTGGAGCCTTAGTATAAATGTCGCCCACAGAGCCTTCGCCTATGGCGGCAAGTAGGCTAAACAAATCATCTTCAGAAGTTTTAATTTCCTTAACCAGGGCTTTGAATCTCAATCCTTCGGGGATAAGTCCCGCAAAGTAGGGGGGAAGATTAACTCCTAAATGTTGATAGACTTTTTGTTTAGGAATTCTAAAACTCAATTGAGAATAATTTTGATCATTCAAAAACGAAGAGTCAAAAGCGAGTTCGCAACCTTTGTTTGTGCGGTGTAAAATGCCTACAAAAGTATTTTGCCGGTGGACCTCCAGTTCTACAATTTGCTTAAAGTCGATCATTGGCTAATTCCCATTTTTCCATAGCGGATGTGCAGCTCTAGTCCCAGGGTGCTTAATACCTGAAGCACTTTATCGATGCGGACGGTGGACTTGGCCGATTCCAACTGACTAACAAAGTTTAGGCTTACCCCTGCAAGATCGGCCAATTCGGTTTGAGAGAGCCCTTGAGACTTTCTTTCGTCCCGTATTCGGGTGCTTAAGGTTATTAGGGAAATATCATTGGGTTTCATTGTTTTTTCCTATGATCCTGTGAATTTATTCTCCCAGCATAGTGTGTATTGACTAAAAAAGCAAAAATTCCTATGACCATAGGAAAAATATAGTCTTTAGATGAGATTTAGCTTAAAAAATCTCAAATTCCCTTGATCATGGGAATCCAATTAGGTTCCAAATGGTTCGAATTATACCCTTTTATTTGTACCTGCGGTATGTTAGTTGCTGGCTGGCGAGTAGGAGTCTATGGGGCAGCAACATTGACGCCAGGTGAATATTTGATGAAGTCACTGGCTAGTTGGTTTTAGTTGAATTTAGGATGTTTTATTTATGAATGTTAGAAAGGCTAAAGCTGAGGATGCAAAAGGAATTGTTGAGGCACATTTCGATGCTGTCCACAACACGGCCTCAGCACATTATTCAGCAGAAATTCTGAAGGCATGGCATGGTGGAGTTACAGAGCCCTGTATTGAAAAAGTCAAAAATATTATCCAAGGTTCTTGTGAAGAGATTTATGTTTGTGAAAAAGACGGGAACATTATCGGCTTTAGCTCTATTGTGCCAGAATTCAATGAGCTTAGAGCCGTTTATGTGCGGAATAATTTCGGCAAAAAAGGTGTAGGTACAAAGTTATTTTTTGCTTTAGAAAAGAGAGCTAAAGAGCTTGGTCTAAAGAAACTACAGCTTCATTCTTCGCTTACTGCTCGTGATTTCTATAAACAACATGGCTTTAGAATTCATTCTGATGGTATTCACACATTGAATAACGGGACAAAAATGGCATGTGTCCTTATGAGTAAAAGATATGATGCTGAACCAATAGTAGAAATAGTTGATGAGAAAAATCTGAAAAATTGTATAGATTTTTTAGAAGCGAGAAAAGAAACCTGCCTCTTTTTGCTGGGAAACATGAAAGATTATGGTTTTCGAAAAGGGGAGCACTTAAGTTCAGGTAACTATCGTGTATTAAAACGCCATGACAAAATTGTCTGTGTATTTTCTATGACTCGAAGAAGTAATCTCATTATTCAATCTGATGCTTTAGACGATTATTCACCGGAAATTGCAGAAGCTGTTAAAGAAGACAACATAGAAATTAAGGGTATCATTGGCCCATGGAAGGACACATGGCTGTTCAAGAGTTATCTAGAAACCTCAAGTGGTAAATTTAAGACAAACTTTGTATCAAAAGAGAAAATGTACTCCTTACCCTTAGTGTCATCAAAGTCCTTAGTGTCATCAAATTCAAAAATAGAGTTAGAGCCAAATCAGGATATACGTTTTTTAACATTGGCTGATTACGAGCAATGGGACCCCTTAAATAGGGAGTACCTTGCAGAAGAGGGTCTGGTATCACCAGGGGGAAGTGAACAACGGAAATCTCACTTTAAGGAGAGAGTCGATGCTAAGTATTGGTGGGGAGTTTTCCATGGAAAAGAGTTGGTATCTATTGGTGCTTACAATACTAGGTACAAGAATATAGGGCAAATTGGTGGTGTATATACACCACCTGAAGAGAGGCGAAAGGGCTACTCAAAGCTCTGCATAAAGAAGTTGATAAAGGATAGTGTAGACATCCATAAGTTGGATACTTTAATTCTGTTTACAGGCGAAAAAAACTACGCAGCACAAAGTTTGTATGAAGTATTGGGATTCAAGCAGATGGGTTATTTTGGTCTAATCTTTGGTGAAAATGAATTGTGAACTGGGACAGATCCTAATATAAACAGTGGCTAGAAGAAGCCTTAGGAAGATTGATAAATTTATTACACCTTTCTGTTTTTAGTTGTCATAAAACTCCTCCACAAATTTTTTTCTTTTAGGGTTTAGGTCTAAATCCATTTTAGGAGTTTTTTTGAGTATTTTTAAGTGTTGCATGAAAGGGTACTTATCTGAAAGATCGCGTTTACTATAAAAAATATATTAAACTGTATATAAATAAATCAATTAAGTTCTTTCAGATTGATAAAAAATTAGAAATAAACTAACTAAGTTTTATAGTTTCAAATGTTATACAGGGGTTTTGGGATTACAAATATTTTAAAGCACAAGATAATTGTTATACTTACTTTATTTTTAGTGTCAAATGTGGCCAAAGCTATGACATGTAGTTTAGCTATGGATCAGTTAATTCCCACTCTAAAAACTGATGTTGATTTTCATTTAATTAAAGTTGCTGAATTTTTGACATCAAAAAAACCTGATTATCAATTGGTTAGAAGTAGCATAGAAACTCTGAGTTCTCTGGATCTAAATGAATCAGCTTTGCAAAATACTAAAATTAAATGGGGCCCATATTTTCGCCGAAGTGCTAGCGAAATTTTGCAAATAGAAATTCAAACAAATTTTCAACATAGCGATCTTTTGGATATTTCAAATAAACTGAGAATGTTAAACGTTCCCTTTATCCGAAATCATTTGGACGACTTGTTGCAATTTCATGTAAGTCAGATGGCTTGGGTTTTTAATAGAACTCTTTGGAAAAGTGAGGTTACTACTTTAAGCAAAATTAAAACTATCATAAGCCAACGTAGTCAAATTATAAAAATGGAACCACAGCAGGATTGGCCTGAAATTCAATTGCCTAACTTCTTTTATGTTAAAGTTGTAAATCAACCACTTGAAGAGACTCAAGCTAAAGCACAAGTTGTAAATGTAGAGTGTCAGGGGCTCTGTGGGAGTCAGTTACACAGTCTTATGAAGGGCAAAATTCCTAATGAATTTAAAAGTATTAATCTTCAAGATGGCGAAGTTAAATTTATTCCTCCTAAAGCGAACGTTCCAGCTTTACTTTTAGTTGCGGACAATCAGATGTTGAAGTTGCGAGAACTCGTTTTTAATTCTCTAAAAATGGCAGAAAAAGAGGGGCTATCAAGTGTTGCCTTTCCTGTAATGCGAAATGGCTATGCACTTGGGGCTGTAGAGAAGACCCCCAAAGAAGTTGCCTATGAAATTTTAGTTGGAGTATCCAAATATGTTGAGAGCTCCAGTGGAATTGTGAAAGAAATATTTATATCAATTCCAAAGGATGTTGCACTTACAAATATTTTCCAAGAACTTATTTTAAATAGTAAACCTTCTTATGAGCGTTCACTTCGACTAAATTTACGGGAAACAAACTTGTCTGGTGAAGGTTTTGTAATTCATCCAAATATAATGGGTCATAAGGATAAGATTGAAGATTCCCCAATTTATAGAGATTTACTTTTACCATGGAATGTAGAAAGAATGAGTGATATATATGCTCCTATTCCCCTGGGATTGTTAGATGGAAAAAAGAATTTCAGTTCGTCTACTGTTTCTGTTTTAAATATGCCTATTAAAATGCCTGGAACTGATGTGAGAGTTCCAGTGGAGCTTAAGCAGTTTTACGAATTTCTACAAAGAATATTAGATCACGAAATAAAAATAAACCCCGATTACAAAGATTTCTTTGCCTATTTAACTGTTGATCAAAGTCCCGTTCAAGAAAACAAGACTCATCGTCAATCAGGAATTCATATAGATGGAGTTCAAGGTGCACGATACCCAGTTAAACTTCCTCCAGAACACACTTATTCAGCAAGTGATACCTTAGGAACTATTTTTTATCCTCAGCCTTTTAATTTGAAGGGGTTAAATTTAGAGAAAGTCTTTATTCATGATTTATTGTGGGATCAACACGATCCTCAAGTCGCAATGGTTACTGAAGATTATGTAATTTATTTTTGGAATAGCTACTCTGTACATGAGGCCCAAAAGTCATCTGTATTTATCCCTAGACGTACTTTTATTAGGGTAGAATTTAGTAAAAAAATCTATGATAGTCATGGTGATACTCGTAATCCTCTGTTTAAATACGATTGGCAGCAGACTTATCGTCCTATTCCATCTGAAATCACGGCAAAAAAAAATGAGTAAAATTAGTAAAATTAGTTTCTTGTTTGTTTTATTTCTTGTTTTATCTGTGCAAGCCCTCGGCGAAGTTTATTTCCGAAAAGTACAAGCTGGAGACAGAGTGGAAGGTTCCGTTCGTTATGGAGGTTTGCAACCTGATTATCTCATTGATTCAGAAAATTCTATATTTTATGAATTATGGAATTTTGCGGATCAAATTAGACACAATGACTCACTTTCAATACCACATAAAGTAAATTTAATTATTCAACAGGTGCGACAAGTATTTTCTAAACATCATGAGTTTAATGATGAAACATATCTTTCGTTGCTAAAAGAATACCGTGAAAAAAACACTGAGATTCCACTCAGTAAATACATTGCATGTGGTGCAGGTGTTTGTAGAGAGAATGCACTTTTGCTCCATTTGACTCTTGAACGTGCAGGCATTCCAAACCTTCATGTTTATGCCCAAGTTGTGGTTTTGTATGCTGATACAATACCCTTACCAGAAGATCATGGGTTTGTTGTGTTTGATTTTCAGAATGAAAAGTGGATTGCAGATAGTTATTATAAACAATTTAATGGTTATTCATTTGACGAATTTTTAAACAATATAACTACACCTATTGTGCCCCAAAAAAGATTATTCTTTGCCGAAGAAAGGAATGAGTTACGCTCTATTTTTAAGTTGAATAGCTATCCCCAAATTATTTCATCACTGAGCCCTTGTAATACTAAACTTCAATAGAAGATTATTTGAGTACAAAATAAACTAAATGTATTTATAGAAAAATTATTCAAATAAAAATTTTTTTTATAGAACAGATAATAGACGTTGGTTATCAAAGAAATTGTCTAAATTATAAGACAGCATTTGAAGTGTTTTTTAACTAAAAAGCTTGCACAGGTAATGTGAATCAAGTTGACTGTTAAATTCTTGAACTAGAATGAATATTTTATATAGATCTTTTTTCTAGATGATCATAGTTTTTTGTTGAATTTGCCTGGATATTGCATAGTTATACCCTACTAATAAAGGGACATAGGTTATGCATGTTAGCCAGTTTTTAATTTTTGCCAGTTTAATTGTTTTTGGCCTTAAGGCTTTGGCTCTTGATGAGTTCAAGCCAGTATCTAAAAATGTTTTTCGCAGTGCTCAGCCACAAGAAAGTGATTATCCATTGCTTAGAAATTTTAATGTGGGAATAATTATAAATTTACGAAACGACAACACTGTCGAGGATTCTAAAACTCATGCCTTAACCAATGGTTTTGAATTTTATAATTTGGCTCTTGATTCTAAATCAACTGAGGCGGACTATAGTCGTGCGCTTACTCATTTCTTTAATATTATCGACGAAAAGGCGGATTCAGGTAAGAGTATTTTAGTTCATTGTGTAAGGGGAAAAGACCGTACGGGTTTGTTGGTCGCCCTTTATAGAGTTCTTCGTGAACACAAATCACCACAAGAAGCTTTTAATGAGTGGCGTGAAAGTGGGCTGAGTGATGAGTGGGGTTTGGGTATTCAAGACTACTTTTGGAATACAGTAGGTACACTTGAAGCACGAATAATTGCTGACCCTCTAAGTTACTATAAGTGGGCCAGCCAACGTCTACAAAAAGATGGAGCCAATGCATCTTTTCCAGAGTTTGAGGCCGCCTACAATCGAATTATTGATGATTTAAAAGCTGATTGGTTTTTAGAAGTAGTAAATAAAAGCCCGGAGCTCCAACAAAAACTTGAACAGGTTAAGGGTAAGCTATTTCATGTGAATGTTGAGTTTTCATTTGAAGACAAGTCAAAATATCCCTATGAGCAACCCTACAAAGGTAAATTTCCTTATCGCCCAACTATTGATGCTTTTGAAGAAGCAATGAGTTTGTTTGATATTGTTGATCGTATCCGCAATAGAAATAAAGTTGAGCCTCTTTATCACTTTGATCGATATCTGTATCATCGTCATCGTATGATGGCTAACGACAAGGTGGTGATTGTACCCACTTTTACTTCTTTGGGTTTTAACCCTTTGATTAAGGTGCGAAGTGTTCCCATCGGCTTTATCGGCTTGGCCACCCAAGGCTTGCGTGTGGACCGGCATTATCAAACACCTTTGGATTTTTGGTATCATGATTTAAATCATGTAAGAAGAATGGTAGAATATTTATTTTTAGTTTTGAGGCAAAATAACATTAAAACATTTGATGAAGAATTGGCCATGTATCAGCGAATGGACCATTTTATCCAATTTACACTTATGCCTAATATAGAAAAAATATCACTTAATGCCGACCGCGATCGTTATGCAAAACGTGCCATGTTAAGAGTATTAATTTTTGAAATATTACATGAATCAGCTCTCCCACCCACACGAGAAGCAGTATTAGATGATCTTATGAGGCCACCGGGTATCCCACAGCCTTTTGAGGTGCAGCTCGATGAAGTGCCAGATGGAATCTTTGATAATGAGCAACTGCGTACGGCAACAGGAAACTTAGACAGTGGTGCACGTAAAACTGGATTCAAAAAAGGGAAGGCCACAAATATTCATTTTATTCATGACAGAGCCCTTTCTTTGTTAGCAAATGTCTATAACAAGCTCCTTCATGGTTTTTTTGATGATCCCGAAGATCCTAAAAACTACGTTGTCCCTAAAGATTATCGAACTCCTGAAACCATTCTTGAAGCTGCAAAAAAACTGTTCGAAATACTTAATTTTGATAATTATCCCGATGATGATGTATTGTTAGGATGGATCACGGCTAAAGAGGGCAGCCCTGAAAAATTTAAATACAAAAGTATTCTAGGTGATTTGAATAAAAAAAATAAAAATGACAAACGAGTTCGCCCAAAAACAATAACAGACCCCCTTACTGTAACTCAAGCCGTGGACTTTGTACGTGAAATCAAAGGCAATAAAGAAGTCGTAACTTTTATGGGATTTGCAGCCTTTGGTTATCAAGAGCCCAACATCATTGATAATATAATTATTCAAAGGTTAAAAATATTAGACCCTAATAAGCATATTATTAATAGTGGAAGCACCAAAGAGGGCATTGGTCGCGTTTACGAGCTTGCTAAAATGATGGGTTTTGAGACCACTGGGTTAGTGTCTAGCAGAGCTTTGAATGTAACAGGGCAATTTTCAGACTATTTAGACTACCAAATTTTAATAGATTCAGATGAGTGGGGGGGTAAAGAGGAAGGATCGGGAAAGTTATTACCAGTATCTGAAGCCTTTGTTATGTCTTCGGATCGTATAATTGCCATTGGTGGCAACGATTTCACAGCAGTTGTTATTGAAGCTGCTGAAGAGCGTGGCATTCCAGTAGAGTATCACCAGGTGGAAATGAATTATGATGCATCTCGCAGGGAATCGCTTTATAGGCGAAAAGACAAAGGCAGTAATTACTTTGGTTCCGCATTAAACATCTGGAGAAAAATTGCAGCAAAAAGAGTAGCACAAGAACGTGCAAATCTTTGTGAAACACTGTTGAATTCAAATGAAAAATAATTACAAGAATCGGGTCTTTCTTTGTACTTGTTATTTATGGTTAGCATTGTTTGGAAATATAAAAGTCGCAATTTCAGCGAGTATCACTAATCCTATCGACCCCATTCAAGCCGCAAAAGACATAGTGATTAGTGATGATTGCAAACAATTGATATTATGGATGCATTCTGATCTTGAAAACTATTTAGCAAACTTCGACAAACTGTTTTTTGCCAAATTGCAAAGAATAGAATCCCATGAGGCTTTAAGATTGGCGGATTTAAAAGAATGGCTTAAACCTCTTTATTTAGATCTCCAAGCCCACCCAGAAAAAACAGAAATCATTCAACTTGAGATAGACAGAAGAGCCGAGTTGCATAAGCCACATGGATTGAGTCGTACTTATAAAGATGCCAGTGATTTTATTAATCAATTTGTAGGTCCGGAGCGTAGCAAACCGATAAAATTGCAACCCACTGAACGTGAGCTACAACTGATGAATCGTCCCGGACATAAAAAACTTTACTTGGACACCTGGTTTGTACCATTTTTTAATACAGGGACTCAAACAGTAGAGGACGCTCGCAAGGGTGTTAAAGACGCAATAAAAGTATTTTCTAAGATTAAGTTGTCTCAGGCAATTTCGCTTTATAAATTTATGGAATTAGTTTCTCTTTTCGCTCGCCCTGAATTTGATGATATTCGTCGCTACAAACTTCAAGTTTTTCCCAGCAGCAAAAGTTTTCAACGCTTTGGCAAAGAAAGATTAGACGCTTGGGCTATCGGTGAACGTTTTCCCGATGAGAATTTTATAGTTACCAAAAAATCTTTGAGTTTAGATTCCCTGAGTTTTACTTTTGGTATGAGAACTCATTTTATGGGCTTAACTTCTCATGGGGAAAATTTCAATTTTGCCGATGGAAGGCATTTTACAGGTCCTGCAGATTTTTTAGAGCATGATCAATCCCATGGTTATTTCAATTTGCGTCCGGCGGTTCCTGGTACGCCAGAGCAATGGCAAAAGGTTCATAATGAATTTGCCAAAAGGCAAAAGCTTATTGAAGATAATGGACGTAGATTACTGAACAGCTTAGTATATTTTCATTTCACTCATGAAAGTGCCTATAAGTCCTTACTTCAAGATTCCAATGGAAATTTAGAAGATCCTAATGCCTACTTACATGAGTTAGATGTAATGATTGAGCGAATACAAACACGCAATGATTATGATTGGATATTTAAAAAAGGATTTTTTGACGACTCTTACCAGGATGTTCTTAGACTGGCTTTTGTAGATGTCAGTAGTTTTTTCAAGACGCATTTTACTAACATCCAAAACAAGATAAGGCGGGATCAAGTAAAAGGTGAATTCTCCTTGTGCGATCTCCGATTAAAATAGAAAGTTTGAATGATTTCTTTGGGGTAAAGTTTAATATCCTTTACACTTTAAGGCTTGATTATTTTAACAAGAGATTTTTTCTCACCCAAAGTCTAGTGCTGCGACCACTTAAGTGCTCACTTTCTCATTCCGATATATATAGGAGGGAGTGGGTAAATGTTAAGAAATCTTTTTTTACTTATAGGAGCTATAATTCCTATTACATTAGCTAGTGCTGGTGAGGCATTAGATAGTGAATGCAATGAGGATTTCTTAAAAGTATACTCAGCGAAAAGAAGTTGTATACTTAATAATCAACAGGAATCTTGTGAGGATTTAAATAAGTGGTCAATTGTATATCCTATTGCTGGTGGCGCAGCTGGTGCCTTTACCGTAAATTTATGGAATTCTTTTTTAACTCAACGCTCGGATATTCCCAATGCCAAAGCCCTAATATTAAAACTCAATGCGGTTATTAAAGCTAGAAAAATTGTTTCTCAGTTTACTCACAATGAAGATGCAAAAAAAGAGATCATAAAAAAAAGATACGCAGATGCTCCCCACGGAGAATCGAGATTACAAGAAGTGTTAAATGCCGAGCAAAATGGTAGGCAATTAGAGATAGATGTAAGAGCCAGACAACTCTATGCTAAGCAATTGAGGGAAGCCATCAATAATGCCAAAGACCCAGAACTTAAATCAACTCTAGAGAGCTTTGCCAGCAATGAACTCCAACAAAGTAAATACCGTGACTTTCTTAGTAAACATTTCCCCAAGGATTTTGATAAAGTGGCTGATATTTATGACAGACATGATGGTTCCAAAAAGAGCTCTCAATATAAAAAGTTATCTAAAAAACACAAAGTTATTTTTGATTTGATTGAGGCTAATGAAAGTCCATCTAACAAAAACAGCAGAGGGATAAAAGCACTCAAAAAATCCGAGGCTCGTTTTGCAGATAGAAGTGCTAATATTAAAACAGGAGTCATTGTAGGTACCCTTTTAGGGGATTTATTTAGTAAACTAACGTTTTTGGGTTTTAACATTTTAGATAAAAGAAATTTAGAATTGTGTAAAAATGAGCTTGGGCTTTCCGACAAAGACTTAACAGTTCTTAATGGGAATTCTTATGTATTCTCAGAGGCCGAAGCGAAAAGCTCTACTGGACTGTTAAGTTTTACATGTTCAAAGCTAAGAATTCAAAATACAGATGAAACTATTTCTCAAGTGAAACATTTAAATAACGATCAAATTTCACCTGGAATTTGCAAAATATTAAAGAATGAAATGAAAGAGTTGGACTCTGTTTTTGAATCAATTACTTCAGTTAGAAATACCAGTTGTGATGGATTTAAGGCTGCTAATTTTGAAATGCGAGGGGATGGTTTTCAGAAAACATTTGTGTACCACTTTTCTGAGAACACAAAGGTAGAAGCTCCATTTGATGGTAAAAATGGGTGGCCCGATTTTTCGAGCGCAAAAATATTTAATAATGGTAATGTCAACTATATAAAAACTCAAGAATTTATAGATAAACATCAAAGGTATATTCCTGTAAATCTATCTAAAGACAACCCAAATCCAAGGTGGGATTTAAAAGAAATGACAGCTTGTTTAGATTCTACTAACACCACTATGGAATGCAAAATGCAAAGAGCTGCCATTGCTTCCAGACTTTACTATACTAATTTCAGAGAAAACTGCTACCCCGAAAGTACTCCTTCAAAAGGGCCCAGTGAATTGCCCGGAAAAACTCAAAATAAAACTAACTAAAACTATCCTAAAGTGTGCACCATTAGTTCAGTTGATTGGACAGTCTAAATTTAAATTTATTCAAAAAGCGGAGTCAAAAATGTTTAATTATGACTTGCTGCTTATCGGAAATTTAACCGTGAACCTTTTTGGGAACGCTATTTGCAATAAGTCTGCACTAGTATTAATACAGTATAGCAGTTAGTTATTTTAGGTGTTTAGGAGTGCATTCATGCGGGTACTTTTTTCTCTATTGTTAAGTTTGTTTACAATTTATTACGGTCCGGACTCTATGGCCGACAAGGGTGTGGAGACATTACCAGCAGCTATAATGCCTGAAGCTATAAGTTGGCCTAAAAAAATAAATCCTGGCGTTGAATTTTTAATTCAGTTAAAGGGTTTTGTTTCCAATTGTTATGTTTATGATTATGTGAAATCACAAGTAGATGAAGAGTCTAGAACTATCTATATTACTTTATGGTGGAAAAGAGTCATTAACGAGGATCCTTGTACAAAAAACACAATATCAAGTTTACCTAACCTAGTTACTTATGTTGTTCCTGTGGGTTTGTATTTGCGTCAGCGAACTGTGTATCGAGTTTACTTAAACGGTGTGACCTTTCCCGACTACGAAAATAATTTGTTATCTAGAGGCTATAACCTACCAGTTCAAATGAGTGACTATTACGATAAGTATTCTAAACCAGGCTCGTTGAAAATTTCAGAATTAGACCTTATGTCTAAAAACTAGGAACAACTATGAAAATTGCTTTTTTCGACACTCATCAGTTTGATAAAAAGGCTTTTAATAAGGCGAATCAAAATTTTAATTTAGATATACAATTCCATGAGACCTGTCTCAACGAAAAGACGGCACGATTGGCGCAAGGCACGCAGGTGGTCTGTTCTTTTGTAAACGACAAAATCACTGATGCCTGCATTAAAGAGCTAGCCTCTTATGGTGTTAGATTAATAGCTTTGCGCTGTGCAGGTTTTAATCATGTGGACATAGTGTCGGCTCAAAAACAAGGGGTGTTAGTGGCAAGGGTGCCCTCCTATTCGCCTCATGCTGTTGCTGAGTTTGCAACGGGAATGTTATTGAGTTTGAATCGAAAAATCCACCGCGCTTACCTTCGGGTGAAAGAGTTAAACTTTTCCCTAGATGGTCTAGAAGGATTTGATCTTTATCAAAAAACTGTAGGTGTGATTGGTGGCGGAAAAATCGGGAATATTTTTGCACATATTATGACTTCTTTTGGTTGCCATGTTTTGATGTACGATATAGTTAAAGATCCAGAGCTAGAAAAAAATAAAAGCATTAAATATACAGACTTAGAAAATTTATTTTGTCAGTCGGATGTAATTTCCTTACATTTACCCCTCACTCCCGAAACCCATCATATTATTGATCAAGTTAGTATTAGTAAAATGAAGGAGGGCGTGTACATTATCAATACGGGTAGAGGCTCTTTAATCGATTCTATTGCTTTGATAGAGGGACTAAAAAATAAAAAAATAGCAGGCGCAGCTTTGGATGTTTATGAAGAGGAAGAAAACATATTTTTTCAAGACCTTTCAGATAAAATACTCCAAGACGACACCTTGGCCAGATTGCTTAGTTTTCCAAATGTTTTAGTTACTTCCCATCAGGCCTTTTTAACTAAAGAAGCCCTACAAAATATTGCTGTAACTACCTTAGAAAATATAGAAGAATTTATTAAAACAGGAAGTGTAACCACTGAACGCCTAGTAAACCCCAAGCACCATTTACAATAAGGTATCACAGAGTTCTGGTCACCAGACTAAACGCCAGGCACTTGACTAGTTTTTACTGGTCCAACTAGTTTTTAATTTTACCCAGTACATGGTCTAAACGTTGAGCGAACTCAAACACAGTGCTACCTTCAAAAGCGAGGACTTCTTTGTCTTGAATAACCTCATCTTCTAAAACCTTAACGTCTTTGCTTTGTTCCATAGGATTTAAGCTGTCTGAAAAATAAACTAGTGATGCACTTCCCGCTGCACCAAAAACTCCACCTAATGGACCTGTAATAATAGCTGCTTCACCAGCAAGTCCACTAATGCTAATTCCAGCACCAACTCCTACGCTAACGCCAATACCTGCACTGGCAGCGACTAATGCGGCTCCGCCAACCCATAATCCAATAGTTTGCCATTTTTCGATGACTCTTTGCTTTACAAGTTGTTTTTCTGTGTAACCGCTTTCTCTTCCAATGCCGATACAGCCCTTTTCTGTTTGTAGGTTTTCCGCAAAGAACTCACACAACTCAAAGTGGATCATTTGCGTTTCACTGTCTTGATGCACTTTTAAAACATAAAGATCGTCTCTTTTTACAGGCATAACATCGGCAGAGACAGGTGCTTGAATTAAGCTCAAGATCAACAGCACAGATAAATAAAGTTTCATGAAATCCCCCTTGGTTCACCAAATAAGCTGTTGTTTTACTCGATATGTGAATTTATATCCATAATTACTAACTGGGTTTAGAAATTATTCATAAATGATAATTCATCACAAGATAGAAATAACTCCCTCATAATTAAATACAATTGTATCTATTTGACTAAAAGTTCTTTCTAGTTCCACTAGGTTCTCTCTAGTTGAAAAATACTGCCTGAACGAACTCCTAGCTGGTGCCCACAGGAATGGCACTGCCGAATTTCATGACGAGTTTTAATCTCAGAATCTGTAGTTTTCTTTGCCTCCGAACTTAGTCTGGTTAATAATTCTCTTAGTTGATATTGCAATTCTGACACCTCTCCCCCTAAGTTGCTGATTATATTTTACTAATACAAATCAAAACAAAGGATGGCAGGGGTGTCTTTTTCTTTCATCTTCCATCGATAAATTCTAGACCAAATAACCTTTTTTAGTCATTTCAATGACTTCCACTAAATCTGTGCACGATGTCTCCAAGTTGCATAGAGCATTATTAACCCTATTTAAAGACAAAAATTGTCGGCTCATAATTAATTAAACAGCTAATAAGCCTTATTTTACTAATAAATAGAATTATAAATGGCCTGACTACAATTTCCCAGTGCAACTTTTCTCCATCATAAACTCCATTGGAGTCCTCCAGTCAAGACACTTCATCGGTCGACTGTTGATCTCAAATTCTATCTTCTCAAGCTGTTGATTTGTCAGGCTTGTAAGGTCAGTTTTCTTTGGCAAATACTGTCTGAGGATTCCAATTCGATTTTCATTAGTCCCGCGTTGGTAACTGGAGTAAGGATCACAAAAGTACACCTTGATCTTTGTTTTTTTCTCATAGCCTAGATGGTCTGAGAACTCCTGACCACGGTCATTACTCATGGTCTTCACTGGCAATCCCTTCAGGGCTTTTGCTGTTTCCACAGTGATTCGTTTTGCATGTTTGCCATCAAGTTTCCTCAGTTTGTTGAACCTGGTTTTGCGGTCTGTCACCACCAGGACCGCTGACTTGTGGTTCTTACCAACCATCAAATCCCGTTCCCAGTGACCCACGTTTCTGCGATTATTGGCACTCCTTGGGCGCTTCGACAGGGGCCTTGCATTTTGGAGCTTTCCTCTCCTGTCTTCAGAGGGAAAACGCCTTTTTCTGACCCTTCCTGATCGCCTTAAATGCCTCCACATGTCACCACCTTGCTTTCTGTCGTCATCAATAAATTTATAGATGGTTTCGGTGCTGACAATGGTTTCTCCTTCAAGACAGAGTCGATTCGAGATTTGTTCCGGAGACCATTTTACCTCAAGTCGTTCAATTATCTGAGTCATTATCACAGGGTTCATTTTGTAGGGACCGTGTTTGGAGAGTTCCCGCTCCATTGCACTGCGATGGGCTTGTCTGGGCCGGTAGCCTCTTTTTCCTTTATTACGGCAGATTTCACGGCCTATTGTGGACCTGTGAAATCCCAGCTTGTCAGCAATCTGTGTATTTGATAGTCCAGCATCGAGGCCGTCTTTTATACGAACACGATCCTCACTGGTCACCCGACGGTAAGCCATTTTTGCAACTCCTTTTTTCTCAAAAACTGAGTTGCAAATGGCCCGTCAGGTGGCTACCTTTAACTCAGCTTGTTATTGCCTGAGTTGCACTGGCGAGTGTTATGCGGGTGGTATGAAGTTTGAACCTATGCCTGCAAACTATGCTCAACTATTTACGTTTATTAGTAATTTCATTATTTTTTATAGGCCCATTTGCTTATGGATATTCCTACAAAAGTGTAAGGGATCTAAAAAAGGCTAATGTGAATTCTGCTTCCAGAGCGAGTTCTTTAAGTCAAAAAATATCTGAACTCAAACAAAAGATTTCAGAAGAACAAGATAAATTAAGCATAGCGCAAGACGGTTTAAGGGCGCTAAATGATTCCAGTTTAAATAGTTCAAGTGAATTGGACTCGAATTTAATTTTTGAAGAACAAATTGAATTTCTAAAAAAAGAAATTAGCCAAAAAGTACCGGGACAGTTCATAAATAAAAATGAAGAAGCTAATGAAAAATTAAGTTTACAATTGATATATTCGTTTAAAGCCAATTATGCTAAATATTATTGGGAAAAAGTGAAAGGTAAATTGGTGCAATAATGAGTAAATATGCTTGTCCTTGTTGTGAGAATTTAACTCTTGAAGAGTGTCCACCTGGAACATTTGAAATATGTCCTGTTTGTGGATGGGAAGATGATGATACTCAGTTTTATAATCCAGACTTAGTAGGTGGAGCAAATTCTACTAGCTTAAATTTAGCTAAATTAAACTTCAAAAAAACAGGTGCAGTTGATGATGCCTCATTAAAATTTGTTAGACCTGCAAAGAACAGTGAAAAACCATAAATTTCATATTAATTAGGTCTAAGTAGAATAATGCAGTCTAAGTAGAATAATGCACCAATTTTGATCGATAGCGAAGCACCACTCCTCCCTCAGCTTCTGATTTTTGACGCAGATTTTTAGTGCTTCGTTCTCCTACATTGCAGTTTTGGTTGGGCGGGAAGAACCCTTATGTACTTTATGTATTTAGTAATTTAGGAAGCCTGCTGGCCCTTGTCTCTTACCCCTTTGTTATGGAATATTTTTTTAGGTGAAATCCCTTATCGAGTAGTCGCACTATGTTCAGGCGACATTGGATTTTCCGCGGCAAAATGTTATGACATTGAAGTTTGGCTACCGCAAAAACTTGTTAATAAACTTGGTTTTCCAGCCTTTGCTGGAAAGATATATAAGTTTATTGTGGAAATAATGAAGATTATTATAAGCTTTTGGCTTGGCATGAGGGCTATTAAACGCAAAAAAGTGGAAAATGGCTTAATATTTGTGTTGCCTCTGAAAAAACTATAGAAATGTCTAAGGAATTAGCGATTTGTCTATACAGAATGGACATAATTTGCAATGAAGCTGGACTAGCCCTTGCATAGAAAGGCTAATATAATAACTTTAAAAGGTAGCGACATGAAACATCTTAAGTTAGTAACTTTTTTTATATTTTCATTTTTATATTCCAGTAACCTTTTTGCCTCCGGCGAAGATATCCACAACATTCTCCAAAAATACGGTCAAGGACACCATGTGTGGGGAGACCGCTTAGTGGATTTAAATAGTCAAGGCAGAAACAATAACTCAGATGATAAAGACTGCAGTCCACGCAACGACAATTTTGGTGGCCGATTTTATAAAACGGGAATATGGGGCGAAGATGATCGCAGACCTTTGGAAATTGACGAAGCTTCTTTACCTGCAAATCTCCGGCTGACATCCAGTGAAAAAAAGAAGTTGAAAGCGGTCTCGATGATTTGGTGTATAGATAAAAAATTTCAAGAATCAAATGGCACAGGATTTATTGTAAATATTGATAAATTAGGAGCTAGTCCCAATAGAGATTACGAAATAATCGCTACAGCATCCCATGTATTGTATAATTCTGAAACTGGTGAAAAACGGAGTTGTACATTTATTCCCGACCCAAAAAATCATCCTGAAGAAGAATATGTATTAGATCCTGTAAAATGTGGAGCAGTGGATGTTAGGAATCATAATAATGGAACCAATGGTTTAGATTGGTGTTTTGCAAAAATCGGAGCAAAAATATCTCAAACATTTGGTTCCTTAGAAATCGATTTTACAGATAAATTTAATTACACGGAAACGGACAAAAAAAGTAAGACTTATTTGTCGGTAGGATGGCATCCAGCAAAGAAAAAAATCCTAGTGTCATTGAACTGCAGCCCAGACGATAAAAGAAAATATTCAAATTTAAAAAATGAAGGAAGGGAATGGGGCTTAGATTTTAGTAAGGTTATGATTGGGGATTGTGATGATGAACCTGGTTCTAGTGGTGGCCCTATTGTAGAGAAATCTAATACACATTTAAAAGTACTTGCAATGAGTGTTGGGGACCTAAATGGTGAGATAGATAGGGGCTTATATAATCCTAACAACGGAGCAGGCAATAAATATACTAAATTTACTTCAGAAATGAAAAAAGAGTTAATAAAGATTGTCGACCCAAGAAACGTTTCAATATAACACATTTTACTATAATTAAATAAAATAATTATACATATTAATAGTCAATACGTATAATTTAGCTATGAGTAGGGAGTCAAAAATATTATTTACTATTTTTTTAGTTTTAAGTTCATATCAGTATATATATGCTAAGAACAATAGTATTAGAGAAAAGATCCACTAATGAATTATTTAAAGCTTAGTATTACTTTATCTTTATACGTTTTGTTGTATTCAAATATTTCTTATTCACAGTATAAGGATGGATACAATCCAAATTCAAGAATTACAGGTGAGATGTCCATGATAATTAAGTATTGTCCCGAGCCAGACAATGCAAATATTGAAATGCGTGGCAAACCCTATCAGGTTGTATTTACCGATGAAGAGGGTAAAATGATGTCAATTATATGTTATAAAAAAAATAATCCTTATGGGACTATCGATGAAAAAGGCGGAGAAACAGACTCCGATTCCGCCATTCTTAAAGAGTGTGGGGCAACACAGGAGGAAACCAAAACAAAAGCACTAAAAGCCGCCAAAGTAGAAGAGTGTAAAAAAACACTCGCAGAAGCTGAGGATTGTGCTCAGAGAAATACTCCAGGAATAGAATGCAAATCCGATAATGAAGCAAAGACTGCTGATGAAGAAACCGATGGTGACTCTAGCGATACCGCCAGCTACACAGAAGAAGAATTAAAAAAAGCGGTGGAGGAATGTAAGAGGGCTAAACAAAAAGCCAGTCAATGTTGTGGTCCTGGTGGTCTGGGTTGTTTAGTGGGTGCCGATCCTGGTGAGGGTGGTGAAACCATTGCTGCGGTGGGGGGCATGTTAGTGCAGACTTTAATTGCGTCTAGACAACTCCAAGGCATGCAGCAGAATTGCGACAGTCAAGAAGGGCTAGCCAATTTTGGTGCAGGACTCAATGGGGCAATGGCGGTGAGTTGTCATACTTCGCGCAGTAGCTGTGAATCCACATGTCAGCAATTAGAAGCCCCTCTTCAAGCTTCAATGAAAAGTGAATGTGAAACTACAGCTTGCCAGCGCAAATACAAAATTATGCTCAACGAAGTACAGAGTCATATAAAATCATGCGATAAATTAGTACAAAACGAAGTGGCTATGGGTACGCAAGCCGGAGTCACTTTAGTTAGCACTAGCCAAATGGCTAAGCTTTGTCAGGAAGTCATAGCGGCATCGCCTCCCCCAGTGGCTCCGGGAATACCTGGTAATGATTTATGTAATGATCCTTCGGATTTATCCAACCCCTATTGTCGTCAGCAGTTTTGTACTCAACCGGGTACATCTAATGCACCCGAGTGCCAGGGTATAAACCCGATTCAAGCTAAAGTAGGTGGTGGATCGGGCTCATCAAATTTTTCTAATTCTTTTGGTTCCAAGGGCAGTCTTGCCGACTTGAGTGGTGCTAATAATGATGAAGGTCAACCTCAACTTCCAGGTACACAAGCTATAGAAATTGGAGAACGCAAGGCTTCGCAAACCCAAGCTGGACAGGGTGGTGGATTACCAGGAGCCCCCGGTGGCGGCGGCGGTGGAGACAGTGGCTACGATACAGCCGGTGGCACAGCAAAAGGCTTAAACACCAATGTGCTAAGCGGTCTTGCCAGTGGGAATGGCTATTCGGTATCCGCTTCCAATTTCCAAGGCGGTGGAGGCTACTCTAACCCCGTGGGTGGCGGCGGCGATGATAAGAAAAAACCTTTTGATTTAAAAAAGTTCTTACCCAATAAGGCTCCACCTCAAAGAAAATTGGCAGGTCTCTCTGGCCCCAAAGATAGCCTGGCAGGACAGCTTGCCGGCAAGCACGAAAACATTTTTACCAGGGTGTCTAACAAGTACAAAGAAATGTGCATTTTAAATCGCCTCATGTGCGACTCAAAAAAATAAATGAGAAGAAATATTCAGCTGAAGAAATATTCGGAAATGAAATTAAAGATCCTTGAGATTGGAACGAGGTGTGGAAACTAGCAAATGGAAATGGTTGTTCTTTAAGACGAAAGCATGAACCTTGGCATCGTAAACCCAGCTAATATAGGTCAGCTGCCTACAAAAAATATCCCAAACATTTTCCATTGGTATATGGAACCACTCTTTGTTTATGCATCTGGCAGATACGTGATAGGGGAATTCGTTTTGTAGTATAGCTTTAGGCCTTGGAATTTTAGAAAAGTGGTGCAACCGATCTTGCCAATTAAAGTCTAACCACAAACTACTTGGGATAATTTTATGCCGAGGTGCGGCCCGGATTCGGAACCTGGCACAAGGTGTATCTACAGTTAAAACATCCCATAAAGCATCTAAATTTTTACCATAGTAATCGGGAACTTCGCTAACCTCAGAAAATACTCTGTGAAAATCATTTAAACTACTTATTTTTGAACAATCTATTGATATTCGCTTCATTATTTTTTTATACTTCGTAGTTTATCGCTAAATATTTCCTCTTGGACTTTTTTACCATTGAAATAACTTTCTACAATAACATTTAATCTTTCTAAAATATTTCTTGAAATTGAGGTATTATAATTAGATATTTTAAAGAGATCATTTTTGTCTAAATGATTAACAATTGAGTTTAATATGAATGAATGTATCTTTACTATAACACGATCTACTTCTCTATTAGACAAATTATTATTTACAATTTCCAAAATAGCATCAAATAGAGTTAAAAATGAAGGAATATCTATTTTATTTTCTTCATGTAGAATACCAATAAAAGTGTTTTCCTTTCCATTTGAATTATCTTTTAAAATTTTGATTGCGCTCATTTGTGCTACCTCACGTTTATAGTTCGATTATTACCTTTAATAGATTTATCAAGATTAATTGAACCATCTAAGTTTAAAGAGTATTTATACTTTCCAGTTTTATTAAACACCTCAATGTGATCTTTGTGAAGATTATCTAAATAAAAATAATCTCCCTTTTTTATATAATGCAGTTCACCTACCTTATTTGCAACTTGATGAATATTTTGCCCTTGATAAAATCTTGATGTTTTTTGAGAGGCTGATTGGAGTGCGGTCGATAGACTGTACTCCTGGCTCTAGTTCTCGTAAGCTTCCAAAAAATAAATAAATTTATTAAAGTCAAAATTTATTCCATATCGTTTTCTAAATTGTTCCCCTATATCTGGAGTTATTTCGTAACAGTCGTACATGGGGTTTTCAGCTCGAACACTGAATAATTGCTGCATTAAAATCAAATCAAAATCACTCAACTCAATTTCTTCAACTATAGCTTCATCTCCTGTTTTATTAAAAACTGTTACGACTCTCCTTAATTTATTCATACTATGGCTCCACCTTTCGTTTTGGATTTGGTCCTTTTGTCATCTTACAAACTCTATAAAATTTTGGATGTAAAAATATCTCTGTGTGGAAAAAAATACTCTGGTTAGACCACCTGAAAGTTGGTATCAGGGTTGGTCTTCTAATGCCTTAACAGGTAAACTATGTAGTTTCTCTAGCTCAGATTACTTTAAAACTATTATAAAATCGTTACCTCTTTCTTGTTTTGCTTCATTAAAAACCTTAATTACTTTGTTAAAGGCATCTTCGTTGGTACTTTTGAAAAATGAATGTGAGTTAAAAGTAAACTCAACTGGCCCCAATATATCTACAGTTAAAACATCCCATAAAGCATCTAAATTTTTACCATAGTAATCGGGAACTTCGCTAACCTCAGAAAAAACTCTGTGAAAATCATTTAAACTACTTATTTTTGAACAATCTATTGATATTCGTTTCATTATTTTACCTCAATAAAATTTGAATAATGGTCATTTGTTAAAAATATCTTCCCATCATTTGAATAGATTAACCTAGAGGAGCTTCTTTTTCCACCTACAAAACCTAAATCAGCTTCATAATAATTACGATTAATTATTGTTGGCAATTGAGTATCATAATTTTTATAAAGGTCTCCGCCCAATGACTTTTCAGGTATAAAATCATGCAAATTATTTCCAGGTGACCAACCATGTTTTCGAGCAACTTCTTTAGTTATAAATCTATCTGGCAGCTTTCCAAAAGCTGAAAGGGAATCAGATATTTCCTCAATGTCTCTTCTAATTTGCTTATTCAAATTCCATCCTAATTTCTTTATTGCATCAATCAAGTTATCTACTTTTCCAACAGCACCAACTTCATTGCCAAATATTTTTTTTGTAAATCTTGTTAAGTCATTAACTCCTTCTTTAGTTTTTATATTTAACTTTTTTGAAACTTCATTTATTCTATCAGCAACTCTAATCGCCCCCTCAAATACCTTCTCATCTTTAACGAGTTTACTGAGAAGCTTTGCTCCTTTTCCAATTTTACTTCCTAAACTTAGTGTAACAACACCAACTAATGCAGCACCTCGGCTAAAGTCGTCTAAATCCTCTCACGTGATTAGATTCTTTCCTGTAACGGCCTCGTAAGTGTCTCTGACTGTACCAGTTACCATATCCCAACCTACTAAAGCATCTATAACACTTAATCCAATGTTCTTATAAAAATCTCCAGCTTCACTATCGCCGTCTCTATAAGACTCATCAGCAAGTCGAAAAGATTTTAAACCTGTGTTTTTTAGTTCAAATTCAACGTCTGTCTTAGGGTTGATTTTAGATAATTCCGAGTAAGCCTCTTTTAATTCTTTTGACTGATTGGATTCCCAAACAATTATCTCTTCTTCGCCAAACTCTGATCTAATGACAATTTTATTTTTATCTTCTCTATCATTCGATTTTTTAATAAGATTATTAGTGCTTCCTACTAGTTTTGAATCGATTTCACTTCTTGTATCATCAATTTCCCTAGTGCTAGCCAATAGATGAACTGCAGTAACCTTTTGCAATCCATCCGTTAGATTTTTAATATCTTCTTTAGCCTTTTTAATTTTTTCTTTTTCTAAGGGTATTATTTTTTTATACGAGCTAATTATGATTTCCCAACTTTTTATTTTTTCCAAGTCTATTTTAGCTCCCGCTTTTTTTAGAGATTCAATAAACTCTTCAGGAGATTCAGCGGGTATACCAAATTGTTGATTGCTAATAGTAATCAACTTATCAACATCAATATTCAGTTTGTTCGGAATATTGTAAAATTCTGGTATTTTTGGGAGATCAGGTAGTTTTGGTAAGTTATCTAGCCGACTCAACTGCCTGTTTATTTCCATAGCTCTACCCGAGTATATATCGGGTATATGAATTTCAGGTATTCTAGTTTCTGGAAATTTAATACTAGGTATACTTGCTGGGTCAGGCAAATTGTAACATGCCTGAGTCTCTATCATTCCTCCATCAGGTGTTGACATTCTAATAGGGTAGCAAACTTGGCTAGCGTAAATGATTTCAGAAAATATAATTACAATTAAAGATAGATAAATTTTAGCGGCTTTCACTTTTGTCTTCCTTTAACTTACTAAATTGCCAAAGTGTGTTTAAAAAGTTATCAGTAGTGAGCCTTTGCTGACAATATTCTGATATCTCTAAGAATCTGTTAGGTTGATTTGACTTAATTTCTTCACACTTTAATTCTACATAGGCAATTTTATCAATTTTTTGGTAGTTTTCTTTCCAAGAATCATATGACTGTTGCAACTCATCAATATATTCAGATTTTAAGTTTGGGCATAGCAATTGTGCCTCATTAATATAACCTTTGAATCTAATTAATTTATTAAATTCAAAGATAAAAACTGGCACTTGTTTTCTTGTGTAACTATAAGTCAATTTGTTATTAATTGAATATAATTTCCTTAATAAAGTGTGATTGATTACAAGACATTTTGAGTCTGATTTTATTTTTTCATGAAATTGCTGTAAATAATTTGCTGCCTCTACTCCTGCCAGTTCTGATCTTGATGCCTTAATTAAATTTATGGATTTGTCCATTTTTAATTTTAAATTAGTTGCATAAACTAGCCATGTTTTAAGTAAATTAATATGATTATTTACTTCTGATAATTGTTTTTTATCTAATGATGAGAAGTAACTTACAAATATATCAATATTTTTAATTTCTGAAGAGAGTGCAAATTGCAATTTATTAGCTGATTTATAACAGTTTTCATATTGCTCCATGTTTTCATATTGTCCACATGAATTGTTGTATTCATTTATATTTTTAGAGATATATTTTGTTGCCTTTAAACTGTCTTCTAGTTTCCCTCTAATTTGGGCTTGTCCTTGGACAAAGGCATTGTACTCCGTTTGGGCTGCTAATCGAAGTTTATATAAATTACTTGCTTCTTCTTTTTTATCTTTTAACTGCTCTGATACGTCCCTCTTAAATGCATAAGAATATGAACTCATAAATAGTTGAAAATATATTAATATAAATAAATATTTAGCTATACTCATGTGGTTTTCACTCCCTTCGTTATTTTATGCCTAATGATTTATTAATAGTTTTTAACTGATTTACTAGCTTTTCTTTTGAAGCTTTTTTGTCAGTCAATTTTTTTGTTAAATCATCGATAAGATCAGTTAAAAGTTCTACCTTTGCACTTTGTTTTAATTGAATATCCATTAAAGAAATATTTAAATTCATAAAATTTGTCCTCAATTCTATGAAATCAGGTGACATTATTAAACCATTAATATCATCAACTAACTGTGCCTGGGAGGCTTCCAATATTTTTAACTGTTCAAATGTTTTTTTTATTGTAGAAACGGTTTCATCAGACTCTGGAAATTGCTCTTTAACATCTTCACCATAGGAATCTATTAATCTTTTCCACATTTCTAGAGGTGGAAGATCCTTTAATTCTTCATCATTTTCAGAAATATAGAAACGAACAATATTTTTAACTTTTTCAAAAGACTCAAAAATTGTTTCTAAAATATTTAACGTGGTATCATTTTTGATAATTTTTTCTATATCTTTATTGTTTTGTAGGAGTTGTTTTTTTTGTTCCTTTTTTTCGGCAATCGAAATGTTTAGCGTTCTAATTTCTTTATCTATATTTGAAACTTCTGTATCCAGGGTTGATTTTTCTATTAGAAGTTTATTTTTAGCTTCAGCACTTGCTTTTGCTTTTCTAGCCTCTTTAGTTCTATTATCTGAATTAACACCAGTAACTTCCTTTCCTAAATGCTCAACTCCACGTCCAACGTCTCCTAATGGCCCCTTATCTATGTCTTTGGCAGTATCTTTGATTAGCTTCCCAAATGATTGTCCTGGCTTCCAAGCAAACGCCTTCCCGGTAAAATTGAAAAATATAAGAAAAAAAACAATAATTCTCATAATCTTAGCTCCATGGTCTAAAAAATTCAGAGCTAAAATATTCAAAGTCTGTTCCTTCTGAAACCCCTTTAATTTTTAGATGACATAAAAAATTCGTCGTATTTCTAAATATTCGGACAATTTTGTCCTATATTTTGGAATTTAAAATTGGATTCTAAAGCGTAAAGTTCAAATTTAAAGGGACCTACTCGCACATTAGGACTTTGTGGCTACATAATGAAAAGTAAATGTGAAACTACTGCTTGCCAGCAAGCACAAAATATTTTTACCAGGGTGTCTAACAAGTATAAAGAAATGTTCATTTTAAATCGCCTCATGTGCGACTCAAAAAAATAAATTAAAACAATAAATTAAAGTGTTAAAGTTAGTAAAGTGGGGACCAGTAAACTTCAACTCCATGTGCAACAGGGGCTGCTACTAGCGTGTCTATAGCATTGACTTCAACTTTCCAGTATTCTCCTTTTTTAACCAAAAATACTCCAGAGGAAGTGTCAATTTCATAGGCAGAACTTATAGCCGGAGAATCTTGGGCGATTGCACAGCTCAACCTTCCACCTGGGTTGGGTGTTGTGCCTACATACCCACAAACTCGAGTTCGTGCAGAGTCTCCACCTCCAATAGCCACACTATATTGTACGAACCCATTAGTGCTGGCTAATTCTTCGATTTTTGCACCCATTACACGAGGTAGAGTTCCCTTGAAGACTCGATCAATTTGTACTAATCCCGTGGGTGATGCTCCTAAACAAAAATTAATTCTACGATCCGTTTCCGGTGAATCTACTGTATCAGCAACCACAAAACGTTGTGCAATCTGAACAGGTTTTAAAGGCAAATGTCCCGAAATGGGAGCTACGCTAATTTCCCAAATGCCCTGCCATTGCAATCGCGAACTTGGAGCGGCAGTAGGGTTTACGGGTTGCAGATTTTTAAGTTTAATAGATTCAACTACAATTCCTGTTTGTGTTCCAGGCAAGGGCTGTCCTTTAATTGCTAAGGGTGGTGAGCTAGGGGATGTTCCACTCGATAATTGAAGTAATTCTATTCGGCCATTAGATTCATCAATCTCTGTGGCAGGGTCATCCCATGTGGTTGCATCAAAATGAATATTTGCAGAATCACTATAAGCAGTTGCTGGCCGTAGATTATATGTACAGACATTTGGATCTTGGAAAACTATTAATAGATTTTGTTTTAAGTCCATTAACTCATATTTTCTAGAAAGGTGATTCTGAGATTTGTATTGTCTTAGTAAAAAATCTATGAGTCCACTCATAATTAATATACCCAAGCTAGATGCAATTAAAACCGACATCAGTGTATTTCCGTAAGAATTTAATAAAAATTTTATTGGATTTTTATTTTTCATGAATCTCTCTTTAATTGTTTATATTAATAAATTTAAACTATAACACTTTAAATGCAATGGGTTTAAAACAATCTATATTTTAGTAGATAAACCCGTTAGAACAATTGCGCTAGAATACTGTAAATACCTATTAATATCTTTCAATAGTTCTTTCTGAGACATTCAAAATAAGACAGGCTTGTTTTTTAGTAATTTTTTTAGTTTTAATTTTGAAATGATATCTAATTTAAGCTGTTGCAATGAATTCAAAGCGACCCCCTTTTTGTTGTGTCAAGCTGAGACGGCCACTCTAACACCCTAAATTGACGAATGTTTTTCAAAAAATAATGACGCGCCTAAGCCGACAAAGTCGTTTTGTAATTAACTCCGACAAAATCGCTCTGTGGGCACAAAGGACTTAAGTCTTGTTGATAAAAATCCGAATAGTTAATCATGAATTGGATGTCAGTAGTTAGCTACATTAAAATATCACTTGTACAAGTAAGAAGTTACTTACATATGCGATGTTGTTCTTGCGATTCCAAAATTTCCAACAAGATGATTTTATTTATTCCAAATACTTTTATATTTAGTTTTAAATTTCTTTTCAAATTTAATTTCCTATTTTCAAAACTTATTGCCTTTGTAATTTTCTTTACTTTACATTCAAATGTTCAAGCTCAAACGCCGCAGGGTTTAACTTTACAGGGCACTATTTTAGATGCCAGTGATCTTCCCCAAGAGGGCGCTTCAGTGAGTTTTGTTGTTCAGATATTGTCTTCTGATGGCAATGCTTGTTTACTTTACGAAGAATCCCATGTTTTAAATATGACGGGTTCTCAGGGTGCATTTTCTTTGATTGTTGGCACTGGCACTCGTAGTGGTGTGAGTTATGAAGACACTAATACTTTGGCTTTGGCTATGGACAACACTTTGGGTGTGCAGAGTTCACTTACTTGTGGAGTGGGTACCACTTACGATCCAGCACCTGGAGACTCCAGAGATGTATTAATAAGTTTTAACGACGGGTCGGGTGTTCAAACTCTAACGCAAAATCTACTGGTTCAATCTGTGCCCTATGCCTTTTATGCGGACAACACAGAAAGACTACAAGGCAAGAGTGCAACAGATTTTATTCAAGTCAATACGGGTACAGCCTCTTTATCGCAAGTAAATATTGAAAACGTATTTTCAACTACGAACTATCCTAACTTAGTCGATTTACTTTCTGTATCTCCCACAGAATATGTTCGCACAGGATCTAATGGTTCGGCTTCGATACCACAAATTACGGGTGATCCTGGATCTGGTTTAGCTGCTGGGCAAATTTGGTATGACGATGCCGCCAATATAGTAAAATATTATGATGGCACAACAGTGCAATCGCTTTCGGGTTCTGGTTCGGGAGATCTAGTATCTACAAATAATTTAAGTGATTTAACTAATGCCGGAACGGCTAGAACCAATTTAGGGTTGGCTATTGGTACTAATGTTCAAGCTTACGATGCACAATTAACAGATGTGGCTGGCTTAGACCCCAGTACAACTTCTGGCTATTTACTTGGCTCGGATGGCACAAATTTAATTATGCGCTCACCCGCCAATGCTCGCAGTGATTTAGGTTTGGGAACAGCAGCCACCAGTGCAACTGGAGATTTTTTACAAGTTGCAAATAATTTAAGTGATCTAGGTAATGCTGGAACAGCTCGTACAAATTTAGGTTTAGCCATCGGCACCAATGTTCAAGCTTACGATGCACAGTTAACAGATATAGCTGGTTTAACTCCCACAGCTGATAACTTTGTAAGTGGAGATGGCACAAATCTAGTTATGAAAACTCCAGCGCAAGCGCGTACAAGTTTGGGTTTAGGAACAGCAGCACTACTTTCTGAAGATTCAGATAACACTTTTGCTGATGGCCAATTGGTGGCCTTTGATAGCTCAACTATGACTTGCGCTGCAGGAGAATATTTAACCATTCAAGGACCTGGCCCCACTTATTCTTACACATGTGGAACTCCATCCGCGACAGATGCCACAAAACTTCCCCTTGCTGGTGGCACGATGACTGGGCCTTTAGTGAATAATTCAAACTCGGCCTCTACGGCTTTAGCTATAACTCAATCCGGTTCTGGTTACGGAGCTACTATTATGGGTGGTAATGTGGGGATTGGTATAACTTCACCTGCAAGACTTTTAAACGTAGCAGGACCAATAAGATTAGATCCAGCAGCCTTACCTGGAACACCAGGAGCTGGTGATATTGCCATTGATAGTGGAGCTAGCAATGCCCTTAAATATTATGATGGAAGTTCATGGATTACATTAGGTTCGGGTTCTGGAGACTTAGTTTCTTCAAATAACTTAAGTGATCTATCCAATGCGGCAACGGCTCGTACAAATCTAGGTTTGGCAATTGGTACTAATGTTCAAGCTTACGATGCACAATTAACAGATGTGGCTAGTTTAACTCCCACAGCTGATAATTTTGTAAGTGGTGATGGCACTAATTTAGTGATGAAAACTCCAGCGCAAACGCGCACAAGTTTAGGTTTAGGTTCAGCAGCCACCAGTGCTACTGGAGATTTTTTGCAAGTTGTTAACAACTTAAGTGATTTAGGTAATGCTGGAACAGCTCGCACGAATTTAGGTTTGGCTATTGGCACCAATGTTCAAGCTTACGATGCTCAACTTACTGATGTGGCAGGGTTGACTCCCACAGCTGATAACTTTGTAAGTGGAGATGGTACTAATTTAGTTATGAAAACTCCAGCGCAAGCGCGCACGAGTTTGGGTTTAGGAACAGCTGCAACCAGTGCTACTGGAGATTTTTTACAAGTTGCAAATAATTTAAGTGATCTTGGTAGTGCCGCAACCGCACGCACTAATTTAGGTTTAGGTTCAGCTGCCATACTTTCTGAAGATTCAAATAACACTTTTGCGAATGGGCAACTCGTTGCTTTCGATAGCTCAACTATGACTTGTGCTGCAGGTGAATATTTAACCATTCAAGGACCGGGTCCTACTTATTCTTATACATGTGGAACTCCATCCGCGACAGATGCCACAAAACTTCCCCTTGCTGGTGGTACTATGACTGGGCCTTTAGTGAATAATTCAAACTCGGCCTCTACTGCTTTAGCTATAACTCAATCCGGTGCTGGTTATGGAGCTACTATTATGGGTGGTAATGTGGGGATTGGATCGACTACGCCCGGCTATAGACTAGAAGTACCTTGGATCTCTGGGGATCTCGTAAGCACTTCTTATTTTGGCAGTTCTAACTCATCAAATAATCAAAATGCTATCAAAGGTGAAAGCTATTCAGCAATTGCCGTTGTGGGTGTTTCAACATCGTCTACTGGTGTTGGTGGTTGGTCTACATCTGGCTTTGGTCTATCTGGGTTTTCTACAACTGGTAGTGGTGTTTCTGGCAGCGCATCTTCTGGTTATGGAATACAAGGCAGTTCAATTACTTCCGTCTCTGGGTTTTACTCATCTGGTTCACCTGCTAATACAGCTCCGACATTAGTTTCCAAACAAAATGGAGCATCTACTGCTGACTTATTTCAAGTTCAAAATCAAACAGCTACTTCAATGTTTAATATTACTTCTTCGGGAAAAGTAGGAATAGGAAACTCTTCACCTGCAAGACTTTTAAACGTAGCAGGGCCAATAAGATTAGATCCAGCAGCCTTACCTGGAACACCAGGAGCTGGTGATATTGCCATCGATAGTGGAGCCAGTAATGCCCTTAAGTATTACAATGGAAGTTCATGGGTTGCAGTAGGTTCGGGTTCGGGTGATTTAGTTTCAACAAATAACTTAAGCGATCTATCCAATACGGCAACGGCTCGTACAAATCTAGGTTTGGCAATTGGTACTAATGTTCAAGCTTACGATGCACAATTAACAGATGTGGCTGGCTTAGACCCCAGTACAACTTCTGGCTATTTACTTGGCTCGGATGGCACAAATTTAATTATGCGCTCACCAGCCAATGCCCGCAGTGACTTAGGTTTAGGTACAGCGTCAACCAGTTCCAGTGGAGATTTCTTACAAGTTACAAATAACTTAAGTGATGTAGGCAACGCAGGAACTGCTAGAACCAATTTAGGTTTGGCTATTGGTACCAATGTTCAAGCTTTTGATGCTCAACTTACTGATATTGCAGGTCTGACTCCTACCACTGATAATTTTGTGAGTGGCGATGGTACTAATTTAGTGATGAAAACTCCATCACAGGCGCGCACGAGTTTGGGTTTAGGTACAGCAGCCCTATTATCTGAAGATTCAAATAATACTTTTACCAATGGGCAATTGGTGGCCTTTGATAGTGCAACAATGACATGCGCTGCTGGTGAATATTTAACCATTCAAGGACCTGGCCCCACATATTCTTACACTTGTGGAACACCATCTAGTAACGACAACACAAAATTACCTCTCGCGGGTGGAACTATGACTGGGCCTTTAGTTAATAATTCAAACTCGGCTTCTACTGCCCTTGCCATAACTCAGTCCGGTGCTGGTTATGGAGCTACAATTATGGGTGGCAATGTGGGTATTGGCACGAATAGCCCCACCGCGAAGTTAGAGATAGCAGGCAATGTAATGCTAAGTGGTCCGGCCGGTAACATCTACACTCCAAACAGCGCAGGCCTAGCTAAACAAATTAATATTCAACCAGGAAGTGGCGCACCGGGTGGGAGTTTGATACTGAGCGGTGGAAATGGCGCTTTGGCCGGTGGAGCGCCTGGGGTAGTTAATATAAACGGGGGTAACGCAATGAGCGGCAACCAGAACGGTGGAGATATCCTCATTAATGGTGGGGGAAAATCGGGCACGGGTCAGAATGGAAATATTATTTTGGGGAATACAAATGGCAACGTCGGCATAGGAACCACTTCTCCTTCGGCCGCATTAGAAGTTGTATCCATCTCAGGCGTTAAAGTTGGCACCGTATCAGTGTCTGTTGCTGGAAATATATTTTCTGGAACAGGAACCCAGTTTACCACCGATCTCACTGTTGGGTCTGTTTTTATAGCCGGGGGGCAAGCATTTACTGTAAATACCATCAATTCTGACACGAATTTGTGGTCAACGGAGCTGAGCACTGCGACGCTGACTAATGTTGCTTATTCAGGAGTCTCGGCAGTGCTAAAGGCTGAACCACTTTATGTCAATTCAACAAACGTCGGCATAGGTAACACCGCTCCAGCAAAACTGCTTCATGTAGGAAGTGCTTCAGTCGGTACCGGCCTCGCAGTCGCAAATTTTCAAAACGTCGATGGAACTTGCACGATCACACCAGCTTCTTCTGGCTCTGGTATCGCTTGTTCTTCAGATGAAAGACTCAAAGAAAACTTCCAAAATGTAACAGGCTCTTTTGCTCTTGATCGTATTCTCCAACTTCAGGCTGTCACCTATAACTTCAAAACTTCTTCAACTGATAACCGTCGAACTGGTTACAAAGCTCAAGAAGTTCAAAAGGTTGCTCCTGAGTTTGTTCGTGAAAACGAAGATGGATTGTTGCAAGTCTACTACGATGCATTCATCCCATGGATTACAGAGGCCATTAAAACGCTCCACAGTCGTATTACAGGTGTTGAAGGCCATCACTTAAGCCAAGACCAAAAAATCGATTCTCAGGCTCGTGAGATGGCTTCTGTGAAAGCTGATAACGCTGCCAAAGATAAGGCGATTGCTGAACTCAAAGCCAAAGCTCAAAAAGCTGAACAAGAAATCGCAGCGATCAAAGCTTACCTTTGCGCGAAAGATCCGAAAGCGGCTATCTGCAAATAAAGGCACTTATCGTGCCTTTTCCGCTGTCTGCTTCTTTTGACATCTGGGGTCCCACCAAATCAGCTTCTGTCCGAAAATGGAAGAAAACGGGTTAAAATGGAGAATAGTAGGAAACATCCAACTCATAAGGTCTTCGATGTCAAAGTGTCTTCTAACACTTTGAAAGAATTCAAAAAATGAATGCTTTCAAAGACCTAGAAAACTCGTTTCAAAAATCGAAAAAACTCATCGTGCCCAACGTCGGCATGACATACCGAGGCGTAGCTGCCGCGGTTGCACCACCTGTGGCAGGTCAAGGGAAAATCTATTTTGATAATTTAGCCAACAAGTTTAAAGTTTCAGAAAACAATGGTGCATATGTAGATCTCGTTGGCGGGGGTTCCAGTCAATGGACAACCACAGGTTCCGATATCTACTACGATACGGGTAAAGTTGGCATTGGTGTCGCAACAACACCTGGTGCAATTTTAGAAGTCAAAAGTGCAGGTACAGACAAAGATCATATTTTAATGACTGGAAATGCCTCGGGCGGCGCTACTATCCGTCGAGGAGCAGACACTGGAACTATCGAAATCTGGGGTGGTTCTACCTGGAATGATGGTGGTGGGGTATACATAAATGGTAATAACTCATCATATGCACCTGACCAAGGGAGTAAAAAGTAAATAACCTTAGGTGTAAATCCACCCTAAATTTGGTTTTTAACACAAGCAGGGGGATCAAAAGTTTTTTATGGAAGATGCCGGCAATGTCGGCCTAGAACTACCACCATTATAGGCGGCGCTCGATATTGTTTCGAGTAGTGCCATGAGTTCAATTATTGTCCCACGAGACTTACAGCTAATCGGACTAACAACTCGTAAACGGTATGATCTCACATAACACAACATCTACTTTATTCGAGTTTTACTTCAAATGGTACAGAACTATACAAATCAAAATCGGATGAATGTTTAAAAACAAACGTAGTACCAGTCACCGAGGGCTTGATATCGTAAATCAACTCAATCCTGTTTTTTTATGATTGGGATCACAGTAATCCCAAAAGCAAGCAGTTTCGGAAGATAAACACCAAGTGGGTTTTATAGCTCAGGAAGTAGAAAAGTTTCACCGAAGCCGTTAATAAGGTAAAGACAGTTACCGTTCCCTTGAGTATGGAAAGATGGTTTCTGGTTGCCAGTGGCAATTAAAGAGTTATATAACAAATTCCAGGAATTAAAAGAAAGTTGAGGATCTTAACTGAGTGCGCAAACAACAACCGTGAAATCGTCGCTAAGCAGTAAAAGCCCAAATTGAAGAAGACAATAACGCAAAGATTTGAACCAAAAACTCAAACAAGAAATACAGCACTAAAGCCTATCTGTGTGAAAAGACCACAAGCTACTTATGTAACTAACTTTATATACAAAATACAATTTGCTCTGGCTTGTTAGCTTAGAACAAATTAATAGATATGAATATTTCTGAATTTGATAAGCTGCAGGAGACAAAGTGAAGAAATTCTTTATTGATACATTGCATCACTTTGAGTCTTTTCGGTTTTGGCTGGATTTACTGAACTATTGAGCCCCATATATTTTCTAAACTGTATCGGGCGTATAGAAGGTTTAGAAAGAGTCGAACCCAATTCTACACTTTTTTCAGGAAGTTCACGCTCAACATCCAGAAGCAGCGATAAAATTTTGTTTTCTTTTGCTATCGCCATTCGCAATGTAAATGGCGATATTGTAACCGCTTCCACCGAAGATCGGACAATGGGCGGTAGCTGTGTTGGTCAATGTGTACAGGCCAAAGTTTTCCCACGCACCCTTGATTTAGAAAAGCCGGAACATTTTTTGGTGCTCGTTTAAAAAATCTTTCAGATTGTAATCCAAAAGATTGGCCAAAAAATCTACAACCTACACAGCCGGCACATTCTGAACAACCGGTTATACAAGAGCCTATCCAGCCTTCAAATTCTCTTTACATGAGAACTCAAATCATTATTAAATAACGAGTCTGTTGAAGAGCAAATCAAATGATATTGAATCCTGTCGAGTGTAAAAAATGCTATTTCTTCCGGTTTAAAAAAAATCGCATAATTTTTTATATAAAGAAACAGTTCTTGCCGCAGCCATCTGATGTAAGTATCGGGTTGATTCCGGGTCGATATTTGCTTCCTCGTCCTTTATATACCAATGAAACTTTATCATCACTATCGCTAGTAACGGAAATATGGAAGTCACGCAGTCCATAATACCAAGAATCTAAAACATAGGCACCATCAACATCTTTTTTCATATCTGAGCAAAAAACACGCTCACTTCTGTATTGGTCATCGATCCCGCTTCTTTGGCTTGCCACCCAGGCCCTGTGTCGTCACTGGGTCGGCCCCATCTTCGTCACTGCCCTTAGTATTTAAAAATTCTAATGAATAGCCCTCTAAAACAACTAACTTTGCATTGTATTCGTCCACATAGCCCACTTTATTGCCTTTATACTCTAAAAAAACTTTTCCAGCATCAGGACAAGCTAAAGCCGTAGAACCAGCCACAAGTAACAATGTTAAAGAAAATATAATTGATTTCATAAAACCTCCCTTTTGATTGTATTTCTAAAATACTTAATCATTACTAGCTTATCAATTTCAATTGTCACCCCTCATCCAGAATCTTGGGCACAGTTATCTACTTGTAAATCATATTTAGCTTGAGGCTGAGCAGGGGAGGAATATTTGCAATTTATTCAAACATTTTAGGAATTACATTAATAAGAAAGGGTATAACTTCGATAGTAATGAGAATAATAATTATTAATTCCAACCAATGGCTACGCTTAGTTTGAATTTCATTAATATTAATTTGACCAATATCAAGTATATTTCGCAGTTTCTTGTCTACATTAGATTGCCATTCTTTAGTTTTTAATCTGTCAATAGTTGTTCTAAAAACTCTGGCGTAAAAAAGATCTCCCACTACCTTAAACGAATTTTCAATCTGTTCCACAACTTCACTAATTTCAATATACAATTGGGAGGCTTCATGATTAATGGTCGAATATTTTTTATTAAAAATACTCTGGCTAGAAGCCATGATTTCACGGTAAAGAGCGGATAGCTTCTTGTCTAAGACATGATCGTAGTAACGTAGCTCTAACAATTGCACATTGGCAAATTCAATTACATCGCATATGTCTTTGGCATCCCCTTCAGACTTCACAAAAGCACTGTTCCAATCTATGACGACCAAATCATTTTGACTATACTGTAAAGTATTGGCTTTAATAGGGGCTTTCATTTGATCGCTTAAAATTTGTTGCCCCTCTCCGGTCAATAACTGATAAAGAAAATCCCCGTCGGTAAGTTCTTTAATACTAGCATTATTTTTATGTGAACCCTTGTCGATATAAATAATGTATTCTTCGTAATTATCCCAAAGCTTAGATTTTTTTATAGCCGCTTCCAAATGATTCATTAAAAAGAAAGCCTTTTCTTTTGCAATTCTTTGCAGAACATCACTTTCGTTGAGCTGGGAATTCAGGTTTAAAATAGATTGAGCATTCATTTCGGGCAGTTGAATACGAAACGAAATAGAAAGTGCGCCAAAATTCCAAAGATTTGCCTTGATATTTGTTTTAAAATTATTGTCTTCAATGGATATAAATGAGTCTTCTAAGGAAAGGGTAAGAGGCACACTTTCAATAACAAATAACAGAGATTTACTGCCCTTACCTAATCGAAATTCTTGCGATTGCCCAACTTGATTTAGTAGAGACTGAGCTTTTTAAGATTCCAATTTCGTGGCCAATATCAAATAAACGATAAACAATAACTTCTAAATTAAAACAAATCCATCAGTATAAGTTATAAAATTTTAAATGACTTGGCTAGGAATTCCTGAAAACGCTAAAAAGACTTGCATAAAGGCCATCATTGGTATTTTTACTATGAAACAAAAAGTCCAATAACCAAAAAGCGCAGACTACCTCCAGGAAGAAATTCAAGGACAGGCTTTTATTGTTAGTCTAGGAAATTATGCGCGAAAAGGGTATTAGACACTTACCTGTTTTACCGAGCTAAGTTAAGGTGTACCGTCGATCGCGATCTAAATTTGCCATAGCTTTTAATGGGTGAATCCGCAAAAGAAAATGAAAGTTATAGATGTATGTACAACAGAAGTTTCATAAAGTCACACCCATGGCTAAAGTTTCTGAAGTGGGCAGCAGAAATGGCAGAAAAGAAAATGGAAGCAGCTGGAAGTTGTCGATGGCGAATCTTAGTGGTCTTGTTTACTTATCCATGCTCTAAAGGCACTGAGCGAAGCTTATATTTAAATTGTCACTGTTTTCGCATAGCGCCCCAGTTGCCGGGTTCACTTTCAAAACTCCCTGGACAAAGTTTTACACAGCTAGGGCAGTTGCCATTATTTAAATTCCATTTTTTAAGTTCAAACCAGTCTCGAACTACGCTGAGTTTTACAATGGAAACAAAAGGTAGTGTCCCCCTCTTGATCGTGGACATTCCCCAAATAGACAAAACGCATGCCATTTTTCAAAGCAATTTCACGGGCCATTTGAAGAGTTGTGTGGGGAGTGTGGTTTTTTTCTGTCATTTTATATTCAGGATGAAAGCTAGAAAAGTGAAGGGGCACATCAGGGCCTAAATTTTCGACAATCCATTCTGTCATTTGATTTATTTCTTTTTCTGAATCATTTTCATTAGGTATTAATAGATTAGTAATTTCCAGCCAAAGCTGAGTTTCATTTTTCAAATATTTTAGTGTTTCTAAAACGGGTGCTAAACTTCCACCTACAATTTTTTTATAAAAGTCTTCAGTAAATGCCTTTAAATCTACATTGGCGGCATCCATATGTTTAAAAAAATCAGCACGGGCCTCTTCGGTTATATATCCAGCAGTAACAGCTACAGATTTTATATCTTTTTCTTTACATGCTATGGCGGTATCACGAGCGTATTCATAAAAAATAACTGGATCATTGTAAGTGTAAGCCACAGACCGACAACCAGACATTTCAGCAGCATGAGCAATTTTCTCTGGTGAAGCCTGATCGCTTAACGTCTGCATTTCTCGGGATTTACTAATATCCCAATTCTGACAAAACTTGCATGCCAGATTGCATCCAGCGGTTCCAAAAGAAAGCACAGGAGTTCCGGGTAAAAAGTGGTTCAATGGCTTTTTTTCAATAGGGTCAATGCAATATCCACTAGACAGGCCATAACTGGTTAACACAATTTTGTTGTTTTCATTTGAACGTACATAACAAAACCCACGCTGTCCCGTTTTTAATTGGCAATTCCTTGGGCAGAGATCACATTGGACTCTCCCGTCAGGCAATTTATGCCAAAAATCCCCAATAATGATATTGTCCAAATTCAATTTAAACTCCTCAGCTCTAAAAAATGAATTTAACTAAATATAATCAGCTCTCATCCTAAGTTTCTGAAGCTAATGTAATAATGTATCTTTTTTGTCTAAAGACAAGAGACTTGACCAATCTTCTTTTTATTATCATGTTTTATATATGGAAGAAAAAGTTAGAAAATCAGCAGTTGCCGGCAGTTTTTACCCTGCAGACCCTCAAAAATTAAAAAAAAGTGTTCATGCTTATATATCTTCTGCTGAAATAAAAAACCTGAATTCAAGGGCCTTTATCGTTCCCCATGCTGGTTTTGTTTACTCGGCCCCCATAGCGGGCAGTGCTTATAAAACAATCGAAAGAAACAACCAACAATTTAAAAGAATTGTATTGTTAGGCCCCTCTCACCGTGTAGCTTTTAAGGGAGTGGCCGTTCCAGAATCTAATAGTTTTGAAACACCATTGGGAAAAGTTAAAATAGATATCGAAAATAAAAATAAAATAATTCATTTACCCTTTGTTACAGAATCCGATGTCCCACATCAACATGAACACTGCTTAGAAGTCCAATTGCCATTTATTCAAGAAGTACTGCCAGATGTTGCAGTTCTTCCCATTGTTGTCGGCGATTGCGAACCACAGGCTATTTATGAATTGCTAAATTTAATTGCCAGTGATAATGACACTCTCGTTTTGGTCAGTTCAGATTTGAGCCATTATCATCCAGACAATGAAGCGAAAAAAATAGATTCCCATACAGCTTCAGATATAGAAAACTTTAATTATAATAATCTCAACGGAGAAAAAGCCTGTGGTTATATAGCCATTCAAGGCTTGTTAAAGTTTGCTAAAGAAAACCAGTGGCAGTCCAAAGTTTTGGACCTGCGCAATTCTGGGGACACAGCGGGTGATAAAAGCCGAGTTGTTGGTTATGGAGCCTTTGCTTTTTATGAATGAACTTAATAGGGAACAACAACAAATACTTCTCAAAGTTGCCAAAGACGCCATTGCCCATCGTTTTGACTCTAAAATATCACCTCATACCCACGACATTAAATACGATCAAGAGTTACACCAACAAGGTGCCTGTTTTGTAACCTTAAAATATAAAAATCAACTTCGCGGCTGTATTGGCAGTTTAGAAGCACACAGGCCCTTAATAGAAGATGTTGTCGGCAATGCCATTTCCGCTGCTTTTTTTGACCCCCGATTTCCAGCATTAACAGAAGACGAGTGGCCAGAAGTTCAACTTAGCATTTCTGTTTTATCACCTAGAGAGCCAATTCAGGTTCAATCAGAACAAGAATTATTGCAAAACTTGCGACCGGGCGTAGATGGTTTATTTATATGTGCCGATTGGCGCAAAGCCACTTTTCTACCTTCCGTGTGGGAGGAGTTGCCAGAACCTCAAGCATTTTTACAGGCATTAAAAAGAAAAGCCGGGTTTGCCCTAGAAGAATGGCCGTCCAATATAGAAGTAGAGCGCTACACCTCTCAAAATTTTTAATGGAAAATATAAAATTAATTTTTATATTTGTTTAAGAAATTATTTCAATATCTAAAACATAAATTACATTTTACTAAATAATATAGAGGAAAATCATAAAAGCCACCTTATAGTCCTTACAAGACTAAGGGGTTTTAATGTATTTTGTTAATGTTATTTTTCTGTCAATTCTTTTGCTTATCAAACCTAACATTTCTGCGGCGACCACCCACGAAAGCTTTAAAATTAATGGCTTTGAAGTTCATTTAATTGACGTGGCCAAGGGCAATAAATTGGCAATGCAATACATTGTGCCCGTTGGCAGCAGAATGGACCCCTCCCATTTGGCCGGAAGAGCTCATTTTTTAGAACATATGGTGCTAAAAGGATCACACAGATACCCTGGTTACAATACACAAAACGAGCTTTCTGCAAAAATTGGTGCTCTAGGAAATGCGTCTACAGATTTAGGAAAAACAGAACATTATTTAATTGTTAAAGACATTTATGCCCAGCAAGGTATTGATTTGTTTTTTGCTGGCTTAGCGGGGCCAGAGTTTAAACCAGAGGTATTAGCACATGAGCTGACTGCTGTAGAAAATGAAATTAATAAAGAATTTGTCACTAAACCTTTTGTTAATTTAGTTTATTCAAATGTGGACGTACTACCAGAAGGGCACCCTTTAAAGCGATGGGATCTAGGAACCACCGATATTTTAGCAAATATGAGGGTGGAAGATCTTAAACAATTGTTTTATGGAACATATGCACCAGAATTCGTAAAGGTAGTTATTGCTGGTAATTTTTCAAATGGAAAATTAGATAAAAAAACTCTAAAAAAATGGTTAAAGAGTTCACTAGTTCCCACCAAGTTAAAAAATGACAAAGAGGGCTTTGTTTTAACTGAAAAGCCAGCCGTTTTAAGTGAGTTGCCTTCTCTGGTTAGCTCCACGGAACCTTTGCCATTTTTAGAATATAAAGCCAAAGATTCTTCTCGTATGGGCATGCATTTAATCGATAATTCACTGGCAGAATTTAGTGGCGACTTATTGGCTTTAGATTATTTAAATATGTACTTAGAATCCACGGCTAGCGGTTCACTAGCCAGTACACTTAAAGAAAAAGGTTGGTGCAATGGTGTTACTATAGATACTAAAATTGCTTCAGGGAGAATTTATTATTCTGTATTTTTTAATTATACTAAAGCGGGTTGGAATCATAGAGAAGAAATACTGGAATCTTTTTATCAAGCACTTTTAGATGTCAAAGAAAAGGGCATAGACGATTATACTCTAGGGATAATTAAGGGTTTGATGTTAGATAATTTGACCGAGTCGTTTAAATCTGCACCCGGTGCAATGAATGCCTTTACAGGATTGCTAGAAACCAAGAATGTGGACATATTAAATCTTGATTTTTCTAAGGCCTTAGAAAAAGTGAATTCTAAAGATGTTCAAGAATTAGTGCTTAGATTTTTTAATCCATTAAAAAGTGTTAATGTTTTTATATCCCCAGATGTCGTTAGCAACGGATACAGTCAAGCCTTTTCAAAAAAATACAGAAAGTTTAAAAACAATAAATTGCTTAATAAATTAGCTGATAGTTTAGCTCAAAAAAAGGATTTATCTATAAATCAAGTATACAAACCGAACTATGTTGTAGTGCCTGAGTTTAAAACAAATACTACACCATTGCCTATGGAAAACTCTGATTGGGTCACAGTTGGAGATAGTCATTCTGGTTTAGTGAGCCAACTCAAAGAAGACCACTCCGATGTTAATGGAGCTTTTCAATTTACATCTTATTTAGACATCTTAAACAATTACGAAGCTCAAGTGGCAGCTATTGTATATTTAATGGCATTTAAGGATTCCATTTCAGAAGTAAGAACTGTGTTAAGATCAAGAGCTATATATATTGATGTTTCCATTAATGGCAACCAATTGGTATGGTCAGGGGATGGGGAAGCCCAGTCTTTAAATGCCGCATTTCAATATGTAGCAGATTTATTTATGAACTATAAACCAAGTGCTAAGCAATTAAAAACGGCATTGGAGATTTATAAATCAAATATTATCAATGGAATTTCGTCATCTTTTATTGGTTCATTGGCAAAATCCTACACACTAAGTGCAGTGAGTGGATTTGCAAATTATGAACAGGCAAGTGAATTAGCAAAAGCTATGACTCCGACTAAAATAAAAAATCTATTTTCAAATTTTACCCTAAATGGTCAATCCGAATTACTAGTTTTGGGCGATTATTCAGCAGAAGATGTGTTAGCATTTAGATCCTCTGCTTCAAATGGGACTCAAAATAAAATTCAAGTATCCAATATAAAAGCACCTAAATACGCAAAAGATATCCAGCAAGTTGAAAATGTAAATATTCAATTGCCACAAGGAAAAGACATAAATACGGTGGGTATAGCTAGAATATACACAGGGCCAGAACTTATAAATTTAAAAGAAAATGCTATTGCCACCCTCTTAGGAAAATTTCTTCATTCAAAAGTATTTAATTTAAATAGGTCAGAACGAGGGCTAGGTTATGTGCATGGGGCTTCTACAAACATTATAGGCGACCATAAGCAGTTTAGTTTTTATGGACAAATTGATGATCCAGAAAGACTGTCTGAAGTCCAGGAGGGTTGGGAACAAGTTATGCAAGCTTTAAGAAACCGGGCACTCGATGATGTGGAATTAGAAAATTATAAAATGGGAGTTGTTTCTGACTTAACATTTTCTCCTTACAGTTTATTAGAAGAAGTCCATCGTGCTGCATTTAATTATCAGATGATATCTGATTTTAACTATGTTGATAATGTCATTGAAGAGGTCAAAAAACTCACTCCGGATGATATTTTTAACTTTGCTAACAAATATTTTAAGCCAGAAACTCCCTACTACGAAGTTCAAATAAAAAATTGTAGTGACGCTTTAACAGAGCAATAATTAATCATGGATAAACCCCCAGTTATACTGAGGGGGCTTGACACTTCAGAAGAACTTGTAAATTAAATTGCAACTGCTGAGAGAAGCATAAATTAAGGGGAGTTATTTTTTAAAATTGGTGTAACTTTCAGTTTGGCTGGAAGTCATAAAGTGAACACCCTTATCATTTTCAAAGTTACTGAAATAGGTAATTTAGGCTTTAAAACCACCTAGTTTGTATTTCAGATGAAATTAAAGTGCCCATGAGCCTCATTTTATCAATTTGAGTAACTTCTAAAATTGAATGCACATAGTGAGCCGTCAAAAATTATTTCATAGTTTGAAATACACTACATACGAAAACATGGAAGCTGGCTAAACCAGGCTAAACCACGCAGAAACTGCAATTAATATGTACTCAAGGCAATACTTAGGAAAGACTCATGTTTCAAAGAATTAATAACAATCTCTACTCGCAGGTGTTGTTGTTTCGATAAGTTGCAAGACCTGTATATTATTTTGCTACTTCTGAAAAATATTCTTCTTGGTCATTATTTTGTAAATAATTGTAAATAATTAAGCCAACTCCACTTCCTAAACCTAAGATACTTATTCCCGGTATTAATTTATAACGAATACCTTTTCCTAGTTGAGAGCTTTTTGACCATTCAACAATGTTAGTAGCAGTTGTTCTAATAAAACCTGGATTTTGGCTTATTGGATTACCGGATAAATTATTAAGTTTCCAATCTTTTTTCATTATTTTATTCATATAAGGGGAAAGGGCAAGGCTGCTCATGCCACCGAGTATTATTGATGCGGACATTGCAGTAAAGCCTTCGCCTAACAAGCCATCATAAGATATAGGGTTTAAACCTGTTAGTGCTAAATGACATCCACTTGCAAACATTCCTCCTCGCACTAAGCCTTGGGTAGTTAACTTTGATGTTTTATTTAATTTTCTCCAAAACCAATGTCCCTCTTTTGTAGGAATAGGACCTCCAAAAAACCATGAATCTGAACTTCTAATAACTAGTCCTAGTATTGCGCCACCCAGAAGTGTTGTACCAAAAGTATTAAAAGTATTTGTTCCCTCATGGTCAACAAGTTCCGACTTGAATTCTGAAATATTATCATTTGATACTCCAACCCAACTCATCATATCCCATATATAACCTTGTTCTATGGTGTTTTCATTTTCCTTGGTTTTCTTATGTAAAGAAATATTTTTATTTACTATTGTTTTTTGAAGTTGATTAACTTGTTTTACTTTTTTAGTCGCTTGCTCTGGTTTGTCTTCATTACTTGTCGTTGTCGTATCGTAATCCCGGGTTCCACAAGCAAAAACCAAACAACACATCAATGTATATAGCACAAAAAACAACCATTTTTTACAAATATTTAAAATAGAATTCATAATCACTTTTCCTCTGGTTCAATAAAAAACTGTGGATTTTGTGAACGGGTAACAAAACTACCAGGTTTTATTATTTCCCATATATATCTTTCAGAAATCACTTGCATTTCAGCACGCTCTGGCAATAAGTATCGTTTTCTAAAATATGGGTATACCCATTTTGTATTGTCATCTAATGATATGGCTAATTTACCTATTTGATTTTTTTGAATTTGCAATATTGACCCATTTTTCTCGGGATATAGTTTTAACTGATTAGCTAATTCTAGTGAAGTCTCTTCTGGGTCACAAAGTCGATAACGAGAAAAACGTCCTGATAACTCAACTTTAGCTTCCTCAATTTCTTGATAGTGCCAGGATAAGAAGCCTCCAGTTAACAATGCAAAAACTATAGAACTTATTATGGTGTTTTTAGATTCATATTGTTTGTTTTCACCATGGTGTACAAATTGATATCCTACAGCAGCACCTACAGCTGATCCAGCTAGCATGCCAACACCTATTTTTTTTCCATTTGTGGAGCATCCAATTTGTATAATAAGTAAGAGGGCAATACTTACGAAAGATAATTTATTTATAAAATAAAATATTAATCTAAAATTAAATATGTTCATTGTGTGTCCCTTTGTACTAGTTCATATTTTTGAGTTAAAGCAACAAAGATGGGCTCTCCAGCCGGAACTACCACATATTCCACTGCCCGTTCGCGAATATCTTTTAATATGTCATCTGCAATTTGGAAAGAGGCCGTACTGAGCCCAGATAATACTTGGTTGCTTAAACTGACTTCTACTTGGGAACCAAAAACATTGGGTTCTCGAACACGCGCACTATCTGCAAATCCACTCAGAAATCCAAATGCAAGTGCTGTACCGTAGTTTTGTAAGTCATCTGAAAAATAGAGACCATCAATTTCAGGCATAGCATTGCGCGAAAGGGCTAATCCACTTATTGTTGTTTCAATTCCATCTGGAAGAACCAATTTATCAAACTCAACAATAACTCCTTTTAGAATAGGATTTAAACGAGATCTACCAATTAATCTTGATCCTTTGGGTATTCGTCTTTTCAAATCCATTCTAAACTCATGAGTGGTTTCTGCCATCACAAATGTTTTCTCAAGAGAAGTTTTGATAGGTGTAATTAGACGCGCTTGGAATACGGCCCCAGTAGGAATGTAAGCACTTTTTGTTTTTATATTTATGTCTAAGAATCCAGTACCTGGATCAAAGCTGATAATACGTGGAGTATGTGTTGTTTTCTTTGCTAAATGTGCTTTCTTACTGATCGATTTATAAACTTTATTAGGCGGTGATTTAACATTATTTAAAGAGTTTAATTTTCTTACACGATTCAACTCTTCTTCCATTTTTTTAGTTTCTAGTTGTAATTTTAAAATATCAGCTAGTGCCGTCACATCATTTTTGTGCGCAATTTTATTTTTCTTTAAAGAAACAAACAGCAAAGTTCCAGCTGTTATCGCTAAAATTATTGTTAGTACTCCTAATATAATACGTGTGAGCTTTTTCTTTTGTAAACTCCAAGTTGGTGTGTCTTTAGTTTCTTTCAATAATTCTTCTAAACTCATAAGCCACAATCCTTATTAAATATTTGTGTCACCTTCAAAATATTGTCAGCCTGTTTTTTAACTACAAATCGCAATTCGAATAATAGTTGATTATTATTCTCAAAAAATACAAAAAGATTAGTTCTGAAACTGTTATCTAGTGCAGAGGCTAGGGGTTTTGGTGCAAGCAATATACTTTTTGAATCTTTAAACATATCTAATTCAGTGCTATCAATATAAGGAATGATTGCAAGACTTCGAGGGGAGAGTGGATTGGTACTAATTTTAAAATGTTTTTTGTCTGCAAAAAGAGTTACTTTAGGCGCTTGTTCTAAGACAATTTGTGTAGTCATACCAATTCCTAAATTCACCCTAATGACATCACAAGAACTACTAGACACTCGCCTTACACCCGTGTCGGCATTTGCAATGTGGAATAAGAAAATTATTAAATAGTAAATCAATTTATTTTTCCATTAAATTCTAGTCTTTGAGTTTTTCTAGTTTTGCTTTTTTTAAATTGTCTATGAAATTGTAATTTTTCCCATTTGCATGGGGTGCTTGGTATTGTATATTCTTGTCAATTGTTTGATCTTGATACTGGCTTTTGTATTCTAGTAATTTATGTTCAAGTTCAGCTTTTTCACTCATTAGATCTAAAGTTTCATGTTGATGTTTATATCTTTTTCTAAATTCTTCAGCTGTTAAAATTCTATGCCTCCAAATGTTCATTTTTTCAGGAGATACTGTCTTACCTAAAGCTGATAGACCCAGAGTACTTACTTTACCAACAGCTCCTAAAGCCAACATTTGTCCCATCCATCTAAATCCTGGTGGATAAATTGAACTGCCCAAATGATTTCCAAACTTTCTGGTGATAGCAGGAACAAAAAGTATCATAATTCCTAAAATCAAAGAAAGAAAATAAAAATTTGCTTTTGGTTGAGCGGGAAAGGGTTCACCACTAACTATGTCTGGCATTATAAAAGCAACAAGAATAGCCAATGTAGTTTGCCATAAAAATAATAGAGTCAGCTCTTTTATTATTTCCAGAAAGGCATCAATTTCATCAAATAGTATTCCTTTTGCTAGAATAAATGGTCCTATAACCGCAAAGAAGAAAAAATACACAAGATAAAAAGAATAAATGATCCAATAAGAAATATCTGGTAGCAATCTTGCTAGCCCCTCAGCAGACCAAGCTACAATATTACTTATTGAACCTAAGCTTGGAAAGCCAAAGCCTTTCCATTGTATTTGAAAAATATCATATATAATAAAAGTATTAAAAGTATCTATCAAATCCTTTAAACCTAAAATCAGAAAAGGCCAAATTACTACAAGAGTAATAATTATTGGTAAATTCCATAATTTTTTTACAAGATTAGCATTCTCAAAACGTTTGAGGGTCATAATTCCAATGGAAATGACTAACATTAAAATCATTAATAAATAGGTGGGTTGTATGAGCTTTGGCACGAAGACTTCAAACCAATTCGAACGCAAACCAAACACGTTAGAAGTGATTGGAAATACATCAACAAATTGGACATTTATATAATTCATTTTTGATTATGCCTTTTTTGCTTTTGATTTAAAATTTCGGCACCCATCACTAGAGTATTTAAATTACTTTGTTGATTTTCATTTTTACGTAGGATTCGTAATTCTTCACGCATGGCATGAATAGTAGCTAGCAATTCTGTCATCTGAATGGAAACCCTAGTGTTTGTCTGCCAATTCCCTATCAGTACTTGAGCTTCTAACTTTGGAATGAGACCAGGTGGCGCCACAATTAATTCTTTTTGTAATGCTTTTCTTTGTTTAAAATCTGACTCGTTGGCTTGAACGCTTTTTTTTTGAAATTTTATAGCATCTACAAAAATATCATTTTTAGATTTATCACTGGCGGTCTCATTTTTATTTCTTGGTAGATTTTTTCTTAATTCTTGTGCATCAGAGTAATTATTTTTAAAATCATCTTTCAATTGTAATTCTAATAGAGCCTTTTCATAAGTATCAGTCCCCTGATATTTTTCAATCGTTTTATCAATTCCTTCACTCAAGTTTTTTAGAATATGACTGGCACTATTTAGTGATGCCGTGTCTTGTTTTGAATATTTAAGAATTTCTCTTAATGCTTTAATTTGTTGTTCAGAGTTATTAATTAATTGTCTTAACTGTAAAGTATCTGTTGAAATAGGCATTTGTGCAAATGCCTGCAAGGAGATTGTTATTATCAGTATAATCATTGTAAGGCTCCATTTCTAAAAGACACAAAATCTAAAACATTTTTAGAAAAATCGCCTTTAGATTTGCTCATCCAATCCTTGAATACTTGATTGTCTTCTGGCGCAGAAGTTGCTAGCCAATATTCCATACTACTAGGTACATGACGAATCACGGTGCGCTCGCTGTCACGAATCAAGAATACATCCGAAAAGACACCCTTTTCTCTACGAAGAGACTCAATGGCCCACTGGTCCATTTGGCTGAGCGAAAGTATGTGTGAATAATTTTTGGGATTTCCCCTTTGCTGTAAAATAGCTTTAGATTGTGTGTTTTGTAAAATACTAGAACCTGCCAAACTAGATGTTATTTTTTCTAAATCTTGAACAACTATTACGACGCCAGCAAAATATTTTCTTAATGTTGACACAAGCTCATCAACAAAGAGAGGTTGTGTTTTAAGTAAAGAAAAGGCGACTTCATCTAAAACTATCCAAGAAAATTGATTATTTTTGACCTGTCTAATTCTTGCCCATAAACTGGCACAAATAATGAGTTGAACAACACGGGACAGATCTTCAAATTCAGTTAATCCTTTTAAGTCAAATGTGAGTATAGTTTCTTTATTTTTAATTACTTTATTGTTGTCTAAAAACTGTGCGTAAAAACTATTACTTCCCCATGGTTTTAGATGTAAAATTAATGTTTGTGTTGCCTTACTAGGAACTTTAGATACAATATCAATCAAGCTTGTAATTGGATGCTCAGGAAGTTGATCTTGGTTTAACAACTTATCAAGACAGTTAGACAAAAGATGTCTAACTTCAATCGGAGGCAAGTTTCCATCCATTCTAGTCATTTCTAAGAAAATTTGGAAAATATGTTGCCTTCGCATTCTTTCTTCTTTTGGGTCTTCACTTTTAGAAAGAAAAAAAGGACTCAATTCGAAGCCTTGTCCAGGTTCTAGACTCATCACCTGTCCACCAAGAAACTGTGTTAATTTATTGTATGAACCTCCAATATCAACTATAAAAATCTGTGGATCAATGGAGATGCTTTGTGCAAGTAGTGAGTTAACAAAAAAACTTTTACCAGAGCCACTTGTTCCACTTACCAGCCAATTGTAATTGGCCAAGCGAGAGTCAACAGGGTCGATTCCATACAAATTGGTATTTCTGCTTTGGAAAGTGACCACCTGCCTCCTATCGCCTCTAGATGGACGAAAAAAGGGTAAAAAATGAATTGCATTCGACGCCAATACAGTGTGAGTGCTGATATTTTTTCCTGTAAAGCTGGGTATGCACTCCAAATAAGAATCATATGTACCAAGTGTACATTCAACAAACTCACAAAAATCCATTTGAGAGGCAGATCTTAAAACGTCAGCTAATGCTTTTCTATGAAAGGAAGCTAATTTTTTTGGAAATCGTAAACCAACAGTCATTTTCATTTCAAAAATAGATTCTGATTTATCAGCAAGACTACGCAACACTTGATCTATTTGGTCCATTTGACTTTCAACTACTGGTGAAGGGGAATTCTTACTGGTTTTTTGAGCATTTAAAAGATTTCTTTTTCGTTCTAATTGGGAAATTATAGGGTTTGCTTCCCTAGAAAATAAACGAACGCACACATCCATAGGATAAGGCAGCTGTGTTATTGATTGGATCATTCCTAATTCGGTAAAAGACTCTGGTAATTTATTAAGTTCTAGAGAACGGAATATATCATCATTAACAAATAATTGACCTGCTTCAATTTTTATTGACGGCCATTCAGGAGTTTGTAGCTCCGATGAATTAAGATCTTGAGTACTAATATTTATTTCCCGCTCAATTTTAACCTTATCTAAACAATTGACTTGGAATCCGAAGGCACTCAATTGCGCAATAAACAATTGCCTTTTTTCTTCTAAATCTTCACTTTCAAGAAGGTCTTTTGTCCAATAACAAATTATTATTTTTTGTGATAACAATTGGGGTTCTTCTTTGCTCATTTGTGAGACTTGATCGGCCAATTGATCTAATAGAATTTTTCTGCCATAAGAATTATTTGATAGAAAAGCTTGGCTTAGCTGATCCTCTACCCATTTTGAAAATTCAACCCTTTTCCTGTAGATGATTTGCATTTCTTCACCGGTGGGCAGACGTAACACAGATCTCCAATCATTATGGAGAGTTTCTGCCTGTTCAGGTGACAAGAAAGATCCATCTAAGCCTTCTACTTCAAATATAAAACCAAATCTATTTTTGGTTTTAAGAATGCCGGACTCACTCACTTCTGTTACATCCCAGAAATCACTTAATATAAAGGATTTTTTACTCTTTTTACTTTTCATTATGAAGTTGAAAAAGTTTTTCATGAGATCTTTCCGAGAATAAGAAGTTTAGCATTAAGCTGACTAGGCAAGAATAAAAATCTAATAAAACGTTGAATAAAGTAGTTACCTAATGATCTCCTGATCCAAAAAAGAACAAGCGCAAAAATTATGGTAATTAAAAGAACTAAAAATCGATTGATCTCTAAAAAATAACCTATCTCTCCGCCACCGACAAAAATAAAACAAAATAGTGTTAATTCAAAAAGATTAAAGCTAAGAATTTGAAAAGGTTTGTCTAGATTCCTATATACAATACTACGCATTTATTCCTTTTGAGTTTCTTTTTCAATTAGTTTTGCTTTAATAATATTAATTAAAAAAATTAATAATCATGTATGCTGAGTTAACAACAACAAGACCGACGATGCCATATATCAATCTAGAAACTCCAGAGCCTTCGCCCTTAGCAATTAAAAATCCTGACCATGCAACAAAGCCAACAATTAGAATGTTAATGATTCTTACTAAATTAGAAATAGTAACATTAATGCGTCCTTCGAGACCACTTTGTGCAAATGCTTCAAATGAAAAGCAAAAGAAAATAAAACCTAGTACAAAAATTGAAAAACATAAGGAAAAATATTTAAATTTATTATTCATACTTGCGTTATACCCCTGATCAAAAAACTGTCAAGATTAGCTCTTGGCTAGAAGTGGTTCAAAAGATATGATTTTTCTTTAAGAGTGTTTTCATATGTCATATGTACGAATCAAGAATAGCTTTATTAAGATTTCTACAATTTAAATAAAAAATAAAACTACAATATTTTTAAGTATATTTGTTTTTCAATTATAAATTATTCTTAAAATAAAAACTGCAATTTTTAACTTTAATAGTTTCTATATCTGAAAGATGGGACTACAATTAGAGCTTATGATTCAACTTTATTTTAGTATCATTACTCTCACTAGCACTAAAATATGATTCAAGAATAGGGCTAATTAAAAGAGTCATCCAAAGCTTAATTTCATGCTCTAACATTTCAGCCTCTGTATTTGCATTTCGACCAAAAATTTCTGCAATCTCCAAGCTGGGCATAAACATCGATAATACAAAAAGATCGGGCACGGCTATAATCTTTATATCTAATTTATTTAGCTGGTTTCTAATAACCTGACCCTTAATAATATGTTGATCACTCAAATCTATATTTAAAGTGCCAGCTCGTTGGCCTTTCCAGTTTAGCTTGATGTAAAAATCAAAAATCTGCGATTTTTTGGTTTCTTCAGCTTTGACCGAAGTTGCCAGCTGCTCTAATCGGACCTCTAAAAAGCGACCTTGTTTTTCATTAATGGAGTTGAGCTTCAAGGCTCCAGAGGTGTCGTTTTCTGGCAAAACATTGCGTAAAAAGTCATGTATGTAGTACTTAACATATGTCTGCCCAGAGTCATCGGCCAGTTCACAAAGCATCTGTCCCTTTGGAATTGGAGATTCCATATATTGTAATATACCTACACAGTCCTCAGCTTTAAGCAGGTGAGGGGAGGGGGTAATAATCAAATAAAAAAAGGTAAAATATAAAATATGTGTTTGAAACTTTACACTCAATCTCATAATCGTATATATAGCAAAATAGATGCCTAAAGGCAAAGCCAGCTTTTTTAAATTATTTAGGTTACTGGTAGTGATAGTTGTATTCTGAGGGTTCAATATCTTTATTTTCAACAATTTCAAAGTTAATTCTGCTAAGTTCTCTGCCGTCCTCAGTTTCTAATTTCACGCGCCAATCCGCTGGAAAAAAATTGGCTTTTACAGCATAAGCACGAAAGCCATGAAGCCGCCCACCATTAATTTTCATTGCCACTCGATCTTTACTTTCCCACTGGCCTTGTTCATAGGCCTGCCAATGGAAAATAATTTTTTCAGAAATAGCACTAGGAGCAAATATTCTTACAAAACAATAAACTTTGTCCCCTTCTTTGGCATTAAAAGTTTGGTCACCATTTTGCCAAAATCTCCACCAGCCTCTGGTATATCCTAATTGATAGCGGTCATCAGTTTTGTCTATGCTATGATAAATCCCCATATATTTTGTGGCTAAGGGAACAGGAGGCAGGATTCTTCCAACATACAAGACAATTAAAATTAATGCCATTGAGACGCCCGGTAAAACCAACTGCTTTAGTGTTTTTTCCTTACTCACTCCACGTTTAACAATATCAAAATAATTAAGAGCTAATATTAATCCAGAAACAATCAATGCAGCATAAAATGCGAGACTACTTACTGAGCCGGAGAGAAGTGGTAATAAAAACATAAAAAAAGAAAAAAGGCATATTGAATACAGTAAGTACTTAAAAAATAAGCCCTTATTTTGTAAAGCGGGTGTTTCATTTAACACTAATACGGCAAACATAAAGAACAAGAAAAAGAAAGACACTGAAAAAGAAGAACTAACAAAATAAAAAAGAGTGTAAACGCTAAGTAAACCACCCAATAGAAAATGAATGATTTCGTTTTGATACTTCCATATTTTTTTCATTTTTTCAGGAGCCACCCATAGCCCCTCATGTTGTAAAAAAGAAAATCTTAAAATAAATCCGGCAAAACTAATATAAAGACACTGCTGAATTAGTGACAAAAGATTATCTACTTCATCCAGGGTGATGATATCAAATAAAAATCCACAAACAAAAAAAACCGCAGGCGAATATTTCTTAAACTTTTCGTTCTTTAAAATATCTAATTTAACCATAACATAAGTTTAATTTATTAATTTTATTAGACAAGAAGTTTAATATATCAACAAGATTTAAATCTTATTACGTGGTTAGTATCACAAATCTGGTCAGTATAAGAATTCAAACAAGGAAATAAAAATGGGATTAAGTAAAATTATGCAAGACAAAATAATTAAAATCACTCACAACTCATCTGTGACGAAGTTGGCAGAGATGATGAAAGAAAGTCATGTAGGTTGTGTTTTAGTTGTTGAAAAAATAGATTCTAGTCTTCCAATTGGTTTAGTAACGGACAGAGATATTGTAATCAAAGTAGTAGCTAATAATATAGACCCAGAAACTATCACCGTTGAAAACATAATGACACGACAGGTAAAATATTTAAATTATAAGGCAGAAATTCATGAGGCGATTCAGCTAATGAAAGACGAAGGCATTCGACGTCTACCTTTAGTTGACGACTCAGGTTCTTTAGTCGGTATTGTCACTGTGGACGACTTGATTCATGAATTTAGCGAAGATTTAGAAGACCTCAGTGAAATTATCGAAAAGGAAATTAAAAATGAGTCCAAAGAGAAAATTCATTCAAGGCGTTTACAATAGTCTTTAACTCAAGGAGAAAATTCATGTCAAATTATGCTCAGTTGAGGTTCTCACCAAATCAATTAGTTAATTTTCGTCTAATCTTAGATGCCAAGAAACAATTTTTAATTCAATTAGAAGAAAAGCAAAAGGAATACTCCATTTCTTTAGCAAAGTCTGAAATTATAAAAAAACAAAATTTGAAGCCTAAAAATATATCTGACAACGCCACCATAGATCAATTCCAGGAATTGGCGATTCAGCTTTCTGAAAATGAGACATTAAAACTTAATGAAGTTGAACAAGCGCTTCAACGCCTAGATGATGGAACTTATGGTCAATGCTTAGAGTGCGAAGAAGACATTCACTGGCAAAGACTTATAGCTGTACCGGAGACAGCTTTTTGCAAGGAATGTAAAAGTGTATTAGAAAGGGAAAGTTTACGTTATAAAAAGCCACATCAAGATGAAAAGGCCCCGTCATTTGCACCATTAATTCCTGGATATCCAGACTAAATAATTTCAGTCAGTTCATTTTTATTTTTAATATTTCTTGGAAAGCATATAAATCATTTTGGAGTTGAACTTTTTCTGGGTGTGAAAATAGAGCATATCCATGATCTTGGCCTACACCTAGTCTTTGAAACACTTCTTGATTCACTTTTAGTTTTAATTTCAATTTCTTTAAACTACTAAGAGCTTCTACCTCCTTTATTCCGGAGATTTCAACAACTCTTCCAGGCGGAGGATGAATAACCATCGAAGCCGCATAATTTACAAAGTTAATTTTTGGAAAGGCATTTATGTTCAATTCAATTTTTACGAAAAGTTCCCAAAAATTTACATCATAAGCCAATTTCATGGCCTCCATAATATAACCACCAGGAGGTCGAATAGCGATTTCACCAAAAAGTATTTTTTTTGGAGTTTTGTAGAACTCTAAATGAGTCATTCCCCACTGTATATTTAATGCTTCTATGACCTTCTTATTTAATTCTAACACTTGATTTTTAAATTCACTTTCATAGTGGCCAGGAACTAAGTTGCAATGACCTATTTGTAGATATTCTGTTATATTAGTGAATTGTATTTTTCCATTGGAGATAAAAGATTCTACACTGCCCTCACTGCCATGTATGGCCTTTTCAAAAATAAAATCTTTGGATTTTACAGTGTCAATTTCCGATTCACATCTTATAAATTTTAATCCTCTTCCACCTGAACTCTTGCGAGGTTTAGCTACAAGAGGTTTGCCAAGACGATCTAGAATATGCGCCGGATTCAACTCTGTGGACGCACTCATATATTCTGTCATGTTGATATTTTTATCTTGTAAAAACTCTTTCATTTTTAGTTTGTCAGTGCAACGAATGATGAGTGAAAGTGGATTCCTGCGAGCTTCTAACCATAACCTGGCTTTAGTTGCTGGTATTACAGCTTCTTCAGTTCCAGCAATCACATGAGTGATAGGGGCTTGTGATTCCAATGCTTTTTTAAGTTCTTCTTTTGTTTTTGGGAAAGGGGCTTCAATAATTTTAAGGGCTTTTAATGGAGATTTAATTCGCTTAATACTCCACACCAAAAATGGAATGTTCATTTCTGTAAGTACTTTTGAAATGCCTTGGCGATGCCCTAAAAGTAAAACCAACACACAGTTACTATACCTTCTTGTAGTTTTGATCTGCAAGGTGAATGGGTATAATATTGGCCAGCAGCGAAAAACTTAAAGAACCTGCCAAGCCCTCTTTTTTTGCGTACCAAGCAGGCAGATATTTAGGGGGAGCTATTAGATTATTTTTATAAGAGTCTTCTAATTTAAAGATATCTTCTAAACTCAAGCGACCACAAAATAAGAGATGGCTTAACTCCATGCGATTATGGGTCATTGCCCATTGAAATAAATTGTGAATATTGATTAATCCATCCAGATAAACACAGTCTTTTGTGAATATAATTTTTTTATCTGGGAATCCACCCCTGAATATTCGATGAGAAGCAGCATAGCTTTCTTTTGGCGATTGATTTTTGCTAATAAAATACTTAAAAACTTCAACAAAATTGGCCCCTTTTATGGCCATATCAATGGCTAATACACGGAGTGCTAACCTTTTTAAACGATAAATATCTATGGACCCAGTAATAACTTCGGCAAAAGTGGCTAAACCTTCTTGCGTTTTTAGGGTGCGCGGCGAGCCACGACCCATACTTTTTAAAATAGGTTGTGCTTCGCCATTCAAGGCTGTCAATGAGTGAGTCATCACTTCATGATAAAAAAGCTGTTTAAAATCATAATGAGAAAAATTGGTACCCTGCCGTAGCTTTATTGTTCTTGCCGTGGCCGTAGCTTTTGCAGACAAACCCTCGGTGATTACAATTTCTGGTCCATTTTCCTTAAACACACCTTGGACTCTTCTTTCCATATATTTTTTAATATCAATGGCTTGAATATTGTTTTCGGGGTCTTGAATGTAGGGGTGGTCAAATTCATCAGCCAAGGCAACTAACTTCAATGCAGCGTCAACGCTATTAATGTTAGTGTTTGGTAGAAAATCGTAGGGGGTTCCATAAATCTGTTTAGAAATATCAGTAAAATTATTTGTTCCAATTGAGCGGTTTAAATCTATGGCCAAAAGGTAACTTTCAATGGTTTTTTTTGTAAACTCCTCTAAGGGATGATTTGCCGAAAAGGAAGACAGTAATTTTTTGAGTTGAACTTCTTGGTCTTGGTAATAAACAGGAGTGTACTCGACTTTTGGCAATACCCATTGGCCTTTCGCATAGGCTTGTAAAAACTCTAGCTCAACTCTCATGGGCCAGGAGACATTTCCAAGAATACTGATCTTTGCTGAAATATCATAAATCTTTTGGTTGATCTCTTCTAGACTTTTGAACATAAAAATTAGTATAACTCCTTCAGTTTCTTCGTCAAATTGAATTAGGGACTTGAGTTTATTCCATAGAATTCGAATTGAAAGTAAAATTGACCAAATAAGTAATTCTATAAAAATAGTTTGAATTAAAGACTCTAAATTTTAAAGCTTTCTAAACCGATAGGAAATATATTTTAGTCAAATGAGGTTCGAGTGAAACAATGGATGCGAAAATTATTAGACCAATTTGATCTCGATATGGGATCGGGAGCTCATTTGGGTAGTGAAGAAACTCCTATCAGCGAAGAAAAAGCGACCTTGCTTTACATTATAGATACTCTTAACAAGCATCTTTTTGAAATTGATAGCCACTCAATTAGAAAAACAAGAGAAAATCTGGATAATTTTGCAAAAGAGATTCTCCAGCCCTCAGCTGAAAAATTAAGTGATGTTCTTTTTAGATTTCGTCAGTTTTATTCAAAATATCGGATCGATGAAAGTGCGTACTTTGAAAAGACCATTGAAGATTTCAAAACAATTGTTTGGGACTTTGTAGATCAATTAAGTGAAGATTTGGCTTTTGATATGAAAAATGATCAAACTCTAAATGAAAAACTAATGCAATTAAAAGAAGCTGTAGAGGCAAATTCTATCAGTGATCTTAAAAATCAGTCGCGACAATTTATTGATTCCTACATTGATTTTCAATCGCGAAAAGAAAACAGAAATAAAAAGAAAGTGGCTTTTATTGAGAAAAATTTAACTACTGTTAAGAAAAAACTCGTAGAGGCCAACCATAACTTACATCGTGATCATCTGACCCAAGCCTTCAATAGAAAAAGTTTTGATGAGCAGATAAATCAAATCTGGAAAATGGCTAATGCAAATAAAAAGCCAGCTTCACTTATGATTTTAGATATAGATCATTTTAAAAAAATTAACGATACTTATGGGCATGATATGGGAGATTTTGTTTTAGTAGAATGTGTAAAATTATTGCAAGGCTTATATTCCAGAGAAAGTGATTTTGTAGCTCGTATAGGTGGTGAAGAATTTGCTATTCTGTTGCCAGATTACCGATTGGAACATGCTGCCGACAAAGCTTTTAAAACCCTAGAACAAGTTAGAAAGGAAGTTTTTGTAAAACATGGAATGGAATTGCGATTTACTATCTCTATAGGTGTGGCTCAACTAGGTCAGGAAGAAGATGTGAAGCAATGGATAAAGCGAGCAGATCTGGCTTTGTACGAATCTAAAAACACAGGGCGCAACAAGCTGACGCTAGCTAAGTATATGAATTCACAGATAAATGTTGCGTAAAGAGAATCGACAACTGTCAGTATATTGAACTTAACAAGTTACTTTTAAACATCTGTATTTTCTAACAAGCAATAATTTTAAAGCTCAACAGTTGATGCCGGAAAGTTTTTTTAAAAAAAAATATTCAATTGTTAGTTTATAAATTTGAAATCAAAACAATTTTATTTTTAAAAATTTATTCAATTAAATCTAAAAACTTACATTTGTGATGGTGACACACAATCGTGAAATTTACTTACAATGAACTTGAAATTAAAGGACATACGGCTGGTTTTAATTTTGCATTTTAATTTTACATGAAAAACATAATAATATTTTTAGAAATTATATTATGGGGAAGTCTCACCTGGGCACAAGTGGATGTTCGACAAGGGAGTTACCAAGAACCTTTTTTAGACTTTATCATAAAAAATGCAGAAATGGATATTCGCCTACAACGTAGCTATGCCAGTCGCAGTCTTAATAAAGGATGGTTTGGTTGGGGATGGTGTTCAAATTTAGAAAACAAGTTAGTAGTTAACTCTGAAGATTCAATTGTTTATAAGGACTGTGAACTAGAAATGTCTTTTAACAAAAATCAATACAATCAATGGCTGTCTAAAGATTATCCTGAGGCGAAACTTATTAGGATGGCAACTAAGTATATTTTCTTTGGTGTAAGCGGCGAGAAATTAGAATTTGATCTCCAAGGAAAGATTTTAAAATTTACAGATAGGTCTGCACGATCTCTATCCTATAAATATGGCAATTCATTGTTTAATAAGGGTTCCTATATATTAATAAGTAGCGGAGAGGGTTTTCAATTAAAATTTCTAAAAAATAATCAGGATTTGGTAACTGAAGTTAGCTTACATGCACCAAAAGCTTTAGTAATATATAGAGAGCAGGAAATTTTAAGAACCAAATCATGGACTTTTTATTATAAATATCAAGATGATAATTTAGTAAAAGTATTGGAAGAGAAAACCAATATTTATAACTATGATTACTCCAACTTAAGAAATTTAACGAAAGTCCTATTAGAAAATGGACAGCAAAAATTTATTGAATACGATGAGGAAATGGACTGTGTAACTAAGGTTAAGGATTACGAGGGCTGTGTGGAAGAGCTTGCCTATTGGTTAAATCCACTTTTTCCTAAAGATAATTACAGTACGCATTACAAAAAATCATGTCATGGGAAGTTATTGCTAAGTGGGGTTTATGAATTCACTTATGCTTTACATCCTCTAGTGGGAAGATACCTCAAAGCTATGGAAGTAAAAACTAAAAATAAAGTCAAAGTTATAAAGTTCAATCCTATTTCTGGACGTCCCATTGAACGAAAGGTTTCAAATCATTTCTAGTTAAATTATTTTCAGAGAATACAAACTTTAAATTTAAGGGGGGTAGAAATGAGATATATTTTTATTTTCATATTTTTTTATAGTTTTCAAGCTTATGCCATTAATCATTTGGAGAGCTGTAAATTACTAAAACAGAACTCAAATAAATTTTATAAATGGGGTTCAAAAGAAAAGGTGACTTCGCAAGAAGTTATAGTTGCCGTAATTGATACGGGTATAGATATCCACCATGAGAGCCTTAAACAGAGTCTTTGGCAAAATCCTGGAGAAGTCGGTACAGATACAAATGGTAGAGATAAAAGATCCAACGGCATTGATGATGATCACAATGGTTTTATTGACGATGTTAATGGATGGAATTTTGTTAATAATAATTCGCAATTGCAAGACCAAAATGGTCATGGAACACATATTGCTGGAATCATTGCTGGAAAAAATAGCTTTTGTGGAGAAGCTTTTGGGGTAGCCCCCATGGCGAAAATAATGGTCCTAAAATATTACCATCCATTACAGAATGGACAGATTACTTTGGAAAAGAGTATCGCAGCTATGAGATATGCAATGCAGATGGGTGCAAAGATCATTAACTATTCCGGGGGAGGTATTTCTCCGGATGAAAAAGAAGAGAAGGTATTAGAACAAGCCAAAGCCAAGGGCATTTTGGTGGTAGCCGCTGCTGGAAATGAAAAATCTCTAGCAGATTCCGAACCCTATTATCCTGCTAGCTATAATTTAAACAATATATTATCTGTTGCTGCTGTAGACGAAAAATTTCAGCTTGCAGATTTTAGCAATTTTGGCCTGATCAATGTAGACATAGCCGGTCCCGGAGTAAAAATATGGTCAAGTTTGCCCGGAAACAGTTATGGTTTATTATCTGGGACTTCACAATCAACAGCCTTTTTATCAGGTCTTTCGGCTTTAATTTTGAGTCAGAATCCTGGCATTGTGGACCCACAAGAAGTGATTCTTCGAATCTATATGAGCCGGCAAAAAGTATCCAGTTTAATTGGTAAAACAAAATTTTCTGGTGTGGCAAATGTCGGTAGAAGCTTGCAAGTGCAAGCAGAGGGGCATTCTTTGAACGGGGGCTACACTCATTCATTCGGTTTAATGAAAAATTGGTTTGTCCCTTCAGGTAAAAACTCAATCCTTTTTTTTAAATAAGGCCTCTGCCAGCTCTCGTTGTCTCGACATTCCCGTTTCTTTGGGTTGTGAATGCATATTAAATAAATTGTATTTTGCCGCATCTTTGTCAAGGGGCTTTTGTGCCAGAAATTGAACGACTTTTTTACCGTTTAATTTGTCTTCGTTATAATAAAGAATTTTTAAATCACCAAAATTTTTTATCAGTTCGTTGCTATAATAGTAAAAGTTTTTATATGCATCTTCAGATCCAAGCGCTTCTGGCATTTCAGAGTCCATATAGCTTTTTACTAAAAGAGTACCCCCTTGTTTTAAAGCTCTAGAAATTTCAGAATAATAGCGTGTAATTGGGGGTTTAAAATCTATCATAATAATATTGTCATATTCCATTAGGCCAAGTACTAACAAATCAAGATCTGTACGTTCTACCTGAAGTTCTTGCCCCTTCTCTAGGGCCAGTTGCTTGGCATTTTCAATGGCGTTAGAAGAGATATCAATTCCTTTTACGCTATGGCCCTTAGAAGCTAAAAAAACAGCATTTTGTCCCTCTCCCATGCCTAAATCCAGAGTTTTCCCTTTTTGTAATCGGTGAACAACTTGAGTTAAAAAGGGATCTGCCTCCTTGCCTTTGGCAAAGGGCTTACTTTTATAAATCGCGTTCCAATATTCTTCTGCAATTCCCATGAAAAAGGCTCCTGTTATAAAAAACTTTACCCATATTAACACCACCACTTGCTTTTGAATAGGGCGAGAATTATGAATTTCCTATGAATTTGATTTCTCTAAATGAAGCCGACTTTTTATCATTCAACTGTGTTCGTCTTGAAGATAGACGTTTTGCACATATTAAAAATGTTCTTAAGGTAGAGAAAGGAAAGAAACTAAGGGTGGGCCTCATTGGTGGAAAAATGGGGTGGGGTCAGGTTCTTAATATAACTTCTCGACAGGTGGAATTGGAAGTGGAACTCAATGAGGTGCCACCTATGCCAGCCTCTGTTGAACTTATAATTGCTCTTCCTCGGCCAAAAAGTTTGCCACGTATAGTTCAAAGTTTGACGACATTGGGTATAAAAAGGGTGATTTTTCTGAATACTTGGAAGGTTGAAAAATGCTATTGGAGTTCGGATTATTTAAATACAAAATCTTTAGATCAAGCCGTTCTTTTGGGTTTGGAACAAGCCGTTGACACGGTACTACCAAAAATAGAATTTCATCGCTTGTTTAAACCCTTTATTGAGGACCATTTGGATAACTGGTGTTCTTCAAAAGAAAGGATTCTTTGTCATTTGCCAGCGAGAAAAGCTAAGGACTCTTCGTTTTTTGTTGATCCCAAGACAAACCCAGATTCCTCTTATGCCTTAGCCATCGGTCCAGAGGGTGGTTTTATAGATTATGAAGTGCAAAAATTTTTGGATCAGGGTTTTAAACTCTATTCACTAGGACAGAGAGTACTTAAATTGGAAACGGCCATACCGGCTTTGGTTTCCCGATTTACTCAAACTTATAGGTGCTAATTCTATTGATGAAAAATCAAAATAGAGTTACATTTATGTAATGTCAGAAAAAACTATAGAAGTTTCAAATTTTATTCGCAATATTATCGATTCCGATCTAAAAGTGGGAAAGAACAATGGCAAAGTGGTTACACGATTTCCGCCAGAACCCAATGGATATTTGCATATAGGTCATGCTAAGTCTATTTGCCTTAATTTTGGTATTGCTAGAGACTACAAAAGCATTTGCCATTTGCGATTTGATGATACCAACCCTTTGGCAGAAGATGTTGAGTATGTAGATTCCATTCAAAGTGATATTCAATGGTTGGGCTTTGATTGGGCAGATAAATTGTTTTTTGCTTCGGACTACTTTGACAAGCTTTATAACTTTGCAATTCAGCTTATTAAAAGTGGTAAGGCCTATGTGGATGAATCGAGTATAGATGAAATACGTCAACGCCGTGGAAGTTTAAGTGTACCCGGAGTGTCCAGCCCTTCAAGAGATAATTCCATTGAAAAGAACTTAGAACTTTTTGAAAAAATGCGCTCTGGTGAATTTGCCGAAGGTCATTGCGTTTTGCGTGCTAAAATCGATATGGCCTCCTCCAATATGAATTTACGAGATCCTATACTTTATCGTATTAGAAAGGTCGTTCACCATCGCACGGGAAATAAATGGCAAATATATCCTATGTATGATTACACCCATCCACTTTCTGATATGATTGAGGGCATTACACACTCCATTTGCACTTTAGAATTTGAAGATCATCGTCCACTTTATGATTGGGTACTTGATGAGTTGAAAACGCCTTGTCACCCACAACAAATCGAGTTTGCTCGATTAAATTTAGATTATACAGTAATGAGTAAGAGAAAGCTTTTGGAATTAGTTGAAAAAAATCTTGTCAATGGCTGGGACGATCCGCGCATGCCTACAATCAGTGGAATGCGTCGTCGTGGTTACACACCTCAAGCCATAAGAAACTTTAGCGATCGTATAGGTGTAACAAAAAAGAATTCTATTATTTCATTGAGTACTTTAGAGCATGCCGTAAGAGAAGACCTCGATGAAGTCACACCAAGAGCGATGGTTGTGATTCAGCCACTAAAAGTAGTTATTGAAAATTATCCGGTAGGTGAGGCTGAAGAGCTTCAAGGTTCTGTGCATCCTAAAAAACCAGAGCTTGGTCAACGTCAGATTCCATTTACTAGGGAAATATATATTGAACGAGATGATTTTATGGAAAACCCACCCAAGGATTACTTTCGTTTAAGTCCAAATGGGGAAGTTCGTTTACGCTATGGCTATGTGATCCACTGTCATGAAGTTATTAAAAATAACCATGGCGAGGTGGTAGAGTTGCGGGCGACATACGACAAGGAGACTAAAGGTGGAAAAACCCCAGAGGGCAAAAAAAAGGTGAAGGGGATTATACACTGGGTTTCAACCACAAAAAATGTTGAATGTGAAGTAAGGTTGTACGATAGACTTTTTAAAGTTCCAGACCCCTTAGCTGATAAGACCATCGATTTTACTGAGAACATAAATGCTGATTCTTTAGTAGTTTTAAAAAAGGCATATGCTGAACCCAGCCTAAAAAATGTTAAAGCTGAAGAACGTTTTCAATTTGAAAGATTGGGATTTTTTTGTGCAGACAAAATTGATTGTAAGGATGGCAATCTTGTTTTTAATAGAACGGTAACCTTAAGGGACACATGGAAATAAGAAGACTATTTTGGTCCTTTTTAATTTTAATTTGCATCTATATTTCGGGCAGTTTATCTTTTGCCTCTGAGAATATATTGAGTTTGAAATTAAAGTCCACACCTCCAGCTGACGAGAGCTATAGTCAAAGGTTTATTAAAAGCTACCAGCAGTGTGAGGAAGTATTTATAGCTAATAAAAAAGCTAATAAAAAATTAGTTCAAAATTATTTCAGCACTCCGCAAAATATTGATATTATTATTAATGTAAAAAAATCGGGTGTCATAGCGAATGTAAATATCCCCTTAAACACAAATAGTGATTTTCAATATAAAAAGTGGATGGCATGTCTTACTAAAAAAACATTTCAGTTTCAATTTCCAACACTTCCTAAAAATATACGATATCATTTGGTTTTAGAGGCTAAAATCAATCATTAGAACTTTCAAAAGTTCGTAGTAATTTGTTTTTTTTAAAATTAGGACCATGAAACAAATGTCCATGAAAGGATAAATAATATCCAGGCGCAACTACCTGACTAGCATAAAGAGCTTCCGTAAAATTTTGAAGCGCATCACTATCATCAAAACCTGCGGGTTTCATAGCACCAGTAAAAACAACGGGTATGGAAGGCTTTGCCAATTGATTATAGCAGTAGAGTAAAGTTTTATCTAAGGTATCGGTACCATGCAATACTACGATACCATCACATTGACCTAAGGATTCTTTAATACTTTGAAAAATAATTTCTCGATCCTCGTCGGTCATATGTAAAGAGTCTTTTGCCATCAATGTTTTTACTTTAACTTCGGTGTATGGAATTCGCAATTTCTCTATGAGTTTTCTTTGTAGCAGACTTTCACGATTTTCCAATGATCCTTCATCTTCTGAATAAGACTTTTCTATAGTGCCGCCAGTAGTAAGTATCCAAATATTTTTCATTTCCCTTGTTTATAACTCTTGCATTAAAAAGTCCATATAAGGGCTAATGTTTTATATTGAGACGTAAAAACATGTCTAGTTTCTGATACTTGTATTTATATAGGCATATCAAGTTGGGAAAAACTGCCTCAACTAAAAATAATAGCTCTTTGGGGTGGCAGGTCATTTGCTCTGTATATTTGGTATAACAAAGGGGAGATTATGAAAAGGGGACTGTTAATTTTTAGTTTTAGTTTTTTACTTGTTAGCGTTTCTGCCAGTACTGTAAGTGCTAAAAACCTACCACAAAAATTACCAGTAAAAAGAGGCCCCGCATCTTTTACACAAGGGTTCAAAATTCTTAGTAAAAAATGCCAATTTCACGCAGAACCCAAAAGAACTAGTAAAGAGGTTTTTCAAGTAGAAGCGGGTAGAAAAATATGGTTTACAGCTGTTGATTCTCAATGGTTGATTGCAAAAACAAAAAATGAAGCACTTAAGGTTTATCTACCTTCTTCATGTGTAAATTAATAGAATTAGGATGACCCAGCGCGAATAGACAGGAGCTTAGGATAGTTAAATATTAACCCTCAATGTCGATAAAAGCAAAAAAACCCAGAGGCTTAACGGCTAAAATACTAATGGCAATGGCCTTAGGCTTATCTGTGGGAGTTGTTTTTAATCAATTAAATACTTTGAGCTGGGTTCAAGATTATATTCTGAATGGGCTTCTCTATGTGGGTGGTCAGATTTTTATTTCCAGTTTAAAACTTATGGTTGTACCCTTAGTTTTTGTTTCTTTAGTTTGCGGTACGGCTTCTTTAGATGACATTTCAAAACTGGGTCGCGTGGGGGGTAAAACCTTAGCTATTTATTTGGCGACGACAGCCATTGCTATAAGTTTAGCTCTTATTGTTGCCGCTATAATTCAACCTGGATCTGGATTTAATTTAACTGCAGAGGCTACTTTTCAAGCTAAAGAGGCTCCGCCATTGGTGGAAACCTTCCTTGATATTTTTCCATCTAACCCATTTCAAGCTCTGGCCGAAGCTAAGATGTTACAAATTATAGTCTTTGCTGGTTTTTTTGGTATAGCTCTCGCGTTTAGTGGTGCTCATGGAAAACGTGTTCTTAATATTTTTAATGATCTCAATGAAGTCATCATGAAAATGGTTATGTTAATTATGCATATTGCTCCCTATGGTGTTTTTTGTTTAATAGCCAAAGTCTTTGCCGAACAGGGGATATTAGCAATTTTACCTTTGGGTAAATACTTTTTTGTTGTCTTGTTGGTTCTCGTAGTTCATGTGGTTTTAACCTATGGTGGTTTAATTAAATATATGGCCCGTTTAAGTCCTATGGAATTTCTTAGAAACTTTAAAGATGTTCCTATATTTGCTTTTAGCACTGCAAGCAGTGGAGCCACACTTCCAGTAACTTTGGAAGCCGTAGAGCACAAATTAGGGGTAGATAATAGCATAGCCTCCTTTACGATCCCCCTAGGTGCAACCATCAATATGGATGGAACGGCAATTATGCAAGGAGTGGCAACCCTGTTTATTGCTCAAGCCTATGGTCAAGATTTAAGTTTAATGAGTATGTTGACGGTAGTAGTTACAGCCACTCTTGCTTCAGTAGGAACAGCAGCTGTTCCAGGGGTGGGTTTAATAACTTTAGCAATGGTATTGCGCCAGGTAAATTTACCCGTAGAAGGCATTGGATTGATCATTGGTGTTGATCGCTTGTTAGATATGGCAAGAACAGCGGTGAACGTTACTGGAGATGCGGCAGTAACTCTATATGTTGCTAAATCTGAAGGTTATTTCAATCAAAAAATCTTTGATGGCGACCAATCTACATAAAAAAGAGGCCGGCGCCCTTTTAGGTGGGATAGAGATGGGAAGAATAGATAGGATAAAGATAGGATACTGTGAACTTTGATCAGCGCCGGGCTAACCCCCCCTGCAAGTTCCCCCCTCGTACAAGATAAATATCTCATTTTTATTGACCTAAGGCGAGCAAAGTCGTAGACAGCTGCGGCGTTAAGTTGTCAAAAAGATTGGGTTTTTTGACAGTTCCCATTCTCTTTTGTCAAGAACTCTGAAATACTTATTAAATTTGAAAGCAGCTTTTTTTATCGATATGTATAAGGTAAAAATAAATATGAGAATTCATTTTCTAAATATTCTTAATAGCACATTAATCATTTTAGTTTTTATTTTGTACTCCTTAACTTCTTATTCAGCAGAAATTTCGGTCGTAAAAGGAAAAAAAGCAATGATTGTAAAAGCTCAAGGCGTAGAGCAAGGACTCACTTACAATGTGTTGGATAAAAATGATCGAATTAAGGGGCTTGTAAAAATATTGAAAATTAAAAAAGATAAAGCCCTGGGTCAAATTGTAAAAGGAAGTATAAAGAAGGGATTTCGTTTAGAATTGGATAATTCTTTTTCTGATTTCAAAGACGATTTTAAAGAAGATAACCGAAATTCTTTTTTTATTGGTAAAACCATTCGTAGTTATTTGGGTTTAGCAATGAGTTCGGATTTGCCAACTTCACCAATGCTTTATGGTGCGGATTATCTTTATCCCTTTGAAAAAGTCATTACATTAAGAGCCGGAGCCATGTATTGGGCATTGAGTAATAATAATATAAGTTACAGCTTAATAGAAATTAGCGGAGGACCATTTTATAGCCACAATTTAACTCCAAAGTGGGAGCTCGAAGTGGGAGTTAGAATAGGCTTTAGTAAGTATTCTTTTTCCAGTTCAGGAACTTCCATTACTATTATAAGCAGTGGTGCAGGGATGTATAATATCAATAAAAAAATGCAAGTTGGCGGTGAGTTTCGGTATCCTTATTTTTTATCCGATGTCGATTTTAAAGGATTTTATTTAATGGGAGTGTTTTCCTACAAACTGTGATTTTTAACAAGGCGTAAACCCACAACATTGGATCGACTTTCTGGGCACGCATTAATATGATTTGTGCTACGAAAACTTTCTAAGTTACAGTTAAACCCACCCCCACGGATTGCTCGATGTTGTCCATTAATTGTGCCAATGGGATTTTCTTTGTCATGATTTTTACTGGAATTCCAATTCCAATGCCATTGCCAATCTGAACCCCACTCCCAAACATTTCCATACAGTTCAAAAAAGGCATTTTTGTCAATATATAATGGGTTCAATTGGGCTACGGGATGAGTCTTGTTTTCAGCATTGTCTGAATACCAAGCATACTGCCTAAAATTCATTTCAGAGTCATTTTGTTTGTTCTTTTGTTTAGTAGGACTAGCTAGACTTAGCATGTACTCCTGTTCTGCATCTGTAGGAAGCCTATAGCCTTCAGTAAGGTAAATATCTTCATTCACAGCATTTATTTTTATTTCACCACTCTCTATATCCAAAGTCCCATCTTCAGCACGGGTACCTTCCCTCCATTTAATTTCACTGACATCATAAACGGGTTTAAGACCAAGTTCTTCGGATAATTTGTTGGCAAAAATAATTGCCGACCACCAAGTTATATTTTCAATTGGGTTATCCGGCTGTAATCGGATCTGTTTTCCATTATGAATGATTACAATCGAATATTCACCATTCTTGTAAGCAGCTGGATTTTCTCCCATAATATCCACCCAATGTTTTTGCGTTACAACTGTCGACATGGCATCAAATGATTGTTTAAACCTAACAATCATTTGATGTTCACCACGACCCATTAGAAACTGACCTTTAGGTATAGGGTAGAATTCTATTTTTTGATAAATGGATTGGGTTTCTATCCGGATTTCTTCACGTTGAATTTGAGTTTGTTTCATTTCTTTAACTTTACTTCGGGCATAGTTAAACAGTGTATCTATATTAAGGTCATTGTATTGTAAATGCTCTTGGATCCCCTCCCAATGTATTAAAGCATCTATGTCTATCCAAGTCCTTTCTTTGTTAATGGGATTTGTAACCTTGCCTTCGCTTAAACCATGGATAAAATTGTTTAGCTCAGATTCACCAATGATTTGTTTTTCTAATAGTGCTCCAAGATAGGCTATCAATTTTGACGTTCTATTTTTTTTTGTTTCTTTTATTGGTGTCGAGTAGTCTCTTGAAAAAGTCGAAAGTGCATTGGTGCAATTGCGATCCGCAAAAGAATGGCTCATGGATATGTTAATAATTAAGAAAACAAATGTTTTTATAAAAAAATTTAAATTGTTCAATCCACCCACCACAATTCTTACAGCAACTGGTATTTATTGCTGTAAATGCTCCTACCCAAAGTCACAGTGAGGTTTTTTGTGTAATCCCATGGAAGCCCCAATGTGACGAAAATGGCTTTGTAAGCCATAACAATGTTTTTTAAATTTTACAATTTTACTTTTTTTCTTTGCAATATTTGCTAACTAAAAATGCAATATGGATTTAATTGAGTGTTCGCACTGGGCGGAAGCCAATAAAGAGACAGCGCAAGCCAGATTCTTGACCGTAAATAGTTCCAAACAGTTCGGGAAACTCTTTAAAGTAAGCTCCGCCATCAATTTTGTGATAGGTGCTTTTCATTTTAGAGAAAAGCTTCTTTTCAGCCTTACTATGAATTTCATCCCCATCCCAAACCCATTCCCTTACATTACCTAAGGTATCATAAAACCCATTACCATTTATTATCATAGGGTTTAATTGGGCAACGGGATGAGTTCTTTTTCCTGAGTTCTCTCGATACCAAGCATGGTTTTCAAGTTCGTCTTCATCGTTTCCAAAATAGTATTTGCATTCGGAGGAGCCGGCAGCTTGTAACATGTATTCTTGTTCTGCCAATGTTGGCAGTCTATATCCTTCGCTTAAGTAGTAATCTCCATTGGGTGCATTTATTTTTATTTCCCCACTTTCAAGGTCTAAGCTGCCGTCTTCAGCTGCTGTACCTGATTTCCATTCAATTCCACTTAAATCAAATGTTGGCTTTAACCCCTGTTTTTCAGACAAACGATTTAAAAAGACAATTGCCGACCACACAGTGATATTCTCTGCCGGATTTTCTGGCTGCATAGTGATCGGACGTCCATGGATATCCACTGCAATTGAGTGTTCTCCTTTTTTAAACATAGATGGATTTTCACCCATAATCTCCACCCAATTTTTTTGCATTACAGGTGTGGACATAGCTTCAAAGGATTGAATTGGGAGAACTACAGCTTTTTTCTTTTTCTTAACAATTTTTAAGTTTCCACTGGGAATTGGGAAAAACTCCATTTTTTGTGCTATGTCTTTTGTTTCTTCACTAGCTTCTTCGCGCTGTTCTGTGATCCTTTGCTTTTCGGCAAGGCTTTTTTTAGCAAACTCTAAGAGTGAAGTTTTATCCAGTTCAGTATGGTTTAAATAATTTTGAATTTCTTCCCAGTGTATTAAGGCATCTATGCTGATCCAAGTTTTTTCTTTTTGAATAGGATTATTTAATTCACCTCTTTCCAAATCATCTATAAATATAAGTAATTCTGTACTTCCAATAATTTGATGTTCCAAAAGGGTGCCTAAATAAGCCTTCAAAGCCTCCGTTCTATTATTTCTATTTTTATGAGTTGAACTTAAGGCTTTGCTGCAATTAGTTTCAAGCATTTTGGAATTGGCGAAAATAAATGTTGGATTTAAACAGTTGATAAAGATGAACGCAAATAAAAATGCAATAGATTTTAAGAACAAAAAAAATCTGTTTGTCATTGTCTGTTTTCAACCCCTGCAGCTTCGCGGATCAAATGCCGCAATTGTTCTTGCTCAAAGTTACTCAGGTCCTGCAATTGGACACCAGTTAACTGTTCAAAGTTTGTGATAAGATCGTCAACAATTCTTTGTGAAATTTTTTTATCTTGAAAAAGAGGATGAATACGTTGTTGACGCACTTTAAGTATCCATCTTTCTAAAGGGCGATCGATCTGTTGAACATCTCGCCAAACTAGTTTTTCTAGATTATCTAAATGCTCTCGAGTCGATGTGTACTGATTACCAACATAAATATATTCAGAAAACTCATCAGCAAGTCCTATGGCTTCATGAAGAAGATCATAGACCTTTTGTGGAATCTTATCTGCAGATTTATCTGTATAAAAAGTATTTTTTCCTTTTAAATTTAAATGATCGGCCTCATACAAAAAGTCCTTTATATGCTCAGCCGTAAACTCTCGATAAAATCCTTTTTCTGAACCCATGCTTTTGCTGTCATTAGCAAATTTCATTAGTTCGTCATTTGTTTGATTAATGGCAATGAACATGGTTTGCAGTGGTGTTTTTCTATTGATGGCGTTTCTGGCAATAATCAATTCGGAAGAATTGATCTCAGATTGTCCGTCTGTCATTAATATAATATTTGCTGCAGCCAGGGGTTCACCAGATCGTTTTTCGGCATCTGCAATTAAACTCATCCCTTGGAGTAGGGCTTTTTGTATGTCTGTACCGCCACCAGTATTTTTTAATTTGTTTTTGTAATTATCTATTATATTTAAAGCATCGGATGTATTTGTGACAGTAATAGGGGCTCCTGGTTTAGAATCAAATGGAACAATAATTACAAGATGTCTATGGCGCCCATTTTTAGTTACATCACTTAAGGCTCGACCGGTAAAAGCAGAAATTAAAGCTGATTGAAATCGACCGGCATCGCCATTCATGCTTTTAGAAGTGTCGTAAAGTACAATCGTAATTCTTTCAGATTCTTCTTTTCCATAACCTGCTGCTATTTGAATTCGCTGTCTTCGACCTTGAACAAAGGCGGTTCCTTCTTTAATATTTTCTTCGATGGATTTGCCAGGCTGACCCAGTAAAGCTCTCGAAATATCAGAAAATCTTTGAAGGGGTAGGAGGTCATTTCCTTTGGGTCTTAAAGGGTCTTTTTGCCAGGTTTTAATGTCAAGATATTCCGGGCGGGGAGTGGAATTAAGAATAAACTCTGAAAGAGGGCTAAGTATAGATAGTAATCGTAAATCATTAAGCTTAGCATTTTTTAAAAGTTGAGCAATATGCAGTGTAGGACTATTAGGACCCACTTGATCTAAATCATATATCTGTTTTAGGAGCTGTCTAGGAACAGTCGGCAGTGATGATACAAACTCTTTTACAAGACCAATATCTTGTGCGTCGGGATGAACCAATTCACCGATTAATTTCTGTGCGAGTTTTAAATTGTAAATTAGTTTTTGTGGAACAGGTATTTTATCATTATTGTCCAAAACATTCGAATAGCTGAGAAGGGCGGATATAATTCTATGTAACATCTGATAGCTTTTGTTAACATCCTGTTCTCGAAGCTCTCTTACAAGTCCAACAAGCCAATTTTTAAGTTCTGGATGCATTTCATTGTGGGCACTCATGGCTTGCTGAAATATTTGTTTAAAACTAGGAGAGTTAAATTTCTTTACTTGTGATGAAAGTTGATTGAGTTTGTTTTGAATATCTATTCCTGGTTGGGTAGGGTCTAAAACCGATTTAAATAATACACGCATTGCTCTTTCTAATAAGGGGTTGCGGTTTAATTTAGGTTCCAATTCTAATGATCCCAGTTCCAATTGATTAGCGAGTTCTTCCAGTGTCATTTGTTCTTCGGGATCACTCTCCTTTGCTTTTTTTCCTTTTTTCTCTTTTTTATTTACATCAGCTACTCTTTTTTGAGTATTCTTATCTAAACGGTCTTGGTGGTCCGGTTTTACTTGGTCACCGCTTTGACTTTGAGATTCCAACTCTGAACTATCTGGTTTATTCTGTTCACTTTCTGGTTCCTGGGTGCTCATTAGGTTTATGTCAGAATACTCAGTGTCTTCACTATCTTTGTCGTCTGATTTATCTTTTTTTCTAGGTGTAGGTTCAAATAAATACCATTTATTATCGGAATATACTTCCACCCAAACATGGGCGTCATTGGGAATAATTAAATAACTCTTGCCATCCGTGCCGCCCTTATAATTTTGAGCCTTAAACCCTTCACCAATTCTTGAAGGAATCTGGTATACATCACGGAGTATTCCAATCATCACATAAGCTGCCATATCACATTGAAATGCACCTGCTTTTAAGGCATCGATGGGATCGGTTTCTGGACGAGGGCCAACACTGTATAAATACTCCTTAGCTAAATGATCAGCTATGGCTTGTGCTACTTGAAGGGGGTTGGTTAGAGCCTCTTGCTTGGAAAACTTTCTTAAAACTTCGGTTTGAATTCCTTCTGGCCATTCCTCAATATTAAAACCTACAGGACGTGTATAGATATCCTCCAAATGTGGCATCATAACTATATTGTTGTCTTCGATTAGTGGGATATGAACTTCAGGCAAATTTTCTTTCAACTTTAAAGAATAGGAACCCGTTTCGGTTTTAGAGATCAAGACTCTGGGGTCAGAAGCTTGAAGGGGCTTAAATCCCGGTGGAATAAATAAATCAACCTGGGACTCACCAAATGTTCGAATTGTCATTTTATTTTGAGTGGAATTATATTTTTGTGGATGTGTTTGGGTTATGGGTAATTTGGCCTCTTTAAATGGAAATTTCGTTCCTCTTACTATATTTGAAAAGTAAATTTGTGCAAAATAGGGGGTATTAAAATTAACTTCAGCAAGCCTAGTTTTCTTTTGCTTGCCACCAGCAGTTGAAGTTTGTGTATCATTGGTGAAGGGTTTATATTCTTTTGCAAGTTTTGGATATTTAGGCTTTACGTCCTGTTCATGCAGTTCTTGTTTTCTCTGCTGTGAATCCGCCTGGACAAATTGTTTTTGCTCGTTACTTTGTTGTCCAACTTCGTCTAATGCTAAGTCAGACTCTTTATATCTCCCCAAATAATCTGTGGAATATTTAAGTGTTAAATACTGGCTCTGTAGTTCTACTCTATCTACATCTTTTTTTTGTAGTGAAAAATTGGCTTCATCGATAATCCATTGTATTAATTTTTCGTTATAAGAATGAGCACCTAAATAAAATTTTTTAAGTTGATGATTTATAATTGCTAGCGGACTACTCGTCCATTTTCCATTTATTTGACGAATCGATAGTCGTTGAAAAATACGACTTCCTTGCTCAGGATTCCAAGCCAACATAAATGGGTCGCGATAGGGCCCCAATTTTTTCGAGTATAGTTCAATCAACATAGAGACCTGAGATAATTGATTAATAATTTTATCTTGAATAAGAGGGTTCTCAGATAGCTGAACTTCAGAAGGAGGATTCGCCACTTGTGACAGTTGCTTTTCACAAGGAGTTTCAGCAAATATTTTTTGTGAAAAAATATTTGCAAACAAAAATAATAAGACAATGCAAAGCCTTTTATTCATAGCTCTTATTCTTTGGATTTAAGCAACATAAGCTCGAATGAAGATCTATCTGGGTTATTTGTGTTTTTTTGTGCCGGATTTCTAGCTCGCAGCAATATAGATCCTTTTAGTGAAGCCATATGTTTTAGAAAAATTCTTTTGAATCTATTTTGTTCGGCGATTAAATTTTTAATCAATTGCTTTTCTGTTTGATCTTTTGCTGTTTCAGGATCAATTGACCAATTAAAATCAATATCCAGTTCATTATTGGCTTCTTGATTAATTGTAAGCCGAGTATTTCCAGGACCTGTAGTGGACAAGACAAAAACAGTTCTCCATAAAGATAAGGGATCTATCTTAATTTTATTAGAAGTTATACTTTCTAGATTTTCATCATCAGCTAAAGGAGATAGTAAAAAATCAAGGAATACAGACTTTTTAACTATTTCTGGAATGCCTTTTCTAAAACGTTCATTGTAATCGGCGGATGAAATATCAACATATTGATCTTGATTCCCACTACCAGAATTGGTTTCAAGATTATTATAGTGTTTATGAGTTTCCTGCCGCATTTCTTCTACAAACAGTCGAAATGTCGTCATAAAATGGGAATTGGGTTCAAATAGTATATTTGCAAGCTCTCTAAGTTCAGTCCAATCCAAAGACTCTGGCTCTAGAAACACCTCATCTCTAAAAACTTCAGGATAAGTTCTCGATAATGAGAGTAAGTATCGTTTTCTTTGTTCACGTTGATCTAGTATAGCCTGGTTTTTTAAAGATAACCAGTTGTACATAATAGCTTTAAACTGATAACGGCTAAAATGTGCTGGTGCCGTTGAACCTAATCCGTTTTCCCTAAATAATTTATACATTTCTGCAATGTTAGCATTGCTAGTTGCAAACAATGTTTCAAGTTGTCCATCAAAGGTTTTATTTCCTGTAAAAATTTTCCCTTCATTCATTAAACTAAAGAGAGCTGGGAATATGGAAGGATGTGCTTTGTCGATTTCATCAATTTGACCAACTTTAAAATCGGCCAAACTTCCCTCTGTATTAATTATATACTTACCCTTTTTTGCAGCCTCGAAATCCTGACCACCAATAAATGCTTGTTCTGTAATGGCTTGATGCAATTGAATTCTAAATGCGGGATCAGCCTCACCTCTTAAGAACCAATTTACAAAAGCGGATTTTGTACTGCCAGTCGGGCCATGAATAAAAAAATGTCCTTTTGCTAATCGTGCAAGGAGGCCTACATGATGAGCTGAGTCTAAATTTAAAAATTGGCTACTAAAAAGCCTATCTCTTCTGCGGAGGATATCTCGTCCTTTCTTGAGCGCTTGCAGTCCTTCATTAGTTAATCCCTTATATTCAAAAGTGATGGGGTCAATAAATACAAGGGGGGGTCTCTCTGGGGTCTTATCACCTTCAGAACTATCAGAGTTTTGATTGTTATCTCGTATTAAATGCAGTTCACATTCACTTTTTCCCACTTGTATTGGAGATTCTTCTTTTTTGTTATCTTCTGTAAGGCCTTGAAAAGAAAAAAAGGAAATAAAAACAATAGTGAGAAAGATTGAAGAGCTATTAAAAAGAAGTCTATGATTAAACTTATATAGACCTTTAAGTTTAGACTTTAAAACACACAACATCTATCCTTCTGTATGAAAGCAAGTTGATTTTGGATAAAGCTATCCATTGCCCCAATATGGGGTAAATTTTTCCAGCAACTTGCATCGCCGGTCTTCGTATTTAGTAGTGTCCCCCGTTGATAGAATAATTTTTTGAACGTGTTTTACTGTGAACTTTTCCATTGTCTATAAATGGATCTAACTAATAGCGCATTCATTCTTCTGTATGGGCCTCAAAATATCTTTTGTGTCGGCAGGCATTTTTTATCTTGCCGCACTCACATAGATCAATCGTGCCATAACAATGTTGGATATAAAACGCGGGAGTGCCAGTCTCCTCTTGGACGTATTTTATCGTTAAACCGTCAAGCAGATATTGGGCCTCTTCCCACACCTCAAGTTCACCCGAAGTTATTCCTAAACAATAAAAAGTATTTCGTTTCTCGATTTCCACGTGAAAAAGGAAATAAACTTCTTACATCACATCCTTGTGTTATTCAGATCTCTTAAGGCACTATCAGCTAAATCTTCTGATTATAAAATTCCAAACGTAATCTTTTCCTTTCTTTGAGATATTCATCGTAGTTGTCATTGTAGGTGTCATTATTTTTTAATAAACACAGAGATATCGAGGCAATCCTTCTAGCTAAACTTAGCTTAGCTGCTTTGTGATTAATGCCTTTAGCTCTCAAAGCATCGTAATAATCACGAAGAGTACTGTCTGTGCGCAGGGCACTCTCTGCAGCACCTATAAAGACATCTCTCAACTCCCTTCTCCCAAAAAATCTTTTGTTACCATATATTTTCCCACCGGATTTCTGTATATGACGAACTAACATACAATAACCCCAAAACCGATGCTTGTTTTTAAATCTTGCTGGCTGACATACGATGGCCGCAATAATATTTGCTCGTATCAAATTAATTCCAGGTATAGTTATTAAATTGCGAATAGGGCGATATTGTTTTTTATTTTTTGTGAACAAATCTCTATATTTTAATTTTTCACTTTCTAAAAACTCAATCTGATTAAATAACTTCTCCGCTACAAATTTCGCTGAGGGGTTTTTCAACCTATTTACTAAATCTTTATTTTTATAAAAACTATTTTCACTCGTACTTAACGCCTCAGCTCTAAATAATGACTTCAATCTATTTTTAAATCTGACAATCTCTTGAACAATATCTAAGTATCCACTCACCGATACTCTGATTTCGCTCCAATGTGAGGCGTCGTGAAAAACGGGTTGCAAATGATTAGTTCGTAACTCATGGGCCAAATGAAGAGCATCCCTAAAATCTGTCTTAGCACCTGACTTTTTGGCAACATAGGTAGGGTTACAAACTAGAAGCTCATCCACGGTGTCTTTGAGTTGTAAATAAAGCCATTGGGAAATTGTGGACTCCTCAAAGGTAAGTGACCTCACACCATGAACTTTGTTAATTACATAAACCAGATTTTTCTCTGAAGTAATAACGGTTTCCCTTAAAACGCAGTCTCCTTGCTCATTAACTACGGCAAAAGTCGAGGTTGTGCTATGGGCATCTAATCCTATATAATATTTCATGAAGCATCTCCTTGGTTTGAAGTTTGTTGATACCTAAATTCTACTTCCAACCAATTAATAACGTGACACTTCTAAATATTTATAGAATGAAGTCCAGTTGGGAGCCCTTTAGGCGATGCTTCGCTTTCATACATTGTCTCCTCTAATAAGTGGGGAACCCTAACACGTCATGTTATAAAATTCAAATTATTGAAAGTTCGAGGTCCTCTTTCTGGACGCAGAAGACAATTACCATCTGTGTAAGTGCCTTTTTGGAAAATATTTCATTAATACTGATTTGAGTTCGAGGTCCTCATCTCGAGGTCCTCTTTCCGGACGCAATAAAGCATTTTTTGTTTGAAAAATGTATCAACCAACAAGCTTACTCTAGAAGAGAATGACTTCATGTAATAAGAAAGAAAACGTGGAGCCCAAAGAGTGCAACCAACACAACAGTACAAGGGATAATAAGTGTTCGAATTTGGCCAATTTCAAGTTGTAAGTTATTTTTTAAATCGAGCAATTATTTTTTCATTTTCCATTTTTTATTTGGCGACGACTTATGCTGCAAATAAAAATACTATGGAATATGTGAAGTTTTGCAATCCTACTGGGGAATGTCGAAATTTTTCCCGTCTTGTAATGGGTACGGATCATCTAAGTCAATCAGCTTGGGTAAATGATAATCAATTGGAACCCAAAAAAGAAGACGTTTTTGCTGTACTTGATGAAGCCGCTCGATTTGGAATAAATCTTTTCGATACCTCCCCAATATATGTGGGGGGAGTCGAAAACACATTAGGTGAATGGCGAGAAACGCGAAGATCTTTAATTTTAAAAGACAGTTTTTACATAAACCGAAAACTAAATCCAGACAGAGATATTTATGCACTTTCCAAAGGAGGATTTCCCTTTGATCTCTTTTGGCTAAAAGAACTGCCAGCGGGATGTCATTCGATTGAGTTGATAAATGAGCTCAAGAAGCAAGGTATATTATCTCCAAACGCAACAGATTGGGTGAGTCAAAGTCTCCCACTTCAAAACGTACCCCCAGGATCTTATGCGAGTCATCTGTACTGTAATAAGGAAATTATGATTGATAGAATTAGCCATGAACTCAAGTACACCCGTAAAAACTTAAATTGTGATATTGATGTGTATTTAATGCATCGAGATGATGGTGATGCAATAGGTTTTACAAAGGTAAAAAGAGAACAAACTCCTGTAGAAAATATTTTAGATGCGATAAGTGCCCCTGAAGTATCCAACCAAATTTTTATGTTGGGTTGGTCTAACTGGGAAACTCACAGGGTCAATAAATCATTAGAATTAGCTAATCAATCAGATAACTACATTCGACCAATGATAAATAGTCCCTATTTTTCACTTTTTGAAATGAGCGAGAGAACGATTCATGCTCTTGGTGTTCAGGTGACACATGTTGAAATGTCTGACCCCAATTTTCAAAAAGGGATAAAGATAATGCCCTATTCTCCACTTGGTGGATTTAGTATTTTAGATAAACCAGTAGATCAATGGCAGAATGCTAAAAAAGCAGCCCACAAAAAATATTTAGCCAATGATGCTTACTGGAAAAATGTTTATCATTCTATTTTTACTGAAGAGAATGAAAAACGCTGGAATCGCGCTATCCAATTTACTAAGGATTTTAATAAAGTGCATAAAACTAAGTACACTATAGATCAGGTACTCAATGCCTATGTTCTTGCTCACCCAAGAACTGACATGTTAGCTATAGGACCAATAACAGTGGAGCAATTACGAAGAACGATTGGGGCTTTAAAATTATCTAAAAAGTTTACATCACAGGATTTAGAGCATCTTTACAGTGGTCAAGTAGCACCCAGTTTCAGCAGTGTAAAAGCCCTTTGCCTATCAGCTCCTAAAAATGTTGATAAATCATATATAGAGTAATGTTCTTGCTCACTACTTATGTACTGGTAAAAAATTAATGATATCTAGATGTATCAATTTAAGATCTACAAGACGAAGCTTTTCTTAAAACCTTTTAGCAAGGCCAATATTAAAACCCAAATATTGTTTTGAGAGCGATCTACTGTTGTTTGCATTGCCGTTTATTTTTGCCTGACTTGCATTCACTTTTGAAAATTCAATACCAGTAACAAGATCCCAGTTGGGCAGAAAGTTTAATTCAGTATATCCATTTAACAATAGTCTTAACATAGTTGGTTTTTCATAACTTGCAGTGGCTGACAAATTTGTTTCAGTAATATTACAATAAACTATACAAAAATTAAGATCTAATTCAAATTGACTTCCCCATGATGGAGACAATACTTGCAAACCTAAATTTAATCCTAAAGATGTCATATTTAAGCTGTCATCACCTTTAACTTCGTTTAAGTGAAGGGACGAGCCTATTAAGGGAATTAACTGGTGACTCCCAAGTGTCCAAATATAATTTTCAGGTTGTTTAGCATTAATTAAAATTTGAGTGTTAGATACCCCATGAAAAGCGGTAGTTAGACTCGGCTTAGATTTGGACAGATCATCTTTACCAACAGAATATGATAAAAAGACTCTCCCGTTCTTATGAAAATCAAAGTTAGAAAAACCGCCAAGACGCAAACTGCCGCCATCAAATTTTTGATTATCAATCGAAAATTGGCTTTGTCCGTAACTAAAAATCATCCCCGCAAAACTTGTTTTTGGTTTTTCCCAGATACTTAATTTATCTGGATTTTTTAATAATAAGTGATCTCCAACAAGGATTTCATCTCTATAAGGGCAAAGGGAAGTGTTTACAAGAATTAACTCCTCTTCAATTGCTGAAATAGGCAGGAGGCAAATGTCATTTTGTGTTCTAATATAGGCTATGAAAACATTGTTAGTGTTGAGATTGTGATTTGAAAGTTTCAAGTAAATTAATTTCTTAGATTCAATGACTTTTTTTACTTGAAAGTTTGTATTGATAAACTCAGTTGGAACTTTAAATTTTGTGTAATCTATTTTTTCTTTATTAAATGGATTTAAGCTTTTATTCAGTCTATTAAGAAAAGAATCTGAGTCTGAACTCGTTTCAATATTTAAATCAGGTTTTGATTTTGTGTCTTCAATGGTTGGATTGGAAGTGATTTGATCACTGGCTGTTGGGTTTTCTTTAGCTTGTAAAAGAACACTATTTTGGAGAAAAAACAAACTGAACATCAATGATAAAAAAACAAGTTGCATTTTCACAGCTGTACCCCTGGTCACTGAGTTCGATTGTATCAGTTTATTTAGTAAAAACAAAACCAACTAAAGGTCCATAAACTTTAATCTAGTTGTTCGTTACTATCTAAATTATCATTAAGTAAATGTAAGAATTTAACGATTTACCTTCTGATGAATATTAAAGATTTATTTATTCAGTTTATGGCATTTGTTTTGGTATTTTCTACAAACATATCCTGTGCTCCTGACCCAGGTACAAGTTCACTACAGTCTTCATCGCCAGATCCAGAAATACCGCCTTCAACGCCACCAACAACTCCACCCTCGACTCCAACATCAGTATTTAGTATCAGCCCTAATGCTGATGGTTGGATGAAGATAACAGGACCATCACCAATTAATAATTCTTATTTTGGTATGGGAATTGCCGTTGGAGACTTCGATGGTGATTCTATAAAGGACATGGCTGCCGGTGCTTATTTGGCAGATATTGGAAATTCGAATACAGATACAGGAGCTGTTTTTATTTATCTTGGTAGTTTAAGAGACTCAAGTTTTGAAGACAGAACTTACAATCAAACAATCAGTGCGCCAAATTTAAATAATAGCCAGTTTGGATTTTCTGTACTTGCATTTGATGTGAATAGGGATGGCTTTGATGATCTCATAGTTGGAGCTACTGGGGAGGAGCCAAGTGATCGAGGAGCTGTTTATATATATTATGGATCAACAAATGGTCTGAACTCCACTCCTGCTCAAACAATTGTTGAACCTACGGCAACTGCAAGCTCAGGTTTTGGAAGTGCATTAGCCTATGGCGATTTAAATAATGATGGCTTCAATGAATTAATTGTTGGTGCTTACTTGGACGATACAACCGCAGCAGATGCTGGTTCATTTTGGATTTTTCAAGGTTTTGCGAGCAACATATATTCAACTGCTTTTGCAACAGAAGTTAGACTGGCTACTGGTTCCGCTGCTGATTACTTTGGAACAGCCCTTGCTGTTGGCAATTACAATGGCGATGCCAATTTAGATATTTTTGTGGGCGTGCCGAGATCAGATGTAAATGGTTTAGATTCTGGAAGTGTCTACGTCTATAATGGTACGGGGAGTTCGGCCACATGGGTAACTTCTGTAACTGTACCTGATGCCTCTATTCACAACCCTTACTCTGTGGCTTCGGATTATTTTGGCTGGTCTCTAGCAATAGGAGAAGTAACTGGTGACTCCACTCAAGATTTAATTGTGGGGATTCCCTTTTCAGACTACTTTGGTACAAACCAAGGCATGGCCATTATTTACAATGATATTGGTTCCAATCAGACGGCAAATAATATTATACCTGGTGTACAATCTGTGTATACGACTACTTATTCAGGTTATGGTATGGCGCTTGCAGATTTAAATGGGGACACAAAAGATGATTTTTTATTTGGCTCACCATTATTTACAGGTGATGGAGGGTATCGACAAGGACGAATTGATGTTTACTACTCAAATAGTTCAGGTCTTATTAATTTTTCATTTCCAGATTTAATTTTTTATGCTTGGGAAGATGAAACCCATGGCAATTACTCTAGTGGCAGTGATTATTTTGGCAATGGAGTTTGTGGCGGAGATATAAATGGTGATGGAAAAGAAGATTTAATTGTAGGTGCTCCTCTCGATGATTCAAGGTATGCTGATCAAGGTGCAATTTATATTTATCTCAATCGAGAATCAAATTTTTTAAATAAACCAGACATAATTTTAAATACAACAGGTTATGAACTTTTTCAAAAACAATATGGTTCTAGTTGTTTAGTTATGGATTTCGATCGTGATGGTAATAATGATTTATTAGTTGGTGCACAAGCCGATGATATTGGGGGTACAGATGGTGGTGCTGTATTTATACATTTTGGTACGGGTTCTGGATTATCGAAAATGCCAAGACAGGTAATAGTTGATCCAGGAGATACTTCAAACGGATTTGGTAGTGCAATAGAAGCTGGTGATATCAATAACGATGGATTTCCTGATTTAGTTATTGGGGCTTACCTAGATGATACTGGCGGTACAGACAAGGGAATCGTTTATGTTTATGAGTCAAACAACACAACTGGACAAATTGACATAAACTCATACACGACTTTTCAAACAGTTGTGAATAATACGGAATGGTTTGGTGCCGCACTGACAATTATTGATTTTGATGGTGATGGCGATAATGATTTACTTGTTGGTGCCCCTTTCAATGACACAGCAGCAACAGATTCGGGACGAGTGGTTGTATATGATAATCCCGGCACAGTTAATACTCTACTTGATAACACAGCGGACTCATTTATTTATCATCCAACCACGGCAGCTAATTCGCAATTTGGACAGGGCTTAACTACAGGGAAATTAAATTCGTCGATCTATAAAGATTTAATAATTGGCGCTTATAATGATGATAGTCTTTATACTAATGCTGGTGCTATTTATATTTATAATGGGAGTATAACGGGTCCAAGTGCAACTTTTAATCAAGTGTATCAAGGGCTCGAAGGCGTAGATAGTACGAGTGATGGCTTTGGTTTTAGTATAAGTCTTATAGATTTTAATAATGATGGTAAGAAAGATATTGTAATAGGAACACCTTATGACGATTCACCAGGTCTAAATGTTGGTTCCGTTTTTATTAAAATTCAGTGATTTTAGTTCCAAATTATCGGAAAAAAATACTGCCCCAAAGCCTTCTGTGGACGAAGATATGGGGCGACATAAATAAAGTAGCAAATGCTGCGCAACAACCTAAACAACTAGTGAGTTATCAAAAATCGGGGTAATGCGGAAAGTTCCTTCGCTTTCGCGACAGAAACTAGTTACTCTTATTACAGTAGGCAACTAGATCAGTAAATTTTTCTCCTAATTCATCATCACCAGTGAGAGGATGAGTTACATAAACCTCTTCTTTTAAGCTCAATCTAACTTCTCCAATTTTTTTCTCTGGTTTTTCCATATCTGATAAATCTAAGTCCGAGGAGGCTGTAATTCCATTGTGCTTTGATGTAATACTCATTTCTCCACCCTGAGAATTCATGTAATATCTAAATGAATAGTCCTCATTTTCCCAAGCCAGCGAGTAAGTAGCAGAATCTAAAGAGCTTGAAGGGATTGGGGTCTCTTCATCTACAAAAACCTTACCATCAGGTTCTTCATCGGTTGTTGAGTATCCTTCTTTGGTCTGAAGTAAATAGCTGACTTCAAAGGTACAGGTAGAATCCTTATTTTTTTTCATTAATTCCTTTGTTAATTGATTGTCCCTTCCGCCAGCAGTAGCTAAGCTCGAAAAAAGAAAAGCCAAAATTAATACATGTATTTTTTTTGTTAACATATAATCCCCCCTTTTGTTGTTGGCATTTCTATCACTGATCTAGTTAATTCAAAGCTTATCCACAAAAAATTGGACTAATGAAACTTGTTCATGGCTATAGACTTAAAAAATATTGAAGAATTAACAGGGTTTATGATCAAACTAAAAACAATGGCATCCTAAAATAAGAAAGAGGATCTGGAGCCCGAACTATTTTCCTAATAAGCTTTGGCAGTGGTTTTTAAGGCGGGAAGTTGCATATCTTAAATCAATACCTAAGCTATCTCTAAAATAGTCTAAAACACTTGGGCTAATTCTTTTTGTAATCCAAGAGTAGAATTTAAAAGAAGGGTCTAGACCCAATTTATAAACTCCTGCTCCTAAAACAGTAAGCATAAGCAACATAGCATGACCGTCATACACTTCAAGTGGACCCATGCTCAAAAGTGTATTCGCACCTGCTCCCGATGCAATCGCAAGAACAATGGCATCTATTCCAAGAATTGGCATTTCTGAAATTTTCCTGTAAACACGGGCTTCAGAATTTTTTGTGACTCCCTTTTGCTTATTTGCCCAGTCGCCAATAACTTTTGTGATAACGACATAATAAAATAATGTTTGTAATAACATGGTCACACTTTGTGTGGAGGCAAATTCAATAGCCTCTTTTGGAAAGGCAGCCATGGTTTGTTGAACCGAGTGAGTTTTTAAAAATTCAACAAGGGGAGTGTATTGTCCAAAAATATTGAAATTGAGTACAAAGGGTAGGGTAATAGACAGTTGTTTTAAAAAAGCTTCTACAGTATTCGAGCCTGGTCTTAATAACCAATTCATGATGAATTTTGTGTAAACGGCATAGGCGCACAATAAAACTGTATGAAAAGTAACTGTAAGTAGAGCATCCGTAGTAGGTAATGTGTTGAACAAATAGTATACTGTACCTGTTTCAATAAGAGCAGTTGAGGCAAGAGCAGCAATGACTTCATTACTGTGTGGAGATTCAAAATCCCTTTTAAGACTCGGAAACCAGTGAATAACTCGATCTATAAAGACTTTTGCTGATCTTATAGTTAAGTCATTTATTTTTTCCTTGGGCATTGAAATTATTTTTATTTGAATTTGCTCTTGAAGACCTAATCTATATAAAATTTCCTGGTTGTTTTGTCGGAGTAATTCTTCAGAGTGAATATCCACTCCAGCAATATAAATTATGCCTCTAAAATTTTCCTTTTCAGTACGGGATAATATATTTTGTAGGGCTAATTCAAAACTACCAATGTCCCCATTCGCTATTGGGATACCCACAGATTCATTAATTATCATTTTTCCTGTTTGAGTATCAAAATCTTGTGGACAAAAAAAAGTGGTACATTTTTCTGCAGAATAACTCATCCGAATTGGAAGACGTTTTTCGGGGTCCAAAATTGATAAAGAAGCATTGTTGGCATAAAGCGTATGTGGTGGTAGAAGAATCTGAATCACTAAGATAAAGCATAAAAAAAGATGAAAACTTTTCTTTATCAAGCTTCCCCCATTCCCCTAAAAGATGTTAATCACTACTAGGGCGCAATTAGAGGGGTCAAGGGCTTATAAGAGAAATGTATACTTTACTCAGAAACCAAAAATTTCTGGTGTTGGCAAGAGTTTCATTTTCCTTTTGTGATTAGCCAGGAAGCCCTTAAATCTTTGAAGCTGCTGTTTGGCATAGCCTAATTTTTTTGTACCTAACTTGGCTTCTCCAACAGCATAAATATTGCAAGTATTTTTGTCAGCAACGATAAAATCTAATTCACCGATGATTTTTGAACTTTGATCGTCATGATAGGCCACTGAGCCAGTAATGAACATGTTTTCAGGATTGTCTGAAGGAAAATCATCATAAAGCATAAGTGCGCCTAGAAGTTCTAAGATTTCACCTTCGCTGCTTAAATCAAAATCCATAAGAGGTGCATGAGAAATTATAGTTTGATAGTAATCTTGGTTTGGAGAGTCCGAGTGAGCGGGATTATAATTCCAGGCTTTAGAACCCAAGGCTTTTTTCCATAGTCGAGTTACAGTATTGCGGTCAATGGGGTGTTCATAGTCGAAGCCGTGTTTTTTAGCTCCACGAATACCCACTGTAAAGTAAAAAATATCATCCGAAAAATCAGATAAACTTACTTGTTGGCATTTTTTAGGGATGAGTTGGTCCTTACGCAAGCTTTCAAATAAGTTTTGAGCATTTAAGGTTTGCGTGAATAAAAATGAAAATAAAATAATTTTAAGACTATGAACCATAACCCCTCCCTGTAGAACCAAATCCATTTTTCCATTTATGGACTTCATTAGAAAGTTATTATATTGGATAGGAATTCACAAGTTAATAAGTAGTCGCAGTACTAGTAAATTCTATGCGTTGATTTCTTGTTGAAGCTTTGGCTTTTTAAGGATGGTATTTTTTAAAATTAGATATGTTTTCCACACTTCAGGGTTACTTATATAGTAAATCTGAAAAAGCCCAGATTTTTGGCAATCTACAAGTTGAGCCCTTTTTAAAACATTTAAATGTTGGGACAAATTGGGTTTTGGAATGTTTAAAATGCTTAAAATTTCAGTACAATTCTGTTTCCGCTCAGAAAGTAGATCCAAAATTTGTAAGCGTACAGGATGTGAAAGAGCCGAGCTGACTTCAGCTAATTGTTCATAGGTGGCAAGGTCTAAGAGTGGGTTTTTATTTTTATTCATATTCGCTTTCATTTTAAGAGGCTGTCGCCAAAGTCCGTCATACCTAGCCAATTAAGAGAGAATATTTTATTCTCTCTTAATGTTAAAAAAAGAAGATCCCCAACTGAAGATGTATGATGATTTACTAGAAAGGCTCGTCCCTGATTCTCATATCTACCGTAGATTATCTTTATTAATTGATTTCCCCACATTGTTGACTCCTCTTGAGAGTTGTTACTCTAAATTGGGTGCAGGCTCAGAGCCTTTAACAAGGGGGTTTAAAACTTTATTAATTCAGTTTTGGGAGGATTTGTCAGATCGACAACTAGAAAAGTACCTTCAAGAAAACAATACGGCCAAATGGTTTTGTGGATACGGGCTTGAGGAGCGCACTCCAGATCATAGTTATTTTGGGCGCTTGAGAAAAAGAATAGGTACTGAGGAGTTAAGGAAACTTTTTAATACAATCACTGACTCAATAAAAAATGCGGGTTATGTGGGAGGTGCCTTCACATTTGTGGATGCTTCATCAATGGTGGCTAAAGTAAACATATGGAAAGCCCGAGATAAGGCGATATCAGATAAAAAGAACGAAGAAAAAGATGATGATGATAATCCTAAAATGAACAATAAAAATATTGAGAGCTATTCACCAGACCCAGATGCTAGGTATGGGTGTAAGGGAAAAAATAAGTTTTGGCTGGGCTATAAAAGGCATCATCAAGTAGATATGAGCCAAGGAATAATAACAGAAGTAAAAGTCACTGGGGCTGATGTAACAGACGCAAAAGCCTTTGTGGAAGAGGATCTTTGCCCAGATAGTGGAATGGTGTTTTTAGATAAGGGATATGATAGTGATGCTGTAGATACGGAGATAAGAAAGAAGGGTTGTGCAGATGGAACCATTAGAAAGAAGAATCGTAAATTTAAGGACAGGGATTTGGATCGTTGGAGAAGTTCAGTGCGGATGCCTTTTGAAAGTACCTTTTCAAAAATAAGTAAATATTGTCGTTATCGAGGCAAAGAGAAAGTAGAGTTCCAGGCGTTGATGGAAGCTACAGTCCAAAATTTAAAGAGGGTCATCAGGATAGGTGCGCCCAATTTAAGCTTTTGATGGGATTAAGGGGGAAGATAGCCCCTAAATATGAAAAATTATCCCTAAATTTTTTTTAACTCTAAAATATTGCATATGAAATATAGCTCAGGGGATATCAAATCTTACTAAACGACTTTCATATCTGTCAGATTTGAACTGGATTTTGTAAAATGAATTTTTGCAACAGCCTCTTTAAGATTCACAAAATTAATCAGTTAATAAATTATTAAATTATAATAAAATGTTTTACAAGTATTATTAAAGATTGTGTTAAAAAGTTTATAATAGTCCAGTCTTTGATAGATTTGCGCGTTTCATAAAAATGAAATGAAACATAATTCAAAAGTTTTTTGTTGTTGTTGAGATATTATCATTACGAAGATTTTCATGTGGAGATGAAGATGTTCGTGTCTCATTTTGAGATACAAATCAAATGAAATCTTTTTCAAAAAAAAGCCTATACTAGGCTTAAAAGGCCCATTGGGAAAAGCTTTGCTGTTAAACTTTTTAAATATTAATACCGATAAGTATATTGAAGTGAAATCTATGATATTATCAATGTGAGATGGGATTTCTCTTTAAAGTATGGAGAGCGGTTTATGAATGAAAGGCGTAGACAGCAGCTCCATGAGTTACCCCTTGAGCTAAGGGCATACATCAATCAGCAGGTTTCCACATTGACCCCCTTTTGCTTACCGGACTCAAGAGCTGCGGTTACAGTTATCAAAGAAGTTGATAAAAACGGACAGGAAGAGTTCGTTGTTACAGTTTCTTTGTGCAGTGAAGGTACGGAAGTTAAATCTACGAGTTCTTCTGACAATATGTATGAAGCCACACGCAGAGCCTGTGAAACTTTACTTGAACATCTCAATCGTATTCATTCAGAAATTGTTGACGAAATGGAAACCAAAGAACAGGTTCAACAAAGTGCAAATTCTAATGAAGAAGTAACCGATGATGATAGCAATGATGGTGAGGATTCAGGTGGCGGGAAAGCCGTTTGCCATTAAGTATTATCTAATCCCATAAGTTGAAATAACTCGTTCATAGCTTCATAGGGTGATTTTTTTTGTTGCTCGACTTCTTTACTCAATTTTTCCCAAGATTCTTTAAATTTGCTATTCACAAAGGAAAGAAAAGCCTTGTGTACCAAACTTTCAAACCATAATTTGTTTTGTTGAAGACGCTTTTTTTGAAAATTAGCGTTTTGTTTATTTAACTCTTGATATTTTGTAAGTGAATTATAAATAGCATCAAAGCCTTGTTTTTCTATACTTGAACATAAATGAATGGGAGTGATCCAATTGGTAGTTTTGTGGAGGATAGCTAAAGCATTTTTGTAGTGTTGGGCGGCAATCTCTGCTGCTTGTTTTAATTCTCCATCCCATTTGTTAACCAAAATTGCATCGGCCAATTCTAAAAGTCCTTTTTTAATTCCCTGAATTTCATCTCCGGCATTGGGTAACATAAGAGTTGCAAAGAAGTCGACCATATTAGCCACTTCATATTCAGATTGGCCAACGCCAACAGTTTCTATAATTATAAAATCAAAACCAGCAGCCTCACACAAAAACATACACTCTCGAGTTTTATTGGCAACTCCACCTAGAGCACCTGATGAAGGTGACGGGCGAACAAAAGCCTTTTCTGATAGAGATAGTTTTTCCATTCTAGTTTTATCTGCAAGTAAACTTCCACCACTGATTGGAGAGCTGGGGTCAACGGCTAACACTGCAACTTTTTTATTTTTTTCTTCTATTATATAAGTTCCAAACCCTTCAATAAATGTCGATTTACCAACGCCAGGTGGTCCGCTAACTCCTAATCGAAAACTTTTACCAGTATAAGGCATTATAGAGCTTAATAATTTTTGTGCGTCTTTCTGATGTTCTGGTTTTTGACTTTCAACTAAAGTAATGGCTTTAGCTAGAGCTCGACGATCTCCAGACAGAAGAAGTTCTTTCATCTAAGACCTCGCCAATTTAATGGCTTTTAATACATCGGCAGCGGCTAATGGAATGGGAGTGCCGGGTCCAAAAATCCCTTTAACACCTGCTTTATATAAGAAATCATAATCTTGTTTTGGAATCACTCCACCAGCAACAATAATAATATCATTGGCTTTTAATTTTTTTAATTCAGCAATCAAATCGGGGATGAGCGTTTTATGACCAGCGGCTTGAGTGGATACACCAATAACATGGACGTCATTTTCAATGGCATGTTTTGCAACATCTTCTGGAGTCGAAAAAAGTGGAGCTAAATCAATATCAAAACCCACATCAGCAAAGGCCGTAGCAATAACTTTTGCACCACGATCATGTCCATCTTGCCCCATTTTAGCAACGAGCATTCGCGGTCGACGCCCTTCTTGTTTTTCAAACTCTAAAATATCTTTGTATATGTTTTGCCACTGTTCATTTTTTTCCATAGACCTACCATAGACTCCTGATATGACTTGTGTGTTAGCTTTGTATCGACCCCAGATTTTTTCTAGTGCCATTGTCATTTCGCCAAGTGAACATCGTGCTCGAGCTGCTTGTATAGAAAGTTCTAGACTGTTGCCAACTCCAGTTTCAGCATATTTAGTAAGTGCCTCTAAAGCATTTTGAGCCGACTTTTCATTTCTATTACTTTTAAGTTTTTTTAAACTTAGGATTTGATTTTCTCTTACAGCTGGATTGTCTATTTCAAGAATTTCAATTTCTTCTTCTTTGGTGAGTTGATATTTATTAACACCAAGGATGACTTCTTCTCCATTATCAATGAGAGCTTGCTTTTTGGCTGCGGCCTCTTCAATTTTCATTTTTGGATAGCCTTGTTCAATGGCTTTGGCCATTCCCCCCATTTGATCAATCTCTTCAATGATTTCCCATGATTTATCAATTACATTTTGAGTTAGGCTCTCCATAAAATAGGATCCACCCCAGGGGTCAATAACTTTCGTAATAGAACTTTCTTCTTGAATAATAATTTGTGTATTTCGTGCTATGCGAGAAGAAAATTCTGTAGGTAAGGCCACAGCTTCATCAAAGGAATTGGTATGTAAGGACTGGGTTCCGCCAAATACAGCTGACATGGCTTCAAGGGTTGTGCGTATCACATTATTATAAGGATCTTGTTCAGTTAATGACCAACCTGATGTTTGGCAATGAGTTCGTAGCATTTTAGATTTGATATTTTGTGGGGAGTATTTTTCAACAATTTTAGACCATAAAACTCTGGCAGCACGAAGTTTTGCAATTTCTAAATAGAAGTTCATTCCAATGCCAAAAAAGAAAGAGAGTCTTGGAGCAAAATCATCAATTTTTAAACCAGATTTCAAAGCTGTTTCTATGTATTCTTTGCCATCAGAAAGAGTGTATGCCAATTCTAAGATGGGGTCGGCGCCAGCTTCTTGCATATGATAACCAGAAATAGAAATGGAATTGAATTTAGGCATATGTTCAGAGGTGTAAGCGAAAATATCTGCAACAATTTTCATAGAAGGGGCGGGTGGATATATATAAGTATTTCTCACCATAAATTCTTTTAAAATATCATTTTGAATTGTGCCAGAAAGTTGACTTCGGGATACCCCTTGTTCTTCTGCCGCAACAATAAAGCAGGCCAAAACTGGTAATACAGCCCCATTCATAGTCATCGATACAGAAATTTTATCTAGAGGAATTTCTGAGAATAAAATTTTCATGTCTTCCACACTGTCAATGGCCACACCCGCTTTGCCCACATCTCCCTTTACTCTAGGATGGTCACTGTCGTAACCTCTATGAGTAGCTAAATCGAAAGCGACAGAAATTCCCTGACCACCGGCGGCCAAAGCCCTTCTATAAAAGGCATTTGACTCTTCGGCTGTAGAAAAGCCCGCATATTGTCGTATGGTCCAAGGTCGACCAGCATACATGGTGGCTTTAGGGCCACGCAAAAAAGGATCTAATCCTGGCAAGCTATGAATATGGGGCAAATCTTTTAAGTCTTCAGAGGTATATAGGGCTTTTAAAAGACTGCCATCAGGGGTCGACCAATTTAAGGTGTCTAATTTTTTCCCATGCAATTCTTTTTCTGATAATTTTTGCCAATCTTGCATAGGACTTGATTCTTTCACTTTGCTTCCTTACTGGTTACCTATTTACCATTCTAAATAATCACTTCATGTTATGTATTTATTAATACCACAAAAATGCCTGAGGCATATACCCAAAAGCCCTGTATCTACAGGGGTCTCAGACGCTCTGCATCTGGAAAATATATGAAATTATATTTGCCTCATGCATTGCGTCCTTAATTTCGAGCTGCTAATTTAGCTCTATGAATTTTGATTTTTCCTCTTTTCAGTTCTCACCGGTAATTGATTTGCCGAACGACTATGAAGTTTATGATTTTACACAGGATTACGACCCTGATCGCCCACTTTCTTCAGATTATGGTATTGGACGTTACAATGAAAAGCGTCCTTCCATGTACACTCATGAACAATATCAAAATATAAGAAATATTCATATGGGTGTTGATATCGCTGCTCCTGTAGGTACTCCAATAAAAAGTTTTTTTAATGGAAAGATTCTGAATTTTGCAAATAATGCTAGGCCAGGAGACTATGGTTTCACAATTGTTCTCGAATATATTTTGCAAGATAAAATCCTTTATGCACTTTTTGGGCATTTGAGTGAAAATTCTTTAAAAAATAAAAAGATAGGGCAATCTGTTTCAAAAGATGAAGTGATTGCTTGGATTGGTAATAAATCAGAAAATGGTGGGTGGAATCCTCACTTGCACTTTCAATTATCCTGGCAAAAACCAGAGGTGGCTGACATGCCAGGAGTGGTATCTACTGAAGATCACGAAGAGGCTTTAAGAATTTATCCTGATCCTAGGTTAGTGTTGGGAGATCTCTATGATTAATAAAGAAATAAAATTGAAAATATATTCTGATAGTTGTTACTTTTCCACTATCCTTTTGATTATGGGATTACTTGTATCCTGCGTAAGTACTTCCAAAGTACAAACAAAAGATCGCATAACAGTTATGACATTTAATGTTGAAAATCTGTTTGATACGAAAGACGATGTTAATAAAAATGATGATACTTTTTTACCACTGGCTTTAAAAAAAACAATTCAACATAAAAAGATCTGCGCTAAAGCACGTTTCCCCGCTTGGGTAGAGCAGTGTTTATATTGGGATTGGAATGAGGATGTTGTAAATATTAAACTCTCGCGGTTGGCCCAAGTATTCCATCAGGTCAACTTGGGAAAAGGTCCTGATTTTGTTTTACTTCAAGAAATTGAAAATAAAGAAATATTGGAAAGATTGAATCAGGAGTATAAACTTGGCTTCAAAGAAATTGTTCTTATTGAGGGGGCAGATGTTCGTGGCATTGATGTGGCTATTATGTCTAAGTTCCCTCTAAAGGAAAAAGCAAAACTTCACTATGTAAAATTTAAAAATATAAGCAAGGATCGCATTGACGACACTCGCGGAATTTTAGAAGCCACATTTGAATTAGAAAATCATATACCGATCACCTTATTCAGTGCTCATTTTCCAGCTCCATTTCATCCAGTGGAAATGCGTGAGCAATCTTTGCAGACACTCAATCAATTGCTTTTTAATTTACCTCAAGATCGAATTGTAGTAGCTGGAGGAGATTTTAATATTCCCTCCGAGGAAGATCATTCCACTCAGATCTTAGAAAAATTTGCGGCCCCCCATTGGTGGGTTGCCCATAAAGAAGGTAGTTCACAGTGGCAGGGTTCGACCTATTACCCTAAAAATAAATCATGGTCATTTTTGGATATATTACTTGTCAGAAAATTAACAACAAACAATAAAAAATGGCGATTAGATAAACAATCTTTTAGGGTCCTTAATGGAGATCCAGAACAAAAAGACTCTCAGGGTTTTCCCAAGGAATTTGATCCCGTAAAAATGACGGGTGTGTCTGATCACTGGCCCACAGCTATAGATATTTTATTAGAAAACTAATTTTTGTGGGTGCTCTTTTTTATCAACAGGAATAATTTTTCCACCTTCACTTTCAATTATTTTTGAACAGGCAAAGTGAGGGTCGTGAGTATAAAAGATTTCCCATTGTTCCGCGATGGCTCGTTCATAAATCTGTGATTTTTCATCTATTACTTTTTCAGCAAATCGATCGTAACCCATAGTGATGGGTAGGTGAACCCAAGCTGTACCCGGTATTAAATCTCCTGCAAAAAATAACTTGGTTTTCTCACCTAAAACTAGGGAGTGCATTTGTCCGGGCGTGTGTCCATGTGTGAAAACAAATTTAATATGTTCAGGAAAAATTGGTGAAGCCTCATTGTTATTTATTAAATGCAATCGACCTGTAGCTTTTAGTTTGTCTGTCAGGTGAGGGATGAAGGAGGCTCGATCACGAAAATGGGGATTTAAAGCTCGATCAAAAGCTTCTGCACCAACTACATAACTAGCATTTGGAAAAACGAGATCCTCGCGACCATTTAATATTTCTTCATAAGTTGGGAGCAATCCTCCAGCGTGATCAAAGTGAAGATGAGAAAGCACTACCCAATCAATATCTTCGGGATTTAGCTGACATTTTTTTAAACTGGCCAGCAGCTGATGGACTTTGGGTGTTTGTACGCCAAATCTATCGGCCATTTTAGGCTCAAAAAAAGCGCCAATTCCAGATTCAAATAATACTTTTACACTATCAAATTCCACTAAAAGGGCACGACAGGCGAGATCTATTCTGCCCAGCTCATCAGCAGGAGCCCATTTTTCCCAGATCACTCGAGGAGCGTTGCCAAACATAGACCCACCATCGAGTTTTTGTGAATTACCTAAAATTTCAGAAAAACAAATCATAGAAACTCCTTGTTAAGGTACTTGCTCAATAATTTTTTCTTTTGTTCTCAAAATAGCTCAAAAAATATTCACTTTTTTGTGAATGAAAGCATCGGGTATTTGAGTCCATCTCATTCTGAGAATGTTATTTAAGTTCTTTATCTTAAACATGCTATTTGTTGTATTATAAATTTATGCGACGGAGGATTACAATGTTTAAGTCTGAAAAATACCTATGTTACCGACTGGGTGATGAGCTTTTTGCTAGTCCATTATCAAAAGTTGTAGAAATTTATCAGTTAGAAGATCTGGAACCTATAAAAAAAGGGAATACAGTCTTTTTAGGCAATATAAACTTAGGCGCATTAGAGATTCCTCTTGTTGATCTTACGCGAATTGTAGGTCGTAAACCAAAAAGTCACTTTAGTAAGGATGAAACCAGTATTATTGTTTTTGACCTCTCAGATGGCCCTTGGGGAGCCTTGGTTGAGAGTATAGAAGGGATCATAAACTTTAGCCCTAAAGAGATCCAAAGAGTCGCTGGGTCTGATTCCCCCATATATGGCAAGGCCTCTGGAGTAAAGCAAACATATTTATTGCTGAATCCTGAATATATGGTTAATAAGATGGAGCGCATGCGATGGGGCAGCGATAAGCGCTACGATCAAGCGAGCTAGTACTAGTTTAACAAAACCATTACCTCAATTATTTAATTTCTTTGTGTACAGTATGTCTTCTTAAGGAAGGATTGTACTTTTTCTTTTCGAGTCTTTCCGGATGAGTTTGTGTGTTCTTTTTAGTGGTGTAACGTGAAGGTGATTTGCCCTCTTTACGAGCCTCTGTACATTCCAAAGTAATAATTCGGACTTTACCTTTTTTCTTAGCCATAATTGAATAACCTCCACGAGAGTTTAAGTTGATAGTTCATTCCACCGCAGTGGTCAAGTGCAATTTCTTTAAGTAAGGCTAATTAGGTAATTTTCATAGGTTTTTTTAAAAAATAACTCTAGAAAAGTACTAACTTCCGAGTTTGTATCTATTAAAAATACTTTTTTATTTAGCACTTTCCACGCGAATATTATGTTAGAAGCTATATCTATTTAGAATTTTTAAGCTTTTTTGTCTTCATCTCTTTGGTGAAAAATGCTAGGCACTGGTATTTTTAATTTGGGGTACAATTGTATTTGTTGCCACCAGTTCAATTTTTTAGTGATTTGCGACAAGGCATAGGAATTTCTTTGCGCTAAATCAAGTAATTCTGTGAATTTTGGTATTGTATTGTGAGGCTCTTCAGCTTCCGAGAGCGGAGTCGTTGCAGCAAAAATTTCAGTTTTGTCATCTTCATACTTCCATGGGCGCGTTAGGGGCTTTTCTTCGGCGATTTGGGGTGAAGCTTTTTTTGTTTTTTTAGTTTGGTTAAGATTTTTTTTTCGCTTTTCAACCTGTTTAAGACTCAATGCCATGATTCATTTCCTTTTTGTAAGTCGCGAGAGGCCGTGTTTGATTGCTTTGTTTTAAGCTTCTAGCCTGTATTAAGGTAAAAACTTCTCTAATTAATTGATTATAAGAAAGTGCTAATGCTTGCCCTGGAGCATATTCGGGAACGGACAAGCTAAGTGCCGAAGATTCTTCACCCATAGTGCTTTCGGGTATACTAAAAGCAGAACAGTTTTTTAAATTATCCTGATACCAATTTAAAATTTCCATAGACAATTTTCTTTGTTTTTGCCAGCGAGTAGGGACATATAAGTGAGTGAAATTTAAATTCATATCATTTTTAAACTCTTTAATAAAACCATCAAACATTTTAAAGTTTCTAAAATTATTAATCTTACATTCCAATGGAGAAACCAACATGTCACAGGCCACAAGAGCATTGGTAATAAGTAAATTCCAATTTGGTGAAGCATCTAAAATAATTAAATCGTATTTCTCTTTAAGAGGTTCCGTCACAGTATTTTTTAACCAATACTCGCGACGATTTATCATGGTTAAGGATTTTTCAAGATTCACTAATTCAGGAGTTTCAGGAATAAAGTCCAAGGAGGGAAGATCCGTTGTATGGGTGAGTTGGAAAAGCTCTCTTTGATTGTTATATAAATCGGGCAAACCATTAATTGCTGAAATCTTATCTAGAGCAGAATCAAAATCATCATTTTCTTCTAAATCTCGGTTCATCCCTAGTGCCGAGGTTATATCGCCCTGCATATCTAAACCCACTACGCAGGTTTTAATATTATGTAGAGAACATATCCGCGCTAGATTTAAAGTTAGAGAGGTTTTTAAAACCCCACCTTTAGTAACAAAACAACAAATTACAATGGGCTTTTTAGGCTTTTTTATAAAGCCAAACTGTTCGCCAATCAGGGGGATTTCATTGGGTCCCCAGGATTTTTTTCTTCCGGAGGGCCCTTTGGTGAAGTTAGGTATTCTTTTGTTTTCTATGGCTGTCAGAAGAACATCAGCCGAATAGGGGCTTTCTGTTTCTGTAGAAAACATTTTTAATGTTTTTTGTATAGTATAATTCATTTTTCCTCCTTCGGAATGAGGCATCCTAGAGGGTCTGTAGAGTTGGTGGTAAGATTATCACCTTCAATTAATTTTTTTAGGGCATTTTCGAGATATTTTTTTTGGATGAGTCCATTGGGTTCTGGCTGATCATCTATCAAACCATAATAAACTCGGGATTTGTCCGCATTAAACACAAATGCCGAGGGCGTTCTTTGGTTTCGAAAAAGTTTTGCAATTTTTTGATTGGGATCAGAAATATAAGGAATATTATCACCCAATGTGGCGGCTAAACTTTTCATTTCTTTTAAATTATTCTGTTTGAAGTTCTTAACATTATGAGGGTTAATTACAAATACAGCGAAATCATTTTTAAGTGCCCAATGTCCCCATTGAATCAAACGCAGGCGCCAGTCCAAGTCGTAGGGGCAATGTTCGCTGGTAAAAAAAACCAGAGCACCATTGCGACCCGTGGCCCATTTTACCTTTTTATTCATTATATCTTGTAGTTCGCCTTCAATAACAGGCCACTTATTCACGGGCTCTGCAAAAAGGGGAGGACTGATAAAAATAATGAAGAAAAGAAGCTTTCTCACACTTCTATTTAATGACTTTAATACTGATTGCGCAAGTCTCGGAGTTGTTTAAACACATCCATTTCGCTGCAATCTGTTAATTGGAAATAATCCTGAATATCCTTACTGTGACAACGCAAAAAAGGGTTGCACTCCAGCTCTGTTTGCAAAAGTGTGGGAATTGTGGGCTTGTCCATTTTTCTTAAGTTCTCAACTTTACTAACATATTCCTTAAGTTGAAGGTTCTTCGAGTCGACGTCACAAGCAAAAGCGGCATTGCGTTGAGTGTACTCATGGGTACAGTAAATTTGAGTTTTAGGGGGTAGTTTTTGAATGCGCTTTAAACTTTGGTACATTTGAATATAAGTGCCCTCGAATAATCGCCCACAACCTAATGAAAAAAGTGTGTCGCCAGAAAATAAGCAAGACTCTTGTGGAAAATAAAAAGCAATATGTCCCAAGGTGTGTCCGGGCAAAAATAAGATTTCACAAAAAGTGTCGCCAAAATAAATCTTTTGCCCATCGACTAAACCTATGTCAACTCCCGGAATTCTTACCATATCATATTTAGATGAATAAATTTTTAAATCATAAGCATTTTTAAAAGATAAATTTCCATCTGTGTGATCCCAATGATGATGAGTATTAAAAATAAAATTTGGTTTTAATGAAAGTTGAATTATAGCTCTATTGACCGATAAAAAATCACCCGGATCTACTAAAGCAACATCTTTTTCGGATTGCAAAATAAATACATAATTATCATTAAAAATGGGGATACTATGAACATTTAATGACATGAGAGTATATGTAAATACTTTTTAACTGTATTTTCAAGTCCATCATAAATCGCTTCACATATGAGGGCGTGACCAATGGAAACTTCCTTAATTTGTGGAATGGACTTAATAAGATAATCTAAGTTATTTTGATTAAGGTCGTGACCCGCATTTAATTTAATATTTAATGCTGAAATATATTCTGCAGCCTGTTTATATACTTTTGTCACAGAATCTCTTTCTGGCGAATTAAAGGCTTTAGCATACATTTCAGTGTATAATTCTGTGCGATCGGGTTGAATGATTTTTAATGCCTGCAAAGATTCATCACTGATATCATAAGGGTTAATAAAAATAGAACTTCGCACGCCCCATTGACGTAATTTTTTACAGACATCAGTGAGTAACAGTTGTTGGTTTGGGCAATTCCAGCCGGCATTAGATGTCAAAACCCCTGGAGGGTCAGGTACCAAAGTACATTGATCAGGGCGAATTTCATTGACCATGTTCAAAAATCTTTCATCTGGATAGCCTTCCATATTGTATTCTACAGTGTATTCTAGGGTGTCATTGAGAGTTTTAATCCAATGGCCTAATTCATAGGCGTCTTTCTTTGTAATATGGCGCTCGTCCGGTCTTGGGTGGACAGTAATACCACGAGAACCATAATTAACTATGTCTTGGGTTACTTGTAATAAGTGGGGTTGGTCAGTTCCACGAGCATTGCGTAAGGTTGCAATTTTATTTACATTAACGCTGAGTATGGCCATGCCCATCAACTAAGCGGATTTATGAATTCAGTCAACAAAAAATAATTTTTAGAAAGAAAATTGTGCAGAAATCTCAAAAATGTCATCTTCTTTTTCAACTGCATTTTTACGCCACTGGTAGTTCAATTTATAAGCGATATTTTCTGCAAAATGATAATTAATACCCAAGGTTGTTCGAGTGCGTTTCAGAGTGGGATCTTTAATTCCAATGAATGAAACTATGTCATGTAAATCGTATTCTGAATAGCGGATATAAATGGGCAATTGATATGAGTTTTGATTTTCTGGATTAAGAAGATCGTAGGAAAGGCTTAGGTAATATCCACTGGCTTGATCAAAAAATGTTGGACCTATAAGGTTGTAGGCTTCTGTCATTTTAGCAATAGCCCACATGGCTCGGAGTTCGATATTTTTATAACGTATTTTTGAGTGAACTTCACCAAGTGAAAGATTTAACTTTTCATAATTACTGTCTTGGGCCGTATCGCCATATAAAAAAGATGTACCAAATAGACTTTCTCCAAAGACAAAATCTAATCTTGCTACTCCCATAAGATCTTTGCTCTTAGCATTTTGCCCACCCTGGACGGCATCCTTAAGGAAATTTCGAGTGCTATTGTTTGTATCCAATTTAGAACCATCTAAGGAATTAAAAACTCCAAAGTGGTATATAAATTCTGTAGTTTTTCCCACTAACATTATACCATTTTCATTCCAAGCATAGGGAATCAATTCAGTTTCGAGTTCAGGAGGTCTTACGCCCAATTCCGTTATGAGTTCGGATTTTATATTTGCCAAACCAATGGGAAGAAGTTGATTGCCTATTCTTATATGAAAATAATCGTTATCACTATCCAAGTTATGGTCAATATAAGCCATTTCTACTTGCGCAGAGCCTTGTTGAACATCTCCACCCGCATGGGATTCTGGACCGTCGTTGGCAAATCGGATTTTACTATTGAATAAAAAAGCAGAATTTAATTGATGTCCAAAGTGCAAAGATAAGCCTAATTGATTGATTTGTGAGTTTTTTGAACCAGAATATTTTTGATAATTTAACAAATCAGCTCTAACCCCCCAAACGGAATGATCCTCTTTATTTTTTCTATAGATTTTAGAAGAAAGGGGTCCCAAAGCCCATGACTGTAAAACTATATTGTTCTCTTCAAGATCTGGCCAATTTGTGCCTACATTTTCTTCATTATCTTCTAAGGCCTTTATTTCAGCATTAGGACTTTGTGTTTTAGCGCCTTGTGTAAAATTTTCTGGTAACTCTAGATTTTCTATTTGGGACTCTGATAAGGTCTTTTTTTTAGGGGGCAGTGGGGTTTCATTTCCCCATGCCCAAAGAGTGAAAATAGTGGTAATGAAGTACAAGATAATAAATTTTTTCAAAGTTTTCCCCATTGACAATTTTGCCCTAAATTTTACCCAATCATAGTTCAGGTTTTACAGGGATGACAGTCAATATTAAATTCGTTACAAATATTATAAACATTCCTTTACATTGCGTAGCATTATGGGGGAAAACTAATTAGGGGAAACAAATAGGAATATTATTTATGCGAGTTAACAAAGGCAGGTTAGTCATGCAATTGATTGAGCAAACAATAAAGGCCAAACTGGGACAATTGAGTAAAGATGGGGCTTTGATTGTAAATACAGGTAAGAGTACAGGAAGGTCTACCAAAGAGCGTTTTGTAATCCGACGACCAGATATTGAAAAAGATATTCATTGGGGAGACGTCAATCAACCTATGAATGCCAAGAAAGGGGATTTGTTTTTAAATGCTATTGAACGAAGTGTAATGGATAACCAGCATTACATTATGAAAGGATATGTGGGTTGCTTTAAAGTAGAAGTTTATTCAACAAGTCCTTGGCACATTGCTTTTGCGGAAAATATGTTTCGGAGCGATGTAATTGAAGGTTTAAAAAAATTAGTACCAGATGATTTAACTATAAAAATCTATCACGATCCAGAGGGCACAGTAGCTGATTTAGGAATAGATCATGAATATAACAAAGCTATTATTGTCGACCCTAGCAATTTAAAAGTGGCAATTGTGGGCACAGCTTATGCGGGAGAAATTAAAAAATCTGCCTTTGCACTCTGTAATTTTTTGTTTCCTAAATATGGAATTATGCCAATGCACTCTTCTGCGAACTGTTCAAACAATGGTGCCCAATCTTGTGTGCTTTTTGGCTTATCTGGTACCGGTAAAACAACATTATCAGCAGATCCCACACGTTACCTCATTGGTGATGACGAAATTGTCTGGTCGAAAAATGGAATCTCTAATTTAGAGGGGGGTTGTTACGCCAAATTAATAAAATTGAGCGAAAAGAATGAACCAGACATTTGGCATGCTGCCAATCGACAGGGGTCCATTCTTGAAAATGTCAGTTTTAATATGGAGACGGGCGAAATTGATTTTGATTCTAATATCATTACAGAAAACACAAGAGGTTCTTATAGCATTGAAGCTTTGGACAAAGTTTTTAATCAACAGCAAGAAGCTCAACCACCAACAAGCATAGTTTTCCTTACCGCCGATGCCTTTGGTGCCTTACCTGCAGTATCGCGCTTAAATGAGTGGCAAGCTCAATATCATTTTATTTCTGGCTATACAGCAAAAGTAGCTGGAACTGAAATAGGTGTAGTTGAACCTCAAGCCACTTTCAGTGCTTGTTTTGGTGCGCCATTTATGCCGAGAGCACCTAAGGTATATGCTGAGTTATTAGCTCAATTGTGTCGTCAATATAAAGCCCCTGTTTGGTTAGTAAATACCGGGTGGGTAGGTGGATGTGAAAATGGAGAGCGCTTTCCCATTCATGTAAGCCGAAGTATTTTAACTGCCATTCAAAATGGTGAGTTAAATGATGTGGAAATGAAAAAGCATCCTGTATTTGGATTTGATGTACCAGTGACTGTGCCTGGGGTAGAAGCCCAGTGGTTACAAATTCCAGATGGGCCACAGGTCAAAGAGTTGGGGCAAAAATTTATAAACAATGCTAAGGCCAATGGCATACCCGAAGATATTTGTGATCGTGGTGGCCCAGTGGTTTTTCATTCGTAATAGTTTAGAGAATAGATACTTTAAGTGCACAATAATTAAGTGTTACCCGCTAAATGGGTTTCACACTTATTAGAGCTAGGCTTATTTCTTATTATGTTTAAAAAGCCATATAAAAACGAAACTGCTTTCTTACATTCAAGAAATTCTTTTTCAAACCCAGCTAATCCTCCTTTAATTACTTTAAAGGGATTAGGGTATGCACCAATCATCCAAGACACTTGTGCGGGAAACATGGTATTACTTAACAAATAAATTATAGCTTGTTCTGCAATTTTATCAATTTCAGAGAGAGCATCTAGACTGACCGTTTTATTAAATATAGGATCGTTTATATCTTCGATACTGTTTTCATATAAATCTTTACTTTTGAATTTAGAATATGCAGTTAAGCCATAGAGTCTGATCCCTTTAGATAAGTCAATAGAATGAATCATGAGCCATTTTACAAGCGCCCATTTTAACGGGCGGCCCTCCTTATCAGGTAGATCGATCGTAGATGTTACGGGAGGGGTTATGGAGTAATGTTGATTGTTTAAAAATGATACAGGATGCTTTTTTGAAACTAAGCTTAAAAGATCGATTAAGAATTGTTTAATGTCATTTTCAGACCAATTCTTATTTTCTTCTTTGCTATCGGATACTCTTAAATTAACTTGATTATATTCAGGGTATTTCACAGAAAACATATCATTTGTTGCAGCCATCTGTTCGAACACGTTTTGACGGTGTTTTTGATAAGCAATCTCTTCCTCAACTGAAACGTGTATATTAGAATTAGCTATGTTTGAAAATGTATTTAAAAGTAGTATAAGTAACATCTTTGTTTTCATTAAACACCTCTATGTAAAAAATATTAAAAACTTTTACGTTTAATGAATTACGATTAATGATGCTGAATTCACATTACCAGTGCAACATTTTTTTTAAAATACTTAAAAGATGTCTTAAATGTCCCAGTAAATGGTCATAACCCTTCGCCTTTAGGCGGAATTCCTGACGATCTTGCTTTGTAGTACTGTCCTCCGGTAAAAAGGAGGTTGAGTTGGAAAACTATCGCAAGGGTTCTCATACTGTGCATGATATTAAATATCATTTTGTATAGATTACGAAGTACCGGTACAACGTATTGACAGGAGATATAGGAATACGGGTTAGGTCAATAATTTGAGAAATTTGTATGGCGTATGATATCAAGATAGTGAAGGGGGTAGTAAGCCGGAATCATATTCATCTTCTAATTTCTACGCCACCGCATTTAGCACCAAGTAAAGTAGCTCAATTATTGAAGGTGCGATCATCATTCAAGATTCAACAAGAGTTTCCAGAATTAAAGAAACGATACTGGGGTCAACATATTTGGGCCAGGGGTTATTTCTGTGCTTCATCAGGGAATGTAACAGACGAAATGATTAAAGAATACATAGAAAAACATAAAATCAAACAAGAGGATGATGATTTTGTAGTTGAGTGATTGGCTTTAGCCGAAGGAGCCTTCAGACTCAAGGTTAGACCGGCTTTAGACGTCAAGATATTCCACTGGCTATTAGCCGTTGGTTGTTAAAGTTAAAATAATAGCGCCGGAGTTGCTTTGCAGCAATTGTTAGGGCAATTCTATAAAATAATTTCTCATATTCAAAACCAATTTCCCTTAATTTATGCTTCTCTCATCAGTTTCAATTTAACAATTATTTTCTAGAATTGCTATTAGGGCAACTTTGTCCGCAATACGAATCATTTTTTTATTCTTGACAATAGGAATCTTAAAAAATGAATACAGAAATGCAATTCATTAAAAGTCATTTCAGATAGTCTTTTAAATTCAATATATCCTTTCTAAGGCTAGTTTTCTGAATGAACATCAACATTTATCGTGAATTTTTAAAAGACTCTCTAGACCCAATTAATAACGAAAATTCTCACTTTCAAAACCAATGTTATAACTTCCTTAACTAATTAACTAACTTATATTAACCAGTAGGAGATTCAATGAGTTATAATATGAAAGAAAGCTTATCTATAAATTTAAAGCATCTTAAAGACCATGAGCTTTTAACTCAAACTTTAAATCTTGTCCAAAAAGAGCGACAATTACTTACACAAGTTCTCCATCACCTTAAGGAAGTAGAAAGGCGCAGGTTGTTTTCAGATCTTGGCTATCAAAGTCTATTTGAATATGCAGTTAAGGAACTCAAATATAGTGAAGGTCAAGCTGGCAGGAGAATACAAGCGATGAGGCTTTTAAAAGAACTTCCAGAAATTGAAAAGAAAATAGAATCAGGGGCCTTAAGTTTAACCAATATCTCTCAAGCTCAAGCCTATTTTAGGGAAGTCAAAAAATCAGCAAAATTCGAACCAAATAAAACAGAATCAAGTAAAACGGAATCAAATAAAATATTTAAAGCTAGCGACAAAGTAAAAATACTAGAAAATCTTGAAAATAAATCTACTCGCGAAGGTCAGAAAATACTTTTACAAATGCTTCCAGAGATTACCTTACCAAAAGAGAAAGAACGCATACTTTCTGAGAACCATACAGAAATCAGATTTATTGTAAATCAAGAGTTAAAAAATAGACTAACTGAATTAAGATCCTTATTAGGTGCAAAGGGTGCCACAATGAACATGGCGGAACTTATCGATTATATGACCAAGACCAGTATCGAAACGATAAAAATTAAAAAGTTTGGCAAGAAGCGTGTCCTAAATGAAAAAACAATGGATAAAGGGAGACTGAGCAAAAAAAATGCTAAATCCAAACTACAACACATTGAAACAGCGCCGGAGTTGCTTTGCAGCAAAGCTGGTATTAATAAGGAAACTCAACATGTTTCAAATGTGAAACCCATGGATAGCAGTCTTTCTAAAGGCAACAAATCAAGATCTAGTAATTATAGATATATTTCACAATTACTAAAGCAACAAGTTTGGCAGTGAGATAAGGGGGAATGTCAGAAGTGCGGCAGTCAAAGTTATTTGAATATAAATCATATTCACCCACTTGCCATGGGTGGCAAATCCAAATTGGAGAATTTAAGATTACTTTGCTTTTTTTGTAATCAACGGTAGGCTATAAAAACCTATGGAATAACACGAATAGAATCTTCTATTTGAATATTTATTAGACAGTAATAATTTACCAAAAAGTCCTTCTTTTTATTTAGTCGTGGAAATGTAAGGGAATGTTCCCATTTAGTTGAATATACAATTACTCAACTTACTATCTTTGTTTTTTCGATAAGTGGTATCAAATTACTGCCGCTTAACTGAATGAGTGAACTGGCTGAAGTGATTGGCGAGGGGGTGCGTAGTAAAGTTGCCACTGTCGCCGCCATGTGATTTAAACCTAATTGTTTGTTTGAAAGCTCTTTTCCTGACTTCGTCGAATTTAAAATAGCTTCCAACAAAAACGTCCTTCTATTCAACTTTAGGTACATTTAAAGTTGGAGATGATCTGTAGGGAACAAGGTAAAATACAGTTTGATTTGATTTTTTATATGTTTTTGTTTTACATGGTGAAATGTTTGTTAAAAAGGTTAAAAGAGCAGATGGCAAGACATCCGTTTTAATTGCTCAGTCCGTTCGTAATGGGAGTAAAGTCACTCATAAAACTGTACGAAGTTTAGGTACAGTTCAGAACGAAAGTGAGCTTGCTATTATTCTAAAATCAGCTACTGAAATCATAGCTCACCTTAAGGAAAAAGATCAGCCATTACTATCGGGTCTGGATCCGGTTGAGTTTTACACTAAACCTACATTAGATAGGCAAAAAATTCCTGATATTAAAGTAAATTTATCATCACTTCAGGAGGAGGCGCGGTTAATTTGCGGATCTCAGGAAGTATTCGGACAAGTTTATACACAAATGAAGTTCGATAATATTTTGCAAACTAATTATAAACCAGATAACTGGAACCAGGTGCTTAAACAAGCCGTCTTATCTCGCATATTAAACCCCGTAAGTAAGCTTAAAACTTCCGAGCAATTAGTGGACTACCATGGAATCAATATATCGGTAAGTACGCTCTACCGCATGATGGATAAGGTTTTTGAAAATAAGGAGCATATTAAAGATATTGTTTTAAAAAACTCACTTGAGCTTTTAGATCATGAAATTGACGTTACGTTTTTTGATGTCACCACTTTACACTTTGAAAGTTTTAATGAAGATGACCTTAGAAGGTTTGGTTTTAGTAAGAACTGCCGGTTTAAAGAAACTCAAGTTGTATTGGCCCTACAAACGGCAAGAGGTGGAATACCTGTTGGCTATGAGCTGTATCCAGGCAACACCTACGAAGGCAGTACTCTAATTGATGCTGTTAAGAACCATAAAGAGAAGTTTAATTTAAAGAAAGTAGTTCTCGTCGCTGATCGGGCTATGTTTAACAGAAATAATTTAAATAAGATGGATGAATTGGGTGTTGAGTATGTGGTGGCGGCAAAGCTTAAAACATTACCAGCTCAAGTGAAAAATGAAATCTTAGAGTTTTCAAAAAATAATACTAAAAAAGAATACTTAGTTATGGAGTCTAGTTACGAGCAGAGAAGACTTATTGTTAACTATTCGCCGGATAGGGCAAATAAGGATACTAAAGATAGAGAGCGGCTAGTTGCTCGTTTAAAAAAGCAATTAGAAGAAGGAGAAAAGATAAAAGTAACTAAGTTAATTAAAAATCAGGGAACAAAGAAATATTTAAAAGTTAATACAGATAAAGTAAGTGCTGTACTAAATGAAGATAAAATACAAAGTGACTCTTTATGGGATGGGTTACACGGAATCATTACGAATGTAAAAGACAGTTCATCAAAAGATTTAATCGATAGATATAAAGATTTGTGGCAGATAGAGGAGGCATTTAGAATTAATAAAACAGATTTAAAAATGCGTCCTATTTTTCATTGGAAAAAACAAAGAATCGAAGCGCATATTGCAATCTGCTATCTTGCCTTTAGTGTCATAGTACAAATTAGAGAAAACTTAAAAAGAGCTGGGATAAAATTAAGCGTAGATAAAATCCGGTATCAATTAACTAGAGTTCAAAAAAGTATTATGTTTGATCCCGAATCAAAAAGAAGATTTGTGATCCCCTCGAAATTAAATCCAATTCAACAAGGAATTTACCAAGCCCTCGGCATAAAACATCAAGAATCTGTTTATTTTATATAAGTCTCTAAAAATGTAGGGAACAAAGAAATCTGTAACTACTTGATATCACTCAATGACGCAAATCAAATCGACGAAGTCAGGGGCGAGGGGGTGCGTAGTAAAGTTGCCACTGTCGCCGCCATGTGATTTAAACCTAATTGTTTGTTTGAAAGCTCTTTTACTTCACCACCAAAACCCCATGTTCCTTCATAGCTGCCACCTGGATTGGATTTTAAATTGCCAAGTATTAAAGGGCTACCAAAAGCCCCGCTATAGATTGTGGTGCTTGCACCTTGCCAGCCATGATCAGAACCCGTACCACTATTTTTCGGTGAACGATTAAACTCAGAAGATACATCAATAACCGTTTCACTAAATAGATCTGCTGCTTTGAGTTGGTCAATTAATTCTAAAAGGCAGGCCGAGAAGGCTCTAAAATACATGGTGTTCAAATACAAGCAAATCATTTTTCCAGAATTATGTTGATCTAAACTAAACCTCTCTTGAGTGTTTCCATTTGTATTTAATTTGAAAAGGGAACTTGTGTTCATAGAAATAGATCGGCTTAAGTCGTTTAAAATAACATATTCACTCACCGCAAAATTTTCAGCCATTAGAGAAATAACAGTATTTCCTGTAATTAAATCTCTTAAGTCGGCGGTGGTAACTATATTGGTGGCATCATTAAGTGCATATTGGCTATTCCTAGTACCACTAATGCCTATAGGTAAATCATTGATGCCCTCTAATCGCTGAGAAGGGTCAATAGCTCGTTGGATTAAATCTTTATACTTTAGCAAAAGGGTGTCCCAAACTGTACCGATCCCAGCGGCTCCTTTTCTTAATAATTTTTCTGCACCATCTCGGTCGTCATTTATAGATTTTGCAAGGGGATGTTGTTGTTTGGCGAGTTGATCAAGTGTACTAACTCCTCTTTCGACAGTCTCATGAACATTATTTAAATTATATAGAAACTTATCAGGTGCTGCGCTGAGGAAAGGATTAAGGAGTGTTTGAATCATGTTTCCACCTGCAGGAACATCAACAAAGCTTTTGCTATTTAATGTCTTAAAATTGTAATATGCAGTTGAAAGATTAATTGCAGAGATCGGATTACTTGAGTAATCAGCCGTAAGCGCGTTTAAACTCCGAACAGCTCCAGAGGGTCTCATATGAAGAGAATGACTACCTTGATGTCCAGCATTGCCTGTATTGATCCCCTGTATTGCTAATAAATTATCTATTAGATCTGTCATAGCACGCGTGCCGCCACCGGCTTTGGGTACTGGAAACTGCCACATGTGAGGGATATTTAATCCATTATAGTTTATGGTCGAATAGATCATGTCTGTATATCTGCCTTTAGTAGCAATGTACTTGGTTCCAACCATTGGGTTAGATTTAAATTCAGCATTTCCATAGGGAGTTAAAAATAAATCGAAATTCCATCTGGCAGGAGCTCCGAATTGTTGAATAGCAATGTAACGACGAGGATTAACGCCGGTGGTTTCAGCAAGGGCTTTATTTACTAAGCCATTGATCATATGATCTAAAACTATAGAGTAAGGATTATTTAATATTGAAGCTCCAGAAAAGGCAGAGGCTAAACCTAAAAACTGTCTTCGATTCAATTTATGATTTTTATTCACTGGCAGTCTCCCGATTATTAACGAGTCCTAAATCTGATTGGCTGTAAATTGGCAATTTTAAAATGTTTTCAATGAGAGTCATAGAGTTCTGATGTTCTTTTAACTCTTGACCAAGTTTAATTACAAGGTTGCGATGCTTTAAATCAGCATCTGTCAGTTTGTATTCCAACGAACTGTCACCAATGTCGGCAACGTTAGTTTTAATTCCAGTAAAATACTCATAATATCTACTAGCAAGACAAACATAAACGTCGTCTTGTTCTGCTAATTTATCTCCCAGATCTGTAACGCTAGTTAGTTTTTGATCAATGAGTTCGCCCTTATAGTTTCTGTAAAACAAAGTGCCATTGGTTGGACGTTTTGCATAATTAGAATCACTTTCGGCGGGCCATCCAGATTCTGCGGGTTGAGTTGTAGGAAGATATTGTGGGAAGACCCCTCCATATTGAGGAGTATTTAAAGCAGCTCCAAATTCTAGAAATTTAATATTTCTTAAAGTAGATGCCATTCTATCCATAGTTGCGTGACAACGATTGCAGTCTCTAGTTTTTCTAAACTCTACATTGCTTGTTGGTACAATAAGGTGATCGGCATCATTTGGTCTTATCATAGGTAGAGTGCGACACATTAAATCTGAAATAAAACTTCTCACCCATTTGCGAGGCATTTTAACGGCTCCATCAGAAACAAAATTGGAAGCTTCGTCTACATTTTGTAAAATATAACTATCGGAACCTAATATGCCTCCGCCGTTATGTATGTGAGTGGGAAGGGAACCACTATATACATTTTTGCTGGGAGTCTTATAAGAGTAGCTCCAAATTTGTTCATTAATTTCTTTTGCACCTAAAAGTTCGCCAAAGGGTGCAAAAGTAAAAACACTGTTATCAAAAATAAAATCATCTTTTGTTTTATTAGCAAATTTTGTAGGGTTATTATCAGTACGTATTGGCATCAAATTTTTATTTGATTTAAGAATATAATTTAACTGTGTAGAATCGCTAAATAATGATTTAGTAAAATAGAGTGCTGGACTGGTGTTGTCATTAACATATTCAATGCTGAAGTTTACTATTTGAGCAAAAATACCAGGAAAATCTTTATTTTGAAACCAACTCGAATGCAAATTATGAAAGCTTTTTAAAACATCTTTTGCAACGGGGTCATTGTTTTCACGGAGAGCTCCATCATTATTAAGTTTGGCTTTATGTAGAACAGTTAAACATGCTTCTATGGGTTTCATCTTGCCAGAAACTACCTGAATCAAAAGATCACTTTTTAATGGAGGTCTTTTTTGGGTGATATGTGCATAACATCTATAAAATAAAGCTAAGGGAGTTAACTCCTCTGCATAAGAATTGCTACTTAATAAATTAAGAGCAAAAAATAACAATAAGAATTTATTCCATACAGCTTTCATAATAACTCCAGCATACTAGATTTACATAGGCTGAGTAAAGTGAATCGCCAGGCGTTTAAAGGACCTTGACCTTTTGTTAACATAATATCATGTGAGTTCACTAATTCATTAATCACTTCCGAAGTTGGAAGTCTTCCTGGATAAAATAAGTTAAATACCTGGCTTATTTTACCTGGGTCGGCGGTACTTGTTGTTTCTATTTTTGATTTTTCTAGTGCATTATGTATGGCTCGATCTTTAGCCAGGATCTCTTCACAACTTCTTAGCATGTAACCCTTTCTGAGGGAGTTTGGTAGTGGTAACATTTCTGCAGTGTTGTTAAGCTTAGCACTTCCAGGACATTCGATACTTCCCTCATATCGAGACTGGCATGGACCACCAAGAGCACCAGATTGTTTAAGAATTAAGTTGAGTATGACTTGAAGAATTTTATTGTCTTCAGAATTTCTCTCTTCGGATTCAGCAACAAAAAGGCTTTCTAAAGTAGAGGCTAAATATGTACGTGTTCCGATCAATGGCTTAACATAAGTAATGAAGTTTTCGTTCTTTTTGTTTTCTGGGAATTTATTTTCAAAATAATTGGCTATTTGATTTTGAATATCAACATTAAGTGCCAGGCTAATTAAGTCTAGTTCATTTTGAGATATATCCTTTAGGAAGGCCATGGCGCTTTGACTAACTATCCCAGCTTTTATGTCCTTAGATGTACTATTTCTTTTAGTAGAATTATCTATTGAATTATGGCAGCTAGCGCATTTTTCTGAATAATAGACTTTACCAGATTCTACCTTAGATATTAACTCTAGAATTTCTGCATCTTCATTTTTATCATTGTCATTATTCTTGATATCCTTAATAGCAGTACTGCTTTGGCTTGAACTTTGAGTCGTATCAAAGCCAGAACATCCATTTTGAATGTGGATAATGACTCCTAACATGATTATTACCAGTGCTTTGTAGTTCAATTTTTTGCCCCCGCTCAGTTTATGATTTGCAACTGAGAGGCCATATAAAACGCAGTGTAAAAATAAGATGATTAAAATTCACATTAGGAATTAACTATTTATATTGAGCCAAACTGAGACAATGAGAATTTCTGTATACGAAGTATTATTATGCTTAAGTAATATTCACATTTAAAACAAGTGAAGGCACTGTAATTCGCAAACGATTCTGTCTGTAAAGATGTTTGTAAAGACGCATTTACCGGGAAATAATGTTACCCAAACCGTCTCAAAAAGAGACGCGACGAAGGTCTTGATTGAACCAATCATCGGTTGCCCGATAAATAAAGTTACCCAAAAAACAGATAGACTTGATCCCAGCACAACTTTAGGGGATGACAACTTGGACTCAAGAGCAAAATGGCAATACAAAATTAAGATGAAAAAGAGGTACGAGAAAGCAGATCGTAAAGAGCGAACACATCTTCTTGATGAGCTGATAAAGAATGAGGTTTTTAAGAGCCGTAAAGCCGCAATAACGGCGATGAATATGAGGGGCATGACTGAGTACCGTTATCAAGAGAGAGGCCGCAAGAAAGAATATACAGACATCGAGGCTCAGTATTTAATCAAGTTCTGGAGACTGACCAGAAGAATGAATAGCAAGCGCCTGAAGGCAGCTATGCCGAAGTGGTTTAAAAGCTTGCCGTCCTGGCCAGAGCAAGTAAAAAAACGGCTTCTAAAGATGGCTCCATCAACAATAGATGTTTACTTAAAAGAGGAGCGAAAAAAGGAGAGCTTAAAGCTAAGAAGTCAGACGACTCCTCCTAAAAAACACATCAAGCAAATTATCAAGTTAAGAGACCCAAATGAAATTATAGATCGACCAGGTTTTGGCCAGAGCGATACAGTTGTTCATTGCGGAGGTTACAACTGGGGGCACTTTGCTGGCTCAATTACTTTTACCGATATTGAGTCGGGCTGGACAGAGGGACAAATGATTTTGGGGAAGGAGGCTGGCCCCACAGTTGAGGCCTTAGAAGACATAGAGTCTCGATTACCAATAGAAATATACTCACTATATTTTGATAATGGTAGTGAGTTTATTAATTACGAAATGGTTAATGCCTTCAGAACGCGAAGAAAAAAGCCTGTTGAGTTAAAAAGGTCCAGAGAAAAAAGGAAGAACGATCAGTGTTATATTGAACAGAAGAACAATGTTTTTGTAAGGGGTCTTTTGGGGTATGAGCGCATAGAAACTCAAGCAGCTGTTGATCTTGTGAACGATATTTATCGAGACGATTGGTCAAAGCTTTTTAATTACTTTTATCCACAAATGAAACTTATAGAAAAAGATCGTTACGGGGCAAAGCAAAGAAAAAAATATGATAAGCCAAAAACCCCGTACCATCGTTTAATGTTATCAAAGCATGTTCCTAAAGAAATAAAAAAAAGTCTCTGGAGAGAGATGCAGAGTTTGGACCCTATTGCGCTCACCCAAAGACTAAATCAAAAAATGAATTTGATTAAAGAAATGTTAAAATCCACCGAAAACAAAGTAAAGGTATCATAATGAGAAAGAAAAATAACACAACTGCTAAAGGTAAGATTTATTTCCCGGTCAATGCGAAGATGCCTCATTTTAAGACAATAAGAAAACATAAGGGAAAGACCTTTTAAGATATTTGGTCTTGTATATAGAATGTCAATTCTAGTTAAAGACTATATATTTAGAGACTTCGACTTTATACATGGACGAGATAAAAAAATTAACGTTTAGTTAGATAGATTTTAACTTTTCTTTAGTTAAATAACTTATTTTTTTATAAAAAAGGAACTTTTTTTGATTTCAAAAGTCTCACGTTCTAAGTCTTCATTTTCAATATCTGTGACTCCTAAACTAAAAGGAGTTTGACTGGCTAATGGAAAGTCTTTAACTTCACTTATTTTTACAATAGCTGGTTTCATTAGGGCATTTTTTCTGAAACCTAAATTTGAGATAACAAAGGTTTCCATTTGCTTTTGTAACTGGTTAAAATCTTTTATCTGCCACTTAAAAAGTTCTGCAAATAAAAACTGTTTGGCCTCATACACACTTATGCGCCCATGGATATTGGCTGTACTGCCGTATTGGACCAAAGCTTTTCCTTTGGCAGTTGTTTCGAATCCATAAAGTTCGCCTTGGCTCACATATCCCGGTGAAATATAACCATCTTCAATTATAACAACTAGAGCCTTTCCTTTAATATTAATTTCATTTAATTGTGAAAATAGTAAACGAAAAAACAAAAGAGTTCCAGAATAAGATTGAACTCTACCATGTTCTATTGGCGAATTTAAAGTTGTATAAGAGGAATTGTACATAATAGGTTTATCTTTTAATTCGGTTTTTTCAATATAATTTTCGTATGACTTTTTAAATTCACCAAGATCATTTTTAATTTTTTCAGAACTCATTTTAGAAATAAAATCTAAAGTATCATTAAACATTTTATAAGAAGTAAATTTAGTTTCCTGATCCAAAAGTAAATGTTCTAGGGTGTGAAGTTCTACAATATCTGTCATATTGATAGGTTTTTTATTTTGAAATTTGGCAAATAGAGAATTCTTAAGTTCTATTAGTTTAATCAATGAATTTAAAAATTCAGCGGATATTTTATCGGATTCAGAAAGATGGTTAATCTGAGTTTGGACTACATCCAATTCAGTTTGTATAGAAGCCATCTTTTGTTTTAATTTCTCATTGGATTCAGTGTCCTTAGGTTTATCAATCTCGGACAATTGTTTTTTAATATTTTGTATTTTTTGAGTAAGAATAGTGTTGTTGCTATTTTCGGGCTTAGTATTTGTTTGCAAAGTGGGTGAAGCCTCGTCCGCACTCATGCAAGCTTCTTTTTCTTTATTTGCTTTTTTAAGTTGTTCATTTAGATTATCTATAGAAACACTGTTGGCTAGTGCTGGGTTACCAAGATTAGCTATTGCATTTATCTTTACCAATTCTGGTTTTTTAGATGTTTTACTTGTTAAAACTGGTTGTGTGAATTCAGTATTGGATTTAGCGATAAGCTCCAATTGGTTTATAGTTTTATTTAGATGTTCATAAAGTTTTTCTAAGGTTTCTCCTATAAGAGCTAAATTATTTATTTCTATCCCAAGTTCACTGAGAAGTTTTTTAGTTTGTGGGTCATTTTCAACTTTATAAGAATTATCTGTACCTAAGAAATAAGACTGTAAGATGACTACTTTCTTTAAATCTTCTTTGGCTTTGGCCAATCGAATAGATCTCTTATAGAAGTTTATTCTATTACTTAATTCAGGTTTACAAGTTTCATTTTTACTTTCAACTTTTTTATTGGCACTGACTTGTTCAGTGGCATCACTTGCAGCGGCCAAGGCTTTTTTTGCCATGTCTAATTTTTCCAATAATTTAATTTTATCAGTATCTTTATTATTAGATGAGTCTAATTCTACGGTGATTTGTGCCTTTTGCTTATTAAGATTTTCCAATTTACTAGTTAATTCAGATAACTTTATTTTAGATCCTTCGGCTAATGACTGAAAGTGTTTTTCATAAGGATTGTCATTGGTTGTACGAAATTGAATCTGAGTCAATGGGTCCAAGTTAGAAACTTTTTTTGTGTTATTTTTATCTTTTGAAATCGCCTTAAATGGCGAACAGCCAATGCTATTTGCAAACGTATAAATAATAAAAATTAAAAATAATGACCTATTCATGGACAACTCCTTCTCATCTCTAAGGAGTATATTGCGAAGGCTATGCCAACAAATAAGCTAATAATTAGGAGCAAGAGGAAGTGAGATGTTAAGATTTCTAAAAAGAGCCAAAAATTGTCATTTTATTTGGCCCCTTAATATATATCTAATCTAGTTATTTTATCAGTTTGCTATTGCAATTATCAGGGTTGAAAAAATTAACTGGTTGATCAAGTTCAATCCGTCTGCCATCCACATCGACTTGGCCAAGTACTAAGGGTGGAAATGTCATGCTATAAAGCCAAATGTTAAAACTTTTATCGCTGACTTCTATGCTCTTACGACTAACAAAAATATCAACGTCTTTCGCTTTAAAAATTCCATTTATACTTGTGATGGTATTTTTAGCCTTCATTAGTTTATCAAGCATTGCCAAGACCATCACGTCATTAGCTGGAACTGTTTTTAGATTTTTCATCACTTGTGTCAGTGCCACATCATCAACTAAGATATTTTTAGAATTTATGGGTGGCTGGTTCTGATTAAAAGCAATTATAAATCTTCCATTATGTTTATTAGCTAGATCATGACTGATAATAAATTGAACTTCATTGATAGGAATTTCAACAGTGGAATAGGCTCCACCATAAGTGTTTGTAATTGTTTTTTTTGCACTCATCAAACTTGCTATTATTTTTAGTACTTCCTCATGTTTGTAACTTGTGTAATTTGCAGCATAAGTACTTGTGTTGACCAAAGAAACCACTATTAAAACTAAATTGATTATAATTATTCTCAAAAACCCTCCTAAATTAACTGAATAAGTATTTTTCTCTTCTACACCCTTAAACTAAAGCTATATCAAGGACCGAACTACAAAGTTAAATTATAAATTATTTACTACTTCTAATTTATAATTTCCAATAAAAAGTAATTTAAGCCAAATTTAATACTCAGAAGATAAGTTGGGTTCATATATTCGGGCTAAACATATATAATATATAGTAAAAAACTCAAAAATTTTATTTTATCAAATAAATATTTCAATGGCTTCAATGCCAATAAACTATTTTTTCTATAAATCCAGAATGTAGTTGATGGGGTCAACGGCTACACCACGCACTCTAACTTCATAGTGAACATGGGCACCTGTTGAGCGGCCACTGCTACCAACGGCGGCAATAACATCATAACGGCGTATTTGATCACCCACTTGCACATAAACTCTTGAATTGTGAGCATAGCGAGTTTGAATCCCATAGCCATGGTCAATGGCTACAATATTTCCATAACCGTTTTGATAACCAACAAAGGTAACAATTCCATCCGCAGTGGCAGTAACAGGTGCGCCATAACGAGAAGCTAAGTCTAATCCCGAGTGCATAGTGGGCCTCCCAGTAAAAGGGTCAGCACGAATACCAAAGCGGGAGGAAAACCATCCTCTTGTAGGTCGAACACTGGGAGTGGCCCTAATAAAATTTTGTCTCTCAGATAAGTTTTCCCAGAGCTGCATCACTTTGCGTTCTAAAACTTGTGAATCTTGTGATGCGATCTCAATACGTTGAGCTGTTTTTTCAGAAACCATTTCTTCTGGTTCGCTGGATTCAAAAAGGACAGGTTTAGATAACAATCGATTTCTATTCTCTACCCAGGCACTTTGTACAATTCCTTTATTGGTAAGACTGCTTGGTGAGCGTGAGTCTCCAGTGGCAACATAATCAACGCTAAAATATTCTGTTGGCGTCGACATAGTAGCAATTGGACCTTTATTGTAATTTTCTTGAATAACTTCTATTTTATCGGTGAGCTCATTCACCTTTTTTAATTGATCCTCTAAGCTATTGAGCTCGCTTTCCACAAACTCTAAATTAGTTAATAGATATTGATACTCACTCTTGACGCTTGCAAATTCATTTTTTGATAAGAAGAGTTTAATATAGTCGAACACAATAGAGGTAAATAAAATAAATAAAACAACTAGTAATGCAATCAAGGACCGCAAAACTGAGTGATTTAAATGGAAAACCCTGTTAGTTCCCACCTTATTACTAGTGACATAGATCGTATAAGACTTCATTTAAGACACAATGTATTAAAAACCATTCCCCCTGTCACTTAATATTCTAACATAAATACCGATAAATGCTTATGGCAGAACTTATAAAAATTGAGAGAAAAATTCCTGGCAGAGAAGAAGTCCTACTGGTATTAGAGCTAGACCAGGAAAAAAATATTAAAAGTGCCCAACTAAAGGCTCTAGGTCCCTTGAAATTTCTTCAGCTAATAAATAAATGGCGAGGCTTACTCATAGGACCCTTAACTGAACTATCAGTTCCTAACCCCGTAGACACAGGTTCTATGTTGCTTCGTGAAGTTATACTAAAGGCGAAGGGGCAGTGGTTGCCACCCTATACACAATTACAAATCTGTCATTGTCGTTCTGTGCCTACGGCAAAAGTAGAAGAGGCCATTTTGGTAGGCGCACACTCTGCAGAAAGCGTATCTCGTATGACTTCAGCCAGTACCGCCTGTGGCACATGTCAACCAGATGTAAAAGATCTCATCGAATACATGACTCAATTTGAGACGGATAACAATTCTCAAATTCAAGATCATAAGAATAAAAAAGTAGCTTAGTTTAAACAATTACTAAAAGTGTTTTAAATGATTTACTTTTTATGATTATTTTTTCTGGGATCAGCTAAGAACTCTTTTGTTTTTAAATAGTGATCGAGCATTTTTTTTAGAATAGGTCGGCAAGAGCCCCCACAGGGGCCTACTCCAGCGGTCGTGGCATCATAAATTTTAGGTAGTGAGTTGCAGCCACGGACAATGGCCTTTTCAATTCGGTCTTTGGGCACGTTGTTGCAAATGCAAATTACTGGATTGGTTTTAATATTCTTATTAATCTTATTTTTCATTAATTTTAGAGATGTGACCATCGAGTCTTTGTAATAGCTGATCCACAACATCTTTTTTTATTGTGGCATAATCACCTTCAATGTAAGCACCAGCAGCATGCATATGTCCGCCGCCACCATAATTTTCAGCAATTCCTAAAATTTCGATTTTATCTTTGCTTCTTAAAGACATTTTATAGCCATTGACATTATCTTGTCTAAAAAGAGCGGCAGTAATAACTGTTGTCACATTCATAATCATATCTATTACATCACGGGAGTCGTCCATGTGGAGATTGTTATTGTTTATGTCTTCTAAGCTGAGTTTTAAAATAGCAATTTGCCCACCAGAATAATATTCAATTTCCGATAAGACTTTTGCTAGAAATGCAATTTTTTCCTGAGAAAAAGTAGCAAACATATGTCTATGTATTTCTTCTGGCTCGGTGACATAATTTAAAAGCTCAGCACAAATTAAGTGAGAGGAAGGCGCGCCTTTAACATATCTAAATATTTGTGTGTCAAATGCGATACTTGTATATAGGGCCTGTGAGATATTTTCATCTAATCGAATTCCAAGATCTTTAATTATAAAATAAGCGATTTCGCCAGTACTAGCAGCACTGGTTTCAATATAGGATCCCACTGTGGGTTCAGGACCTTGATTGAGAATGGGGTGATGATCTACAAAAAAGATATTCCGACACTTAATTTCTAATTCTTTATATAGTGGTTCTACCAACCTTTTATCATTGGTATCAAAAATTAAACACAAATCAGTGGTTTCTATTGGCGAGTGCTTTTGGTCATAAATATCAATATATTTATGTGGTTTCAAATAACTGTACTTGGGTGGAATTTCATCTACTGCAAAAACTCTAACACGTTTCCCCGATTTTTTTAGAGCATGATATAAGCCTAACATGGCACCTAAGCCATCCCCGTCACACTGCTTGTGTGTAGTCAATAAAATGGAGCCAGCATCTTGAATTTGTCTGGTGATGCTTTTAACGTTTAAGTTGTTTAATCTTGGTATGGAAATCATATGCTGTACCTTTAAAAGTAAATCGGAACTTTATGAAAGAATGATAAATAATCCAAACAAATACCGACAATAGTCTCGTATTATTAACTGAGATACACAACAGCGCAAGAAATCAAAATAAAGGCTTTAAATATATCAAGTTCAGACGCCAAACATTTTTAAACCAATTGTAGCTATACCTAGAAAGCTAAAAAAACTGACGATGTCAGTAAACATGGTTACAAGTACACCACTTCCTGCAGCGGGATCCCAGCCCATTTTTTTGAGCATAAGTGGGACAGTGGCTCCAGCAATGGCTGCTAATAAAGAGTTGATGATCATTGAGATACAAATAACAATAGAGACCATCAAATTCCCTTTCCACACATAGGTTAACAATCCAGCTCCTATACCTGTTAAAATGCCAATCACAAAGCCCACACTCACTTCTTTAATAATGGCTTTGGTATGAGAAATAAAACTAAAATCTCCGGTGGCAAGTCCTCGGGTTACAACAGTTAAACTTTGTATGGCTGTGTTGCCGCCCATTCCTGCAACAATGTTTTTTAAACTAGCTAAAATTATAAGATGGCTCATCGTGTTCTCAAACAAACTAACTACAGAACTGGCCACAGCGGCTAATAGTAAATTTATAAACATCCAAGGAATGCGTTTTTTAATAGATTCTTTAGCTGGTGTAAAAACGCGATCATCTTCTTGTAATCCCGCTTGTGCATAAATATCAGCAGTGGCTTGCTCTTGAATAATATCCAAAATGTCATCAACAGTTACGATGCCCAAGAGTTCACGATCATGGCTTATAACTGGAATAGCAATTAAATCATAATGAGAAACCAACTCAGCAGCACGTTCAGCGGGTTCTTCTGGAAAAACTGTTACGATATCTTCTTTTAGGATTTCAGTAAGTGGTTTGTCCTCAGGCGCAGTTGCTAATTGTCGTAGGGAAATAATACCTGATAGCTGGTGATGTTCATTTACACAATAAATATAATAAATGGACATAGTTTGTGCTTTTTCTCGCAAGAAACTTAAAGCTTCTTTGGCATTCAATTCTACGGGTAAATGAAAAACTCTGGCGTGCATCATCCTTCCAGCAGAGCCTTCAGGATGACTTAAGTATTGTCTAATTTTTTCAGCTTTATCTTTTTCAACTTTAGCTAATAGTTCATTTTGCTCACCAACAGTTAATAAACTTAGAAAATAGGCCGCATCATCAAAGTCCGATTGATCAATCAAACGCAACTGCTGCTCCGCTTCAATTTTACGCAAAGCGTCTTCCAGTTGTTGTTCAGGAACTATTATTAAAGTTTCAACAGCTTTTTTGATAACTAATAGGGCTTCGATGAAAAGCCTTAATTCTCTTTTATTTAAAGTATTTACAAGTGAAGCCAGGTCGTGGGAAGAGAGTTTTTTTAAAATAGATCGCAGAGGGCGATTATTACGTCCAACAAGCAGTCTTCTAATGATGGCAGCATTAGCGGCATTTAACTTCATTTTAACAATTATAATGTCTTTAGTAGTTGTCTGCGTCAAAGAAATTCATATAATGTCGTCTTTTAAAAACGCCTAAGAATTGGAGACGTGGCAATGAGTGATAAAGTACCGATGACCCAATTTGGAAAATTGAAATTAGAAGCTGAGTATAAAGATTTAATGCAAAATGAACGACCAGCAGTCATTAAAGCTATCGAAGAAGCGCGCTCGCATGGAGACTTAAGTGAAAATGCGGATTATGATGCTGCAAAAGAGAGACAAGCTTTTGTTGAGGCAAGAATTTCTGATATAAAAGGAAAACTCGCCAATGCAGAAGTGTTTGATACTGCAAAACTGAGTAGTGAAAAAGTCATATTCGGTGCTATTGTAGAGTTGTTAGATCTCGAAACTAATGAAAAGATATCCTATCAAATTGTTGGTGAAGATGAATCTGATGTTAAACAAGGAAAGATTTCTGTGTATTCTCCTTTAGCACGATCCATAATTGGGCGTAAAAAGGGAGATGCCGTAGAGTTTAAGAGTCCAAAAGGTGAGAAAGAATACGAAATCCTCAATTTCTACTTTAAATAAAAATCAGAGTTCCCATGGGAACTCTCGGGCTTGGTTCATTTTTCTTATATCCCTATTTATAAGTACATTTTTTGGTGGCGCAATTAGGGCTTTTTTGTCGCCACAACAATTATCAAGTTGGGTAGAGAAAAAACTCACAGAAAAAAATCCTAAATTTTTTCTTAATTTTGACCAGCTTGAATTTCGTTTAGCTGATGGGGCTTGGCCTAAATTTGGGCTTTACATTAAAGGACTTAAGCTTAGCTCTAAAGACCCTTGCATTACACAATCACAACTCACAATTTCGGAAGTTTATCTACCGATTCGGTTTAGTTCATTCTTTCAAAGACGAGTGAGTTTTTCCGACATTGAAGCAGACAAAGTAGAGTTTGTTTTTGGAGAGCCATTGTGTAATTCCAATACTCGAGAAAATGTTTCTCTAACACCACCAACTCCGCAAAACACAACTCCACCTACGGTAGAGGAGCAAAGTACAATTGCTCTAAATGCAGTAAGAAGTTTTGTAGAAAATCGTTTTTTAATTGAGTTAAATAATAGTCGCCAATGGTTTCAGTCCCTGTTATTTAAAAATTTCCATATTTATATTGAGAATCACAATCGTGAAGGTATTTTATTCAATAATTTTTTTGTGGATCTTAATGAATATGACGATAAATTATTGATATCCACTCAGGTCTCCTACCGTTCTCAAAAATATTTAGTAGAAGATCTTAAACCTCTGGCTCTTGATTTTACACTTTCTAAGGAGAAAATTTATTTAAAAGGGATAGGACGCTTCAAAGAAGGGGAGTTAAGTCTACACGGCAATCTTGATATTCCAACAGAAGAATTTAGTATTAAATTTGAATCCAAATATTTCCCCATGGGTGAAATCATAAAAACATTTGTTCGTAAAGATCTCACCGAGGGCTGGAGTTCCCGTTTACTATGGTTTTCTTGTCAAGCCTCTGCACAGGGTTTAATAGGTGATTATAAAAATATACAAATAGTGGCTAAGCAATGCGGTTTAAGGGGGGAAGCTGGAAAATTATATACAAAAGAACTCATCTTTTATCCTTTTATGAGTCAACATGCAGAACCTTTTGTTGCAGAAGTAGAGGAATTTTCCTTTAAGTATCTTTCAGAAATCTTAGGCGGGAAGAAGCTAGACAGTACTTTCACTGATTGGGGAAAGTTGGATGGGATTTTAGAATACAACAACAATCAGCTTCGTTTTAAGGGCAAGCTAAAGAATATGGAAGTTATATTTTCACATAAAAGCAAAAAACGTTTGCAGTTGATTCGTGAGGTTAAGGGTGAAGTAAGTTGGGAGAAACAACGTGTTTCTGGAATTATTAATGAAATGGATTTAGCTGGTGGTGAGTTTTCTGGAATCATTTCATTCAATATGGACGAGCAATTTCGATCGGGTATCATTCAAACAAAGGTAGACAATTTATTATTGAATCGATCAGTAATTAAGTTATTGATGGATGCAGAACTCACACCTTTACAAATTTATGGTAAAATGAGTTTGAAAAATGGAATTCTAGAAGAGTGGCAGGGTTACTTAGGAAGCGCTCAGCTTTCCAGTTCATTAGTGTTAGCAAAAAATATTAAAGTCGATACCAAATACAGTGGAAACTATTGGGATGTAGGTTTAAAGGTGGAAACCATCGAAGTTCAGCCCTCGGGATCGTTTTATGAAAAACTTAACCGTCTTTTAATCCAGGATATCCATCCAGATAAATACAGTTTTTCAAAATTTAAAATGAATTTAAAATGGTTGGATCAAGAAGGGGAGTGGAAGGAGTTATCCACTCTAGAAAACGAACAAAAAATATTAATATCTTCTTCCGGAAAAGTGCATAAGAATCAACAGATTTCAGGTTGGATAAATATTGAAAAGGAAGATAAGAAGTGGATGCCTTGGGAAGTGACAGGCTCTTACTCTAATCTAGAGTTTTCTCCTTCAGTTAAGTTATTAAAAGCCATTCGACCAGACAATTCCACTGTGAAAATTGATGATAAAATGGAGGCTCAACAACGTATTGATGCTTTTGAAAAGATTATGATTAGTAGAAAAAGTCTAAAGCCCAAGGGTTTTACAGAAAAAATTGTAGACTCAGCAAAAAAATGGATGCCAGAATTTAAGAAAGAAAAACCCGAAGAGACCAATCAAAAAACGACTCCAACCTCTCCATAAATAGCTATAATCTTTAAATAGCTTTAGATTTAAAACTGATAGAGTTTTTTTATTAATAGCGAAATGGCTCTAAGGCTTGAACTATTGCTAGTCGGAGTTGTTCCGCCAGTTTCTCACCAAATTTTTTCTTTTCTGACAACCGCACTTTAATTATTTCATGAGTGTTTGCGCGCTCAAAAAAATATTCATCACTAGTTTTAATTTCATCAATTAATTTGTGTTCAAGGGCTCTTTGACCAAACCAAGGTTCACCAGTGCCCACCTTTTCGATGTCTACAATAGGTCTGTGTTCTTTAACAAAACTCTTAAACAAAAGATGAGTGTCTTCAATCTGTTCAGCAAATTTTTCTTTTCCCTTATCTGTGATTTCACCAAACATAGAGATAGTTCTTTTGTAATCACCGGCTGTGTACTCATGATAATCAATATCATGTTTTTTAAGCAATTTATGAAAGTTGGGTACCTGTGCTAAGACGCCTATAGAACCCAATATGGCAAAAGGGGAGGCTATAATTTTATTTGCAGTACAGGCCATTAAATAGCCTCCACTGGCAGCCACTTTATCAACAGCAACGCACAAGGGAACACCTGCATTTCGTACACGCAAAAGCTGAGCTGCTGCGAGGCCGTAAGTGTGTACCATTCCGCCGGGACTAGTCACTCGTACAACAACTTCATCTTTGGGAGTTGCGACATTGAGAATGGTAGTGATTTCATGGCAAAGGTTTTTTACCTCGCTGGCTTTTATGTCGCCTTCAAAGTCGACAACATACATTTTAGGTTTATTTTCTTTTTCTTTCTGTTTTTTCTTCTTTTTTTCAGATTTTTCATGTTCTTTAAAGGCTTTGCGATCAAAAACATTTTTTCTTAAAATATCAGCGTAGTGTGCGATGGTTTCGTTTATTTTTTCTAACTCCAGCTGAGGAAGGCTCGAACTACCTTTAACGGATTGCGATATAATAAATCCAATCACCGCCAATATTCCGACAATGATAACGAGGGCTTTTGCAAAAAAAATTAAAAATTCGATTAAATGTTCCATACTGCTCACTTATCTTGATATTAGTTTTAGATCAAGGTCGAGTATTCACAAAGAATGCTATAAAGAAAAGTCTATTATGAATAGGATATAAATATGACTCAGGAGCGTTATTTTTTTTTAATTATTGTGTTACTTTTTTTGCTTTTTCCATTCTCAACTCCCGCGGATGATGAGTACTCTTTTGAACTCAATCACTTAAATCGTAGATATCGCGATTTTTTTATACATGAAAACATGGAAAAGCGATTTGACGAAGAGAGAAGGCACGGAGCCAAGAAAGTAAGAATCATGAGGAAACAGTTAGAAAAAGAACAAGAAGAGGCTCGTAAAGAACAAGTTAAAGAGAGAAAGACACAGAGTAAGATAAACTGGGAAAAACTAGAAATGGACTATCTTAAAAAGCAAGAGCGCAGAGCTAGGAAGCAAGATAAGGTACGTGAGAAATTTGTAAATAGACAAAAACAATTAAAGAAAATTAGAGAACAAGCCAAAAAAATTCCCGAGGCTGTGGATGTGGGTTTGGAATAGTGCAGTATATTTTTTAATTAATGATTTTGAATAATAATCTCTTCAAGCTCAAGGCCAGTTAAAGTTTTAAGGCCATTAATTAATTTAAACAATATAAACATTAGAAAGCCTGTAAGCGGAAGTGCAATTACAACATAGCCCATCCACCACATATCAGCAATCTGTTGGTTAAGAGCTTCTGTACGAAGTTTGTCAGGAAGGGTGGGGTCAATATCTTTAAAAACCCAATAGGCCAACAAGAAGTTAAGAAGTGCACTAATAAAAAATGAAAGGGCAAATAGATTGTTGGTTGTTAAAAGTAAGCTCTCATATTTAGCTTCATTATTGTTTTCACTTAACTTGCTGTTGATTTTATCAAGATCCATTATCTGAGAAAAATTAAACATAAATTTTATTACCGGCTTTTTAGAAAGAGATGAAAACAAAACCATGCAGCCTAAAATAAATGGAAAAGCGGCTTCTTTGACTATAAACCAAGTGCTAGAAAGTTCGAGAATGGCAAAGCCACCGGTAAATAAAGTATTTATCAACCCAAAAATAGAAATATAATTAGTTCGAGAGTTTTTTAAATAATCATTGAGGCCATAAGCTAAGGGGAGTGTTAAAGCCAGCAGTAAAGCTAAGGTTGGGCCGCGTTCACCAAGGTAATCATCCAGTTTGGTGAGAATTAAATAGGGAATCACCACATTAATAAGAAGGCTTACCAAGGGATTTTCTTTTTTAACTTTAGTTTGTATTTCTTTCATTTCTTTAATTTGCCAAGTGGGGTTTTAATGTCAATAAAAACCAAGTCATTTTCATAATTTAGCTTTTAATATAAATATTCTTTATAACAAAGATAAAAAAGCACAACTGGCCATTTTACTATAAATATTTTATAAGGCATGTCATGAGATTTTTAATACTTATTTTGTTGTCCGTTTTTTCGATGACATCCCAATCGGGTCAATTAGAAAACCCTGCCAAACAACTAGATGCCATTTCTAATTTCTTAGGCTTTAATTGTGACATAATTTTGTTGGCAAAAAACAAAGATAAAACTGAACGCCCACGTCGCCATCCCAATGATGGCAATAAATCACCGGTTTACAATGATTATCCAGAGGATCGTGACAATGTACCAGCCTTTGATGAATCTTCTAATTATAGGGATAGTGGATTTGATTCTTACAATGGGCCAGTGTACTTAGGTAAAAATAATTCCTCTAAAGATAGAGTGCCTAAAAATAAAAAGGATCGTGGGCAAAGTGATAGAACTAGCCCAAGGGGTTATTCCATCCCTAGTTTTAATGAAGGGGATGATAATCCATATTACGAGGGCCCAGACGATAGGGGAAATACAAGTGGTGGTCGAGGTTCTTATCTATTTATAAATTGGCAAAACCCTGAACATCCGATGTATGATCGCAATAGAACTAATCGGGACCAGGGGCGAACCCAAATCCCATTGAGTATTGGTGACTATCCCGAATATCAACAGCCACGGCCTTCGGAGCCAGAACGGAATCAACGCATCTGGGAAATTGATTACAACAATTAACAATTAAATCATTCTGTCGGAATAAAACTTATCAACATCTTTTCCCAGCATTCTTTTTAACATAGGCTTGGGAAAATCAAGAAGTTTAACAATAATAAGTCCATCTATGCTGTTAAAGTCTCTATCCACACTAAATGCCACATATTTTGCACCCATTTTTGAATAATAGGTAATCAATGTAGGAACCGCCTTTTCCCCCTCTACGGCCTCTACCATTGCATTGAGTCCCTCTAAATTTTCTGCGCCTCGAATTAGGGCACTTAAATTACTTTCATCTAAATCGGTGCGCAATTTGTAGGGAAGTGATGGTTTAACAAGAGACTGGACTTTGTCTTCGGCTCCATGTTGTCTCATTAAAAATTCAATCATAACAAAGCTGGAGATCTTTGAATATTCGGCACTGATACTGGCCGGTCCGAAAAGAGTTTTAATATGGGGACGATTTAAAAGCAATTTGGCAATGGAAGTGAGTAACAAATTTAAAGCTGGTGAACGCTGATACTCTGGAATTACAAAAGATCTACCTAATTCCATGGATTCGCCAATTTCGTTTATAAAATTAATATCATATTTAAATAAACTTTGAGTATAAACTTTTTCTATTCCACCTTTATTTATAAGTTCACTCACCATCCCTAAGCGATAGGCTCCGATCAGTTTGTTTTCCAACTTATGCCAAATAAAAAGGTGTTCATAGTCTTGGTCATAGGGGTCTAAGTCAATGGCCAAACCACTGCCTTCTCCCTCGGCACGGAAAGTCACTTCACGAAGGCGACCAATTTCCTGTAAAATATGAGGTATCTTATCTGCCTTTGCAAGGTAGACGAACATATCTTTATTCTGATGAATAATGTTTTTTTCTGGGTTTTGATTAAGTACAGCAATATCTCCGAGTAAAAGTTTTTGTTCCACAGGAGATGCAATTGTTTCTAGTTTTCTTGGATGAGCAGAGTTTGTTCTGGTGATTCTTTTTTTGATAAAATCCAATCGAGATTTAACTAGCTGTGGGTCACCTCCCAATAAATAGGTGCGAAGACGGAAATATTCGGCCAAGGCTTTGTTGGATTCTATGTGTTTTATTTGATTGTAGGTTATCGGAGTGCCTATGCGCATTTTAATTACAGAATTTTTTTTACTTATAATTTCATAAACCATTAAAGTGCCGCGCAAAGTTAAGGATAACTTTCGTAAATAACGACTCAAAAAATTTGTTGGACGATCAAATAAAAATATACTTAAAAACTGAAATAAAAAACTATTTTTGCCACTAAAATGGATGGTTAAAACATTGGCCTGAGACTCCTTGGCAATTTTGGCTACTGTGGAACTCCACTTTTTATCATAGGCTTTTTTCCAGGGGGGAAAAGCTGTGGAGACTTCACCTGCAGGGAATAAAATTAATGCTCCATTGGCTTTAAGATGTTGAATTGCGTTTTGCACTTGTGTGCGATTTTGAATTCTAGTGGAGATCCCTTTAGCTTCATCAATGTCCACAGAAAACAAATAAGGCGCAACTTCGGGAATTTTATTTAAGGTATTATTGGCAATAAACATAAAGTCTTTTCTAACTTCACTAATTTGCTGAGCTAGAACTATGGCTTCTACACCGCCAAAGGGGTGATTAGCTACTATCAAAATGGGGCCAGTTTTGGGAATTCTGGTAAGGTCTCCCTCTTTAAGTTGAACTTTTAATTTTAAAACTTGGACACAAGCTTGCCAAAAATTTTGTTCAGGACTCATCAGTTGAATGGAATCATCGTGAACTTTTGATAATTGAGTAAATCCAGTTATGACTTCTAGTATATATATATAAAAATTCTTTAAAGAAGAATATTGTACTTTTCTTAACGATAGCATGGCTCAATGAATACATTTAAATGGACCTGAACTCAATAAGCAATTACTACATATTTTATTGTCCTAATGCCACCTCACAGCTGATGCCTTGTGCTTCTAATTTTGTAATAGCAGTTTTAAAACCTCTAATCTTATCAAGAATAGGGGGTTGTACTTGAGGTCGTACTTGACGGATGGCTTTTTCTCTTTCTTTTTCATGAAAAGTATGCACATTAGAAACATCTTTAGTAACTAAAACTTCAACGTTGGGCAAGAGCTCCTCTTGCAGAGTTTTATCAAATAAATCAGACAATAGAGCTTCAACGTAGACAGGTTTTAAATAAAGTTTAAGCAATTCACTAGAGTATTTAGCGGTAAAGCTCTTTTCATTTTTTAACAAGACCAAAGCTTCATCTATATCTTCTTTTTGCAATCCTTTGGTGCGACGCCGGCCTTCATTTCTGGAAGCCACATTTTGACGAACACTTTTTAACATATCTTCCATATCTTCAAGAAGTTCGACTCTTTCTAGGGAGTCTCGTTCGTTGATTATGGGGTTTTTTTCAAGAAACTTCTTCATGTCTCCCTCTAGAATCTTTCCCTTATTGGTTAACTCGCTTCCCATGGGGATGAGGGTGGTATCTAAGTTTACTAACAAGGCTTCTTTAGCCAGTTGCTGAGCTTCTTTCATTAATTTATCTTTTAGCTTTTCAAATATTTCTCGTCGGCTGGGAGATAAATTAGAAATATAGTCGTCTAGCTTTTTGGAATCTTCAATTGTTTCAAAGCCCCACTCGTCTTCCAGTCCATAGGTTAAAATGGCCATTTTTGCTAACTGTGTTGCTCGCTTCATGTCATTTGCTTTTCCGGCATCATGACGAGCACCTTTAGTCACTAACTGCTGAGCCATAAAGCCACCAAATAGGGTGGCCATTTCTCTTAAAATATACTCGCGAGTAACATTTAACTTTTTTAATTTTTCTGAATTGGCTATTCCTTCATAAGTAACCATTTCATTGCCAATGCGTGTGGCTCCCGGCATTATGCTCATTCCCTTATGTCGCTTGAATTCACCTAGAAAATATTGATCCACAATTGCATGTCCAGCTTCATGTATTCCGGTGAGTTTACGAAAAATATCTGGCGTTTCCAATTCGGTTTCAAGTTGTTTCCCTCTTAAACTAAAACGAATGGGTGTACTGCGGCCATGTACAAAAACTTGGAAACCAATCTGCGACACCTTTTCTCTTCCCATGGTTACAACTTTTGTATTCTCTTTATCTAAGGAAACTAGTAAATCAGTGCCAGAGGGGATTTTGTGTTGGTACATAGTCATGCGAAAATGAGGAACAAATTCTTTATTAAAAATCGAAACAATAGAGGCCCCTTGTGATTCAACATTAAAGCCCTCTTTTTCCATTTTGTCGATAATTTCATCAAAAGCTTTTTCACTTGGAAAAAAAACATTCCATCCACGGCGAGCTTTCTCGTTCTCTTTCACCGGTTTTAAGGATTCTAATGCTTCCTTCATTTGTAAATAACTTAAAGAACGTACGTGTTGATAACCCAGTGGTCCAAAGAAAAATATATTTCTTTCGTCAATTCTATTAATGAGTGGTGCTGACATATATCTTTCAAGTATGGCTCGACGAGTGTTCGGGCTACTCATGATTTCTTCATGAATATTTCGATAGGCTTCGAGTTTAATATGATCGGGTAGATCTTTTGCTACTTTTTGGAATTCTTCGATTCCGACATTGCCATTGATTATAAAAATAATTTTTCCCATGGCACGGGGCTTTCCATCGGCAAAATCACTAATTATAGCTTCGCGAAAAAAGTCATAAATCATATTAAGTACGTGCTCTGCATTGTCGGCATTTACAAGTTCTTCCAATCCCACAACCATACCATCTGGATTGCGATCATAGTGTTGCATAAAGATAGAAGGTTCTACTCTATCTCCTAGTTTTTCACCAAAGAACATACGTTTTATATCTGACTTCCCTTGCACTTGACCAAAGCCAAGGGGAAGATAAGGTAGCTTTAATGCTTTGGCAAACTCCTTAGAGGTTTGAGACTTCCCAGTCGAACTCATGCCAAAGAAAGCAATAATTTTTGCGGGGTCTTTGGCTTCATCAATCGATTTATTTGCGCGAAGACTTTCTTCCGCAGCTATTGCTAATTCTGTTAATCTTTGTGTGATATGCTCTATACCGAAAACTCTACTATTGAGTATTTTAGGTAACTGCAATAGTTCGTCCAACCGATTGTCAGAAATAGGTTGTTTATCTCTTTCGGAAACTGTAGCGCGAATAAAAACATCTACCTCTTTGGTTGGAGTTTGAGTGTCTAGAGGAGTTATTTTCATACGCAAACTGGATGTGCCATCCGAGTTCTTAATGTTTTTAATATGGACCTTGTTTCCGTATAGAGGTTCCGCAGTTATATGACCAGCACGAATGGCATCATAGAGTGTCGCCTCAACTAGACTTGCAATTCTATCGTCGGCAGGGCGAGAGTTGTTTTCTGCAACATATTTAAACTCTTGCATAAACCCTATTAAACTTTCATCCCAAGTAAGTTCAATGGGCCCCCAAGCTCCCTTTACAACAAGTAGTTCTTTTTTTAGTTGATCCATTTTTAATCTAATTATTTTTTTTAAGCTCTCGGGACTTGTCGGTTTCATGTAGATAATGGCACTATCTGGAATTCTATTTAATGTTTCATCAGATATTCCTGGTGCATTAACATTGTGAGAAATAATCATTTGATTAGTTTTTCTGATCGTTTCTCTAAGAACTTCTTTATTATCTTTAATATCATAATATCTGCGCATACGCTCATCGTGAGTTAAGGAATTTCCAAAGCGTCGACCATGTTCGTCTTTAGAGGTGGTTAAATGCATGCCCTCATTAGAAAGTATAGTGATATTGATGGGAACATATATTTCTTGTAATCCTCCATTGGGGTTTCTTATGGTTACATATCCATCTTCTAAAAATTGTTTTAATAGTAAATCCGTATTGTTTTTTGACCAATTATGTCTTTCATTTACTAAAATTTCTGCAGATTCAGGGGGGAAATAACCATCTAAGACCATTCCTGGGCGCCAATCCTTATTTTCAACGATTTTGTATTTAGTTTTAGATTGAAGAAGTGGATTATCATCTTTGATTGCCATAAACTGGTAACGTCCGGCAGAATGTCTTACTAAAAACTCAATGAAAGGTGGAACAGAGTCGGATCCCACATAGCCAGTGGGTGAACCTAATAGTGTCCATAAATCTGATTCTTGTACAGCTACTGGGGTGCGAAACATATGAAGTCTATGTGCACCTTTATAACCATGAATGGCATCCACTTTGGTTTCAATAGCCGTGTCCTTTCCAGTGCCTGGTTCCCCAATTAAATATTTTATTTGTGGTGACTGAATTTCACCCAAACCACGAAATGCCACACGAAATTCATGGTCCATAATTAATTCAATAACTTCATCTTGATCAATCAAATATTTCTTTAAATACTTATTAATATTTTCCAAAACTAAATTTTCTTTGGCATTCTTGTTGTTTTCATCATTTGCGCTTTTTTGTGCATTAACATACTCATTGTAAGCTTTTAATTCCTTATGATATTTTTTTAACTTATCAATAACCAATATGAAAGTTTGCTTAAGTTCTGTAGGAATCCCTACTAGATGAGTCATTTCTTCTAACACTTCTATAAATTTTGGGTCTTCGATAGATAAATTATTTGTGTCAATTCCAATTAAAAGGGAAAACTGGTTTTCATGAATAGTATCTGATGCTAATTGCAAGAATTCTTTAAAGTCTTCTTTGAGAACAGGTTTTTTAATACCATTTTTTAAAACATCGCGGGAAAGATCTAACCTGCCTTGCATGTAAACTGACTTTGGATCGTAGTCGGAATAGTGGGATGAATTTGTGTTAGAATCAGTTTCAGCGTTTATATTAGAATCTGAACCTGTGAAAAGAGTCAGCATTTGACCTTCACGATTTAACCCAGATTTTATAGCATTAAAAATATTGCTTAAAGCATTACTGAGCCACTTTTTTTCAGTAATAAAAGCAAATAAATTATTTCGTAATACGGTAGCTTGTTGATTTAAGTAATTTAAATATTTAGAATCATTCTTATAGATTATCTTCCCCTCGGCTTTAATGATTTCATCAATTATTATTTTGGATTGAACATTCAATCCATTTTTACTAGCTAATTGGACCTCTTCATTAAATCGAGTTAATAGGGCCGAAAACACTTCTTTATATGGATACTTTGCGCATTCACGAATATTTTCTAGGTCGGTCTGGAAATTGTTCGTATTTAAATTGTCAATAAGGTAGAAGATCTTTTGTGATTCACTATCATTATCCGCCTTTGCGCCATGAAAACAAAAGACAAGACTTCCAATAAGAAGTACAGTTAAAAAACGTCTACTACAATGCAATATTTTATTCATATAATCCCATTTCCCTTGGCTTAAAATAGTCCCACTAAATTTGTTGAAACTATTTTAGTTATTAGATTGAGTTAAGATGTTTTATAGATTTCTAAAAAGATTTTTCAGGGCATTGTAATTAATATAGGTAAAAATGACATACTTCTAATTCTAAGTATAAAGATATCTAATACTTAACAATGTACATTTGTAAAACAGGAGTGATCTAGCTCAAGCTTTGAATTTGGACTTGGTGTCAATCAGATCAGATAGAAGAAATTCTTCCTTACAAAGCAAGGTTGTTAAAATAGTGAGTCAGAGCTAAGATTATAGCATGTACTTTCATGACATTGCTCTCGTAGTAATTGCATTTCTTTCTGAACTTGTTGGAACCCTGAGTGGTTTTGGCTCATCAACTTTTTTCGTTCCCTTTGCCCTACTAATAGAGCGTTTTCAGTTTGTTTTAGTGTTGACGGCAATCTTACATTGCTTTGGAAATTTATCAAGAATTCTGATATTTCGAAAAAATTTTCAGTGGAATAGTTTTGCAATACTTATTATTCCATCAGTAATATTTACTGGAATTGGTGCAATTTTGACTACACAATTCCCAACAGAACTAATGCAGAAAATTCTTGGTTTTACATTAATTATAATTTCACTAATATTATTCTTTGGAAGAACTATTGTAAAACATCTCCCAAAGTGGTTAGCCATTATTCTTAGTTTAGCTTCTGGTTTTTTCACAGGGTTTATTGGAACAGGGGGTGCACTTCGTGGTTTAGCATTAACAGCATTACAACTTCCGAAAAATACATTTGTAATGACATCCGCTAGTGTTGATATTGGTGGAGATCTTCTGCGTGCATCAATATATCTAAAGAATGGTTATATGGATTGGGATCAGTGGTTCTATTTGCCTCTTTTAGGTATTGCTGCTTTAATAGGTGCACGGCTAGGTCAAGCAATAATTAATAGACTAAATCAAGAACAGTTTGAGAAAATAGTTTCTTTGTTTGTATTTATGAGTGGCTTTCTAATGATTTTGAAAATAAAATAAATGATTAAAATGTTCCCGGTTTTAATCCGCAATATATAGCTCCATGGGTGACAAGACTTTCCATTTTATTATTAATATTGCACAATAAAGAATTTGAGAGCTGCTAATTACAAGTTAATGCCAGGAACAAATTGGTGAAGTGTGTCGAATAGAGGAACCACAGATTCTATTGTTGTAAATTTAATCAAGAAACCCATTTCGACGGTGCGAACCATATCGATCGTATGCCTAGAGGCAAGTGACCTTTTCCGTCTCCAAGTTGCATACATATTTTTTGGGTTCACCGTATTATAGAAGGGTATAATTCATGCCAACAAGACTAAGGTCTTGAGTGAAGGTAAAAAGTTCCATCCATCTCGAATAAGATTTAATCGTAATAAAAACAAATTTTATAGGAGAACACGGATGGAACTTCATGATGATTTAATCTTAAAATCTTTAGGACTTCAAGGAATTAAAATTGAGTATTGGGCTACATGTGATGAGGAATTAAAACTAGTTTTATATGCCCGTCAAAATCGTAATGAAGCAGTTTGTAATGTCTGCGCTAACAGCATTACTCATGTTCATGAGTGGAAATTAAGAAAGATTAGAGCGTAAATCGTCTATATAGCCCACATTTTCAAATTTAAAATAACTGTTAAATTGTATTAAGTAACAACCAAACACATGGAGGTGTTAGAATGGATATGGAAATATTAAGAAAAAAGATAAGTACATTTCGAGGAAAAAGTGGACGAGTTCGAATTACAGATGACCAGTTGTATATGGAAATTTTATCAGCTTGGGAGCAGTGGTCAGGAACGACAAAAGATTTTTATAAATCTGTTGGTGTGAGTAAGACGGGTATGGCAGGAATAATAGGAAAAGCCAAGCGCATGCGTAGAGAAGGTCACTTTCCAGTTGAGACATTTAAGGAAGTACGAGTGGAATCACCCACAACAAGTGAAGACAACAGCAAGTCGCCGATAACGATGAAGTGGGAAAGGGGAAGGGTGATTCGCTTTTCCCAGGTAGACCAGTTGGTGGAATTTTTAAATAAAGTGGAGAAAAAGGTGGCATGATAGCGATTAATCGCAGAACCAAGATTTATGTAAGTAAAGAGCCAACGGACATGCGGGCCAGTTACGACACCTTGTTTAGCAAGACAAAGAATGTGCTGGAGAAGGATCCCTTCTCTGGCCATTTATTTGTTTTTATAAATAAGAGGCGTAATGCTTGTAAATGTCTTTTCTATGATGGTACGGGTTTAGTGCTGATATGCAAACGAATGGAGCGAGGCCTTTTTAGTCGCATCAATCCATTTTACGATAAAGAGGTTGTACTAACACAGGCGGAGTTTTCTTTATTTTTTGAGGGTGCAGATTTAGAGAAAAGATTTATTGAAAGTCCAAGTGAGATTAAAAAGATAAATAAAAATAAATGCCGCAGTGGGAGCGAGTTGCAAGAAACATTGATATAATTATTTAATAATTGTTAATGAATCAACAACAATTATTTTCCCCAGTTCCCCGTCATAAACTCGAGTCACTGTCTAAAGAAGAGATGCTTGAGTTTATTGATCTGCAAGGGCGAGTTATAGATACAATCAATAAAGATAATGATCGTTTGAGGGTTGCCAATAACGAGCTCAAACAAAAAACTTTATATATAGAAGAGCAGTACATCACGATAAAGAATAAATTTTTTGGCAAGAGTTCAGAAAAGCAAGCAAGTGCTGAAGACAAGAGAAAGCATCAAAATAAAAACCGCAAGAAGAAAAAGAAAGTTCAACTTCCGTCCCTTCGTTATTCGGATGCGCCACTTATTGAGCGCGAAGTAGAGTTACAAGATTTACCTAGCTGTAAGTGCTGTGGAACAGAGATGAAAGACTCAGGGATGACAGAAAACAGTGAATTTATAACAGTTATTCCCTCTCAATATGTAGTTATCCGTCAGAAGCGCCATAAATATAGATGTGGTAAGTGCCATGGGGATATAGTAACAGCGCCCGCCCCTCCGAGAATAAAGCCCGGTTCAAGTTACAGTGATGATATGATTATAGATGTAGCGGTGAGTAAGTACTGTGATCTTATTCCCGTGGAGCGTTATGTGGGCATGGCTAAGAGAAATGGTTTATTAGACTTACCCCCACAAAGTTTAATAGAGTTAACACATGTATTGGCCGATTTTACAAAGGGTGCCTACGATAAATTAAAAAAAGAAGTTAGTTCAGAGAAAGTTCTTCACGCCGATGAGACACCTCATCGGATGTTAGAGAGGAATTACAATAAAAGTTGGTATTTGTGGGGATTTTCTACACGAATGAGCTGTTATTTTGAGATCCATGATACGAGAAGTGGTGATGTGGCCTCGAAGATTTTAAAGGACTCAGCCTGTGAGTTTTTAGTAAGTGATGTGTTCTCTGGTTATGGCAAAGCAGTAAAAGTGAGTAATGTCCACCGCAAAGCAGAAAAATTAGTTTTAATAAAAAATGTTTATTGTAATGCTCATGCCCGGAGAAAATTTAAAGACTCAGAAAATAAGTTCCCAGAAGAGGCAAAACTGTTCATAGAGATTTATGGCAAAATCTATCGATTGAATAAAATGACGAAACGTTGGCCACATAAAACACAGCGGTTGAGAAAACTCATGTTGCCCTTATTTGAAGAAATAAAGTCAAGATCTATGGAGACGTCAGGTGGCTACTCAACAAAAAGTTCTATAGGTAAAGCAATGAGTTACTTTCTGAAAAACTATGAGGGACTTACATTATTTTTAGGGAATCCATTAATACCAATAGATAATAACTCCCAAGAGAGTTTACTGCGCAATCCAGTTATAGGCAGGAAAACTTGGTTAGGCACCCACTCAAAACGAGGGGCAGAAACCAATGCGATATTGTTCTCATTAGTAGAGTCGTGCAAATTAAATAAGGTGAACCCAAGAGAATATTTTAAAAAACTGGTCCAAGATCTGCACAGTGGCAAGGAGCCCTATACCCCCAAAGATTACGCACACTTGCAAAAGTAGTGTGTGTCACGTCGACGATTTACCAAAGATGTGGGCTGTTAAACTCAAAATATATAGATACGTCTTCCTGGTACTGGCCAACCGAAATGAGATTGGCATCAACCACCCCCTTCTAAATAACGGAGAGGCTATTTTTTGCTTTTTTGAAAAATGACAATTTTGGGCCATGTGAACACTCAGGGTTAAAGATCCGTTTCTGCGAAAACAAGAATATGATTGTGATTATAGGGGTTTACTAAGTTGAGTTAACCTCAGAGTTAGGCACTGTTTTTGAAGATGTATATTTTATTCGTAACTAGTCCGTATACCCTTAAAGTTGAAATAATAACTTACATTTAGTTCTTCTTGGAGGAAGACATGAGTGATTCAATAAAGATAGTTGGACTTAGTTTATCTTTTATTTTTTGTACTGTTCCAATAGCAGCTTTTGCTATCTCAAATAAGGCAGAAATCAACAAAGAGATAAGTTTGTTAGAAAGAAAAATTTTAAAACCTAAAAAAATATTTAAGCCTAGGAAACATGTAACAACAAATAGGCCTTATAAAGTAAAAAAGAAACTGCCTAGAAAATCTAAAAATCTTCCACAAAAAGTAGTTTTAGTTCAAAGTGAGTCTATTGCATCTCCGGTCATAATCAGAGAAAGTCCGGTTACTACCTATTCTATTGTAGAGCCATCAAGTAGAAAACCTTTGGGTATTAGTATATTTACATTTTACAGTATGGCGGATCATTTAAAGACTACGAGTAATTCTGTTTATAGCAATTATTCAACAGCTAGTAATAGCCGATACTTAGTTGATTACACAGGTGAATACTCTTCTAACCCAAGTTTTGGAATTGGTTTAGAGTACAGCAGGAAGTCACTTTTTGAATGGAGTAGAGTTGGTTTTGGATTTAGCGGTGGAGTGACCTATGATTTTAATCGCACAATTAAAAGAGAATACATACAGTCAAATAATGTAGCTTTAACTGGAACGAACATTAATAACAATTACGTATATGAAGACCCTGAGTTGGCTATAATCATGCCTTATATTAACATTAATATAAATATCAACGACGCCTATATTTTTTCAGGAGTTAACTATTCTGTTCCTCAAGAAAGCAAAGCCAACGATGAGAACTTCGAAGGGAAAATGGGTTTTCAAATGGGTATTGGTATGCAAGTGAGTTCTTACATAGCCCTAGAAGTCAGTCACCGCTGGTTGAGCTTTGATGTAAACCCCATATTCACAGCCAATGATTACTATGTGTCGGGTTTAGATACTTACCGATTAAATACAAGTGGTTTAGGTGTGAGTGAAAAAGAAACTTTAGATTTAAATGGTTTTAACTTGGCAATTAAAGCCACATTTTAGATTAAAAAGGTACCAAGATTAAAAAGGTACCAAGTCCCTATTTACGTTTCACCGCAACGTAAATAGGGACTTGGTACCTTTTTACTATATATTTTGAATATTTTTAATGTAGTCATAGACTGTCTCTATTTCCCAGAACTGTACGATTAGGCTTCTTCTGATAGAAAAAAGTTTCTAAACGGCCGGTAAGCTTGCTTGTCCATACTAACACGGGTTACACAGTGATGTCCTCTTTTATAGATTGATTCTAAAATATTATGTGTGGTCAATGCTCGATCTAGTAACAATAATGTTTTGAATTCAAAATTTCAAGTTTAAATTTCAGCAAGTTTTTTTCGCTACCTTGCAAGCAATCCACAACAGCATGGAAAATGAACTTGCTCCGATTATGAACAGCAGCAACAAGGCGCCTATGGGGAAGATGTGCCTCAGAAGAATAGGTTCTATGTTTGTTAAAATTTTCATTAACTTGATCAGTATCTGGAACAGCAAAACCAGAGGCATCCAGGGCACCCTTTTAAAACTCATTAAACTTTAGGGAATCAATGTAGGTGGGTATGAAAAGTTGCTTTATAGCTGCCTATAGCCCTCATTCAAACAGAATGTAGAAGTTTTTGTAAACACCTTGGAAAAAGATTATGTTTATTCAAGTGTTTGCTTTGATGCCAATGGGGGATTAAAAAATACTTCCAAGTTGAATTGAAGATTAAAATAATGTTGCCCTTCACTCACGTTTTAGCATGCAGAACCCAAAAAAGTATAGAAATTAACTAACAACGCTATTTAAATCTTTGTGGGAAAAAGCAGTCTATTATTTTACTAAGATTTCAAAATAGTTAATTTATTTTGATACTTATTTTCTCAGACCTAATTCCTTGGAGATATAAATTGTTGAGCTCCAGTGACACTTAAGGGTTTAATTCTTCAAAAATTTTCTCAAAAACTTTGAGCAGCCAACACTGAGAGAATACGACCACTCTGTAATTCTAATTTTTAATTTCTAAAATTATTTGCAGGTTTTAAATCCATTTGACAAGTAGAGCGTTTCTTTTACTTTAGATACAGTTACTAACAATTTAATTCCTTTATATTCATTAGAAACCTTTTTAAGAATTAATGAAGCGTATTGAATTTCATCCTCAACAATTCTTTCTTCTCCACTTTCAAAATGCCTCTCCGTTATTTAGAAGGGGGTGGTTGATGCCAATCTCATTTCGGGTGGCCAGTACCAGGAAGACGTATCTATATATTTTGAGTTTAACAGCCCACATCTTTGTAGGATTTTGAGCATAAATGATACTGGATTTGTGTATCCATACCCCATTCTTTTGAGGACTTTAATTTTATTATTTAGTCCCTCTGACACGGCTGTTGTAAGTCCCGACATTATATAACCTTCTATATAATGCCTGTATTTCCTCAAAGTATTTGCGAACTTTAAAAATGACTTTAATTTGGCTTCCCTTGCAAAGCGATACCACAGGATAAGACTTTTCCTGAACTCTTTTACATTTTTCTTATCTAAAACCTTATGGAAATATTCAACTAACACTGACGCTCTAAATATATTTTTATTTATATCCAGTAATCGCTCTAGCTTTGTGTAATCTTTTTTTGATAAATTCTTCTCTCGCTCAACTAATATATACTTCCTATGGGGGGCAAGCACTTCCATTAAAAACTTATCCTCATTGTCTTTCGCTAGTTTAAACTCTATTTTTCTTACCTCGTCAAAAACATCATTTACACCTTGTGCTAAGTGGAACCTATCAATACAGATCTTGGCATTCTTGCAAGCGTGTTCAACAACCTTGATAAATGCATCGTGCATATCTAATGCAAAATATTTAATCTTTAAAAGTTGCTCCGGCCTCAGTACTTTTAAACAGTTCAATAGGCTTGAACCCTTACGTCCCATTGCGTTTGACAGCACCTTACTGATGTTCGTGCAAACTAAATTCGTAACAAATTGCACTTTGTTTTTATCCGACGATTTCTTCCCAAAAATAGTCCTATAGTGCACCTCATCTGCTGACATACTTTCTAAATCCAAATCTCTTTCAGCATAATTTAAATGTTTTTTCATTTGCTTCATTCGATACTGGTCTATATCCCACATTGTTTTTGATTTTAATCGTAGGATCCTAGCGCTGGCCTCACAAGTTATTACTAGGAGCACGATATAGTTTACACAGCCTTAGCGTATGAGACTTCAGTTTTTTCAAATAAATTTTTTATTTTATAGGGAGTCTTTTGACGACTTCTTAGATGTGATCGTACTGTTTTTATAAGCTCATCTTTATTTGAGGCCCTCTTCTTCCTCACTGTATTCCTTTTTAAATCATTATTTAAAAGTTCATTGGGATTTAATTCAGGACTGTAAGGGGGTAAGAAAAAAAGCTCTATTGCCTTCTTGTTTTTGGAAATCCAACTTTTGACCTGCTTAGACCTGTAATGAACTGGGTGTCGATCAACAATAAGAAAGATTTTACGTCTACTACTTTTTATAAGTCTCTTCATAAAATCTATAAAAACATCAGCATTAAATTTTCCATCAAAAACTTTAAAACTTAAACGTCCCTGATTTGTAATGCTGGAAATAACATTGCATGAGAATCTTTTCCCACTCAATTTTACGATTGGAGTAACACCTTTACGGCCATAGGTTTTTGCAACAGAGGCGTCTGAACGAAGACCTGTCTCATCACCCCAATGTATCTCTGCACTTGACTTACGAGCCTTCTGCCGGATCTTTGGATACTCTGATTTTAACCAATCAATAACTGCTACATCGTTTTGTTCATAAGCTCTCCTAACCGGCTTTTGAGGTGTAAAACCCCATTTTTTTAACAATCGACCAACTGTCCACTTTGAATACTCAATCCCATACTTATCTTTAATAAGCTCTTGCACAGCCTCTCGTGTCCAAAGTACAAAATCAAACTTTAGTTGATCCGGCGTCTTGTCTTGAATTATTCGAACGATTTGAGCACACTGCCAGCCCTTTAATTTCCCTTCTTCTTTAGGGCGACCTTGTGGCTTTGCTCTTAGTGATTTTTTCCCTGATTCTTTATAGGCGCAATTCCAATTATAAACAGCCTGACGGGTAACCCCGTACATTTCAGCAACTTCAACTTGTGTATAGCCAGCTTTTAGTGCTTCTATGGCTTGATAACGTATTCTTTCTTGAGATTTTGGGTCTAATGAACGAGCATCTGAAATCATCTCTAAGAAATAATATATTTTTTTAATATTGTAAACTATTTATTGCTCTAAGTAATAACTCTTCCATAAGTCGACCTGCCTTTTCGCATAAACTATATGTCATGTTTTTAAAATGAGGATGAGTAAATGCTACCTTGGACGATCTAACTCTATCACCGCAAATATGACAATTGCCTCGAAGTTGCTTTAAATAAATCCAAACCTCTTCATATGCACCCAGTGGAGCGGCTCTAATCTTTCTTAATTTCCACTCATGGACATGAGTAATGCTGTTAGCGCAGACATTACAAACTGCTTCATTACGATTTTGACGGGCATATAAAACTAGTTTTAATTCCTCATCACATGTGGCCCAATACTCAATTTTAATTCCTTGAAGTCCTAAAGATTTTAAGATTAAATCATCATGAAGTTCCATCCGTGTTCTCCTATAAAATTTGTTTTTATTACGATTAAATCTTATTCGAGATGGATGGAACTTTTTACCTTCACTCAAGACCTAGGTCTTGTTGGCATGAATTATACCCTTCTGTAATACGGTGAACCTTTCAAAATTATAAACTTTTATAGAAAATATTACTCTATCAGCAGAACAAACAATGTCATTTTCAGAAATATTTTCAAGGTTACAATCTTTTTTTGGCAAAGAAAATGTGACCATTTGAAATTGATCTTTTGGCTGCAATTTATCAGAATTTACTTCTAAAGTATTGCCGTCAGTAGTGAATCGTAAATTAGAGCCAACCTCTGTAATATCTAGATTGTTATAAGCAAACCCACCAGTAAAACAAGATAAAAGGCTTGTGGTTTGGGCCATAACATTTTTTGTTACTAGAGTTGCTAGCATAATAATTAAAAGATTTGTCATTATCTTTCCCTCCCTTTTTTTTAGTTTTAACATCTAACATAATATTTATTTTCTTATCAAGTTGTGGTGCAAGAAGAATGGCATTTGGTACAGACCACCAGGTGGCTGATCACTTGTGGATCTTCGAAGTTGGCAATGACGTTCATTTTTCCGTCACATTATAGACAAGTTTCGATTCCGTTTTTCGTTTAATATACTGTCTTAATAAACCTATAGTATTCTGTGAGTGATTTCTTTTTATGGATATTAAAATTATCCACAACCAAAACTATCTTCTCAGAAAAACTATACACCGCTCAATTAATGTCAAAAATTTCGCAAACTCCGGTGCTTTAAGATTCTTAGTCACTTTCTTGATGTAAATACCTTCCTTGGGCTCCACAGCTTAAAAGATATTTGCTGTCCCCTGTCGTTTATACTCAAAGTCAACCTTTTTTACTTCACCCGAGCTTATACCATAAGGAGGACGAACATCATTAAGTAATTGAGGTTTTCTTTAAATTTCTCGTCAAGATCCGCACTACACAAGTCTCTTTATCCGGAAAGATGAGTAGGAAGCAAATTCAGCATAATTTGATACTTATTCCAAAAATTGTATAATAGACTTTACATTCCCAATTTAATAGACTTAAACATACATCCATCACCGCCGTCCCAGAGTACAATTGTCCAAGTTTTAATTGTCTCAGGTGAAATAAATTTTTCTCCAATTAGTTTAACTTGAAATGTGCTCACATTATTTTCAGTCTCCGACAAGCTCTCAACTTTGAGAGAATATTCAACTTTTACATCTTGCCCTAAGCCTTTAACAAGACCCAAAATTGCTTTTTCAGCTTCTATCTGACAAACTACTTTTTCACCTACGATATAACCATCGTAGGTACCACCAATACACAAGTTATAAATTTTATGATCGATGCTTGAAAGGTGCCCTCCACTGCGAAGGCATGCAGCATATTGCACTATGGTTTTATCACCCTCGACTTCAAGATTGGGATCTGCCATAGCGATTAAAGAAAAAGTCAGTAGCAAATATATATTTAATATTAGTTTCACAAAATTACTCCTTTAATAAATATTTAAATTTGATGAGAATACACAATTTTAATAAATATTCATTAATTATTTATTAAATAATGAATATAAGTATTTTCTTCACTGAATTTTGGAGCTTCCATCTAAATCGCGACGGTGAGTGGACTGGGGTAGTTTGACTGTACAAAAACCTCTTAAGTAATCACAATAGGCTTTTTGTTTAAAAACTCCTTATCATGTTTTAATTTATTTTCAAATTCATTTGACGTTAAATTATTTAATACAGAATGGACCCTTTCCTCAATGTAAACTGTATGGAAAAATTCTGGTAGATTATCTAATACATCATTTATATCTTCATAATGTGTTAAATCTAATTCATTACTTTTAATTGTTTTCATTAGACTTTCACCGAAGGCATTGTCATATGGGTTGCCCATTCTTGAACAAGATTTGTGAAATTTATTGTCTTTTAATCTTTTGATATATGATTTACCTAAATACTGAACACCTCTATCTGAATGGTGTATAACTCCACTTGGTGGACAAGTCCAAGTGGACTTCCTGTCGTTACCAGGGGTGGACTTCCCAAAAAAAACTAGATAGATTTAGTGAGACAAATTTGTTAATTTATACTTCTCGGACTCTGATTGCTAAGTGAAGTATGTTTACTTTTTTTATTATACAGCCGCGCATAAATTCGTAGAAGTGTTGCTATAAAAAAGGCTGCATTTATCTAGTGATTTTTTGTGGTGAAAGTTGAATTTTTTCGAACACTTCATGTAGAGTATTTTCAATGCTGATCACTACTCCAAAGTGGATGGTGAAGTGCAAAATCAAACTTCGCTTGCCATAATGAAGCATATCCAATACTTGGGTCTGCTCGAAATGCAAGAATCAGCCAATGTTATCCCGTTTCAGAGGGTAAAATAGATTGGCTGAGAGTTTTTCGGCTGGTAAAAGCTGGTAGGAAAAAAGAGTAAAGAATTTTTTGTAATTTTATTAACTATTTAGGAGCCAAATGCCCGAACTGCCTGAAGTTGAGACTTTACGTCGAGAGCTCAATAAACTTTTGAAATTAGACAGTAAAACTCCAGTAAAATTCACGGCTATTGAATTTAAAAGAGCAGATCTACGCAATAAAATTCCCAAAGCAAAACTCATCAATTTAATTGGTCACAATTTATATCCTATACAAAGACGTGCCAAATATTTACTGTTTCCAACTTCTGCGGGAACCCTGCTGAATCATTTGGGAATGACTGGAAATTGGAGGGAACTTAAAGATAGAGAGGATTTTAAAAATCATGATCATGCAGTTATTGAATTTAATAATAAAGTAAAGTTGGTCTACAATGATCCCCGCCGTTTTGGAATTATCGACTTTGTAATTCCTCAAAAAGAAAATGAAAGCCTTTGGTTAAAGCATTTAGGCGCGGAACCTTTATCCAAAGAATTTAATGCGGAATACTTTTTTGCCAAAATAAAAAAAAGAGTCGCACCTATAAAAAACATTATAATGGATCAAAAAATAGTGGTTGGTGTAGGCAATATATATGCTAGTGAAGTTTTGTTTAAGTGCCATATCCATCCTTTACATATTGCAAATAAATTATCTTTTAAAAAAGTGATTATGTTAGTTGATGCCATCAACACTATTTTAAAAAAGGCGATTGATTCTGGTGGAACCACTATTAAAGATTTTCGCACTGTGGGTGGAGAGAAGGGATATTTTGTGCAAAAACTTAAAGTCTATGGACGCAAAGGGAGCTCTTGTCACAGATGTCATAAGCCTATTCAGGCAAAAAAAATCAGTGGTCGCAGTACCTACTGGTGTCCATATTGTCAAAAAAAATAGTTAGTCCTTAAAATAATGTATTTATTGACTCCTAACATATACGAAAACTCGACCTTTACTAAAAAGCTTGTTAATTTAAACTTCTATGAAAAACCTGCATTGGCCCTACATTATTGTTGCATATTTATCACTACTTTCCTTTGGTTTGTTAGACAATGCTCGTGGACCTTTTTTTCCTGATATTATTTCCGACTTAAATCTTCGCGACGATCAAGCTTCTTGGTATTTTGCCTTAGCCTCAATTGTTGCCTTTTTTGGTTCCTACTTAGCACCTCGAATTTTAAATTATTTGGGGGCCTTAAATGGACTAAGATGGGGCTTATTACTGATTGGTTTTGGTTTTATGACAATGACTTTTTCACTTCAATTTTCCCAACTGCTTCTTTCTGCCTGTGTTTTTGGTTTTGGTATGGGAATTCTGCAGGTATTTGAACATATTTGTATTCAAGAAGGTTCTTCTCCACAAATTCGACGGCGTTTATTTAATGGTTTACATAGCTTTTATGCTGCAGCCTCTTTATTAGCGCCACTCACTGCTGGTTGGATTTTGAGTGAGGGTAAAAATTGGCGCTGGGGCTTTAAAGTATTTAGTATTTTGCCCTTGTTAGCTCTTATTTATGCATTAGTAATAAAACGGATAGACCGAAAAATCGAAAAACAAAAAGTGGAAAGGGCCAAAGGCAAAGAACTTTGGCATATGTTATTTTTGTCAATAATTCTGTCTTTATATGTTTCTGCCGAATTATCAATCAGTACACGCTTAGTACTTTATGTGCAAAGGACAACAAATTTAACTCCTTCTCAGTCAACTTTATATTTAACAATATTTTTTGCTTTCTTGCTTTTGGGTCGCATTATAATCACAATCTTTGATTTTAAAAAAATGAGTAGTCGACAAATTATAATGTATAGCTTGATATCTTCGATGATCTTTTATTTTCTGGGTCTAGTCTATTCACCATGGTTAATAGCCATATGTGGTTTTTTTATGGCGCCTATTTTTGGCATGAGTATGGATTATATAGCCCATATTTTTCCTGACAAATCGGCACAAGGTTTCTCGATATCATTTACAGTTGGGGCCCTATTAATTGTAAGCATGCACTATATAGTGGGTTTGATTACTCAACGATTCGGAATTCAACAGGCATTGTATATTGGACCCATTTTTTTATTTTTTGCTGTATTATTATTTTTAATTGAATCAAAAATATTTGCATCAAATTCAAATCCAGTGGAGGCTTAAATGAGCTCTGAATATATACATGGTTATAATAAAGAAGAACAAGATCGCTTAATTCATCAAGCTGAGTTCTTAAAAACTTATGTTTATGAAAAAATTCAAATGGCTGGGATTCACCATCTTTTAGAAGTCGGTTGCGGAGTAGGTGCTCAAACTAAAATACTACTAGATATTTTTCCTCACCTCAAAGTGACCTCTGTAGATATATCATCTACTCAGTTGGATGTGGCTAAAAAAAGATTGTCAAAGTATATTGAAGAGGGGCGTTTAAATCTTGTTCAATCCGACGCCACCCAAATGGATTCATTGTCTGACAATAGTTTTGATGGTGCTTTTTTATGTTGGTTTTTAGAACATGTTCCAGATCCCATTTCTGTTTTAAAAGAAACAAGAAAAAAATTGATTCCCGGTTCACGTTTGTGGTCCTCTGAGGTCATGAATTGGACACTTTTTGTAGACCCATATTGCCAGCATCTTTTAAAGTATTGGTTTGAGTTTAATGATTACCAATGGACGATTAAAGGTCATCCTTTCATCGGAGCACAAATGGGGAATTACTTAACTCATTCTGGTTTTTCAAATGTTAAAACAGATGTGCGTACTTGGTTTTGGGACGATCGTTTTCCCGTTCAAAGAAAAGAATTTTTTGATGAGTTTAAAGACCTTTTTTACAGTGCGGCTAAAGAACTAAAGAAACACAATCGTGTAGATCAAGATTTGATAGATAATATGAAAAAAGAATTTGATGAAAGAAGCCTCACCTCCGGCAGTGTATTGTATATGTCCTGGATGCGCTCAGAAGCAGAGGCTTAATTCTGTTATTTAAACTTAGGTGCTCCCTCGGTCCAGAGTGATACTTCTATTTCATGTCCAGAAGGGTCTCTTAAGTACCATGCAGTAGAGTGTGGCCAATGAACAGGGCTATCATAATAGGTTTTTTCATTGTTATTTTTAAGAATATTTTGCCATTCTTCGATATTATCTATTCTTAAACCAAAATGATTCACTTTAATTTCTTTATTGTCGTCAGTGTCTTTGTGTTCTATTAGTGCTTTGTTAGGTAATTCATAAAGACATAGCATAATAGCTTTTGTTTTTATGATCGACCATGGGTTTCCTTGATAAATGCCACGCTCTACAGTTTCAAAGTTAAAAATTTTTTTGTACCACTCTAGGCTCTCTTTTAAATTAACAACATTCATATTTATGTGATCTAATTCAATATTCATTTTTGACTCCATGTTTAATGTTTGGACATAGTTTACTTGCCGGACATTCAACAAAACTGATAATGACAATATAATGTACAAATAGACAATATATTGACATTTCAGAGAAGGTAGCTTTCAGTATATTTATGATTAAGGAACAAAAAATTAATTCTTGGAGATTGGCAATTAATGTTCAAAACTTACGCAAAAAGCAAAATTTAACACAACATCAATTAGCACTGCGAAGCGAACTTCCTAGGAGCACGCTCTCATATATTGAATCAGGTAGTGGAAACCCTTCGCTACATAATCTCACACGTTTAGCATTGGCTCTCCAAGTTTCCATTGAAGAGTTACTGGCTATTCCAAAAACACAGACACAACTTATTAAGAAAGAAAATATTCCAAGAATAATGAAGGCTGGTGGCTTGGTTGAGGTATTAAAACTATTTCCAGACCAGCTTCCAGGAGTAGAATTGGATCGACTTATATTTAAACCGCAAGCCAGAATGGTTGGAACCCCTCATATTGAAGGTACTAAGGAGTACCTTTATTGTTTGAAGGGACAAATCACTGTTTTAATTAGTGGATCTAGGTATCAAGTAGAAAATGGTGAAGTGTTGGTTTTTCAAGGAGGCCAACCTCATACTTATTTAAATTCCTTCTCTAAAAGCAGCGAAGGAATTTCCTTAGTTTTATTTTCTCGATAGCTAGACAGTTTTAGCCACACAACGTCAAAAAAAACCCCATATCTCAATAAACATGCTTTCATCAGATGCTTTGGACCTTTCTTGACAGTCGTTTTAGGGATTTCCTATAAATATATAAGTAGAAATAGGGGGAGTAATTAAGTGAGTTCTTGGCTTATCGCTTTAATGGCGATTTTCTTATTAAGTTGTGCGCCCTCAGACAGGCCTCTTAAGGGAAGTAAAAATCACCCTCAAGAAGATAATAAAATAAAAGAAAGTGCATATTACGGAAATAGTGCCGACGTTATAGCCTACGCTGCTTATCGCTTGCTAGAACCTAAACGAATCTTAGATATAGCTTTAAGAATAGAAAAATTAGATCCTAATCAAGCACAGCTCGCGGATTTTGACAATTTGCCAGGTTTTCAAATTATTAAAAGTTGCTGGTCAGGTAAAAATGAAGTTTTAATTGATGTACTACAAAATCAACCAAATTATGTAAGCTTTAAACTTAAGTTTGTTAATTGTACTCTACTTAGCGGTTGGCAAGTGAGTACTAAGGTAAATGGTTTTGAAAGTTTTCAACTTTATTTTGATCATAATTTAGAAAAGTCTAACTCTAAAGTTAAACGAAAACTTTCAAAAGTGATATATTCCACTCAGGGATTGTCTCATGTTTTCAAGGCGAACAGTAAGCACCAGCGCTTTACTGAGACCAGCAAATCACAACTGCAAGAGTCGAGAAGTTTAGAAATAATCAGAAGGCCTCAAGGGGAATATTATTTTAGTTATTATAGTCAAGGAAACTTTGAACAGGAAATGTTAAGTAATAGTTTCCGCGTGATGGAGCCTCAAGGGAAACATGATTTTATAGCTGATGGTAATTTTATAGTCGACAAGAGGAATGTGATTAAAGTGGTTTCTGGTTCTTTAGAGCTTAACCACTTAGCAAAGAGATCGGTTTTTTTAAAAAAGGGTACAGAAAGACATATATTTGACAATGAAAAGAATCACTTGTTTTTAAGCGCTCAATGGAACCAAACGGGATTGGTTTTTGATACAGAGTGCGGATTTATAAATGGTAATTTGGAATCAGTGACTTTCCAAAATTTTAACGAAAAAAGAAATCGCTTTTTTGACTCACTGGATGAACAAGACTCAAGTAAGATTACATTGAATTATCTTGTTCAAAAGGGCAGTGCTCCTGAACTCATTTACGTACAGGATTCACAGGGAAAGCTTTTAAAAAGCCAGCCAGCAAAATGCTACTTAAAAAATGACAAGCTTATTAATCTCGCTCAGCCCAAAACACCCTTCGAGTTTATTTTTTTAAACTAACTGAAGATCGGGGTTTAATAACTCCATAAATGGGCCAGTGATCACTAACACCAACAGGACTATTTTCTTCAAAACGAGCGGGAGACATAAAGCGATTTTTCTGATAAACGCTGTAATTAGGAATACCAACAGACCCAGGATCAACAACCCAATTAGAACTTCCGTTTTTAGGATCTAGATTTTTATGAAAAAGTAGTGCATCTAAAAAAGACCATTCTCTTTTTGTATGATAATAATTTGTACCGCGACATCGATAACAACCAATCAGATGTGACACCATCCAATCTTCACCGAGATCTTTTTGATAAAGCTTGTGGCTAGAGTCCTCACTTGCGTTGATATTAAAATCTCCACCTGCAACAGCTAAAACATCACTGGGAAGAGTTTTCATTAATTGATTTAAATAAGCTGCACTTTGTTGTCGCCAATAGGTGGGGTTCGAACCAGAGGGAAAGTGTATTCCAAATACGGATAATTTTGTTTTATCAGGAAGTAGTAAGTTGACTTGTAAGATACCTCGAGAGCGGTCCATCCACTCCTGATCCTCATCGTTTTTACCTTTATAAGGGATTTTATGTAGTTGAGCTTCCTTGTATTGAGGCAAACGAGAGAGTAAACCTACGTCAATACCTCTTTTGTCAAAGCCCTCGATAAGAACCACAGTTTGATAGTTAGCAGCTTTTAAAAATTTTTCGTTAAGCATTTTTAATACTCGAAGATTCTCCACTTCTTCGACTATTAGTATGTCTGGACCTTTCCCTTTATTGACTTGTAGTACAACATCACTCAGTCTTTGCATTTTTCTATTGAGTACGTTTTCATTCCAATCCATATTTAAACACTCATCACGATATTTTCCGTGACGTATATTATTGCAGATTCTTTTATGACTCTCTGAAGTTTTCTGTGAACTGGGTAAATAGGTATGGTCTTCAGTGCCATCATCATGTTGAGTGTCAAACAAATTTTCCATATTGTAAGCCATAACGCTAATGGCCTCTGGTTCCTGTTGAAACTTTTTTCCCGCCGTAGAGCAAGCAGTGAGTAATAGTAACAAGCTAAAAGTAAATAGAATTCTTAAATTTAGAATCATTTAAAGACTCCTTATTAATATTGTCTTTTAAAAAGACTAATCGCGTATTGAGTTACAAGCTAATCATTTTGCCTTGCACCAGCGCATATTCCATGGGAAAACTAAAACCTAAGGGCTTTCCGGGGGGAAAATGCAGCTTAATTTTATATCAATTAGTATAATTCTTTTGTTTCATTTACATATTGCTGTTACTGCTCAAGCCTCATCGAAGTCACCTGCTAACACCTTATCAGAACTTACAATGACTGAAATTGATATGACCGAAGTAGACTTGGCAGTGCCTGAAGTGTCACCCCGTCCACGCTACAGTCCTTGGGGTTTATCCTACTTTAATTGGGCCACACAAGATCTGGCGAAAACCGAAGAAGGACGCGCAAGATTAAATACTTATAATTATTTAAGCATTAATTATCGTTTGAATGGGGGTATGTTTTCTATCCGTCCAACATTTTTTGTTAACGGTTCTGGCTATGATGATTACGATAGGAAAATTGTAAAAAGCGAAGTCGATCTGGGAGATATTTATTTACAATACTCAAAATACAATATCGCCTTACTGCCGGGTGATATTGGCCTAACTGGAGCCATAAGAGTTTATTTGCCACAGGGGGATTATGCGAAAAGACAGGGTAAGATTTCAGAATTAAGAGGAAAACTCTATTTCAGTAAACCCTGGGGTTATGGTTGGAACACAACATATATGATTGAACCCAGGTACTCTTTCTTTACAGAGAGAGGTTACCTAACTGAATATGGTAATTCTGCAGCCAATCGTTACGCTGTTATTTGGCACTATATAGAACAAGCTAAATTATTTAATGATCGCTATGGAATCTCAGCACAAGTGGGCATGAAGCATAACTATTATTATGATTTTGAAAGTGAAGGCATACAAAATCGTATTGAAGAAGACTTTGAGACAGCCTTCTATTTCTTGTTCAATATTGATGGTGTCAGTATAAAAGCCGGATTAATGCAAGCCCACAACGTTCGACGTCCAAACTCCAAATACGAACCAGGTGGAGATTTCAAATTATTTAACAATGAAGAAACACAAATCTCAATAATGACTTCTTTTCGTTTATAAATAGTTAATTTCTTTCTTGAAAGCGACAGAAATTAGTTAACATCTATGTGACAAAAGACATTAAATTGATTATATCATCCCAATGTAATTGGGAGAACAAATGAAATATTTGTATATTGTTGTGCTTAATTTATTTTTTAGCTATGCATTTTCAGCTGTACCTGTTGAACTTAACATTAAAATGGGCTTTGGACGTGTCGAAGTAAGTATCCATTCACCACAGGACCAAGATAAGCAAGAGCCACTAAAGCCATTGATTGAAAAGTTTGAAATCGAAATTCTTACAAACGAGAAGCTGGCTCCTATAGTTATGGGTCAAGAAAATAAAGAATATACAATGATTGTGGGCTATTCTTCGGATCAAGAATTTAAACAAACATTAAAAGAATGGTCGAACTATCTTTTTGCCAAAGCCTCTAATGATTTGCCAAGCGAAAGTTCACTAGTTGGAGTTTTATCCGATGGAAAAAAGAGAGTCGTTATGGGCTCACATTTAATTGTTGATAATGGTGAACACTTAGAAGAAGTCGTAGTTATAGCGGGAAGTGCGGACATTAAGGGTAAGGTCGATCGCCTTGTTATTATCGGAGGGGATGTTCATTTATTTTCTACGGCAGAAATTACTAAAGAATTAAATACTCTCGGTGGCAACGTACAGACAGATGAAGGAGCACTTGTTCGTGGTAAAAGTGTTAATGTCGGAATTCCACTTAGCGATGAGAGCTGGACAATGGTTTTTAACAAACTAAAAGCCACTCAAATAGGTGAGTTTTTAAGCAGTGATATGACATTGTTGGTTATCACAATACTAAAGTTATTATCCTTAATGTTATTTACTTATTTTGGTTACTACGTTGCACCCAATTACCAGAGAAAAGTACAGATCTATATACAGAAACATTCTGTAAGTTGTCTTTTATGGGGATTTTTTAGTTTATTTTTGATGGTACCCATTGTTATGATAATGGCCGTGTCTATCATTGGTATTCCATTGATGCCTCTCCAATTTACTATTTATTTTCTCTTTTTTATTTTTGGTTATATCCACAGCTCACTTTGGGTGATGACTTGGATAGAGGGAAAAAGTGAATTTTTAAAAAAACAAAATCTTTTTTTAAAAATATTTTTGGGTTTGTTACTTTTTGAAATGATAGTTTGGATACCTTATCTTGGTAAAGGTTTTAAGTGGTTAGTTATATTTATGGGTTTTGGCGCTGCCTCAAAGGTATTTTACAATCAATTGCTCTTGCCACCATCTCGAAAGTTAGCACAAATAGTGTCATAGATTTGACTAAAATATTGGGACCTGACATTTTATTGGCTTTTAAAACGTCAATTAATTGATTTTGTGATCTTTCGTACGAGTTACCAATTCACAGTTTTCACAGTAGGCTTCCTCGGCAATAGTAAAGTTTTCGAGATAGGCCTTAACACGAATGGCCAGTTGATGGTTGCATAAAGGACACAGATTTTCTCTTTCAACAAAGACTCTCTGGGTTAGCGAAGTACTTTCTATATTTTGTTCTATTTTGTTTTTAATCACGCCCATTCCTCCTGTTTGTATACAATGCAAAATGCCGTGCCAAAAAATGCTGCCTTGTGTTTGGACTCATGTTAACATTAACTATGGAAGTAAAGCCCTCGACCTATGTGAACCACAATATGAAGAAACCTATTTTGCGATGGAGCTTTATAGTTTTTTTGTCATTGTTTTTTATTACTTTATTGATGCAATTTATTTTTTGGAAGCAATACAGTTTAGAGGCCACATACGTTCAACTTAAAAATATTTTTCTTAAAGAAACGACCAGCAACTATCTAGAGTTAGGAGCAATTTGTAACTCCTTAGAAGATACACAGTGTGCAAAGAAATATTTTTCTCATATTATCGAAAGAGAACCCAACAATAAATTGGCTCTTGCTAACTTGGCCATGGTTTTAACAAAGCAAAAAAACTGGAAGGATGCCGAACCACTTTTTAAAGCCTATTTCACTTTGGGTGGTGAATCCTATGATGTTTTTTATTGGTTTGGTTTAACAGAAAAAGCAATTCATGGAGTAGAAAGTGGTATGTATTGGGTGCTTCACTCCCTTAAAATTAACCCCGATTATTTATTGGCCGGAGAGGAAATTGTTAATCATTACTTGGCACAAAACAACTTACCTCTTTCATTGAGTATTATTGGGAGTCTAACTCGAGGACATCCTGAAAACTATAAATATTGGAATAGTTTTCTAAATCGCAAAGAGTTTATTGATGATATTGATGATGAGAACCCTGGAAAAGTAAATTGGGAATTAGTGAGTCTAGATGGTTTAAATTACTACTTACCCTTGGTTTTACGTAAAAATACTCGAATCAAGTTTTTTTCTGTATTTAACTATGTAGAATCTAATTTAATAAGTACGGACACACTTAATGAGCTTTTAATTCCATCACAAAATATTAAAGAAAAAAAAATAATTAAATTCAATGAGCGATCCCTCAGTGTATATCCTGTGTTTTTTCCTGAAATCTATGTTGCAGGAAAAAAAATAGAGGACGTAGTTTTTTATACCTGTAAAAGCTGTCCGAATGTTATAGGAAGTAAATTTCTAGATAAATATGAATTGCAATATTGGACTGAAAATAAAATCGATTTTCTAAAAATTAGTTCAAAGTAAAAAAACCGCCATATTATAGGCGGTTTTTATAAATTTACTTATTATTTTTAATTTATGCTTTTCTTGCAGCGTAATACTCAGTAAACAAGCCAGCATCAAAAGGAAATGGGACGTGTTCAATTCTTGGAACAGCATCAAGTGTACCGAACTCTTTTCCTTCTTTTTCTTCTTTTCTCAAATAGTCAGGAACTTCTAATCTGGGTGATTGTTTAGCTCTGAGATAACTTTGATTATTTTGTGCCTTTTCTGTAAGTGCAATCGTTGATCCAGTTCCTACAACATAAGAGCTGATGTCCACTTTTTTGTTGTTCACTAAAACGTGTCCATGTGAAATCAATTGACGAGCGGCACGAATACTGGGGGCAAAGTTGAGTCGGAATACAATATTGTCCAAACGAGACTCTAGGCGCCCGATCAGTTTGTTAACCCAATTAGTACCGACACCTTGCTTGGCATCTCTAATAAAGCGTCGCAATTGCTCTTCTTTTAAAACGTAATTACAACGAATTTTTTGTTTTTCTTCTAAGCGCAAGGCATAGTCCGAATACTTTCGTCTTTTATTACCGTTTTCGCCAGGTGGATAGGGGCGTCTTTCTAGAGCTCCGGCCTTACCTAGTCCAGGTAGTTCACAGCCCAAACGTCGCTGGACTTTGTATCTTTGTCTTTTTCCACTGTTTTTCTTCATTGGTTCTCCTATTATTTTTATCCCAGCCTTCACCAAGCGAAGTTTAATGCTGAGCGGCGCTCCCCAATGGAGCCCTATAAAAACCAGGTTTTAAGTTCCTAGTTTTATAGTCACTTTTGTCCTAAACATCAAGGATTCTCTCTAAAAGTCTGAAAATACAAAAAAATATTCCCTAAACTTGATGGGATAAGTACTATATAGATATGAAAAACAAACCTATCCCACTAAAATTATTAGCCATTTTACATCTACTGACGCCCTTCTTTAGCTTATTATTTAATTCTTTGATTATGGGAATGAGCCCATGGCTCTATACTCAAGCCCACTGGCAATCACATAGTATGATGGAACTGTTAGAGTTTTATACCTTTTTTCCGCTTGCAGGATTAATGATCTTGAGTTTTTCATCCTGGGGATATGTAGTCTACTTTGCAGTGGTTTTGTGGACATCGACTCTGAATACAATGGTTTGGTTTTATGAATATAGTCGCTCACCATGGATTTTGTTGAGTGCTAATCTGTTTATCATTGTAAGTGTACTATATATGCTATCCCCCAAGGTGAGGCGGATTTATATGGATCAAAATCTTAGATGGTGGAAGACTCCACGTCGTTATGCAGTAAATATTAATGAAGTAGTATTAAATAACGATGTAAGAACTGACGTGAACATTCTTAATATTTCTCAAGGGGGAGCTTTGGTACAAACAACATGGCAACCTCATCTTGGTGAAAGTTTAAGTTTATGTTTTACACTAGGTGATTTTGATTTTTCAACAGACGCAAAAGTAGTCCATCAAAAAGAGGGTTATTTTGGAGTTCAATTTTTAACTAATACAGACATTTTGACAGATGCGATTAAGTTTACTGATCTTGATCCTATCTATCAGGAGCCAAAGTTTACAGAACAAATGCGGTGTTGGGTAAATGATCTTAAGCAGGGTCGAGGTTTATTCCCCGAAGTTTAAGATTTTTTTTTGTGTATCCAAAGTAAAGATCCACCAATTATAAAAAACACTAAAATTACAAGTATAGAAAGACGGGGATCTCCGCTGGCCATGCTTACGTAGCCTACTAATAAAGGGCCAAATATTGCTGAAGTCTTTCCCACCATATTAAAAAAACCAAAATATTCAGCTTCTTTACTGGAAGGGATAAGTTTTGAAAAGTGAGAACGACTCAGAGATTGAATGCCCCCCTGCACTAAACCAATGCCGATGGCTAGATAGTAGAATTCCGTGACCGAGGTCATTTTATAACCCCAAATTGTAATTCCACAGTAGCTAATTAAAGCTAAAAAAATGCCCTTTGTTGCTCCCCATTTCTCTCCTAGCCAACCAAAAAGTATGGCAGCAGGAAAACCAACAAATTGTGTTATCAACAGGGCTGTAATTAAATTATTAGAATCAAAGCCTAAGTTTAAGCCATAATCAACAGCCATTTTTATTATGGTGTTCACGCCATCGATATAAAAAAGGTAAGCAAGTAAGAAAAATAATGTGGATTTATTTGAAAAGAGTTCTTTAGAAGTTAGCCATAATTGATAAAAACCTCTTAATAAAAAATCCTTTTGATTTATTGTAGAATCTTTAATGGAAATAGAGTTTTCACGAACATTTAAAAATAATGGTATTGAAAACACAAACCACCAAACAGCAACCATTAGAAAACTAATTCTAACAGCTTCTGCCGAAGTAGAAAGGCCAAATGTGGATGGATTTAAAGTCATAAAAACATTGAGGGCAAAGAGAATCCCACCTCCTAAATAGCCTAGTGCAAAACCAAATCCAGATAGAAAATCAACACGATCATTTGTTGTGAGCTGAGGCAATAAAGCATCATAAAAAATATTCCCACCTAGAAAACCCAATGTAGATAAAGCATATAGTAAAATGGCCAGTGTCCATTGGCCATAACTAACAAAATATAATCCGGCGGTAGCGATGATTCCCAAAAATGCAAAAGAAGCCAAGTAATATTTTTTTCTGTGAGATAAGTCTGCCAATACACCTAAATAGGGTGCTAACAAGGCAAGCAAAAGACTGGCTATAGAGTTTGTAATACCTAAATAAAATGTACTTTTAGTGAGAGAAGTCTCTCCGCTCCAATACTGCTTGAAAAAAAGTGGAAAGAAGCCAGCCATTACGGTAGTGGCAAATGCAGAATTGGCCCAATCATAAAGGGCCCAGGAAAAAGTGGTTTTACTAATTCTATTTGAGTTGTTCAGCCCATTTTTGCCATTGTTGTATTTGTTCATCAAATTTCTCGGGTTTATCAAGGCTAAGTAAGGGGCCTTTAGGATTCATAATTCTTAATGCTTTAGTGATTTCTACTTGTAACTCTAGATCTTCAGTTCGATGTAAACTACTGGCCAACACTTTAAGGTTTTCATTGGTAGGCTTATTTTTGATATTAGCAAGAACTATTAATTTTAATGAGTTATCATCATCTGGGTCTAACAGGATTTTATGATATACTTGTTTTATGGGTAGTGTCCACGTAGGACCTAAACGTTGTATAGCTTGACTGCGTTGTTCCTTATCTAGTTTTTTATCAGAAATTGTAAGTAGAAGGGCATTGTATTTGCTTAACCACAATTCTGGTTTGAAGTCATCGAACAATGCCCAGGCTGAAGAGGCGACTAACCATTTAGCTTTTGGTATTTTAACAGCCCAAAAATTTCTACCCACTAAATAGAATGAGAAGATTTCACGACCTGTTCGAATTTCAAATTGCTTTTTTTCTTTTGCGAACGCAAGGTGATATCTTTTATCTATTGGGAATTCTTTTAAGGAGTCTAAGACTCGCGAAAAGTAATCCCAATCTATGTATTTATTATCGATATTCTGTTGCCATTCTGAGTTTTTCTTTTCAAAATCAAAAACTAATTTTCCATCAAAATAGACCTGCAATTTATCTTTTATAGGAAGAGTAGAATTGACTTCTCCAATAAACCAATTTCTATGGAGGGGTAAGTGGGCTAAGCCCTCTTTCATAATGTACAAACATTTGTTATTACTATTGTCTCTGACATATGATTTCTCGACAAAAAAATCACGTGTCATTTTTTTTTCTTTTATGTGAGCTGTTATTGTAGCTGTAGGTTTATTGCCCAAGTCTTGAGGGCACTGTACATCATATTCTGTGTCATCGTTAAATATTTGCTCAAAATCATTGAACACACCGGGATTCACTTCTCGATTCCCGATTGTGTATTTCCCTTCTTTTTTAGTGATGGAAAAAGTATCAAACAGGGTTTTGAATTCCCACTGACTTGTTTCTGAGGCGAATGTAGAAAAAGAAAACAAAAGTAAATTAATTATAATGAAGCGGGCCATAAACCCTCCCCCTAAAGTGTTTTATCTATTTAAATTTTCACATAAAAAGAAAAAGACTTCAAATGTTTAAAAAAGGATAGCTATTATTATCATAGATATTAATTTTAACTGACTAAAAACAGTTCTACGAGATGCTGAGCGACTTTTTCTCTTTCTTCAGCTTGTTTTAATGTTCGTTGATAAGCTTTTTCTTTAATATGGTCCATTCGCATTTGACTGGAAAGGCAACCAAAAAAAAGACTGCCCAGTATAAATGGATCTTTCTTGTTGTTTACAAAGTTCTTCTTTTGAGCCATTTCAAAATAATGGATGAGCAACTCAAATATTTTTAAAAAGGTCTGCTTAAAAACTTTTTCAGCAGGGGAGTGAATTTTGTCATACTCACGAACTATTATCAATCCCGCATCTCGGTCCTCTGTATATAGAGAAAAAAGATTATTAATTAACATTTGCAACCGGACTTTAAACTCTTCAAGGCTACTCACATCGATCAATACTTCTTTAGCAAACTTTAAATGATTTTTCCCTATTTCGCGGAGGCACTCGACGTAAAGCCCCTCCTTGCTTTCAAAGTAATAACTGATCATACTAGAATTCACATGGGCTTCGTTGGCGATATCTCTTATGGATGTGCCACTCAAACCCTTAAGAGCGAACTGTTTTTTTGCCGCTTTTAAGAGTTGTTTTTTTACATCAGGACGAACAGTTTTCCGATGTGTTTTGTTTTGAGACGTTTTTACCCTCATATGCTTTATTATTAATCAAACAGTTTAAAAATTCAATCAAATGATTGAATCCTCTCATTTTGAGTTATATACTAATAAAGTCATATTTATGGAGGAGTTTATGGAATTACTAGAAATGTACTCTGGTGTGTTTTTAAACAATTTAGCTGCCGCGTCTATTGGAACTGTGCTTTTTGTTACAGCAATGGGTTACTTGGGATTTCCTTTTTGGCTTTGGACCATAGTCCTGTCTGGGATTATGTTTGGCTTTGGTGTCCCCTCTGTTGTTATTGTTTTGTTTATTGCACTCTCCTTGGTTTTTATTATTCCTCCTTTAAGACAAGTTTTGGTTTCATCTGGAGTTATGAAGCTTTTTAAAGTAATGAAATTCATTCCACAAATTTCAGAGACGGAAAGAACAGCGCTGGAAGCTGGAGTCGTCTGGGCAGAGGCTGAGCTTTTTTCTGGTAAACCTAATTTTAAGAAATTAATGAGCGAGCCATCTCCAAAGTTAACTACTGAAGAACAGGCATTTTTAGACGGCCCGGTTGAAGAGCTTTGTAAAATGATAGATGCCTGGCAAGTTTATAGATTAAGAAACATACCCGATAATATTATGGATTTTATTAAGAATAATAAATTTTTGGGGATGATTATTCCCACAGAATATGGAGGCTTGGGTTTTTCTAATTTATTACACAGTGAAGTGATTCAAAAAATTTCAACTCGTTCGATTACTGCTTCTATCACAGTTATGGTGCCCAATTCTTTAGGACCTGCTGAACTTTTAGTACACTATGGAACAGATGAACAAAAGAAAAGTTGGTTACCACGTTTGGCTGAAGGTAAAGAGATGCCATGTTTTGGACTCACAGAACCACAAGCGGGGAGTGATGCGGGATCAATAGTTTCTTCTGGTGTCCTTTTCAAAGGTGAAGATGGAAAAATATATTTAAAACTCAATTGGAACAAGCGATGGATTACATTGGCGGCTATTTCCTCAGTCATTGGTTTAGCTTTTAAACTCAGAGACCCCGAAAACCTATTGGGACGGGGAGAAGATTTAGGAATTACTTGTGCTTTAATTCCAGCAAATACAAAAGGCGTAGTTTTAGGTTTGCGCCACGATCCACTGTCTATCCCTTTTTACAACTGCCCAACAGAGGGACATGATGTTGTACTTGTCGCCAATGATGCAATTATTGGTGGTTTGGATAAGGCTGGTCATGGTTGGAAGATGTTAATGGAATCTTTAGGTGCTGGCAGAGGTATATCACTTCCTGCACAAAGCACTGGGGGAATGAAGCTTTTTGGTCTGTTTAGCCTCGGCTCATGCAACTAGCTAAGAAAGCAGTTTGGAATGCCTATTGGAAAGTTCGAAGGTGTTGAAGAACCGTTGGCAAGAATTGCTGGAAAGGCTTATTTTGCGGAGGCCATGAGGCGCTATACATTGAGTGCCTTAGACCAGGGAATTAAACCGCCAGTTGTAACAGCAATAGCAAAATACAATGCCACCGAATGGTATCGTTCTGCGGTGAATGACGCCATGGATATTATGGGAGGGGCAGCTATTTCTTTGGGACCTAGAAATGCAATTGCTGAGGGTTATATTGCAGCTCCCATTTCTATTACTGTGGAAGGTGCAAATATATTAACTCGAACGCTTATGATTTTTGGTCAAGGAGCATTAAGGGCTCATCCTTATGCATTTAAAGAAATTTATGCCTTAGAAAAAAATGATGTAAAAGCTTTTGACCGTGCTTTTTGGGGTCACATTGGACATATTTTTCGCAATTTATTTAGAGCTAAGGTTTTGTCTTGGACGCGAGGATGGTTGATTTTTGGACATGGTGATAATGTTACAAGAAGATATTATCAAAAATTAGCATGGGCCTCAGCTTATTTTGCTACTATGGCTGATATTGCGATGGGTGTTCTTGGGGGCAAACTAAAATTTAAAGAAAAGCTCACCGGTCGATATGCAGATGTACTTTCTTGGATGTACACAGCAACTGCTGTCTTGCACCGTTATGAATCAGAAGGGAGGCGTAAAGAAGATACACCCTTTGTTCATTATTCAATGCAAGTGGCCTTTGACAATATTCAAAAGTCTTTTGAAGGAATATTGGCAAATTTTGAGGGGCCATTTTTTCTTCGCTGGTTAATGCGAGGTCCAGTTTTTTGGTTTGCGAGCCTTAACAAAATGGGTGTCGAGCCAAGAGATGACTTGACCCATGAGCTAGCAAAATTAATTCAGGAAGATGGAGAACAAAGAGATCGAATTACTCAAGGTATGTTTATTCCTAAACTTGAAACAGAGGCTTTAGGGCGCTATGAAAAAGCATTTAAAACTATTAAAAAGAGTGAAGACATTGATACGAAAATCCGCAGAGCTATACGTAAGAAAATTCTTCCTAAAAAACGCAGTCGCGATTTGCTTGAGATAGCCCTAGAAAAGGGAGTGATTACGGTGGAAGAACAAAAAATATTACAATTGAGTGAAGAATTGAGGTGGGATGCTATTCAAGTGGATGTGTTCACTGAAGACGAGTTTGTGAATGCCACTCAGGTTAGAGCCAAGCTTATTAATGAAGCTGGAAAAGGCGCATGCCCCGTAACGACTACGGCCCCAAGGGTCGCTCATTAAAACATTTATCCTTTAACTAAAAGCTTAGTTTAGGACACAAAAAAGCCACATGTAAAATGTGGCTTTTTTTAATTTGATATAATTTAAAAGAAAAATTAATCTTTTTTGCGACGAACACCATATTTCTTTTTAAACTTCTCGGCTCTACCTTCTGTATCAATCAGTCGTTGTTTACCTGTGTAAAAAGGGTGAGATTGACTAGAAATATCCACTGTCACTAACGGATAAGTTTTTCCATCAATTTCAATGGTATCTTTTGCGCGAACGGTGGATTTAGTAATTAATGTCCAGTCACATGAAACATCTTTAAAACAGACACTGCGAAACTCTGGATGGATTCCTTCTTTCATAAATTATACCTCTCAAAGTCCGACACACTAACAAAACAAGTAAGTCTTAGCAAGTTTTAAGTATCCCAAATTGCTCACTATTTTAATCAAGGCTTTGAAGTGTAACTAATTCAATAAAAACATAGGCTTACAGGGATACTTTACAAGATAGCTTTGACAATTTTTCGTCCGAGATGTCAACGGCTTTTATGGAAAATTAAAATTGTATCGGGCATATTAGGGGGAAGAAGAGTTTACTGAGAAGGAGCTCTTCAGGGGGAGAGGGAAAAGGATAGAATCCAAAGTGTGGTTTTCGAGGGGAGAATCACACTTAATGTGAAACTATTCTGTAGGTGTAAAAACCTAAGTACGTACCTGTGGGGGGCCCTTGTGGCCCCTTTTATAGATCTTTATACAAATCCATTAATTCTATTAATTTTTTTGCAATTCCAGGCTCTGACAAGGAGTGTCCAGCATCAGGTATTATAAATAGTTGAGATTGAGACCAAGCCTTGTGTAAATCCCAAGCGCTTTGAGTCGGACAAACAACATCATAGCGGCCTTGAACAATCACGCCAGGGATATTTTTAATCTTGTCAATATTATCTAATATAAAGTTCTCAGAGGGCATAAAAATATTATTTATAAAATAATGACATTCAATTCGAGCAAAAGCTTCAGCAAAGAAGTCTGTACTAAAAGCTGACATCATATCTTCATCTTGAAAAAGTTTAGAAGTTGCCGCCTCCCATATGCTCCAGGTTTTTGCTGCGGCCATTCTAATAGAAGCATCTTCACTGGTAAGTCTTTTGTAATAGGCTTTAACAAAATCATGGCGTTCATCTATAGGTATAAAATCTCTATAAGATTCCCAGGCATCTGGAAAAATGTTGGAAGCCCCCTCTTGATAAAACCATTTTATTTCTTGAGGCCGACAAAGAAAAATACCTCTAAGGGCAAGGGCTTTAACTGAAGCAGGGTGGTGTATTGCGTAACATAAAGCCAGCGTGCTTCCCCAACTGCCACCAAAAACAATCCACTTATCAATTTTAAAAAACTTGCGAATGACTTCGATATCAGAAACTAGATTATGGGTAGTATTTTCTCGCAAATCAGCATGGGGAGTACTGTTACCGGCCCCTCTTTGATCAAAAAGTATGACACGATAATGTTTTGGATCAAAAAAGCGACGGTAAAAACTATGAATCCCACCACCTGGTCCACCATGAAGAAAAACCACAGGGGATCCTTCTGGATTTCCTACTTCTTCTATATAGATCTCGTGTATATCAGAAACTTTCAGTCGATGAGTTTTATAGGGTTCAATTTCTGGGTATAAATATTCCATTCACTTACCTTTCAATAATTGCGGTAACTCCCATGCCACCGGCAGTACAAATGGAAATCAGTCCACGACCTGAACCTTTTTGTTTAAGCATTTTAGCTAAACCGCCAACGATTCTGGCTCCCGTTGCAGCAAAAGGATGACCCATGGCTAAACTTCCACCTTTCACATTCATTTTATTGCGATCAATAGAGCCCATGGCTTTGGTTAAACCTAATTTTTCTTTACAAAATTTTTCAGATTCCCAGGCCTTAAGAGTGCATAATAATTGAGCTGCAAAAGCCTCGTGGATTTCATAAAAATCGAAATCCTGTAAACTTAATCCATTGCGTGCAAGTAGGCGAGGAACAGCATATGCTGGTGCCATTAGTAATCCCTCACTTTTAATATAATCAACAGCAGCGACTTCACCGTCGACAAAATAGGCTTGAACTTCTAAGCCATTTTCTTTTGCCCATTCTTCTGAACCTAAAAGTACTGCTGCGGCACCATCTGTTAGTGCAGTGCTATTTCCTGCCGTCAATGTGCCCTTACCACTTTTTCTATCAAAGGCAGGTTTAAGTTTGGCTAGTTGCTCCAAAGTGGTATCTGGCCTAAGGATGCCATCGCGATTGGAGCCTTTAAATGAAGTTATTAAATCGAGGTAGAAGTTTTCATCATAAGCTTTTGCTGCCTTTTGATGGCTTTCACTGGCAATTTGATCCTGCTCTTCCCGAGAAACTTTCCATTCTTTGGCCATGACTTCACAACTTTGTCCCATACTCAAGCCTGTACGAGGTTCAATGACACCTGGAAATACTGGAATAAAATGTTTAGGGCGCAATTTTAAAAAAGGCTTAGCTTTTTCCCAACCAGATCGGCCACGATAACTTTCTAAAACAAGATTTGTAAAAGCCTTACCATAGACAATGGGCAAATCACTATTGGTGTCGGTCCCACCGGCAATACCACTTTCTATTTGACCCAATTTTATCTTATTAGAGATATTAATTGTGGCCTCTAAACTTGTGCCACAGGCCTGTTGTAAATCATTGGCTGGAGTTTCTGGAGATAAGCCAGAACCTATTGTGCATTCACGTGCTAGGTTCCAATCTTTGCTGTGTTTCATTACTGCACCAACAACTACCTCACCCAGTCTTTTGTTTCTTAGGTTGTATTCATGAACCAAATTTTTAAGGACTTCTGTCATGAGTTCTTGATTATTAATAGACATATACTTGGTCATTGATTTAACAAAAGGAATGCGGCTTGAGCCTAAGATGGCAGCTTTTTTCATGTGAGGTCTCCTCTTCACTTTCAATTTAAAACAGTGTAGTCTTTTGCTTTAGGAGTGTCTATTGAATCCCATAGAATCGGCTGACAATTTTTTATTAACAGGAAACAAATTTCGATTGGGGCACTTAGTCACTGAGCAACCCCATCCTCTGACACAACATTTATCTGATTGGGTGGAAAGCGATGTAAATAAAGCCATCTCAAGTTTAAAAAAAGTGGATGAGCTAGCTCTTAAGAAATTCACTGGTTATCTCGCCGATGTAGAAAAGCTTCGAGAAAAAATTCAAGAAGTCTTAAGTGGTGGTGGTAGAATATTTTTATGTGGCTGTGGAGCCACGGGCCGATTATCACTCACTCTAGAAAGTCTTTGGCGTCAACTTCATAAAGATTCTGAACAGGTGCAGGCCTTTATGGCAGGTGGAGATGTGGCATTGGTTCATGCCATTGAAGGCTTTGAAGATTTCCCGCAATTGGGAGCCAATCAATTAGTTGAAAAGGGTTTTACGGCTAATGATTTGTTGATTTCATGTACCGAAGGTGGGGAAACCCCTTTTGTTATTGGAGCTACAGAAAAAGCATTACAGCTTTCCCACCATAAACCATTCTTTATATATTGTAATCCTAGAGAAACATTAATTAAAACTGTCGAGCGATCGCAAAAAATAATTGAAGATCCTGAAATCGTAAATTTCTGTTGGGAAATTGGCCCGATGTCACTGGCTGGAAGTACGCGTATGCAAGCCAGTACAGTGCTGCAATGGGGGGTGGGCTTAGCCCTATTTTGTGAAAAAAAACAAATAAAGGACTACCATCAAAAACTGATAAAGATTTATTTAAGTTTAGCTCACAACTTTTTGTCAGATTTTATTCTAAAAGAGTCAGATATATATAAGAACGGGGAATGGATTCATTATTTTGTTGATAGTTATGGGATTACAGCTTTTACGGACACTACCGAAAGATCTCCCACATTTAGCCTACAGCCCTTTGCCCCATTGGAGTCTCATCTAAAAAATTTATCATTAAGTTATATTACTTTGTTGGGTACGAGAACATCTAAAGAATCTTGGTGTAAACTTTTAAATCGCGAACCACATTGTTTAGACTGGCAGGGACAAAATCAACTGAGTTATGATTACTTATATCGATTTGATTTTAGCGAGAGGGCCTATGACTTAAGAAAAGATTTAACTGATAAGAAAATCCATAAATTTTTCATTTACGATGGAGAAAATGGATTTGATTTTCAGTTGTCAAATAACTTGCAATACCAATTAGAGCTTCCAAAAACACACCCTTTAATAAACCATATGATTTTAAAAATGCTTCTCAATATCCACTCTACTTTAGTTATGGGTAAAATGGGCAGATATAAAAATAATTTAATGACATGGGTAAAGCCCAGTAATGGCAAACTCATAGACCGTGCCTGCCGATACATTCAATTGCTTTTGCAATATGATGGAATTACATCTAGTTATGAGGACGTAGTCAGGGAGTTATTTAGGCAACTTATGGAATTGCAAGTAACGGAGTCTATCGTTTTAAAAACCTATCGAGCAATGTCTATAGATTGAGTTTCGCGGACAATTGTAACCTTAATAGTTCCAGGATAGTTACAGTCATGTTCTATTTTACGAGCAATTTGTTTGCTCAATTCTAAGGCTTTGTGGTCGTCAATTTTATTATTATCAACGGTGATACGGACTTCTCTGCCAGCGCTAAGAATAAAGGTATCTATAACTCCTTCAAAGCTATTTCCAATTTCTTGTAATTGGTCCATTTTTTGTGTGTAAGTAGAGGTTGTAGATCGACGGGCTCCAGGTCTTGCGCCTGATATTGCATCTGCAGCTATAACCAAGTAGGCCAGATTAGTTGATGGGGTTTCATCGAAATGATGGGCTCTAACCGCATGAACAATATGTGATGGCTCTCCATGTTTTTCAATGAAGTCAGCACCTATTACAGCATGTCCTCCATCTAGGCTATGATCCATGGCCTTGCCAATATCATGTAGCAGTCCTGCTCTTCTACCATCTTTAGTGATTTCTCCTAATTCCGCAGCGAGGAGTCCGCAAAGATGTCCCACTTCTGCACAATGATAATATTGGTTTTGTGTAAACGAATAACGATACATAAGTGCGCCCATCATATTTTTAATTTCTGGATTTAAATTATCAAGTTTCAGTTCTCGGGAAATTTTGTCTCCATCCATTTTAATTTCTTTAAATAGGTTCCGTTTTGCATGTTCGATAGTTCTTTGAATAACGTTTTCATTTATATTCCGCTCTCTAGTAAGTTTCTCCAAAGTCGCCCTTCCCAGTTCTCTTCTTACGGGGTCAAAACCAGATACAGAAAGACTTCGTGCTCTTTCATTGTAGATGATATCTACACCACAGTATTTTTCTACATGCTCAATATGTGACTTATTCGGCCCAAGCATTTTTTCTACTTCACTATCGTTTTTTAATACAATAAAACCAATACCCCTTTCAGGACAAAAAGGTCTAACAAAGCGGTTGATAACAAGATTTAAAATATTTTTAGCATCTCGTTCGATACGATCCTTAAGATCTTCCTCTTCTTTTGATAAATTTTCATTAATTTTTGTGCGTGCGATGTTAACAATTTTTTGACTCAATTCACTCAAGATTTTTTCTTTGTCTAAAGAAAAGGTCTCTATAAGCTTTTGTGCTAAATCCTTTTTTTTATTCAATACAGATGCAGAGTTTAGTCTCGCTTTCGCTTCTAGGGTGTCTACCAGATTTGCATGATTTTGAACTAAACTATAACTTCTATCTACAACCTTCTTTTTTTCCATCCATTTATTGTGCAATTGATTGCGAAGTTGATCGACTTGGCCTTGTAATTTTTGAATTCGCTCTTCTTTTTGATCAAACAACTTTTCGTGTGATTCTTGCTGGCTTCTTTCGAATTCTGCAATACTCTCTTTAGCTAAATCCATTAATTCTTCAGCTTTTTCTTCAGCGGTTTCTATTAAATCTTTGGCTAGACTTTCCGCCTGTTGTTTTGAGTACCAATTTAGAAGGGATTTTAAGAATATTTGTAGGATCAAGCCCAGTGCTAATCCAGTTCCAATTACTATTATCATTAAATTCATAATTCTACCTGCAAAAATTAAATTTATACCATGCTATCGCCTCTTGGGCTAGCAAAATAACAGCATGATATCATTGAGGAAAATAGAATTTATATATTTTTATGAGTCATTTTTAAAAAGTACTAAAAAGCTTATGTAGAATAACCGAAAAGCTTTAAGTTAAACACAAGGGGTGAATACTTGCAAAATATCAAAGAGCTCAAAAGGGGAGAATCTCTTTTTAAAGAAGGGGATGTTGCAGATAAAATATTTTTTGTTCAAAGTGGTCGTGTAAGTATTTTTATAGAAAGAAATGGAAAAAAAATAGAGATTGATCAAATCACGGGTTCACAAGCGGTAGGCGAATTGGGATTAGTAGGTATAGCCAAGCAGCCCTATTCTGCCGAAGCAATAGTAGGTACAAAGGTTCTAGAAATACCTATGGCATTATTGAAAGCACAACAAGAGGCAGCTGTACCCGGCTTAAAATTCCTACTAAAAAGCTCTATAGATTTATTAAAATTAACCCGTCAAAGTTAGAAATTTTAAGATGGAATCTGATGGTAGCCCATGTCCACAAATGCTACTCCCCAAAGTTTTTTTGCTCTTTTCCCAATACTAGCCAATCACTTAGGAAAGAAAATACGGATGGGCCGTTGGGTATTGGTTCTTGGCAAATGTTAAAAAACATATTCAGATTTAAGAGAATGTTTTTAGAACTCCTAACAAGAGAATTTACATTCGATTAGAGTTACTTAAAAGCTAGGTTATGTCGACTAAAAACTGTGATTAATGAAGATGAAATAAAGAAATAAATCAAAAATGAAATAATTTTTAAAGAAATCTTCAAACAATTGAAGACTTTTGTTGAGTTCTAATAATATCACTTGTATAAAACTGGTCGATTTGAATCTATTTATGTTGATGATTGTTTTTAAAATAATAAAGTTTTAAGTGGCCTTATCCATAAACGAAACTTGGTAATCAATAAAAGGGCTGTAGCCATGTTATGATATTGTAATTTCATGAAAAATTAAATCAAAAACAGGTATTGATCTAAAAATCATATCTTGATTTGGAAAAAGGGTTTGTTTGTAGAAAGAAAAACACAAAATGAAGTAGTAAATTTATTGGTTTGACAAACAAGAATTTTAAAAGATTGCTAAGGCCTGGCATTTATTAAATTTGAAATTGATTCTTGAATAAAAAAAGGTTTTATTGATTTTTTAAATTGTAGAGGAAAAAGTGCAAAAATGGAAGGTCCAAGTTGTCTCAGAATGTGGTGGAGCGGATAGAAAGTGTTCGTGAAAGTTTTGTCATCACTGTGGTTGTAATTTAGTAGCCGCCTAGCTTAGGCTTCCTTACTTTTTGTTAGAAAGCATAATTTTCACGAATCCAGTTTCGCGTGTATTTTGAAAAAAGCATCATTGATGCCGAAATAAACTAAATAACAAAAGAATTGCTCATCTTCTTTAGCTTCGCATGCGTATATTCTTGCACATAAGTTTTGTCCAGGGGTTTTTTTCAAATATAAAGCCATGTAGAAATACAATAGTTCCAATCCTCAATGGCTATCTGTTTGAATAAGGCAGCCAAATTGCTAATTGAAATTAATTGCACCTTTTGGCCATTACAAGCTGGCCAGTGAACCCTCGTTGCACCTCAAGTTTGTGGGGTTGTACCTTGGAACTGATTGTTAATGGTTTTGAAATAAGGATAGCAAAAGTGCTTTGCTATCTGGCGTTTCATGATCAAAGTTTTTCAAACTCCTTTTTAGATTAATAAAAAGTTAAAGCTTACCTCAAGTGAACTCCTTAGGATCAGTATAGGAAATAATCTTTGGATTAACATTAGAGATATTTAATCTTTTTTGTTCAATACGTTGATTGAATTTACTGTACCAATCATCAAATTCAACAGGAATCATTCGGGCTTCCATTACGATGGCATCAATAGACTCTAGAACATCACCCTGAAGAGCATCGGGGGGTGGAGGCATAATACACATCTCAATTTTATTTATATCATGTCTAAGGTTTAACTGTGATAATCTTACAGTTTTATCAGCATGTCTTAAATCTACGAGAAATTGTCTTTCTTCTTTGGATTGTAAAGCCTTTAGATTTTCCATCACAAGTTCTTGATTAAAAATTTCTTCAAATAAAAACTTCCATTCTTTAGGGCCGTCAAAGAAATCAACAGCTGGAAATCCACAAATTAAATCTCCCTCTTTCGGTTCGTTAACAACTTCAATGAAATTGTGATTACTGGCATCCACCTTCCAGACAATTTTTTTATCATATATTTCATGGTCACGTAGGGGAATGGACTCTTCATCTTCACTTAATAGATACTTCTTTTCAAACAAATAGTAGGTGCTGTCATCAACGACTCGGACTTGCTGCATATTATCAGTGATAGACTTCTTAATTTGTTTTCTATTTTGCTCATCACTATCTAATACTATGACAGTTTTTAATCGTTTTTGATCCTCTGTTAAAAATATGTTTTCAGGATGGTAGGAGAACTCATCTTCATCAAATGATAATATTTCTTTGTACTCATTGATATTTCTTAAATAGCTCTTAATTCTCAATTGAGATTTTCTGTCGACACCAAAATAATCAAAATTGGCTACGTATATAGTGGGGTCTGTGGGGTGCTTTTCACATTCAGCACTTTTGGTTACCACCCGAAGTGGAGTTTCATCATTAGGGAAGCTGAAAAAGAAGGTGGTAGCTAAGCCAGGTTTTAAGGCTATAGGATTGGATATGGCAATGGACAAATCATTAAATTTTTCCAACCTTGTTCTTTTGGATAACTCAATTTCTTTTTTTAAGGGCTGTAAAAAAAGAAATCTTGGCTTAGTTAAATTTGGCAAATTTAAAACGATATCAATTTTTTGCAAAAACACAAGACGATCTAATGGCAGAGAAATTAAATCATCAATGTATTGGTGAAACAAGGTGCTCATGGCCGACTTGTCATCTTCATATTTAATAACAACAAATCGAGTGCTACCCTCGGTAGGGAAATAATTGTTTTCCTTTAAATGATTTCTTGTAGCTGTGACCCATTCGCGAGTGTCGATTTCAATTAAATTATTTTTCAAAATAATAAGATCGATAGAGCTAAGCATATCTAGTTCTTTAGCTTCGTTTTCTTTCCTATTATTGATTTCTCTAGTAAGCGCTCCTCGACCTTTCTCGTCACGGAGAACATTTTCAATAGTTACAGAGATTTCTTCATTTGTGGAGTGTGAAAAAACAAAATAAATAAGCCAAAGATTTGAACCATTTTTAATAGGCAATATGATGGAGCAATCAGTTTTAGCTTTTAATTTTTCCTGACAAACTTGCCACTGTTTATGAAAGACTTCTGGGATTAAAAGGTTAAAAAAACTTTTGTTATCAATAACGTCGGCAATTTCTAATCCAAATAGTGGACTGGGTTCAGATAGACTTAATTTTTTTGGTATTAAACTGGATGTATGTAAAGTTAATTGAGCGCTTTCTCCTAAAAAAGGTGTGTCTTGTGAATAATTGAGGTCTTTTAAGCTGTGTAAATCCTCAACAGTATAAAAACTGAAACCAATAGCGTATTCATTTTTAATTAAATCAGTAACTTGGTTTTTACCGCTGTATCGTTTTAGAAACTGTTCCGCTGTATTGAAAACGCGAACATTGTTATCTTCGGCCAGTTCACGAATATATCGACTCATTTCTCTAATGGTACGATCATCGTCTTCAATAATAATTACATTCGCCATATAGTATAATAATGATGCTTACAGATAAAATAAGATAGTCTGAACTCAAGGAAACAGACGTTGGGCCAGCCATGTGTCTTGCTTGTATTTTTTAAACTGAAAGCGGTCATGAAACCTATGTTCACGACCTATCCAGAACTCCATTTCAATAGGTGTAATTAAATATCCACCCCAATGTTCAGGACAGGGGATTTCTTTACCAGCCCAGTTTTCCTCGGCTTGGTTGTAGAGATTATCCATCATTTCTCGCGATTCTGCGACTTGAGACTGTCTAGATACATATTGGCTTATTTGACTTTCACGAGGTCTTGTTTTCCAATACTTAACAGAATCTTCACGTTTCACTTTGGTGACCTTTCCAACAATGTGAATCTGGCGAAACAATTTGTCCCAGTAAAAGTTGGCAGATATGCGGGAATCATGTTCCAGATCTTGGCCCTTTCGACTTTGATAATTTGTGAAAAAAACAAAACCTTGTTCAGTGAGTTCCTTAAGTAAGACGATTCTGGTGGAGGCTTGGCCATGTGAATCAACAGTGGCAATGCACATGGAGTTAGGAAAAGTCATAGCAGCGGTGTTTTGCGCAACCTCTAACCAAGATTTGGCTAATTCTAGGGGGTTTTTAACTTCTAATATATTCTCTGTTATATTCTCTGTTTCCATTTTTTAGTCTCGATATGTTTTAATCCTAGCCTGATATAGGATAAATAGATTAGATTATAAAGGCATAAAAGGCGTTTATACGCTGCATATACAGAAGGTGATTATGAATCAAGATTTAGCCATAGAAAAATTTGAGAATTACGTTGGTAACTTGTACGAAATAGAATACGGGGATTTTAAACGCAAGCTCAGTTTATACATTCTTCGCTTGGAACAAGGTTGTGACAACACTTCACCAAAGGTTGCAAGAGTAATAAAAAAGATGCGTGAAAAAGTGATCTACAGCCCTGATGGCAACATAGAAAACACCAGGGCTGAAGTTTTAGATCTTGTTAAAGAGCTTGCTTAGAGCTCTTTTTGAATTTGATCAATATGTGTAACTGCCATCAGTAGGTTAGTTAAATTCCAAATATTTAATTCAATCTGATTAAAAATAAAAGTGGGTATTTTTTGTTGTTCACTGTACTCCAAAGGTTTTCCTGTATTTGGATTTAAAATTGGTTTACCTGAAACTACATCTAAATCTATATAATACTTATACTGAAGTACTGGGTTATTTGTTTTGTTTATCCCAGCTTCAAGCTTAGCTAAGGTTTCTTTATTTGATAAAATCTTCTGTTGCATTACTTTTCTAACATCAGCATTAAATTCAGGAATTATTTTTACTAATTGTTCATCAGATTTTTCTAGTTGTGTTTCAATTTCTTCAATTTCACTTTCAATAACATATATCAAATCTTCAATAACTCTCCCATACTTTATGGAGTCATAAAATACTCTTAATTTATTTAAAGCTAAAGTTGCATCCAACTGAATTTTCCTTAAATCGTCTAGGCCATACTCTTTATAGCCAGATAATTTATGTAATTGGTTATAAAAGTCATCTTTTAACATTTCAAAGTGTTTATACTTATCAATGTTTTTTTGAGTATTTTCTGAATCAAAATTTCGGTAGCTGATATTGAATATATCTAACATGGGTCTGAATATATCATTAAAATAAAGTCCAATTTCTGAAGTGATAGAGGGTATGTAGCCTAAATCCTGAGGGTTTCCAGCAAATATATATTTCCAAAAATCGCTTGATTTATCATCTCGCAGTAAAGCTTCAGGCAATTTATCTTGAACTATCTCTTTATTAAAAACTGCGTTCGAGTTAATAATAGATTTTTCAATATTCGGTCTAACATTCAAATCCCACCAACTATCAAAGTTTGTTTCATTTAAAAGCGAATCATTAATTTCTTGATACAGAAAATCAATAATTCCCGCATAGACTTTCCCATCCTGGTTGTTAGGTATGTAATGCCAAAGTTGATCGGGGTTCTTGTGACCTTGTTGCACATACCATGTGCAAATATCAAATTTAGTTTTAAAAAGTAACTTTGGTGGAGTAAATTTTGGACTGAATCCCCACCAAGGGTCAGAAAAACTTTCCGCTGTTCTTGGACCACAGGCAGCACTTAAGATTAAGTACTCACTCATAGATCGCATACTTTTACCTAAAAACTCTTCTTCGTACCATCCAGAATCAATTTCTTTTAATTGAAAGCGAGTTTCATAATTAATCAAGTACTCATTTCCAGAGGCAAGTGGTTTTCCACCGGTTAAATTATCTTTGTTATTCATTTTATATCCGGCTTGGAATGGAAACTGTTTGTCTCTCCAGATTTTTGAATTACTTAATTTCATGTAGTTCTTGTAAGCTAAACATCTGTAGGCCAAGTTGCCTGTATAGGGATCTTCATTTTTATCCTCATCAAGATTCTTTAAATCTGCATATTGACATGATTCCGATTCGGATTGAGCTAGGGAAAGTAAGCCAAAGTAGCCATTATAAACACTTTCGCTGTTATTAGAGGTTAATTTATCAATAATAGTTAGATATTTATCAATATCTAACTTAGAGATTTTATCTTTTAGAAAATTAAATTCTGTTTTTAATTTCTCTCCCTGACTCTGTAATGTTTTAATGTATATAGTATTATTTTTCTTTAAGAGGTCCAGGGGGAAGGACCTAACATATTCATTCCATTTTACATCAACAGGGATATTTAAAGGAAGAATAGGTTCAGAAGATTTCAAACCAAAAAAGGGCGAGCTACGAAATAGAGGTAAAATCTCATCTGAATACTGATAATAATTTTGACTTAAATACCCCTCTCTCGAAGAAGCTTTGGGTTGAAAGGCTGTCGCCATTCTTTTTCTTTCAGCGAATTGTGTGATTAAATCTTTATAAAAGTATTTAGACGCCTTATAGTAATTCATAGCCTTAGCGTAATACTCGGTCCAATTTGACATAGCTTCTGACACATCCCTAAAATTATATGTTCGCCATTTATCTAGACTGCTTTGATATTCTGCAAAGTCGTTTACATATTTTTGTGCTCCACAATTGTCCTGGTTTTCATCACATTGATCTGGATGAATATCCCAGTTTGTGAAATTTAGTGCGTTAATTGCCTTTTTAAGTTTATCGTAGTTTGTTGTTACTGGTTTATGAATTGTATAAGCGGAATAAATTTTATCAAATGTCCATATAAAACCATAGACCAAACCAATGGTTACAATCAGTTGTGCTCCACTGCGTAGACCTAGCAACAATACTGCACGGATTGATGTGATCTTGGTGCCTCTACCTACAACTTCTAAATGCTGAGTCCTTTGTGTTTTGACATCTTTTAAATGCTCTCTGTAAGTTTTAAGTTGTCCACTTTCAGCCTTAGTTTTCCAATATCTATATCCGGCAGTCCCAGTGACCTGTCCAAGGGTCATTAAACTTTTTGCATTGGCAAGAGCTGCCCACACAAGAAGGAATTGGTATTTATAAGACAATACATAATCGACCCAAGCCTGATCACACATCTTATTTAAATCGTCTTTCTGAGTCGCGCTTAAAGGTCGCTCTTTAATGGGGCGCTCATTAAAGAGTGGCAAGCAGCTAAGCAAATGCTTTCCACCTTGATGTACAAGCATAGAAGCTAGTAAACCTGTGCCAATTCCTGCATAACTTAAATTAGCCATTGAAGTTAACTTTGCTTTTTTTACTTCTAAAGGTTTATTGGAAAATATTTTTTTTTCAGTTACCAGTTGTCTTGCATAGTTGATGTTTCTACGAAAAAGCGACCAATCTGCAAGTTTGGCACCAAGAAAAAATGTGGCAATGCTTGTGAAGTATAACAAATTAACATTTTCATCAAAGCTATCTTCTACAACTCTTGGATTGTTGGCATAATCGGTCATAAGTTTGTAATATGAAATTGCATGAACTAGTGTCAATATAGCGCCTGACAGAGCACTGTATTTGAATGTGCCACTCATAACATCTTTGGCTAAATCGCTGACTTTAAACTTTAAAAGTTGATCTTGGGTAGGGAGATCTAATTTGACGTTCACTTTTTTTCCGGTGTCTGGATCAACAACTTTGACATGCAGTTGACTGCCTCTGCGTGTGACATTGTTCAAAAGTCCTTCACTGGCTTGGAAGGTTCTGAAGCCATTTTTAATATCATAGGTATAACGCATTTTTGGCGAGCTTAAGGTTTCTACAGCTTCACGATAAATAAGCTTAGATTTATTGATATGATCAGCATTCAAATTTCCCTTTACGACACTGTATAAAGATCTAACTGTGGCATTTTCAGAAAGGACCTGGGCACTCCATTTTCCACCATTTTGTTTTTGATTCCAATTTTTTAGCATTTCGGAGTCGGCTTTGTAAACCTCAATAAAATCGGCCAATAAATTTTTTCCACTGCTTTGAGCAAGTAAATTAAGTGCTTGATTGAGTTGGCGAATGAGTAGTTTTCTACCTTCAGTTGTTTTTATTAGTTGATCGTAATTGCTAATGTTTTTCGTTTCTAGAACCTCTGGAAATCCAAAGTTAATGCCCGCTTTGATTTGTTGTTGAGTTACATTGTCGGGAATACCATCTAGACCTATTGATTTATAATAATTCATTTCTCCTTTAATGGATAAACCGTTAGTAGGTTCTGGTGCACCAAAGGGTGTCATAGAAAAAGTGGGCTGCTCAGCGAGGGCCTGTAGAGCAGGGAAAAAACTCAGATTAAAAATACATAAATATAAGATGGTTTTTTTAAAAAAGGTCATTCTGCAGTCCTTCTTCGTACGGGTCGTGTTTGTGTTTCCCTAATACCTTGATCTGGTTCTGGATCACCAAAGAGTTCTAACTGATTCTCATTACGAAAATGTCCATTGGTGCCTCCGTTTGGAGTCTCGCTATTCATTCCATTGAGCATAGACATTAGATCATTCTGGTTGGGCTCTGAACGAGCTTCATCTCTTTGTTGTTGAATGGCTTGGTCCATTTCATCTAAAGACATGGGTTGTGGCAGTTGCTCATCGGGTGTTCGCTCTAATATCTCATCAAGATTTAAACCTTCTTCACGTTCAATCAATTTTTGTGTAAGTTCATCGCCTTGTACTTCCCGCAAGTCTTTTCTAATAACAATGTTAAATGGAGGGTCGTGTGGGCCGGCGTTTTGTGCAAGCTCGATATCTATAAGGTCTCCACGTTTATAGGATATTTCTTTTAATCGAGAAATCACTTCAGCACGGATAATTTGTTGGATTTTTGCAGCGTTCCCGCCCTCAGAGTTTTTAGCTAAATACTCTACAACTTCTGGTTTGAGAATGACATCAATTTTTGCACTGCGATTTATTGAATTTCTTAATTTTGTCCAAATCCGATCCGTTACCAATATTTTCCCTTTTTCAGTGAAGTGGTCAAATCTGATAATATCAGTCATTCCATTTAAAAAAGCTTCCTTAAATTTGCTAGGTTTTTCTTTTCTAATAAGAATTTCAAGCATCGTTCTGCGTTTTTTAGGATCAGTAATTCTTTTTAAAATTTTTGGATCAATATTTTCAGTCACATTGGAGGTGTACACAAAAGTGACACCTCTAAAATCAACTTGTCTACCTTTGTTATCTTTATAGATGCCTTCTTCCCTTAGTTTCATAAAAAAATCAATAACATCATTATGGGCTAGATCAACTTCATCTACACAAATTACTAATTGTGGGTTTTTTCTAACTTTTTCAATTATGTCAACGGTATCATCATATCCGGCATATGATGGGGGTGCTCCTGTTAATCGCTTTATATCGATATCATTTTTATAATCACCCATATTAATTCTTAAATATCCACCGTCACCAAAAAGTTCACCCAAACTTTGTGGAATATAAGTTTTTCCCGAACGAGATGGGCCTAAAAATAAAAAATGACCTATAGGTTCGGATTCAGGTAATAAACCTCTTTGAAATGCTTTTATCTGATTTACTAAAGCTTGTAGGGCAGGCTCTTGACCTACAATTTTTTCTCTTAACTTACGGTTTACTAAGCCAGCTAATCCACCTTCAATTTCTTTTTCGGGATCTCCCAGTCTCACCATTTCTATGGGCTTATTTGTCTTAGTTGCAATAAACTCGTACACGTCTTCATCAGTAACTGCATCATAAAGACTGAAGGGTGTTTTGCCCACTAAGACTTCTCTACGAAGGTTTATATCTTTTTCCAATATTTCTATAAGGTCTCGAACATAGCCATATACAGAGGGGTTGTTTGCTGGCAATTGATAGAGTTCTTGAGAAATTCTTTTTACTTCTGACATCTGTTGTGAGGGATAAGCTTCGGCAAGTTTTTGTAGGTTTTCTGCTGTTTGTTTTAACTTTTCCGGTGAGAAGCTTTTGTTATGACCTACATCATTTAATATTTTCTCTAAGTAAGCAGAATATTCTTGAACATCAGATATCACATCTTGCGCTTTTAAAAAATCACCTTCAATTTCATTCCACTGACTGTTTAATTTATTTAGCTTTTCTTTTAACTCTTCAATTTCACTTTTTAACTTCAATTGTTGCAGGCGGAAAAATGGTTCATGTTTACTGGCAAGAGACTTATACATAAGTAAATTGTGATCAAGTTTTTTTGACAAATCAGTGATCGACCTTGGTTTATGTAGTCTAGAATTCTCATGACTGGAAGCAATAGACCAAAGGAGTTGTTTAACGTTATCAGGAGCACGAAGTTCAATTAAGTGCCGTTTGGCTACTTCTACGGCGGTCTCTAAAACGTGAATAGGGATACGGACTCCATGACGTTGTTGAATTTTTAGTAACTCGGGCTCTAATATCGCCATTGTATATAAAAAATTAGGTTCTTTTATTAAAACTGTTGAAAAACGTCTTCCCATGCCTTCCATCGTCATAATTCGATCAATAGATTTGGACATAGTAGAAGCTACAATCTTTAGCTCTTGGTTGGCACCTATTCCCTTTGCATCCCCTAATAGAGTCGTAAGCATATTTTCTAAGTAATTAAACTGATTTTTATCTTCTGGCGCTAGAACATGAACTTCATCTATGTAAAGTATGACATCTGGATTTTCCACTAGAAAGTTTTCGAGGGCTGTTATTCTTTTTTCTGCATCACCTCTATTTCCAGTTCCTGCAGTAAATGATTTTGTATCAAGTTTAACAAGCCTTTTACCCCTTAATGATTTAGGTAACTTTTCTTGGTAATGGACCATATAATAAGCCAATTTTTCTAGTAAAGTTGTTTTACCAACCCCAGAGTCGCCATAAAGCAAAGGGTTTTTGTTTACATTTTTCCCACCTCTATTTAATATTTCTATCATTTGGCGAAATTCTTCGTCTCTTCCTATGACATAATCTTCAAGCTCTCCACGTCTAACTTTTTCTGTTAAATCATCACAGTAATCGTCTGCAAATTTACGGCCATTTTTAGTTAATTCACTAGGGACTGCACTCGTATTTGTTACTTTGACCTTTCTTGAATCTAAAAAGGATTCTCCGTCTTTTTTACACCAAAAACAAGCCCTTTTGGCTATGCCTTTTGCGCTATCGATCCAACCAGCTTGGGCTAAATTCGGCTGCAATAAATTAAAAGTAATGAACAGTGCAAAAATCATTGCATTAAACTGAATGTACTTACTATTTTTTTTCATGTGATTCTTCATAACTTCCTCTTAATGGATTGCATTTTTTAAAAAATTTATTACAGCTGGCGATACTTTTTTAGAAAACTCAGCTACTCCCGTACCTAAAAAGTAAAATGTACTTTCAAATAAAAGTTCAACATCTCTTCCATGATAATCACTAAACTCAGCAAACACTATGTGACTACCAGGGGCCGCAAAAACCTGACGGTATGTTTGTTGATATCGCCCTAGAGTAATATCATAAAATAGCGTATTTGCGACTATTCCTGTGCCTACGGTACAAGTAAAAATACCGATACCCTTTGCTATGTTTTTAGATAGTGTTGATTTAATTAATTTACTGACAGCCCATTGAGCACCAGGGATTTTTGCAATTTTTCCAGGTCCGGCAACACACAAAGCTCCAGCAAGGACTAAGGCTCCTATGTACTTCATGTCTTGATGAAATTCAACATCATCAAATTCGTTAACAAGTTGAGCGACCAATTGCTCTTGCTCATTATTAGTTAAATTGTCTAAGCTGTTTTTACTTTTTGTATTTTTGATTTCTTCTGAGTTTTCTAAAATGGTTAAGTAATTACTTAAAGACTTTTTAAAGCCCACCAAAGCTAAAAGTGAATTAAAGTCATTTACTTTTCTAGCCTTAGAAACCATGTCAATTAGATCAGTATTGAGTTGGAGAGCTTGCTTTAAAGCACTTGCTAAATGGGGATACCAGGCCATAGGCTGCATAAAAAATTCTGGTGTATTAGCCTCTTTCCATTGTTGTTTGGGTTTTTCAGGAGCGGTCATAAAAATTACCAGGGGATATTTTTTAATCTGCTCAAGGTATTGCTGACGATGCTCTTGATAGGCTTTTTTTCTGTAGTTGTGGCGCCACTTCCACTTTCTTTTTAATTTAGATTCCTCATCATTTCTAAAGTTATATTCGCGATCAGATTCATCAGCTTGTCTTTCAAACTGTTCAGAATGTGATTCATACCATTCCTTGAGTTCTTGATCGGCAGCCATACTGTCTATTTCCCAAAAAACTAGTGCTTGTTGGATTTCATCAGCGGACATTGGTTGTAATTCTTCTTTGAGAGGAACACTCATTAAATAGGAAATTTCAAAATTACCAAACAAATGTTTTAGATCAAGGGTGATCTTATCCTTTAGATACTGTTCAAGCTTAGTGCCTTCCAATAGTTTTGGGTTATCCTGGTTAGACCACCTTTGCGGTCTGGCCAAGGACAAGTGCAAGCGCATATCTTGAAAGGCAGCAATATAATTAGGAGCTTTAATAAACACTTCTTTACAACTCTCATCTTTAGTATCATTACCCTGTTCAAAGCAGGAAATAGCATGTTCTATGTCTAATTGATTAGCTTTGAGTTCACCAAGGATAAATGTGCTATAAACTTGCAAAAACTTTAGTTTTTGATTTTCACTAAATTGTGGATTTGGATTTAAATTGCTTTGCTGAAACAATACACTTTCCACATCATACTCTGGCTGTGGTATCGACTCATTGGCCATAATGGGTATGGATAAGCCGGTCACCATAAAAGAAGGCAATATCCAATATTTAAGAGATAGAATGTAAGTGTAAAAGACTTTCATATTATAATACATAGCAAACAAAGTGCCATGCCCTTTTAGTGGAATAACCATGTAAGCTATTGATATTATGGGTTAATTTTATAGGATTTAGGCTTTATGGATTCTAAATAAAAAGGGATAACAAAGTTTGTCACAGCACTATAAAATAAATGGACTGTTTAAGCTTTAAACAGTCCATTTATTGGTTTGAAACTAAATAAGGTTTCTTAAATTATTAAATACCACAAGCAACTGCGACTTTTCCAGCTCTATCAACGGCATTTCCTTCTTCACCCACTAGTCTTTCAAAGGCAATTAAAGCCGCTTGAACATCACCTAAATTGTTTTCACTAATGAATGTTTTTAAAACTTCAATGCCCTTACGGGTAGCATTTAAACTAATTTTGTTTCCTTGTAAGCCAGAAGATAAATTACCACCTTGGATGAGTGCAGCAACTCCAGCTAATACAGCTTCTTCTTGCTTATTGTCTAAACCTACAACATTAACACCATCAAAATATGTCTTTTTATTTTTCATATTCAATGTATTACCAGTCACTCCAGAAATCTGGTTTACATCACTCAGTTTAGAAATAGCTTGTAACATAGTAGCAATTCCTTCTAAGGCTTCTTCTTTCGACATTCCTTTAACAGACTTATCTTGAGCAATCACTTTAAGTGCCGCTTCAATTTGTTTAACCGGACCGATGGCCCAACCACCATGTTTGTCCATAGATGAAACAAGCTCTTCACGGAATTCTTTTGTGTTAGTAATCGCAGCACCAAGGGCTCCTGTAGCCGAACTATAAGCGCCAATATTTACTGCAATTGTACCTACTCTAGTTACTACAGATTGAGCTAGAGCTGCATTGTTTGCTGAAGCATTAATTCCAACAAGTAAGCTGGCACTTGCTATAGCAATTTTCGTTAAATTCTTTATGTTCATTTTAGGTCCTCCTAATTTAGTAAACCATTTAATATTATAAGTTCTAAAGTTACTCAGCAATTATCATGCCCATATGCTTTATCTTTGATTTAACCTAAGTAAATGCATACTTCCTACAGCTAAATACTTGCAGAGTGTGTTTATCTATATACTTTAGAAGGATGGTTACACAATATGAATATCGATAGCCTGAAAACATTTCAGGTTTTGTATAAAATGTTATCAATTTTTATCTTTGAATTGCCGATAGTTGTCACGTAATCGGCCCTAAATTGTCTTTGTTATGGTACTTTAGGGGATTTTTTGGGTCGTTTTCATACGAATTACAGTAATTCTAAGAAGTTACTTTATATTTCTTTACATTTTGGTTGTCATTTGAGGGATCTGGTAGAGACAAGCTAAATTAATGGTACTTTTGGTTTTTTTAAAATCACATATTAAGTATAGGCTGGGGGATGTCCAAATTTGAAGGTGCACAGTATTTTATTAAAAATAACCCCATTCCAGGGTCTGATTCGCTTTATTTAGAGGCGAGGGGATTGGAGTTAATTAGGTCTCATTTGAAGTTACATCTTGGTTCTGCCTCTCCGTTATTTAGAAGGGGGTGGTTGATGCCAATCTCATTTCGGTTGGCCAGTACCAGGAAGACGTATCTATATATTTTGAGTTTAACAGCCCACATCTTTGTAGGATTTTGAGCATAAATGATACTGGATTTGTGTATCCATACCCCATTCTTTTGAGGACTTTAATTTTATTATTTAGTCCCTCTGACACGGCTGTTGTAAGTCCCGACATTATATAACCTTCTATATAATGCCTGTATTTCCTCAAAGTATTTGCAAACTTTAAAAATGGCTTTAATTTGGCTTCCCTTGCAAAGCGATACCACAGGATAAGACTTTTCCTGAACTCTTTTACATTTTTCTTATCTAAAACCTTATGGAAATATTCAACTAACACTGACGCTCTAAATATATTTTTATTTATATCCAGTAATCGCTCTAGCTTTGTGTAATCTTTTTTTGATAAATTCTTCTCTCGCTCAACTAATATATACTTCCTATGGGGGGCAAGCACTTCCATTAAAAACTTATCCTCATTGTCTTTCGCTAGTTTAAACTCTATTTTTCTTACCTCGTCAAAAACATCATTTACACCTTGTGCTAAGTGGAACCTATCAATACAGATCTTGGCATTCTTGCAAGGTAAATCGTCGAGCTGCCACACATGACTCTTATAAGTCAGCGTAATCTTTGGGGGTATAGGGTTCTTTGCCTTTGTGGAGATCTTCGACTAGTTTTTTAAAATATTCTCTTGGATTTACATTGTTGAGTTTACAAGACTCTACTAAGGAAAATAATATGGCTGTTGTCCTGGCCCCTCTTTTTGAGTGAGTTCCATACCAAGTTTTTCGACCAATAACTGGACTCCTCATTTGCCGTTCCTGTGAGTTGTTGTCTATGGGTAATTCTTTATTTTTTATAAATAACGTCAACCCCTCATAATTTTTAAGGAAGTACTTCATTGCAATAGCTATCTTACTTTTACTAGAGTAGCCAGCTACATTTTCGATAGCAGTTTCCTTCATTTCCTCAAACAATTTTGTCATTAACCTGCGGACTCGTAAAACCCGACTTGGGGGACGAGCTTTGGCTATCTTTTCCAATCGATAGATCTTTTTATACGCCTCTATAAAATACTGTGCCTCATCTGTATACTTCTCTGCGGCTTCCTTAAACTTACGCCTCGCATGAGCATTGCAATAAACGTTTTTTAATAGTGGCAGCTTGTTTTCTTTACGGTAAACGTTACTCACTCGTACGGCTTTGGCATAACCACTAAATACATCACTCACTAAATATTCACATTTTGATTTATTTAAAATCTCAGAAGCTACGTCACCACTTCGGGTGTCGTGGATCTCAAAATAACTGCTTCTCCTTGTCGAAAACCCCCACAAGTACCAACTCTTATCTCCGTGGTCTTCTAACATCCTGTGGGGCGTTTCATCGGCATTTAATACTTTTTCAATTGTGATTTCTTTTTTTACTTTACTGTAAGCCCCTTCAACATAATCAGCCACATTATGAGTTGTCCCGATTAAACTCTGCGGCGGTAAATCCATTAACCCAGCTCTTCCTGCTATACTCGAGTACCTCTCTACTGGGATCAGGTCACAGTACTTACTTAAGGCTACATCCAACATCATCTCATCACTGTAACTAGAGCCTGGTTTTATTCTTGGTGGTGAAGGCGCTGTCACTATATCTCCATGACATTTACCACATCTGTACTTATGACGTTTTTGACGGATGACAAAAAATTGCTGAGGTACCGCTGTTAAAAACTCACTGTTCTCTGTCATCCCAGAGTCGCTCATCTCTGTGCCACAGCATTTACAACTGGGTAAGTTATCTAATGTCACTTCTCGCTCTATTAACGGAGCGTCAGGGTAGCGAAGCGACGGAAGCTGAACTTTCTTCTTCATTTTTTTGTTCTTTTTAAGGTGCTTTTTACGATCATTTTCGCTAGGTTCTCTCTCGGAACTCTTACCAAAATATTTGTTCTTGATCGTGATGTACTGCTCTTCTATGTAAAATGACTTTTGCTCCAATTCATTGTTCGACGCCCGAAGACGATCAACTTCTTTTTCAATCTGTTGTCTTATTTGCTGCTCACCACGAAGTAAAATTATTAATTCTTCTTTTGAAAATGTTGAAAGCTTATCAACAGGAATAGGTTTAAATAATTCTTTTTGATCCATTCGAGCATTACAAATTACACGATTAAATTTTGCAACGCACTCCCGTTGCGGCATGTGTTTTTTTGATAACTTTTTTTTATTTCACTCGGGGAATCAATAAATCTTTTCTCTAAATCTGCACCCTCAAAATACAATGAAAACTCCGCCTGAGTTAATACAATTTCTTTCTTGTAAAATGGATTTATCTTCGAAAACGTGCCGCGCTCTAAACGCTTGGACACTATAACTAATCCCGTGCCGTCGTAATATAGACACTTCATCGACGTTCTTAACCGGTTTATAAATACAAACAAATGACCCGAAAAGGGATCCTTTTCTAATACCGACTTTGCTTTGTTAAATAATGTGTCGTAAGAAGCCCGCATGTCCGTGGGCTCCTTACTTACATATATCTTTGTTGTACGATTAAAGGCAATCACGCGGCTTTCTTCTCCACTTTATTTAAAAAATCCACTAATTGATCCACTTGTGAAAAACGGATCACCTTATTCCTGTCCCACTTCACAGTAATAGGGGAGTTACAGTTATCATCATATACAGGCACTGATTCCACCTTTACCTCTTTAAATTCACTCTCAACAACAGCACCATTTTTTACCAGCTTCTTTCCTGCACGAATCAAAGCAGACATTTGACCTTTACTAAGCCCCAAATCCCTATAAAGATCTGCTGTACTGCCGGGCCAGTTTTGCCAAGCCTGTAGTACCTCAAGAATCACCTCGTGACTCATACCTTTAAGTGAGCCTTTTGGGGATTTGTATGTATTTAATTTTTTTCTTAATATTGTATTGTCCATCCTTAACACCTCCATGTGTTGTTTATTCTTGATTCTTAATTTAACAGGTTTTGACATTTTTAAAATGTGGGGAAGCTCGATGATTTACCTTGCAAGCGTGTTCAACAACCTTGATAAATGCATCGTGCATATCTAATGCAAAATATTTAATCTTTAAAAGTTGCTCCGGCCTCAGTACTTTTAAACAGTTCAATAGGCTTGAACCCTTACGTCCCATTGCGTTTGACAGCACCTTACTGATGTTCGTGCAAACTAAATTCGTAACAAATTGCACTTTGTTTTTATCCGACGATTTCTTCCCAAAAATAGTCCTATAGTGCACCTCATCTGCTGACATACTTTCTAAATCCAAATCTCTTTCAGCATAATTTAAATGTTTTTTCATTTGCTTCATTCGATACTGGTCTATATCCCACATTGTTTTTGATTTTAATCGTAGGATCCTAGCGCTGGCCTCACAAGTTAACTCTTCCATAAGTCGACCTGCCTTTTCGCATAAACTATATGTCATGTTTTTAAAATGAGGATGAGTAAATGCTACCTTGGACGATCTAACTCTATCACCGCAAATATGACAATTGCCTCGAAGTTGCTTTAAATAAATCCAAACCTCTTCATATGCACCCAGTGGAGCGGCTCTAATCTTTCTTAATTTCCACTCATGGACATGAGTAATGCTGTTAGCGCAGACATTACAAACTGCTTCATTACGATTTTGACGGGCATATAAAACTAGTTTTAATTCCTCATCACATGTGGCCCAATACTCAATTTTAATTCCTTGAAGTCCTAAAGATTTTAAGATTAAATCATCATGAAGTTCCATCCGTGTTCTCCTATAAAATTTGTTTTTATTACGATTAAATCTTATTCGAGATGGATGGAACTTTTTACCTTCACTCAAGACCTAGGTCTTGTTGGCATGAATTATACCCTTCTGTAATACGGTGAACCCAGGTGTTAAGTGTCGATAAAAATAGATTGGTTTTAGAAAAAGTGAATATGCAGGCTTGTCGGCAAAATCAGCTCCTACAGTTGGGTAGAGAGTTGGCTAAAATGCATTTGGTAAAAGCCGATGCCTTTGGTTGGGAGTACGATAATTATATTGGGTTAAATCCACAAAAAAACGAATGGAGTCAAAACTGGGGTCAATTTTTTGTGGATTTTCGATTACAGTTTCAAGTGCAAATCATTCAGCAGAAGGCTGTAAAAGATGAATTTGCAAAAATCCTGGCCAAACTAAAAGACCCACTTGTTTCCTTTTTAAATAAAGAAGTGAAAGAAGCTTCTCTATTGCACGGGGATTTGTGGGCGGGGAATTATCTTTGTGATAAAGATTCCGTTTGGCTTATTGATCCCGCCGTCTACTATGGTGATAGGGAGGTCGACTTAGCAATGTCAGAAATGTTTGGAGATTCTATGAAAAAGCCCCCTAGACGCAGTCAGAATTGACAGCGGACTTTAAAAGCCCAACCGTCGGTTAAAACAAAAAAACTTAACCAACGCAAAGGGGGCATAAAGTGATTTATATAGGAATAGACGTAAGCAGCAAGGAATTTGTAGTGCACGCAGTAAATGACAAGAGAAAGGTGTTAATCAAGGGCGGCAAAATAACGCCAGACAAAAAAGGACTGAAGAAAATGTTGGACGGTTTAGGTAAAGAGCAGAAATTGGTGGTCATGGAAGCTGGGAATCAGATGAAGTGGATAGCCCTTTATTTAAAGGGTCGTAGCGATGTCAATTTGCATGTAGTCCATCCGAACGAAATCAAGTGGATCAATCAATCTAGCGGTAAAACCGACAAAATAGATGCTCGTAAAATGGCTGAGCTCGGTAGGGGTAATTTATTACCAAGAAAGGTTCATGTTGTGGAAGGCCATATTCGAGAACTAAGGGAGCTGCTGTCTGCCAGAGAAAAGTTACTTCAAAAGCGAGTTGATCTAGTCAATTGTGCTCAAGGTTTGATGAAGCAAGAAGGTGTTCGCCTACCCAAGGGATTTTTTACTCCAGGTAATTGGGAACAGATGTTGTCAAAACTAAAGGTGGCAGACACTCAAAAGTTAATTTTAAAAAGTATTATGACTTCAATTGATTCTTTAAGGGCATCGGAATCAGATATTTTAGTAAAAGTGAGAGAAATAGAGGATCCGCGTATTGAGTTGCTTGAAAGTATTCCTGGCATAGGTGAACTCAGTTCACGAGTTTTGTTGGCGGCATTGGACGAAGTCCAGCGATTTGATAATAAGAAGTGTGTGGCCAAGTATGGGGCTTTAACACCAAGAATTTACCAAAGTGGTTCTAAAACTCAATTAGGGCGAATAAACAATGATGGTCGCCAAGAGTTAAGGCGAGTGCTGCTACAGTGCGCCCATACGATAGGTCGAATGAGTAATAATTATGCAGCTAAACCGCTGTACGATTTTTTTAAAAGAGTTGAAAAGAAGAGAAACAAAAAAATAGCCGTTGTTGCGGTAGCGAGAAAGTTGCTAACGACAGCGTATGGAGTTTTAAAACACGGTTGCTTTTACGAGCCAAGCCTATTGACACTTGAAGTGGCTTAAAAGGTAACCATTAATGAGAGAGATAAAGTTGAACATTAATTCGATGATTATAAGTATAAAGGTAAGCCCGCATAAACCTTGATTGGGAAATCGATTTGGAGATTGGGACGCCTTTTTTGAACCAGAATATTGGGCCTGAAATAAAGCTCGAATGGGAGGTTAACGTGATCATCTTTTTATTAATGGATTAGTTTATGAAGAAGAATTTAAAAATAAAATTTAATCGAAAAAACTTGGGTTTTTAAGTTGACTCAGGCTTTTTCATGGGAGGTTTTCCTATGGAATTCTCCCAAGGCTATCAAGAGGTGATTCCTTTAAGTAAAGCTTATCCTGTAAAAAAAGTGATTTACAATTTGTATCACTACCTAAATCACTACAACTTATTTGGCTCTAGTTACTTGGAATCTTGTTGTAAGTCTTTTGAATTTATTGAAAAACAATTTGCTTAAATTGAATAAAAGCCTTTTGTGTGATTTATATAAAACTTTAATAAGGACTTGGTGTTTTTAATGAATAATAAGCAGATGTTAGATTGTATACATAATAAAATACCTTTGACCCACCATATGGGGCTTGAAGTCCTAGATTGTGGAATCAGTAAATTGGCTATTAAGGCCGATTTTGAAAAGAACAGAAACCACAAGATGACAGCCTTTGGTGGAAGTGTGGCTACAGTACTAACCCTAGCTTGTTGGAGTTGGTTGACCAATTATCTAGAAGAACAAGGTATAGATGGGGTGGAGATTTCCATTCATAAATGTCAAATAGAATACAACCAACCTATTCTGCAAGATTTTATTGGAATATGTATTGGAACAGATAAAGGAAGGGATAAGAACTTTGCACATTTTATGAAAGTATTAAGTAAAAAATCAAAAGGGCGAATAAGCTTAAAAGCCCATGTTGAAAATGAAAAAGGCCAGGCGATTTGTCTTTTTCAGGGAGACTTTGTCGCCTATAAAGCAAATAGTTAATGATTTTCTTTTTTAATTTATTAAAAAATTTGGGATATATGTTGTCATATCGATGACTCTTTTAATAGACTTAGAAAGTTATGTTTTTACACAAAAATATTAGACTTCTTATGGCGGGTATAGCCCTCTTTGCTATGTTTTATTATGTAGTTCAGAAGAGAACTCAGACTATTAACGAAATTCTTGGTGAAAGTGAGTTTCACCATCCAATAAAACAAATGGTCAAAACTCCTGATCCTGCTTTAAAAGACAAAGATAAGCTTGGCGAAATGCCTTTGTCTGCTCCGTCTTTAGATAATCAAGAAACAGAAAAATCGGATACAAAAGCTATTGCTAATAATATTCCTAAGAATTCTGGTGGGCCATCGGTTTTTCCAGGCCATGTAATGTTTGAAATTAAAATGGGTGACTGGGCGGTTTCCTATGGTGATGTTTTATTGGGGAAAATTAGCAGTCAAAATCCTATTCATAGTGGACAGTTCAAGCCCCCCTCGCCAAGGTTGTGGCCAAGTGCTGAAATCCCCTATGTAATTGATCAAGATTACCCCTACAAAGAACTTGTCGAAGATGTCATTGCCTACTTTCATGAAATGACTCCCATTCGTTTTGTTAAACCTACGGATCAAAAGGATGGATTGATTTTTAAATTAGCAGATGAACATTGTTACTCTTATCTTGGAAGAGTGGGGGGCTATCAACCTATATTTTTGTCGGAAGAATGTCGTGGCCCCCAAATTATTCATGAAATTTTACATGCCTTGGGCTTTATACATGAGCAATCACGCGTAGACAGAGATCAATATCTTAAAATTATTTGGGAAGAAATTAAACCCGGTTATGAGCTTCAATTTACGGAAGTTCCACCAGCATTTATGATTTCGGTTCTAGGAAGTCCCTTTGATTACAATTCAATTATGCTCTATTCTTCGAACGCATTTTCCAAAGATCCCAGTATAGCTGTTATGAAATCCCTAACAAAAAAAGAGATCCAACCCAATCGCGATGGGCTGAGTAAAGTAGATAGACAACGCCTTTATAAACTCTATGGCAAATAAAAAATCTATCTTTATAAATTAACTTTAATTATTGAGTTTTATTTCCAACAATTTTGTTATGTAATGTTTTACATTTTACGATAGTTGGGTCCGGCTCCACCTTCGCGAGGTTGCCATCGAGGTCCTAAAACATCTGTGGCTTTACAGTCTACACAATTGGGTGCATTGACAATCAGCTTATCGCCCTGTCGTTCGTAAACACCGGCCGGACACATATTCGCGTAAAACTCTGCTACCTCACTGGGTATATTTTTACCCACTGTAAGGTGCGAGGGAATGTCATCCCGTGTTTTATTGGCAGACATGTAAACAGCATCGACTTTTGAAATGCCAGGATTTTCCATTGCTGTAGAGTCATTGACTGATTTTTCTTCTGCGGCATCTTCTTCAAAATGTTGTCCATCACCAGGAAAGGCTCCTCCCGTTAATGTCATTAAACCAGCTTTAATTCCACCAGTGATAAAACCAGATTTAAAAGCTTGCCTCATGTTTCTTACTTTTTTCAGATCCGACCAAATATAACTGTCTTTAATAGTTTGATCGTACTCACTTAAGGTTGCGGAATCATATTTTTGCGCTTTTAGGGCTTTAAACGCCGTTCTGGCAGCATAAACTCCAGTTTGCATCGCATAGTGTATGCCCTTTAAAGCGGGAACATTTACAAAGCCAGCACAATCTCCAGCCATAAGTAAACCATTACCATGTAAAGATTCAGGTAGAGCATTTAAGCCTCCCTCTGGAATGGTTTTCGCTCCCCATTCCAAGCACTCACCACCATCTAAATGGGGTTTAAAAAGGGGATGTTGTTTCATTTGTTGTAACATTTTGTGAACATCTAAGTTGTGTTCTTTGTAATCAAGGCCAACAACTAAGCCTATAGCTACTAAATCCTCACCCATAGGGTACATGAAGCTTCCACCAAAGGCTGATTTTGGGACGGGCCAATCGAGAGTGTGAGTTACAAATTCAGGAACATTTTTACTTTGCCAAATTTCTTTAACTCCAAGGGCATAAATTTGAGGATAATTTGAGGATATTTTTTGCTCTTGTAAATAAGCCTGTGTGAGTAAGCCACGAGTACCTTCACTAAGGACGGTGATTTTTGCAGTCACTTCTGTTGGTGGCATATATTGACTTCCAGGACTGCCGTCTTTATTAAGGCCCATGGGTGTTGTGCGAACACCAATGACATGATCCTCTTCTAAAAGTAAAGCTTCAGCAGGAAAAGAATTAAATAAATTAACACCCAATTCCTCGGCTTTTTCTCCCATCCAACGAACCACTTCACAAATGGAAGCTACATAGTTACCATGATTATTCATTGTGGGTGGGGTGGGTAATCGCACGTGTCCAGATTCAGTGAGTTTGTAAAAGCGATCCCCCTTAACTTTGCCACGAAAAGGAAAGTCCTCTTCTTTTAATTCAGGAAACAAATCTTTTAACACCCGTGGATTGATGACTGCACCAGAGAGATTGTGCCCACCTAAACTTTCTGCTTTTTCAAGGACGCCAATTTCTACTTCTCCAATTCCTCCGCCATTTTCATTGTCCTGTTTAACGAGTCGAGCTAATTCTATAGCACCGGCTAAACCAGCAGGTCCGGCTCCAACAAACAAAACATCCATTGGCACTTGTTCGTCATGGCGAGGTGAATTTTTAATAATTAAGCGATTTAAATCTAGGGGAGTTTGAAAGTCTATGGGGCGAAAGCTCTTTGCCATGAAGTTCTCCTGTATATGTCTGGGCTGACTGTAAAAAGCTAAATTTTTAACAAGCTAGGTGCAAGTATTGATGCAGGGGGCGTGATATTTCAAATTGAATATATGAAAAGAAGTAGTCAATTGCTGCAAAGCAATGTAAGTTCGCCCTCAATATGAAAATTTTTTTATTTATTTTGGGTTGGCTCTTTTTTTTATTAGGTTTTGTAGGTGTATTTTTACCGCTTTTGCCAACGACACCTTTTATGTTGTTGGCGGCCTGGTGTTTTTCCAAATCATCGGAACGTTTTTATAATTGGTTAATTCACTTGCCCTATATTGGAGAGTCGATTAGGAACTGGAATGATTATAAAATCATAAGTAAAAAAGCAAAGATTTTAGCCAGCTTATTAATAATATCGGCAGTTACTTGTGTTGGGATTTTTTCTCCTGTTGCTACTTCGATAAAAATAACAATGCTAATCATTTGCACAGGTGTTTTAAGTTTTATATTGTTGCAAAAATCTAGTCGAAAAATTAAAGGAGAAATTTATATGCAATTCAGAGCGCGACACATATTAGTTGAGAACAAGTATGAAGCAGAAGACATTTTAAAGCATCTTAATGATGGTAAAGAATTTGTGGAATTAGCTACTAAGTTTTCAAAATGCCCTTCAGGAAAAGAAGGAGGAGACTTGGGCGTTTTTCGCAAAGGGCAAATGGTGGCAGCCTTCGAAGAAGCTTTAAATAACTTAGAAATTGGCCAAGTTTCTGGACCTATTCAAACTCAATTTGGCTATCATATTATAGAGCGTTTGGATGTGCAGTGAAGATCAAGCTATTGAAATTTTAAATCGTGGTGGGGTGGTCGCAATTCCAACGGAAACAGTGTATGGATTGGCCGCGCAAATTGATAAACCAGAGGCCTTGAAAAAAATATTTCAAACTAAAGAACGCCCATTCTTTGATCCTTTAATTGTTCATGTATATTCGGCCCAACAAGCCAAAGATTATTGTGATGAGTGGCCACCAGTGGCACAAATTTTGGCCGATAATTTTTGGCCAGGTCCATTAACTTTGGTTTTACCTAAAAATGAGAAAATAAGTCCACTCATTACCGCGGGTTTAGATACTGTGGGGTTGCGTTGTCCGCGCCATGAAAAAACATTAAGTATTTTACGAAAGATCCAAATACCTTTAGCTGCACCAAGTGCTAATAAATTTGGCAAAACAAGTCCTACATCAGCTCAACATGTAGCAGAAAGTTTGCCTGGAATACAGGTTCTCGATGGCGGGGAGTGTGAGGTAGGCATTGAATCCACTATTGTGGCTGTTAAAACAGAACCACAATTACAAATTGAATTGCTTCGACCAGGCATGGTTCCATGGGGCGAAATTAAAAAAACGCTTAAAAATTATACAGTAGAATATATTGAAGGAAATAAAGAGATATTGGCCCCAGGGTCCTTAGATGATCACTACATGCCAGACATACCTCTAGTATTACTTGAACAAAATATGAGTGATAAAACACTCTTAGATAGTGTTAATAAGAAGTTAAAGCTTCACTTTAGCAGTTTTGTAAACATGGATCTACCTGAAGAAAACTACATGGCGGCACGGGTATTGTATTCTCGATTAAGAGAGGCAGGAAAATGCAAAGAGGATTTTATAGTTTTAAAAGTAAAACCTTTTATGCTGGAAGAAGCATGGGCTCCTCTGTGGGATCGATTAAAGAAAGCCTCGTCACTTAAAATCTAATAAGGGGTCCAACACTTATGAAAATTCCATAAACTAAGAAGTCTTTGCTGGAATCATAGAAACTAGGATTATTCTCACAGCCGGAATTTCCCCCAGAAAATGAGCAAGATTTTAACTCAGTATCTTCATGGTTTATGGTTTGAAGAGCACGACCCTCTAAATTAAAATATAAACCAAACCAGTCCCACCCACCGCCAAATTCTAACAAATAATCCACTCCCAAAGTAAGAGTTAGACCCATGTAATTTTCAGTGCGGTTATAAAATGCATTTTGTTGAACCATTTGACTATGAATTCTATGTTGGACTCGATGCAAGCCCACTAAATAATAGGGAGACCAGGAGCGTTTATGATCCGTTCGCCAGCCTACATCTAACCCATAATACTCTATATTGTTATTATTATTTGGGTCAAAATCGGGGGGGCATTGGTTGCTGTTTGATGTTGAGTCAAAATAACAATGACTGTCACCATGACCTTTACTATTTAGCTCAGAAGTTCTTAATACTCCAATGAGAGATCCCTTATCACCCTTTTTGTAGTGAAACATAAAACTTTCAGAATCAACTTCGGGTTCTTTAATATTAAATTGGCCTACACTGTGAGACATATTTGAATAAAGACTCATTGATTTATTAATAATCCAACGAGAATTATCTTCTTTCTTTTTGTCTTTTGGTTTTTCAAGGACTAAGGCTTCTAGGGGCTGTGGAAGCTGATTATTAAATTTCCATAATTCCATAGGATCTTTGCTTTTTGGTAGCCACGTTCCTTGTTGAAGGCTGTAAAGTTGCATTTCATTTAATGCGGCCTCCGGAGTGGAAACAATGCCTTTTTTAATTAAGAGTTGATTTTTGTGAAATAAAAACTCTCCACCTTCAATTTGTAGTTCGTAACCATTGATTTTAATCTTTTGTTTTTGTTCCGTTGGACAAATCCAACGTAAACTCCCACCTTGAATTGTCCAAATAGGGCGATCGATATCTTTTGGGATATAAACTTTTGTCTTACCATAAGCTACAGCGATACATCTCTGAAAACTGATAAATTTTAAATAACTTTTACTGTTAACTCCCAGTACATCACCTTGGTGAAGAAAGCTTTTAAATTGCAAAGATTCTTTTTTATTTCTTTTAGGTCGCTTTAACCAACGTGCCTTGCCTTTTGCAAACTGAACTAACCCCATAAAATCAGAATCATCAGGAGTAAGAGTTGCCACAGTTGGGCTTGTTTGAGCCCAGCTGACTAGGGAGGAAATGTAAATTATTACAAGTAAAAGGAATTTAACAGTCTTCATTACTTTTTGATTTTATTGTAAATACGGATTCAATCAAGGAATTAAGCGATCTTTTATCGACAAGCGCTCGGAACTTGCTGCACATTGGTATTTACGGTTGTGCTTTACAAGAGAGTTAAAAATAGAAATATTGAAGAGAAATCTAAATCTACAGATTTATTTACAAATTATCAAAGTTGTTTATTGGAGGAGACTATGAAAATAAAAAATATAATTGCAATAGTTATAAGTTTGGCCACTATTGGAATTGTTGCCTGTCAATCGACTTCAAAAAAAACAGTTCAGGCTGATTTTAACAATTCTTTAGATCACATAAATGAAATTGAACTGGGCAAAATGCTTTATTTTGACCCACGTTTATCCAAAGATGCTACGGTATCTTGTAATTCTTGTCACAATGTTATGAATGGAGGTTCGGACAACAGACAGTTTTCTGCCGGCATCCGCGGTCAATTAGGTGGGAGAAACTCACCGACGGTGTTTAATGCAGCTTTTCTTTCGGTACAGTTTTGGGATGGCAGAGCCCCATCATTAAAAGAACAGGCCAAAGGGCCACTGATTAATCCTGTAGAAATGGGCAATAAAGATCATAAAGAAGTGATTGCAAGACTTTCTAAAATTCCTGGATACGTACAAGCGTTTAAAAACGTTTATCCTGGTAACGACTCTTTAAATATAGAAAATCTAGCCACGGCAATCGCTGTCTATGAAAAAACCCTTGTTACAGAAAATAGTCCTTTTGATAGGTTTCAAGAGGGGGATGAAACAGCGTTAACAGAAGTTGAGAAAAAGGGTTGGGAAACTTTTAAACAAGTGGGTTGCACGAGTTGTCATAGCGGAGATCACTTTGCTGGCCCTCAATTACCAGAAGGGCAGGGCTTTTACATGAAGTTTCCTACCTTCACCGAGGGCAACAAATATGAGAAAGCATATAAGTTTACAAAAGACAAAGGTCGCTATGCTGAAACAAAAAACAAGGCAGATATGTTTATGTTTAGAGTTCCTACATTGCGCAACATTGCATTAACAGCCCCTTATTTTCACAATGGATCAGTTAAAGAATTAGATGAAGCCGTTAAGGTGATGGCCAAATCACAATTAAATAGAGATTTGAACGATGAAGAGGTAGCTTCTATAGTTGTTTTTCTAAAATCTTTAACGGGTACTATTCCAGAGCAAACATTTCCTGTATTGCCACCCACAGTGGGCTTTGTAGCTAATTAAGGAGAGTTGTGAGTTCAAAAGTATATATTAATGGTGACTTTATAGATTCTGAATTGGCCAAGATTTCAGTGTTTGATCGAGGCTTTTTATTTTCTGATAGTGTTTATGAAGTGGTTCATGTTGACACTAACAAATTATTTTTATTTGAAGAGCATCTTATTAGACTTCGAAGAAGTTTGTGTGAATTAAAAATTCAAGAGCCCCAAGTGGATTTTCTGAAAATTTGTAAAGAACTCTTATTGTTGAACCCAATTGACTACGGTGGAATTTATATTCAAGTGACGCGAGGAGAGCAAAAGCAAAGATCTCATTTCTGGAACAATAAAAATTTAACCCCTAATCTAATTGCTTTTGCACAAGCTGGTATGAGGCCTGAGAGTAAAGCATTGAAAGCTATTACCTATCCCGATCTACGATGGGGAAGGTGTGATATAAAAAGCACATCTCTATTGGCAAATGTTTTGGCGCGAGAAGAAGCCGCTTTGAAATCGGCAGATGAAGCCTTGTTAATAAATTTGGAGGGTTTTGTAAATGAAGGTTCTAGCACCAATGTTTTTATTTTTAAAAAGGGAAAGGTCTACACACCCCCTTTGTCGGAAAATATACTTGCTGGCGTAACCAGAAATTTTTGTATAGAGACCTTAAAAGAAATGGGAATTATTTGTTTAGAACAAAAAATTCTTAAAGAAGATCTTTTCTTAGCAGAAGAAGTTTGGATTACGAGTTCTACAAAAGATGTATTACCCATTGGCTATATTGATGACCAAGATCTTAACTTTAAAGCCCCAAATTCTCTATGGGAAAAATTGTACGAGAAGTTTAAACAAAGAAAAATCAAAGCCTTGAATTAATCTAGTATTTAAATTTTATTTTTTACTTTTATGGATAGGGTAAGTCTAAATTTAGCACAGGGTTCATCACCAAGAGTGTCTGGCGCATAAACAGTAATGTCTAGGGGAATGTGGACTCTCTCTTTAGATTGTAGGGCTTCTTCCACGGCACTTTTAATGTCCGCTCCTTGCTGACAATAAAATATGGCGTCACTTTCACAACGTTTAAGGAATTGTCCGTTTATGTCTTTAAACAAAAAGTTTATAGGGTGTTTACCGAAAGCTTCCATTGCAAGTAAGCCACCGGCGAGGTCGGCACCAATACTCAGTGCACCAAAATACATACAATGAGCGTGGTTTCGGGTTATGCGGTTCAAAGGGATTTTTATTTTACACTCTTCGGAATTCAGCGTGAGCACTTTAGGGGAGACAATAAAAATCAAAGGGATTTTTAGCAAGCCAAAACTGCGCACTTTCCATGTTGGAGAAATTATTTTTTCGAACATAATCTTACAAGCAGTATATTGTATATAATGCTTGGATCAATTTTTTTATATCTGGATCAGCAATGTCATAGTAAGTAAATTGATTTTGCTTGCTCGCTTTGACAAGCCCTTGCGCTTTCATTTTGCCAAGAAACTGTGAAACGGCAGACTGTGAGGCCCCACTGAGTTTCTCTAAGTCACCCACAGATTTAGCTTCATCAGTTAATTGACAAAGAATTAACAAACGTTGTGGGTGTGAAAGCACCTTAAGTACTTCAGCTACGAATTCACATTTTTCTACAGTTGGTAACTGTTTCTTATCCATAATTTAATTATAAATAAATTAAATATGCTGTCTAGTCATAGGTAAAAATGTCTCATTCAATACTAAAGGAGACAAAATGTACTTAGCATTATATTACGAATACATAATATAATAAAATATATAAGCTCAAATCTAGTTTATTTTGATTTGAGGATAATTTCTAAGGGGAGTTAACATAAAGTAAGTAGTTATAGATGTAAGAGAAAGAGACGAATTTGATGCAGAGCACATTAAAGATTCTATTAATTTTCCAATATCTAGTTTTTTTCTCAAGCCCCAGGGGGGTTTTTTCCCACTTGATCGAGGTTATAAAGGAAGTATGTATTGCTGGATCGGGATCTATAAAAGAGGGTTAGTTAAATCTCCTGAAGTTGATTGGCTTTTAAAAACTCGTCACAGGTCGCGGTCAAAGCACCTACAATACTTTGTTCTAAAGATGCTTTAGTTAATCTAGACTTTTGAGTCACTGATTTTAAGTATTCCCTTAAGGCGATTAACTTTTCTCTGTTATTTGTAGTTTTGCTATCTATTAAACTATTCAATTTTTGATTTAAAGTAAATTCACTTCTATCTAAAAATAAAGAATGAGCTCGTCTAGCCTGCAAAAGTTTTATGTAATTTCTAACATCTTCAGGAGTGTCCGTCCGACGCTTAATGGAGATACTGATAACTTTATTTAAATCAGCTATTATATTTGTTATGGCTTTTGCTGCGTCTAGTTTTTCACGGATAGTAACATCATTATCTTTAGCACTAAGTGAAAACTGTTTTTTAAATATTTCTACTTCGATTGCCCATTGAGTTAAATTACGAACAGTGAGTGATGAAGCGATAAGTTCATCATTAGCGGCATCAATAGGTGTCTCTAATTTCATCAAACTATCTTTAATTGTTCTTAAATGACCAACTAATGCCATTGTTGCGCTAACATTACCCATAACTATGACTGTGGATCGGTTGGAAGATTCAAAAGACATTTTCACAGTGGGATTTAATAAATAATTGATAGATGAATTGAGTTTGTCGACCTCATTTTGGTTAAGATCATTCCATTTTTTACTTTTAACATAGTACTTTAAACTATTAGCAAATGATTCAACTTCTAGAAGTAAGCTGTCATTAATAGCAGATTGCAATTGAAAAAGTGCAGGGGTGTAAGTGCAATCAGTGCAAATAGTAATATCGAAAAAAACTTTTTCAAAGGCTTCCATAAGTCTTATTAAACTTTCAAGAGCGACATTAGATTTTTTCTGAAATATTAATAAATTGTAGTTAAAGGGTACTAGTTTAGGTTTATTGACTTCGCCGAATGAGGTTAATGAGGAAAAGGTAAAAACAAAAGATAAAATTGCACTTAAAAAACAGGCCTTCATTCACTCTCCCTTAAATCAATTAATAAAATGAAAACATTTACTGCAATACCTTTGCCAAGTAAACATAAAATTAAAACAAAGGTTTATCTATAACAGATTCTATTTTTTCGTTGTTGAGAACCCATTTATCATTTAAAAGCTTTAATATTATGTATAAATCCTCTACGCCTATAGACAAAAAATGTCATTTTCATCATAGTGAAAAAAATACGGACCCTTCAGTTAAGAGCTATTAGAAAAAGTTGTCTCAATATTTGAAGAACGTATTTTAGAGAACAGTAAAATTCTATTCTGGCAGTCGACTTAATTTAAGAAGGAGCTGAGGCAGTACTATAGCGATAATGGAACTTTTAAAAATAAAGATAAATCTTTGAACATTAGAAATAGTATTAAAGTGTTGGGATGATGTTTTACATATATCTCTTAGCAGAAAACATATGCCATGACTATATTTCTGAAAAGCATAACCAAGGCGGTGTGTATGGATATTTTTCAGTCAACTGGATGCTGAACGCTAAAATATATTAAAATATTTAACCATTTCGTGAAATGGGTAGAAAGAATCTTGAAGGGCGGCGAGGACTTTCCTGTTGAGATCTTCAAGTGTTTATTTCTTTTTTGTTCAAATTGTATTGGATCAGTTTCCATCATGGCAAAGAAGAAGATTTTGTTTCCCATAGTCATTGGGGTGATAAAATCAGGTGGGCCAAGATACCTATTTCTATCCTCTTTTTTTACAAGATGGGTATTTGAACGAAGCAAAGAGAATTTGATTACCAAAATATTAAACCTTAGCCAGCGATTAAAGAACAATCAAGCCCATTTATGATGTGCAAAACCCTCTTGTTATCCCTCTATGAAGACCATGAAGTTGGATACTATCTAATTCAGTTAATGGATCGGGAAATAAAAAGGAAACTATTAGAGGAAAGCGACTGCAGGATTCAAAAAATTATTTAAATTTTACTCGTTATCTCATTATAGTTACATGTGCATATATAAGAAAAAGAGGGACGAATGTTTATTTATGGTATTAAAAAAAAAAAGAGATCGTAATGATTTAAAAAATGATATCACGAAAAAAAAAATCTGAAATTTTAAATTCAGAACTCAGAAACAGATGTGTATAAGGTGTTAGAGCAGTAAAGAGTTAGAAAAAATATATAAAAATAGCATAAATATGACAATTCTTGTTCCAAATCAATGCCTTCTTTAAATTGAAATCAAGGCTGTTATTTTGTTGATTACATTCTCTTGAGATGAACCCCAAAATTGCTATTCATATTCACAACGAAGCTGATAATCGCGCTAATAATCTAGGGGAGTCCATTAGCTGTATTTACTTTTAAAGTTCCTTTGCAGGTATTTAGTATTGCGGGTTTTGCAATAGAGTTACCTATCTGATTTCCAATCTTCAAACAGCTCCTTGAGTGAAATATTAGACTTACTCGCTACCTTTATTTGAAAGTGGCTTCAAAACTATTAAGGGTTGCAATAGATTGTCTGAAGTCATGAAATAATGGAGCAACAGCCATTAGCCTAATAATATACCCTTTTTCGGATGGACCCTTGGTGGGTGTTGACTCTAAAACACTTTTGGGGCATGAGCTTAGGATAGTTTCAAGATTGTCACCAATAATTTCTGGATAATGCTATTACCGGTTAAAAAGATTTCGTGATGTCACCGGGTGCCAGGGTCTCAAAGGCACTGAACTCCTCAGACCAGGAGCGCTTACTATTATTTCAACAGAGGTCTTCGTCGTAAATGGCGACAATAGGATGTTCAAAAAAGAGTCCCAGAAGGTTCCTCCTTCAAGAACGTTTAGTAAGGCCGTCAAAAAATTCACTTGACTAGGTTTCATAAAATCGCTTCTTAGCACCATCGCCGTTGAAATCAAATGGTAAAACCAGTCAGGTGAGAAGATCTGTCTGTAGTTGGATGTTTCAGAGAACATCACCATTTTATCAAACACTACATAAAAATCACCACCGGCTGTACCAATTTCGAAAAAACCATCTCCTGTAAAATCAGCTATGTTAGGTGCTCCACCACTGTTTCTGTCGGTATTATCAGGCAGTGAAGGGATCTTAGAAACCCAAAGGAGTGAGCCATCCGAACGGTAAACGTTAACATAGCTATTGCCGATGCATACAAGATCAGGGCTGCCATCAGCGTCTATATCGGAAACTGCCGAAAAACCCAGGCAATCACCCTTCCAAAGCAAATTTCCGGTGCTTGAGTAGACCTGTGACCCCCCCTGTATCACTTCAAGACCTGGGCTGGAAGAGACTAGCTCTGCAAGGGTGGGTGTTTTTGCAATAGTCATAATAGGCTCAGGATTGAGGCGTGCCTTAAGGCGCCCAGCGTGGTCCAAAATTATATTGCCGGCTACAATTTCACTATTGCCATCACCATCCAGATCGGCAACGGCAGGCATACAGAATGTGCCACAGTTAAAACCCTCATGATATGTAGTTTTAAGTTTTCTGGTTTTGAAGTCGGCAATAGCGATAGCCCTCTTATTATCTGTAAAATTGCCGTAAGTTATAAAAATGATTTCTGCACTATTGTCATGATCGAGATCGACAAGAGCAGGAGTGGTGCTAACTTCGGCTCCGAAGCCTGATTCTTCTAGGGTATTCCATAAAACGGTTCCATCTTTACCATTGAGCACCACAAGAGGACCGTCCACGTTATAATAGGGTGATGCAAGTGAAGCTATGGAAACAATCTCCACACTGTCATTGTTGTCCAAGTCACCGACAACAGGAGAGCTATAGGTTAATTTATAAAAGCCTTGGTTGGAGGAGTAGCCTTTCCAGTGCCATTTTTCTACGGGTTTAATAGTGCCGATAACGGGTTTTGCAATGGTAGCACACTCCGTGATTTCAATAGGTGGGGGAGCGACTGTGAAATTAAAAAGAGAGTGTTTCGTACCAAACTCTTCGCTCACCATGAAACTAGAGTTAAAATGTTTGCCAATATCTTGGAGGTCTGATTGCCAGAACAGTTGGTGGCTATCTGAATTTACTACTGTTGAATAAGGGAAACCTTGGGTTGATGAAGCATTTGAGGGCAGTGATATTTGTAGCTTTTCTTTTGCGATAACTATTTTTTCAAATTCAAGGGACTGGGAGCTCATGATTTTTTCGAAGCGAACTTCGGTGCAGTTTTGGAAGCTAACTACCAATATTAAGATGAAAATATGGAAGCTATAAAGCAAATAAGACTTCATGATATCTCCCTAAATTTCTACAATATGCGATCTCAAATCTGAGTCGGTAATTCCAACTGTAAAAAGCAAGCCTGTTCTGTGTAAAAGATAGGCAGCCTCTATGAACGACAATGGATCTTATTTCCCCCACCCAATGTTTAATATAAGCTATTGATAACAGCGGTCTACAAAATACGTGTATTAAAACAAGACAAAAGTCAGTCAGCCATCATTACTATTAATACGCAAACTTTAGGCCATATTTATAGCGATGATTGTGTTTTTAATGGGAGTGGTGCCTTTGTATTCGTTGAGAACGAGCTGCAAGTAATTATTTAATATTTATATGTTAATGTAACCAGCAGAATTCAAAGGTACTGTGATGATATTGCCAAAACGGGACAGCATATTGTTGCTGAAGCTCGGGCGGGAAGTCTCGATAATTTAATTACGGGAAAGGCCAAGCTTGATATGGATAAGGCGTCCTAGCCCCTTCTGCTCAACCGGGAGTAGTCGGAACTAATTTGGGGATATTTTAATGGAAAAGACAAAAAATTTAGAAGTTGTATTTGATTTGTTAGAACGCGGAATTAAAAAAACAATTTTAATACGGAAGAAGAAGAGCAAACTATTGAAAATATAGTGCGCCAATATTTAAGTGCGGGGAATGAAAGTGAAAGCAGGGCTTATTTATTGGTGCTGCAAGGGATTGATTATTGCAAATCAGTTGGACTTGATGAATCTATGTTGTTTCTAGTTCGACTGTGTTTTTCTGTGGTGAGAGTTTTGCAGTGGCTAGAGCAGTCCACTGCAATTAAAATTTCAAAAGATTCGGAATTTCTTCATTTCAAATTTTGCTATCTTGCTTTTGATCAACTTGTATGGGGCTTCAATAACAATTTTTTCAATGAATTTACTGAGGAAGAAGAGTTTATAATAGAGCAAATAAAATCCGCCAATAGTAAGACCGTTGAAGAACTACAAGAATTGCTTGGTGAAATTAAAAATCGAGTGGCATTAAAAACTAGCAGTATCCGTAAAAAGTTCGCGTATTACGAAGATATGTGAGCACAAATATCTAGATAAATATAGAAAAATATAGATAAATAAGGTTTCTTACTTAGAGCACAGATTTCAAGCCATGGAAGCCCTATCATCAGCTCCTCAATATTACTTAACAATCTAACAAATCGTTCCTCCAGGTGACAGCCGGGCACACCAAGCCCACGCCTGCTTAAAAATAGTTCGATTTCGATGTGATTGTCGGTCCTGACTACTGATTCAATAAATAAAGTTGGTGCAGTAAAGTTCTTGCTATTTCTGTCAAATGTGTATTCAAATACTCTAAGGAAACGCTCAGCTTTAATGAGCGCC
>JACKAN010000010.1 GCA_020635055.1 Pseudobdellovibrionaceae bacterium
TTGACTTCAGTCTCTGTAGTTTCAATGTTGTCAATGTTTTTGAGTGAAGTGGGTTCTTGAGCGTTTTCAAAGGCCACATCTGAGCAGTTGTTAAAAGTTGTAACTACAGCTGTAACTAAAAATAATATAAAGTGTATTTTTTTAAGATTTGGCTTTTTCATACCTTAGTAATACTGCAATGAACGAGCCGTCTATAAGTGTAATGGATTTGCATTTAAACCTTAAATCTCAATTTGATATGCGGATCTTATTAACATGCTAAAAACCATAAACACTTACGAATCACAGGGTAATTATGAGTTAAATAAAGAATTTAGTGCTCAGCAACCCACAAGTAACTGAATTTATTCTTGTAGGCCGTCCAAGAATAAATTAATTTCAGTTTGTAACTATAGTGAATATTTTTTACTCTTATCCAAAAACTTCTGAACAAGTAAATCTGGAAAATGTCCACTCTGCACTTTACTTTTCCATGTATTGCTTTTAGTTAGTCTGTCTAAAATAAATCCCCAATACATTCCTGAAGCATAATAGCTTTCAACTCGTTTATTCATCATTATCGAAAAATCAACTATCTGCTCCCATTTTATGCTCTTGGCTTTCAACAATGCAGAATAAGACACATAATTTGCGATGCCTTCCCACTTCTCGTAATAACGAAAACTATTCCAACAAGAGCTTTCCTGATCATCTTTATGTCGCAAATACAGAATATCTTTTATAGATGCTACCAGCTCTTCATCTGAAATTTGATCGTAGTTTTTAAAGATCTTTTTAAACTTAACTTTTTCTGCATCTAAATGTTTAGTCCAATTATTATCTTCTACACAATCTTTAAAATAATTTTTTTTCATGCTCCCATAAACCTTTTCCGAATTCATATGATAACCTGATTCAACTTGAAAAACGTGAAAATACTCATGAATAATAGTATTCGCCTGAGAGCTTACAAGATCAACAGAAACATTTTCTTCCAAATCCGCTGTAAATTCTTGAATTATGTATTGATATTTTATGTTTGGTATTTCGTAAAAATGAATCTGTTTTTGTGTTATATCAAACAATTGTTGTAGTTCTGGAAAAAAATCACACCTATAATCTGCCCAGTTTAGATCCTTTTTAGATGTTGAACATTGTGTAATTAAATCACTTTTCCTTTTTGGAATTGGCCTATTATCTGCCCAGTAAACATCTGGATGCTCAGTGCACTTAACTGCATTTACTTCTACACTTTTCAAGTCCAACTCATTAAAATGCACAAGTAATGAACGGTTATTAAACTGGCCATCTGTCAAAACAAAACGAATCTTGGATAAATCAAATCCAGGCCAAACTGACTTTACATCTTTTGTTTTACTGAGCATTTCAATAGCCCGTGACGTATCGGGGAGAATACTACACTCTTCATTGGGGTAATTAAGATTTGCAATTTTCCTGTTTTGATTATTTTGCTTGATGGCCTTGAGTTTGGTTGTGGGTATTGCATTATCATTGTGAAAAAAAAAGCGAGTCTGTTGACTCGCACATCCAATGCTAAAAAGAAAAAAAATAAATGAGAAAAACGACTTTATACTCATTGTTTTATATTAACAAATTTAAAAAATATATCTAGCCTAGAGTAATAAGGCGTCAGGGTTCTGTTTGAAACAAAAGAGTATGGGTAAAAAAGAATAATATACCTATTTTGATCGACAGTGAAGCACTCACCTCCCGCGGATTCTGATTGCTGATGCAGATTTTTACCTTTTCTCGATCTGTCCTTTGGTATAGCCTCTAAGATTGCTTCATTTTTCCTAAACTAGCTCAAATTATGCAACATCTTTTGTAGTGAGGTTATTGATATAGTTTAGAGCCTTCCCAATATTCTCAAGTGTAGGATTAGAACCAGGTTTACACATTCCATAAAGAGTGCTCTTAGAAAGACCCGTTTTTTTTGTAATTTCAATGTAATCATATTTATCCAAGAGGATTGCGATACAACTTTTAAAAGTATCATAGTCAGCCTCAAAAAGCGTTTCAGTAAGGGCGTCTTTTAATCCTGCGATAGTAACATCAGAACCGGCCTTATATGCCTCAGCTAGAGGCTTCCCTTTTGAGGATGTTGCTGGTTTTTTGCACCTTGTTTTTACTCAGGGCAATTCGACGGTACGAGACGCGTATGCAAGTGACATCGTGCACAGATTTAGTGGAAGTCATTGAAATGATATTTAAAAATTACCCCCTCACAAAAGTGAGAGGGTAATTAGAGCCAGTATCTTCTCTACAGCCCCCATAAGAGTTCGTAGTAAAAGATGCTTGCACATCAAGAAAGGAAGACCAAAAGGTGAAATGGAAAATAGTCTCTGCTAAACTTTTGTGCCAGGTACAAATTAGTACAAAAAATTACTGAAAATGCGATGCGTTAATGGCATTAACATATAAATTCTTTCTAAAGTCCTGAATAAAGCTTGTCATTTTTTCTAAGATCGTGGAATTTCCCCCAGTTTACCACTATCTATAGAACAGAAATAAACGGTGGGGATTATCGTGAATTGTTTTTTGAAACGTGTAGTTAGTTTTGGATTTTTTTTATGTTTTTGTACAAATGTCTTTGCACAAAAAATAAGCGACGACTTTCTAGTGGTGGAAGCTCAAAGCAATATGGAGCTTCAACAGCTTATCGATAACTCCATTTATAAAATCAGCAAATCTCTAATTGGCCAGCAAATCATTTATCGAGTTCTGAAGTGCCAAGCGGAAGTGATAGAACTTCATTTAGGTGTAAGTGCAGAAATGGCAAATACGATGGCATTGGAATGTCAAAATATTTCACCGAATCAATTGGTAAATGAAAATGAAAATTTTGTTAAACAAAGCCCCCTTAATAGTTTAATTAAAACTACAGACGAAGAAAGGTTAAAAGTATCTAAAAAAAGAACATATACCTTTCTTATTACAGAACGTAATGAATGGAAAATAGATAGCTGGACAAATTCCTCAACCAACGACACAAGCATAGTCATACAGTGGGATAAGGATGGCAGCTATCTTATTGATGAAGCTAGAATTATAGAAATCTTGTCTCATGAAACGGCTATTTATTTTGATTCAAAATATTGGGCAGGAGCCACCCAATTTTCGGCCTTACCCGGTGTTAAACAGTTTTTCAATCACTTCAGTATATCAAGAGACAAAGTAACTTTAGCTCTTGATAATCCGTTTATTGCTCATTCCTTAGCATTTCTTAGAGCTTTCAAGGTGGAACAAGAGATCACTAGCGAACTTAGCAGAAGAAATCTCATTAGTTTCAGCAGCAAAGATCAAGTTCGTCGCAAAGAAAAGATTGAAAGCTTTTTAATGTGCAAAGCTTATTGTCTTCATAAGTTTTTACAAAAACAAGCGGAGTATCAAAAGGATGTGGCGCTCCCCCTCTTTGCTTACGCACCTAGCTATCGTGCTCGCTTGTGGACGGACATAATGTCAAAGACATTTACAGATTCAAACAAATTTAAAGGTCAATCTAGTTTAAAACTAAAAAAATTATTAGTGGAGGTTCCCTCTAAATTTTACTTACAAAACACAGACCATAACATTCATATTATTTTGGAATCACTTTCTTATAATTTGGATTTAAAAAATCGTTTTCCAAATATGGATAAATTTAATAATTTTGTAATTTCAGAAGTTCTTCCTGTTCATTTTAAGAACTTAGAGAAGCAAGATTATGTATTAATTCAGCAATCCGCTTTAGAGTATATGACAGAGCCACTTTTGAGTGGTTACAACATTCGAATGTCTTCTGGACCTCGACCCAGAATTGTTGTTGGGGGGTTTTAATGAACCTAACTAAGCAAGAGTACTCTGACAGTCTTTACAAAATATTTCGTGCTGAAAATTTTAAAGAAATTATAAATTTCCCACCCAGCTTTGGTGAATTAGGAAAAGATGGCCAAAGAATCTTGCTGCATTTCCAAGGGATGGCCTTTGCCGCATTAGGCGCACCTCAAAAAGCCAAGCTTACTTATCTGAAAGCGTTAAACTATGGGGAAAATATCCAGTTGTTAAGGGATTTGTCTTGTACATATTACCAGCTAGAAGAGTATCAAGCTTGGCGGGATACTTACCAAAAACTTCATCAAAGATTGCAGGAATTTACTAAGAACTTGGATTTTGACTCCCGTTTTACCTCTTCACTGACTTTAGCTAAATTTTTTGAAGAGGAAGGTTGTTTTGGTCAGGCCTTGAGCGTATATGAGCGTTTAAGTCTTTATAGCCAAGCAAAAAGCCCTCAGCGTTATTTTTATCTGTTAGCTCCTCAATTGTTGCGCTTGAAAAGTCAGTTGCCGGTGAATGAAGATCTGAGCCGATTGTACACTCAGCTTTTAAGTTATAATCAAAATGAGTTTTCAACTTTTATTAATATTGAGATTGAACATAGCCTTATGCTAGCAGAGGTGAATCTAATAGGTTTTCATCATGCTTGGTCTCGAGTAGTTAACCTATTAGACAGTTCTCGCCATACAAATTATGATAAAAGGCTTTTTTATATAGATTTCTTGGAAGAGGCAATTTTGCATAAATATCCACTTAAAAGTTTTCATTTTAAATTAGAGAATGAAATAAATGACGAATTTAGCCGATATGAAAATGAAGTGGTAAAATTGAGTCAACTCAACAACTCATTCCCCTCCCAGGGCGATGTTTATTCTGTAGCTAGGGACATTCCCATGGGTTCATATCTAAAACTTTTAAACCTCTATGCAACCAAGGTGGAGGACGAAATTATAAGAGATGAATTTAAAAATAAAATTAATTTGATAATATCTGGATTCAACACGGAAGATCGAACCTTTTGGATAAAACGAGCTCAAAAATTTAATAAGAACAGCTTTACTGAACTAACTATTGATTCCGAAAGAAGGTCTGTAAATTTTCAGAAGAAATTCTTAGATGTTTCCCGCAAAAAACAGGCTTTGCAGCTTTTGAAACTTTTGGCGGACAAGCCTAAATGGACCGTTGATGAGGCCATTGATAACATTTGGCAAAGTGCATTTACACCCGAACACTTTAATCGATTGAGAATGACGGTTCACAGAACCAATATTTTACTACAAGAACTCACCACCCAAGAAAAGTGTATCGAAATTTCTGGTGAAAGCTTAAGTTTAAGCCCAGGGGTTAAATTGGTGGAGGCACTTCATACATGAAGTTAGAAAAAAGGACGATGGAAGCTTCCCTGCTTCGGAAACGTCTTGTTACATCGCCCCCCCACTTTTAAATGGTATTTTTTACATTATGAAAAGCAATAACTAACGCATATGTTCAACAACTTAGTGCAATTTTGAAATTTAATTTGATCCCAATTAGGAGACATGAAAGAATTTTGCATTAGAGCTCAAAAACATGAATACATCTAAGAAGTTAACAACATTGTATACGCGATTTGATAAGCGTTTTGGCCCAGAGTATTTTAAAAGGGTACCTCAATTGCCAGGGGTGTTCTGGATGAATGACTCAAAGCGCCATTTACTTCTTATGGGACATTCCAAAAATTTAAAATTTAAGCTTTTATTATTGCGATCTTATTTACTTAATTCAACTCCACAAACAGACTCAGAAATAATTAATCAAATACATGAGATACATTGGACGCACTGTGAAACTTTTGAGTCTTCACAACAGTTGGCTAAAAAACTTAAAGAAGAATTTCGTTCAGCTTATACAATTGATGCCTCTGATAAGGATACATTTTATTACCTTAAGTTTCGACCGAGCAAACACACGCTTCTTTTTTCTTTAGAGTTAGAAGCTGACAATGATAAATTCGTTTTTGGCGCTTTTAGAGGTAAACACCACACATTTTCTGTATATACGGCCCTGCTCCGCTGGATACGTTTCTATTACTTAGGTGGATCTGTAATGCAATGGCCTTCGCCTTTTAACAAACAATACATGCCACAAAAGTGGTCTATCAAAAGAGCATGTGATTCTAATTTAACGCCACATCTTGATGAACAAATTGTGGAATTTTTAAGTGGTCAATCTCGCCAACTGCTATTAAGTTTCACCGAAAAACTAGAGCTGGACAGGGAAAATCTTGATAAATTTACTCGATTATGGCTACACAGAGATTTGAGCCGATTAGATCGTTTTTTTCGACATTCTGTCTTACGAAACAAAAAAGTTATCCATTGTCTGGGAGTGAATTCTAATTTTATCGAACCTGAGTGGGCAAGCCCACTACGCATTCGGCCAAGTATTTAAATCTTTTTTTCTATCTAAATGAAATTCCGTGTATTACTATTTTCATTAATTTCAAGGGAGGGGGCTTCAGTTGAAATATATTTTTTGTTTTATATTAAGTATATATTTTAGTTTGTCGGCTTTGGCGGAAGACTCCTTGTTTACCAAAGCACAGAATGAGTTAAAGATAAAGGCACAACAAAATAAAGAGAAAAATCCAAGTTCTACAACTCCTTTGTTAAAAGTGAATTTAAAAAAAGAACAAAAAATTCCTCGTTCGAATATGTCAACAAGTCTGCTTTTTGGTTATTATAATAATCAAAGTCGCTTTCGCCATCCCCGTTTTCGTCAAACCATAGATAAAGATTTTTTTGGTAGTTCTCCTATTTTTAGCCTGCAACCCCAAGTGGATTGGATTAATTTTAAATTCTTAAATCACGAACTGCATTTTGGTGGGGGCGCACACGTTTCATACACTCAAACAAAAAAAAGAATTACTACTGCAAGTTACTTTGATGACCTAAGACTTAGTAATTATGCCTATGGCCTAGGGCCAAACATTAAATGGCAAGTAAAGTGGGCTTCACAAGAAATGGAAATGCAGTTATCGTCCATGTTGTTATATAATTATGAAAGCCTAAGTAGTGCCTCCAATTCTTTAAAACACAATCAAAGAACCAGTTATTTTGCTGGCTTTTTAACGCTTCGCTATTTTCTGAATAAAACAAACTTTATAGATTTTCAAAAAACACTAAATGAGGATGCCAATTTATGGAATCTAGGTTTTGGCACATTGCTATAGTTTCAGCCCTATTGCTGCAAACTCAAGTTGGACTTGGAGAAGTTTTACAGCTCTCTCCACAAGAAGTAATAAATCAAGTTATTGAGCAAAGCCTGGAAGTTCAAGACATAGAGTTAGCAACGCAAGCTCAGAAGTCCGCAGAAGATAAATCCTATTCGGGTTTGGATTGGGGCCTTGAGAGTGCTGTAAGCTATATCGACTCTAGAGAGGTCAATTTGCAAGCTTTTACCAACGAGCAAGATAAGACACTTAGCTATAATTTGGGCCTTAACAAAACATTTTTAACTGGCACAATGATTTCCGTAAATTTCCAGAGGCAGTCGAGGCAAAGTGTGCTCAATCCTTTAGTTACAACCAACAACCCCAGCTTTGCAAATGCTAGAACGGCGGATCGGCTGAGTGTAAATTTAAGTCAAGACTTATGGCAAAATGCTTTTGGAAAAAACTTTCAAAGAGCTGTTGAATCAGGAGCTATGTTATCTTCAAAAGCAGATTTAAATAAGCTAGAACAACTTGAAGAATTAACTCTACAGACCTTGAAAACCTATTGGAGCACCTATGTTGCTAAAGAAAATTTAAAATCAAGTTTGGCGGCCAAGCAGCGTTTTGAAGACTTAACTAAGACCGTAAGATCAAAGACCCGACTAGGATACAGTAATCCCGGTGAGTTAAATATTTCTCTAGCTGAATTAGAAGAAAAAAAGCAAAAGGTTAAGAGAGACTCCGCCCTGTTTATTGAAAAAATGAGGGAGCTTTTTCGTTTACTTAATAAACCCCTGCCTGAAGATCTTCAGTTTTCAGTAAATAAAGACATTCCTAGTCCGCAAGAATTACCAAAACATCAAATAGACAAGTTAAGAGAAATTGAAATAATTAATTTAAATTTAAAAATAGCCGAAAACAATTTGCTCGTAAAAAAAAATAAATACCAGCCAGAGTTAAAAATTTCTGCTGAAGCCACTTTCACTGGGGCCGATGAAAAACCCCAGGAATCATGGCGAGAAACTCTTGGCGGCGATAGACCAGTTTACTCAACAGGTCTTACTTTAAAAGTTCCCCTTCAATCACGATCTTTGCAGGGAGAAATTAAAGAACTACTATACACTCGTGACAAAACACGCATTGAACTTAAGATTGCAGAAGATAAATTGAAAAATAAAATTGCTAACTTATACGACAATGTGATGGCCAACTATATGATTGCTAAAAGTTTTGAGGAAAGCCATGCCTTTAGACAAAAGGCCGCTTCTGAAATCGAAAAGGCCTATCGTCAGGGAAGAAGTGATATCAGTGTGCTTGTTCAAGCATTTAATGCTCTATCCGAAACCGAAGCGCAAAAAATTAAAATAATTGGTGATTATCATATTTCACTCAATGAGCTCGCCGCAAGTTTGGATTCATTAATTTTGTCATACAAGTCAGAGGTGAATACTTTATGAGTGCGTTCTTTAATTTTTTTATTCAAAACTACAAACTCAGTGGCTTGATGGTTCTGGTGCTTATTTTCCTAGGAGTGATTGGAGTTAAGAACTTAAAAAGTGAATCTCGCCCCCCTGTTGATTTTGCAAAAGTCACAATTTCCACGGTTTTCCCAGGAGCTTCTCCCGAGGAGATTGAAGAGATGATTACGAGTAAAATCGAAGATGAGATTAGAGGTATTGAGGGGATTAAAGATGTTTCTTCGGTTTCAGAAACAGGCCAAAGCAATGTCTCAATCCGAATTGACATGGATAATTTCAACACGAACAAAGTTGCAGACGATATACAAAGAAGCGTGCAAAGAGTTCAAGATTTACCCGCCGACATTCTAGATCGACCTAGTTTTTTAAAATTTAATGCTAAGGAAATTCCAATTATAGAGATGGCCATTCTGGGATCCAATGAGAATCGTAAAAGAGACCAGTTGGCCGATGAACTTGAATCTATATTGGAAGAGGACTCTGGAGTTTCTAGTATTCGCTTGTCAGGCTATCAAAACAGAGAGTTCCAAGTTTTGTTAGACCCTCAGAAAATGCAAAAAAACTATATTGGAATCACTGAAGTTGTTGAAGCCATAAAGCGAAGAAGTCAAAACATTCCAGCAGGGTTTATTCGCATTCCAGAAAATCAAAAGCTCGTTCGAGTTACGGGTCAAATTAAGTCGGCGGCAGAGATGGCAGATATTGTGGTTAGGTCTAATTTCTCTGGTAAAAAAGTTCTAATAAAAGATATTGCTGAAATCAAAGATGGGAAAGAAGACGCAAGTATTAAAGTGCAAGTCGATGGTGAGCCCGCCACATTAATCACAGTTTCAAAAAAAGCACAGGCAGATGCAATTAAAACTGTAGAGAACCTTAATGTTCTTATCTCTCGATTTGAAAGCAAACTGCCGCAAGGCTACAGGATAATTGAATATAATAATGAGGCCTCACGGATCGCTGATCGCTTAAATATAGTTATTAACAATGCCTTATTTGGCTTGGTCTTTGTTTTTGTTATTATGTTGATTTTCCTGCCTGGAGTTTTGGGCGCTATGGCATCACTGAGTTTACCATTAGCTCTCATGGGAACTCTCGGTCTCATGTATATTTGGGATATAAATTTTAACAATATAACTATGCTTGCCATGGTGATTGCCATCGGCATGTTGGTTGATAATTCAGTAGTAATTAGTGAAAACTATGCTCGACTAAGAATGGAAGGCTTGGACAATAAACCAGCAGCCTTAAAAGCTGTACATCAATTTTGGATTCCATTAACAGCAACAGTACTTACTACAATAGTTGCTTTTTTACCTATGTTAGTTACCAAGGGCATTATGGGGCAGTTCATTAAATGGATTCCTATTATGGTATCCGTGGCTCTAAGTATGAGCCTTATAGAGGGTTTTTTGTTGTTGCCAGCTAGGTTGCAATTTACGGTCAATAAATTGCAAAAATACAAAACCAACTCTAATAATCAACACCAATTGTGGTTCGATAAGTTAAAAAATAAGTTTGAATATTTTATGTCTAGCTGTATTCATAAGAGATATTGGATTCTTTTCCTGATCACCGTCCTTCTTGTTTCTAGTGTTATTATAAATATTAAAGCTAACCGCTTTGAGCTTTTTCCCTCTGAAGAGGTAGAGTATTATTTTGCCAGCTTTGAATCTCCCATTACAAGTACGATAGAGCAAACAGACGCAATGGCCAAAGATTTATCCTTTAAAGTCAAAAAAGAATTGGGCGAGGAAGTCAACTATATTGTCTCTCGCGTGGGAAACATGAGAATTGGCACAAGAGGAGATTCAAAAAATGGTGATTATGTTGGGATGCTAACAATTGCTATAAAACCGGATCGGGCAAAAGTTTTAGATCCAGTGAAAATACTAAGAAAACTCAGAAGTATTAACAAAGGTCCATTTACTAAGCTGGTTTTTGAGGTTGCAAAAGGAGGACCTCCAGTTGGCCAGGCTTTGAGCGTGACTTTTAGATCCAGAAACTATGCAGAGCTAAAAAATATAGTTCAAACCTTTAAAGAGGAAATAAAAGAAATCCCTGGAGTTGTGGACATTGATGACAATGAAATTCGTGGTGGACCGGAATTTAAAATAACTCCGGACTACGAGGCTATTTCTCGATTGAAAATTACAACTGAGGGTATTGGTATAGCTATGAGGTCGGCATTGCAAGGGGCTTTTGCCTCTGAGCTTACGGACAATGGTAAGGATTTTAAATTAAGAGTCCGATATGATGATAAAAATCGGGCGACGCTGAATGCATTAAAAAATACTTTTATAATGGAACCTCAAGGGCGATTGATCCCGCTGTCTTCAATAGTGAAAATAGAAGAGCATGAGGGCCCGTCCGTGAGAAAGCATTATAATTTTAAAAGATCTATAACCGTTACTAGTGATGTGGATGTGGAGAAGATCACTTCCATTCAGCTCAATAACAAAGCCAGAGAGATATACAAGGAGCTATCTTTAAAGTACCCTACTGTCACAGTTAACTTTGGTGGAGAAGAAGAGAGTACTAAAGAATCTACTTCATCTTTAAAAAACGCCATGATTATAGCTATTGTGAGTATTTTTGCAATATTGGTTTTTCTATTTCACAGTTACTTAGTTTCACTTTTGGTTTTAACTACAATTCCTCTGGGTCTTGTTGGTGTAAGTTGGGCTTTCTTTTTTCACCAAAAACCCCTCAGTTTTTTAGCCTTAATTGGTGTCGTTGGTTTGGCTGGGGTCGTGGTGAATTCGGCCATTGTTCTTATTAGCTATACAAATGATGTAATAAAAGACGGTAAGTTGTCGATTCATGAGGCTCTGTCGGTGGCTTCCAGTCATCGCTTGCGAGCAGTATTAGTTACAAGTTTAACAACTGTGGGCGGCTTGTTTCCAACGGCTTATGGCTGGGGAGGACACGATTCCATTTTGGTTCCAATGACTTTAGCTCTGGCCTGGGGTTTGGTCAGTGGTACCTTACTTACTTTAATTTGGGTCCCCTGTGGATACGCAATTATTTTTGATATAGATGCTTTTTTTAAACGTCTTTTTCAGAAGTCAAAACATGTAGTTAAGGAGGAGGTTGTAAATGCTTAAAGGGATTTATTTGATTTTATTTTCATTCTTAATTGTTGCCTGTGATGCTGGGCTAGATTCTAATTTTGAGTCTACAGATCAAGAATTGATAATTGATAAAGCCAACAAGGCTTCTCTTGAAGAAGTCGAAAGTTTAAGATTAATTGGGGATTACCGATTGGATTTGATTTCAAAAAAAATAGATCCAGCTAGAAAACAAAAGTTTGAATTTACTCATCATATTTCAATAATTAAATTCCCCTCTAAAACGATAGTAAATGGGAAGCAAGTACCTCTATATAGAGTCAAAGCTATTATTTCTTATGTGCCAAAAGACGAAAAGTTATCTTCACTTGACTACCCCATTCTGTTGGCAAATGTGTACTTTTCTTCCATTAACAATGAGATTACAATTATTTTAGGTTCAGAAGATGGTGGTGGTATTTCAGTTGGCAGCAATGGTAATGGCGCTATTTTTCTAGCCACAGGATCCATAGAAGCGGATGGATTTAAAATGGATCGAATTTATACTCACCTTGGGGAGTTTGAACCAGCATTTATGTATCGAATTAGCAATTAAAACGATGGCTTTAACTGAATAGGAATCTTTAAGTAGCTTATTTGATTGGATTCAGGTGAAGGAATGTTTCCGGCTCTTATGTTTGTCTGAATACTCTGTAATAAAAGTTTTGGAGTTTCCAATTCAGCATCCCTGGTTTCGCGATAACGGATAAATTCTTCTTTTTTTGTTGTTGCCTTTAATCGAATGTTGTCTCTTTTTTCATCGCCAATGGTGGAAGCGCACTTCAGTCCCCTGCCATTTGGCAAGTAATCATGACCTACATAGACGATTGTGTTATCAGGCAAAGTGTATAGCTGCTTTGTTATAGATTCGTACAGGTCCTCAGCACTACCAGAAGGGAAGTCACAGCGTCCAGTTCCGTAGTCTGGCATAAATAATGTGTCTCCTGAAAAAACAGCCCCTTCAGTTAAAAAACAGCAACATGCGGGAGTATGTCCTGGTGTGGGAAGAGTTTTGAACCATAAGCTCCCTGCATAAAAGACTTTTCCTAAAACTAAGAGTTCATCAAACTGACTCCCGTCAGCTTTAAATTCTTCACTGAGATTGAAGTAGTTTTTAAACAAATCTTGAACTTTCGTAATATTTTCGCCAATAGCTACTTTTGCCTTAGGAAAGTTTTGTTTAAGAAACTGTGATCCTGACAAATGGTCGGCGTGGGCATGGGTCTCTAATATATAATGTAGAGTGAGTTTGTTTTCATGTATAAAATCAGTGAGTTGCCCCACTGAATCTAAAGAATAAGTTGATGACTTTGGGTCATAGTTAAGAACTGGGTCAATAACTACAGAATCCTTTGTAGATGAATCAAAAACAATATAGCTTAGAGTAAAAGTATCTGGGTCAAAAAATTCTTTAACAGTCATTCTCTTCTCCAATTATTGAACCATCAAAGTAAGAGATTTCATGTTTTTTTGTCAAACTTTTATTCGACTATCAAAAAAATAAATTATTTTTACACTAATGATTTCAGTATCATAGGTCCATGTCTTAAAATGATAATTGAATTTTACAAAGAGTAATTAGCGGTTTAAGGAAAAACCTAAAAGGTAAGGCTAGATTAAAGTCCTGCTCCATTCTGACGATAAATATTTAAGATTTGCTGACTCCTCCTTTCATGTAATTCCCTTGTTCAATCCTTCAAATCTAAACAAATTTATCCGTCTCTAAAATAGGAGGGGCAGATGTTTAAAAGATCAATGAAGATCTTAGTGTTATTTTTGTCGCTTACAATTATAACAGCCTGTGGTGAGCCAGATCCATCTTTTTCGCTTTTATCTGATAATGACGTGTTTCTACAGAACAGTAATGAAATCAACACTAAAATAGATATCTTATGGGTCATTGATAACTCTGGCAGCATGGAAACCTCGCAAGATGCATTGGTTGCTAACTTTGAAGAATTTATTGATGGCTTTCGCGATAGAGGTTTTGATTTTCAGATGGCGGTTACAACTACCGACGCCTATCGTGATTTATATTTAAATGGAGAATTGTCTAGATTCAAAGATGGCACCAATTTAACATCACATACGGGTGAGTACATCGTAACGCCTCAGACTCCTAATTTTGAAAGCACATTCCTTATCAACGTTTTACAAGGAATTGCTGGTCATGGTGATGAGCGAGCCTTCTCTAGCTTTACAACCGCACTGGACAACCCTCTTAATCAGGGCTTTGTTCGTCCTGATAGTTTTTTGGCTGTGATTATTGTGAGTGACGAAGATGATCTTTCTCACGATAACATAAACTACGTAGGTGACATTAATGATCCTTCGATTACACCTATCCAGAACTATGTTGACTATTTAGACAATTTAACAAATTCAACAGAAGCTTTTAAGAGATACAGTGTTTCTGCTCTGGCTATATTAGATGAGGACTGTCGCCAGCAACTTACAACGGATTGGCCTGGCCGTAGAATTGGTGAACGCTATTTACAACTGGTTGAGGCCACTGGTGGAGAAAAAGGGAGCCTGTGTGAAAACTTCGCAGTTATTTTAGATTTTATTTCTGAGGGCATTATACAATTAGCAACACAATTCTATTTAAATAGAATCCCGAAGCCGGAAACTATTCAAGTCATAATTAACAATCAAGCTGTGGCTCCAGTTGCGGACCCCGCCAATCCAAAAGATGGTTGGTTGTACAATGCGGATAACAATAGTGTGATGTTTTATGGCTCAGCAATACCCGCTCAGGGCGCTAATATTAACATCGTTTACGATCCTGTAGCAGTTGGACAGTAAGCGAACATTATCATATAAACAGTGGACAGCTGGAATAAGCTAAATATAATGAGCTTATGAAACAAATTAAAAGAGTTATACTTTTAGCTGTCCCATTATCTTTTTTAATTGGTTTATGGTGGGGTCGACTGCAATATGAAAAGAAAAGGGACTCTCACCAGACCCACTACGACCTGAGAGTTCTTAGTCAAAAAAATAGTCTACCCATAACTCTTGTCGAGGCTTTTGAAAAGCAAACTGGCTTAAAGGTGGACGTTATTGAGGCTGAAGATTTAGCTAGTCTTGAAAAGTTAGCTAAAATGCCGCTACTGGACGTTATCGTTCATAAATCTTATAACACTAAAAATCTTATCCAAAATAAATTGTTGGTAAATATTCAGACTGAAAAACTGGTATCTTCTAAAAATATCCAGGTCGACTTTTGGCCCTCTGAAAAATACGATTGGCTAAAGGCTATCCCCTACTCATGGGGTGTAAATGGGTTCTTAGGTAAAAAAGGTCGAGACTTCGAAAATGATTATCTTGAAACATTTTCTGACTCAAAACTTACTGGTAAAGAGGACCATAGTGTTTTTTATTTTTCTACAGACTTTGATGCGCTTTACTTTGTTTTATTGCAGAACAACAAAGAGTTGAAAGCATTTATTAACAACAACAAAGTCGATTTATTGCAATCAGAATTATCTAAATTGAAAACCAAAGTCAGGTTTTTTAATGACCAAAATGACAAATTAGATAAGGGAGACTTAGCCTATCACCATATTTCAAATGGCAAGGCGGCCAAGTACATTCAAGACGATGGGGAGTACGATTTTTTTGTGCCTGATCAGGGGGGATTGTTTTGGATGAATTTTATAAGCCTAACTAGGCAGGGCGATTTAAATATTAATAGCTATAAATTTATGGATTTTCTAATTGATGCTAAAACACAAAAAAACCTTGTTATTAAGAGTGATTTGGCAAGCGTTCTTCCTTTATCAGATTCACCGATGCTGTCTGCGAACTACATAAGACAAATTCATCTTTCAAAATTACTTCTTTTCGATGAATTCGAAGATCCAAAGCTTGCCTGGCAGTCTAGCATAAAGTTAAGTTTTACAGATTTGCTAGATAAAAGTATAAAAAAATAATTAAATTCCGCTCTCAACATTTATATTAAGGGAGCTACCACTCATTTGATAGCTTCCGTCCTTGCCGCCAGAAATGCAAAGAAACAAATCGTGACTGTATGTAATGGCCGCTGGAATTCTGATTTTAATATTGTATCGCCCATTTATGCAAACGCCTGGGATGTTGCCAAGGCCATCACTGTAGCTGTTATCAGTTTGGCTTAATGCACTTGGAGATCCACAGACATGTGAGGGGTTTATAACTCCTAAAGAATTAACGACAACGGTTTTAGTGGATTCTTCCATAAAATGCCAGTCGATTCGATTTGTAGGGAAGCCACCCTCATTGCATTCACCACCAATATTGAACTCTACTTGATTAGGTTTCAAATAGAGCGTTCTAATCGAGGTGTCCAATGTTAATTTATCTTTATTTTCAGAAAAGCATAAACTGTCCTTAGAATCTAAACAGTTTTGAGCATTGATACTGTTAAAAAGGGATCCATCCACACTGTTGGAGCAGTGAACAAGATTTAAAGATAATAAGATAAAAAATATATATTTAAAAGATCTCATAATTCCTATTACTATTGTAACCTATCGGAGGAATTTGAGACAAACTCAAGCTCAAAATGAGACATATAATGCTTGATTTTGAAGGTTTTTTCTTATTTTATGGGCAACGAAATGACCAAACTACTTCTATTATTAATTTATCTATCAATTTGTTTCCAAAGCGTTGCCTCCTCTTTTTCTTTTCACCTGTTACAAGAACCCCATACTTTGGATCCAATATCTATTCGCGGCTCGACGGGAAGCTATTTATTTACAAACCTCTTTCGATCACTTTATCGATATCATAATTTAAAAGGATTAATTCCCGAAGGAGCAGAATTCTGTGTTTGGAAAAACAATAAGCATTTAAACTGTAAACTCAATAGAAAAGTAAAATGGAGCCAAGGAGATTCAGTTAAGGCTCAGCATTATGTAAATTCTTTTCAGCATTTGATAAATCCTAAAACTTCAACTGTAAATTCTGAACTGATTCTAAATTTAAAAAATGCTTCTCTTATACTTAAAGGTAAAAAGAAACCCACTGAATTAGGTATAAAAGCATTAGGTGAATATGAACTCGATTTTTACTTTGATCAAATTGATCCTGATTTCTTATACAAATTGAGTTACCCCAGTTTGGCTCCAATATATAGTTCTCATTTCCCGGATAAAAAACAAGCTCATAAATTAGTAGTCAATGGCCCCTACAAGATAAAAGAATGGGTGCCTGGCAAGCGCATATATCTAGAGCGAAACTCCTACTATGCGAATTCTCAAAAAAAATACCCTGAAATCATGGTTTATTTTATTGAGGATGATGAGACCGCACTTCGAGTTTTTGAAAGCAATAAAATGAGCTTTTTAAGGAGACTTAACTCTTCACAAATAGAAAACTTTAGAGTGAAAAAAGGATTTTTCCAAGTACCTGTGGCACGTTTTGATTACATGGGGTTTGGTCCTGAATTAAAAAAACATAAGGCCTTCAGAAAAGCTCTTGCCTTGTCTTTAGATTATGAACAATTAAAAAAAATCTATCATGCACTTGGGCGTCCTGGCTGTCCTTCTATGCCTTCTCGACTCATGAAAGAAGTGCCTTGTTACCCTTTTGATTTAAAAACAGCAAAAGAAATCATAGGATCTCTTCCTGTTGAATTAAAGAAAAAGCGATGGCCAATCTATTTTAGTAAAATGGGGGGTGACGATATTGCCAAAGGAATGGAGTGGATGCAGCATCAATGGCAAAGTCACTTAGGATTGCAATTGGAGTTAAAACCTGAAGAACAAGGTGTTTATTTGCAGATATTAAATTCTAAACCACCTGCGATTTTCAGGAAGGGTCTCAACCTAGATCGACCTACTTGTTTGGCGGGATTGGAAACCTTTTTGAAAGGACATCCAGAGAATTTTATTCAACTTGATGACATTATTTATAAGCAATGGGTTCAGCAGCTAGAAAACACTCAGGACAATACAGCAAAGCAAAAGCTATGTTCAAAAGCCATCCAGCGACTGATGGATGAATTTTATATTATTCCTTTAGGTGAAATGCATTTTACAATGTTAGAAGATGGAAACTTCACAGGATGGTCGATTAATGAATTTAATCAGTTGGACCTCACCGACTTACAAGCTAAAACTTCATCTTCAAAATAGCTGGCTGCGAATTTCTTTGAGTTCAATGAGTTGATCATGAGTGAAATTTGAGTGTCCTCTTTATTTAAGCCTCCTAATAGTTTTATCGATTTATGTGGCCGCAAGATGTATGGAAGGGCTTGGGATCAGGTGAGTCCACCACTCTCCACCTGAGCTATGATGAATGCCAGCAGTAGAAAAAATAAAAAATACCAATAATTTCTAAATATGAGACGCCGCCAACTCTATTTATGTTTCATCAATGTATATTATTTCACCATTTTGTTAATGGTTTAAGGAACCCCGACCAATGACCGATAAAAACTAAACAAAGGGAGTGAGTTTTATGTCAAATGATAAGAAGCCCAAGAAAATGGAAGGTACATCAGGTAATGTTTTAGAGTTACCTAAACAATGCCCCGTATGCAGTGGAAAAGTTAAAAGAGCAGGATTTTGCGACGAGCATTTCTTATGGTTTAAGGCTGGCTTAGTTAATCGAGCCGGAGAAAAACCAAAGGATTTTGATAAAAAATATCAAAGCTATGTTAGAAAGCCCGCAGCTTAATAATAAGTTTAAAATGGCAGAGGGCCCCATAGGGCCCAACTTATTGCCATTGACCATGAAAAGACTTTCAAAAAATATAGAAAATAAGTCAGCATTATGACTTATCGGTAAAATAAACCTTTCCCTGAGTGCATATTTTTGCTACTTAAAAGCCTCTATGAAAAATGCAATCATAACCGGAGCTTCTAGTGGTATAGGAGCGCAAATTAGCCGGAAATTAGCCAGTGATGGATTTCAGTTGAGTTTACTTGGCAGAAATCAAAGTCGTTTAGCTGAAGTGGCTAAGTCTTGCGATAATAATTCTAATTATTTTGATTTTGACATAAGAAACGCAGAAAAAATCCAAGAGTTCTGTAAAAATTGGCAGAAAAACAATAGCGAACCCCTCAATGCATTGATTTTAAATGCTGGAAACATAAAACGAAATAGTTTTAAAGAAACCACCCTAGAAGAGTGGCAACAGCAATTTAATATGAGTGTCCTGGGGCCAATAAGCATGATTCAAGCATTGTGGGATAGGATAACTAAAGACAAAACTACTATCATCACTATTTCTTCAACTCTAGCCATAAAACCCATTCCAGAGACTTCTGCATATTCAGCATTAAAAGCTGCAATGATTAACTGGACCTATTCATTAGCCGCCGAATTAGCCCCTTTTGGTGCAAGAGTAAATTGTATTTGTCCTGGGATTATTGAAACCCCTATTCATGGAACTATAAATGGTGATTGGCATAGAAACGTAAATTCATTAATACCCCTAGGCAAAGCTGGACAACCTCAGGATATAGCCGAAATGGTGAGTTATTTAGTGAGTGAAAAGGCCCAATGGATTACCGGTTCGCTACAAGTTATCGATGGTGGATTACTGAATTTAAAATAAAAAAGGTTTAAAATGTTTTACAAGAAAAAAATAATAATTATGTTGGCAACAAGTATTATGTTGCACGTTAGCGCAACTTCAAAAATAGGTTTTAAATTCCATGTCTGAAAATCAAGATGAAAAATATGTACGATTATCAAAGTTAATGAGTGAAGAGGGCATTTGTTCACGACGTGAGGCTGATGATCTTATCGAAAAGGGTTATGTTTTTGTAAATGGTGAACGAGTGGAGACTCTTGGTGTCAAATTCCCTCATGGGGTAGATATAAAAGTGAGTCAGTTGGGCAAGAAGTTATTGTCTAAAAAGAAAACTGTTATTCTTTATAAACCGGTGGGTTACGTAAGCCACGGTGATGACGAAGGTAATTATCCTTGCGCCATTGACCTCATTAACAACAATAACCTTGTACCCAACACTCAAGGAGTTAAGGATTTCAAGGAATTGCGCGAGGGTTTGGCTCCTGCTGGTAGATTGGATATAGATTCTAAAGGTATGTTAGTACTTACTCAGGATGGTAAAATAGCAAAACAAATTATTGGTGAAACTTCGCGTATGGATAAAGAGTACCTAGTGCGAGTAACTGGCAGAATTATTGACAATGGCTTGGATTTGTTAAGACATGGTTTGGAACTGGATGGCGAACCCTTAAAACCTGCCAAAGTGGATTGGATAAATAAAGATCAGTTAAAGTTTGTATTAATTGAAGGTAAGAAACGTCAAATTCGTAGAATGTGTGAATTGGTTGGACTTGAAGTCACTGGTTTAAAGCGGGTTCGAATAGGTCGCGTCACTATAGGCTCTTTGCGCGAAGGTCAATGGCGCTTATTAGGCCCTGACGAAAGGTTTTAAAGGTCCGCTTGACCCCTGTCTGGCTCATCTTTTAGAATAATAAAAGAATTTTTTTTCGACAATAGGAAGTAGACATGGGAAAAAGTTGGAAAAATCCATTTAAGGTCGCCCAAGCTCAAAAAAAAGGGCAAATTTTTACTAAGTTAGCTCGTGAAATTCAAGTTTCAGCAAAGTTAGGCGGAGGAGATCCCGACGCTAATTCTCGTTTGAAAATGGCCATTAATGCCGCTCGCGAACAGTCCTGCCCCAAGGATACAATTGAACGGGCAATAAAAAAAGGAACTGGCGAGTTGGATGCTGGCATTATTGAAGAATTGACCTACGAAGGCTATGGGCCTCATGGGGTAGGTGTTATTGTTGAATGCCAAACTGACAATCGAAATCGCACAGCTTCAGAGATACGCTCCATTTTTGGAAAGAATGGGGGCAATATGGGAGAAAGCGGTTGTGTTTCTTGGATGTTTCAAAGAACTAGTTTGATAGAGGGGAAAAAAGATAGGGTTTCCGATCCAGAAGAAGAAGCTATTGAAGTTGGAGCCAACGAAGTCGATGAGAATAAGGAAAACAATATTTATAGTTTTTATGGAGCTCCCGAAGATCTTGATAGCATTCGTAGCGCACTTCAAGAACGTGGATGGGAAGTGAATGCCGCTGAGCTTTCTTATATTCCTACAAACATCACTGATTTGAGCGATGAGCAATTGGCCGATGTTACAAAACTATTAGATAGCCTTGAGGAAAACGACGACTCTCACCGTGTCTACGCCACTATTAAATAGGCGTATCTAAATAAGCTATTTATTTTTCATTGAATATGCTAAAGCATAATATTTAATTTGCTTTACCATAGCTAATAACCCATTTGTCCTAGTTGGACTCAAGTGTTGGTGCAATCCGATATCCTTTATAAAATGAGGTTCCGAATTTAAAATCTCCTTAGGCATAGCTAAGGAGTAGGTCTTTAACAATAAAGCTATTAAGCCTCTAACTATGAGTGCATCACTGTCGGCCTGAATCACCATTCTACCGTCTTTATCAAGTTCAGCGAACATCCAAACTAAAGATTGGCAGCCTTTAACTCTGTTTTCGTCAATTTTGTATTTTTGATCCATAGGAGCGAGATCTTTACCAATAGCAATGATTTTTTTATATCTGTCTTCCCAAGAGTTAATGCTATTAAAGTCTTGGATTATTTCTTGTTGAATCTGTTCAATCATGACTTCTAAGTACCTTACTTCTAAGGCAAAAAAAAGGTACCAAGTCCCTTTTTACGTTTCACCGCAACGTAAAAAGGGACTTGGTACCTTTTGATCATTTCACCGCAACGTAAAAAGGGACTTGGTACCTTTTGATCAACTCGGTGCCTTTTTTGCGCTTATTTTATTGGCAACAGGCTTTATTTCCCACTTTTATTATTTAAAGTCTGTAATTTCAGTAGTTTACAATGGTATCGTTCTGAGATTCTTGGCCTTTCGCTTGCTAATTATTAGTTTGAGAGCGGAGGAAATGAATATGAAATGGTATATACCTTTTTTGGCTTTAATTTTGGCTTTAATGTTAATTGGCGTTACTCACAATAGCCTAGCCTCGACACGAAAGACTGCTAGTCTTAAAGTCACATGCACTATGGGTGGAAAATTCAAGCACAGTTCTTCAAATGCGCATATAGCCCGACAGTCCACTTCGAAAGCCTGTTTTGAAGCGGAACTTGACCTGTTTCAAAAGCAACGTGGTCAGCTTCCTGATGATGAACAAGCTGATTTGATGATAGAAAATTGTGTCAATGAGACCACTTGCATCTAATTGTTCGAAAAGTGATTTTTATGATATAAAATGTCCACAATGAAAAAAGTGATAGTTTTATTTTTTATACTTATTTCGACTATTATACTTGCCTGTGGACAAGAATCCAATTCAGACAGTCAAATCCTTATACCCCCTATTGCTATTAGTTGTTCACAGGCTTCTTCCGTAGATTGTGTTTCTACTAAGGCGGGAAAGAAATTTTATGTGGGCCTATTAGCGAATACACAACTGGTCTGTGAAGAAGAGTTATTAAAGGCCCAATCCTCTAATTTTTATATGTTCTTTGATTATAGTGGTTCCGGAACGGCTGTTTTTAATGGTGAGTTGGAGGCTGAGGTGCTTGACTGGAATGACACAGAAAATCAAGAAGCTTTTTACTTAAACAAAACCAATTATAAGGCCTGTGCATTTCTAGATGTAAATGACAATGGAAAATTAGACCCCACTGAAGTTATTGGTGAATTAACTTTTAGCTATAGCAATAACCAACCTACTATTATTGACTGGTACTGAATCCACTGCTACCTTCTTTTTAATGTTTAAAAAAATTTTAGAGTTTTTATTTGGGTCTCCTCCAGACATTTTCGCAGAAGATGGCACCGTTCGCCATAAACTTCCAAAATCAAAATGGGAGGCTTGGCAAAAGCGTTACACAAGTGCCCCTGAATATAATTGGAAAAACCATACCGGAACTAAGGCTGGAAGCTCTAATCGAAACAATTAGGTTTTTTATTTCTTGGTAAATTCATAGAATTTATAAATTCCAAAATTCGCCCCTCTAATGTTGCGAATTTCTTTTAGATTTCTAACGTCATGAATTGTATAAAGTAAATAATCTATGGACTCTGCCCATTTATTAATGGCAAAACCTAAACTGCTAACTTCTTCGTAACTTAAAGCAATATCCAGATCAAAGTCGTTCACTATCAGTAACTTTCCATTGGGCATTAGAGAGTCAAAAGCTTCCCTCAGCTTTTCTTTAATAGAAGAAGAATCCTCGGCCAAGGCTGTGCCAAACCCAACTTTTTGTTTCAGCTTAAAAACATCAACGGCAAATATATAATTGAACAAATTCTCTTCCAGTACATTTTTCGCGCCTGTACTAAATAATTTTATTTTTGAAGCCCTTAATTGAGGCCAGTTCAGCCACTCTTGCCTGGGAGAAAAGGTTTCCACTCCAAATAATTCTAGATCATTATTTACAAAAGAAAGAGCCATTAATATCGAGGGGTGACCATAGCCGATTTCCAGCACTTTCGTGCCAGCCATATGTATCCCCTGCATGTTTACTAATTTATTAAACATGTACTCCTGGGGTGTTCTTAAGAAAAATAAGGGGAAAGGCGTTTTGTTAATAATCACTTGTGGTGGGGGTTGATTTAGGCTGATCCTGACCATTTCCGCTCTGTAGCCAGACAGAGTTGTTTGACAGGAAGATCTCCCTACAGATGACAATAGTGTAATAAAAACAATAAAAATCAATTTAAATTCCGTAGATATCACTCTTACTAGCATTGGTATTTGTTAAGCAATTGGAGTGCCATCAGAAAGATAATTTCTTCAACAAATCCTCTTTGGATTTAATTTTATTTAAAATTTGTAATTCATAGGCTTTTTGAAGTTGTGTTTGAATACCTGGACCCTGTGGATGCCCCCTTTCTAATAAATCTCTCCCCTGAATTAAGGACGCTGGCAAATGTCCCGAGGAGTCACTGCAGTCTAAAAATCTAGAAATAAAACTTTCTGTCTCTTGCTGTGTTTTTTTTCTTTTCCAGTTATCAAATCTCCACAGCTCTAAACCTAAAATTCCATAAACAGAATTAAAGGCCAGGGCCTTATTTATAAAGCTAGTTGTGCTCATTAATGTTTCTGACACCCCTAGGGTTCCCTCCACTTGCTTTTTGAAGTCCCGTGAAAGGGGCCATTTTTTGAAATTTTCAAACCATTCGTTTTGATTTTTATATTTATCCCAATAAGCCATAAAAATAACAAAGGCCAACCAGCCTTTTTGGCCAAATTTTTCAAGCTCATTCTGTTTTGGGTAAATGTAAGGCTGTTGAATACTAAACATAGAGGTCCACAAATGAGTCTTAAAAAGTTCTTCCCAAAGTCTAAAGCATGACTTCCCACAGGATAGCTTTTCTAACTCAATTAATAATCGCTCTTTAGAAACTGCATGAATGGATGGGGCTAAGTCCTTAATTGCAATATATGTTTTGCTTTCAATTTGATAATCCAATTGCGAAGCAAATCTTAATGCGCGAAGCATTCTTAATTTGTCTTCTTCAAATCTAAGGTGAGGATCCCCCACAGACTTAATTAATTTATTTTGCAAATCAAGTCTTCCATTAAAGTGGTCTATTAACTCTTCGGTAAAAGGATTCAGAAACATGGAGTTTATAGTAAAGTCTCGCCGTGAAGAGTCTTCTTTTTCATCACTGAACTCAACGTAGTTAGGATGGCGGCCATTTAGATATGGACCATCTTTGCGAAAGGTAGTCACTTCGACACCAAAATCATTTTCGACAACAAGGATAGTTCCGAAGGCTTTCCCTACATCTTTAGTTTCAGGAAATAACTCTTCCACTTTCTCCGGTGGAGCAGAGGTGGCTATATCCATATCTGCTGGTGTTTTATTTAGCAATAAATCCCTTACGCAGCCCCCGACAAGAAGCGCTTTGTAGTTCTTAGCCTGTAACTTTAACAGAATCCCCTTGACCAAAGGCCATTGAGGATGTTTACGCAATATAGAGAGATTTATAACCATGACAAACGACATTATTGCACGTGTTGAGCTTACGATCAAAAACTTTGATTTTACTAATTACTCTTTTGCAAAACTGCAAAAACCTTTAACTATAGATATTTATGAAAACTGGCTCAATAAAGGCCTTAATGCAGAAATGCAGTATCTGGAAAGGCACTTGCCTATAAAAAAAGACCCCCACCAGCAATGGCCACAAGCGAAAAGCTTAATTGTTTTTACACAAAACTATTTGCCGCACCCGTCACCGCTAACTCAACCTCTACCTTTAAAATTTGTTAAGATCTCAAAGTATGCCCAAGGACATGATTATCATTTTTGGTTAAAAGAGAGATTAAATCGACTCTGCCTGCAATTAAAAGAAATGTTTCCAGAGGAAGAGTTCATTCCAATGACCGACTCTGTCCCCCTATTGGAACGTAATTGGGCCTTTGAAAGTGGCTTAGGTTGGTTTGGAAAAAACACATGTCTCATTCACCCAAAATATGGAAGCTTTCATTTTATCGCTGAAATTTTAACCACACTAGAGCTGGAGTCGCAAAAAGAAACCCTTCCCGACTTCTGTGGAAAGTGCAATAAGTGCATTGAGGCTTGTCCGACACAAGCACTGGAAGAAAACAAAATTTTAGATGCTAATAAATGCATATCTTATTGGACAATAGAAACAAGAAAAACTCCTCCGCGGGATATAATTAATAATTTCGGATCATGGCTTTTTGGCTGCGACATCTGTCAAGATGTTTGCCCATGGAACATTAAAGCTTTTTCAGTTAAAGACATGGTAAAATGTAATAATGAAAAAGACTTAATTGAAGACCTGAAATGGATACTTGAACAAAGCAACAAGCAATTGTTAAAAAAACTCAAAGGAAGCCCATTAACTCGCGCTGGAGCCAATGGTATAAAGAAAAATGCTATCCAAATGGCTGGGCACTATAAGTTTAGTGAACTTGAAGTTTATATTAAGAAATATTTAAATTATCCCGTTCTTAGTGAAATTTGCGAATGGACACTGGCACAATTTCAATTTACTGATAACATTAAAAAAGATGAGTGATGATTTAGACATAGATTTAAATTTTGAAGGAATAAGAGTAAGTACTCTTCGCGGAGAACGCCCCATTCCATTTAATGCCTATATTCAAATTGGTGGAAGGCAAATTCTATATTGCCGCAAAGGAGACACCTTTGAAGGTGAGCGCCTAAATAGGTTGAAATCAAAAAAATTAGATCGGCTTTTTATTTTAGAAAAGGATCGTGAAAAATATAATAAGTACCTGCAAGACAATGTAGACGAGGCTTTTGATGTGCATTCAAAAAAAGATCTTCTATCACGCACGTTAATTGTACAAGGTCATCAACAGGCCGTTGCTGAAGAGCTTATGGAAAATCCAAGTGTTGAAGAGCACTACACAATGGCCAAAGCCAGCTGCATAAGATTTGTAGAATTTATTAATAAAAATGATTTGGCCTTGAAGTGTTTGTTTAGCCTAAAAAATGAAGATTTTGGCATCAGCCAGCATGGTGTGAATGTCGCCGCCCTCTCACTGGCAATTTTAAGGAATTTTGAACGGCCTGAAGTTAATATTACTAAGCTTGAACTTTTAGCTCTGGGTGCACTCATTCATGATATCGGGCGTCAAAAAATAAACTTACCCATGGAAACTAAACGCAGTGAGATGAGCAAAGACCAACTAAAAATATACAAATCTCACCCTCAAGCTGGCATAGAAGTTTTACGTGAACTCTCCCATTTTGATGAAGTTGTATTAAATATTGTAAGCGAGCATGAGGAATTTATTGATGGCACTGGCTTTCCGCAAAATCTAGTGGAAAGAGAAATTAACCCCTACTCGCTAATAGTTTCGGTAGCTAACACCTATGACCGTTTAGTGAGCTTAGAGGGTAAAAGCCAGGCGGAAGCCTTAAAGTTTATGATTATCGACAGTATGGGGCTTCACCCTTTAGATATGATGAAGGCTCTGCAAACGGCTCTAAAAAAGGGCAGTCTTATAAAATAACAACGCAACTCCACTTTACAAACTGCCAATTCCTAATCAACATATTTAAAACTTTTTAAAGGAGACAAGTATGGCTTTTACCCTACCTGAATTACCTTATTCTAACGATGCTCTCGCGCCTATTATTTCACCAGAAACCATAGAGTTTCATTACGGGAAACATCACAAATCCTACGTCGATAAACTTAACAGCTTAACTGAAGGCAGTGACTTGGCCAGCAAAAGCTTAGAGGAACTTATCAAAACTCAAAAGGGTGCTGTTTTTAATAATGCCGCTCAAATTTGGAATCATACTTTTTATTGGAACTGCTTAAAGCCTAAGGGCGGTGGCGAACCGACTGGGAAACTGGCAGAGGCCATCAATAAAAAATTCGGCTCTTTTAATAATTTTAAAACTCAATTTTCAGAAGCCGCAACTACACAATTTGGCTCGGGTTGGGCATGGTTAACTAAGGACGTCCAAGGAAATCTGGAGATCACGAAAACTGGGAACGCTGATAACCCTATGACCTCTGGAAAAACCCCTCTATTAACTTGTGATGTATGGGAGCACGCCTACTATATTGATTACAGAAATGCTCGACCTAAATACGTTGAGGCTTTTTGGAGTATTGTTAATTGGGACTTTGTTAGTAAACAGCTGTGATTCACTAATTTATTTCTAAGTTTGCCTCTTTGTCATGGACTATGTATGGGCAAGGGGCAAACAGAACTTTATTATGAAAAATGTGAGGCTACTAAATTCAATCGGTCTTCCAGAATATTTTTCATATCTTGCCTAACCAATAAGTCATCAAGCAGATGTCCAATTAAGCCCAGGGGCAGTTGATACTCTACAATATCCGTTACAAGAGTCTCACTTCCCTCTACATCTTCAAAATTTTGTGTATGTATCCATTTACTGAACAAGCCATGAGTTTGTTTATAAGTTACCGATGTATTCTTTATGTAATTTAAAATTTTTAATTCAACAGGTTGAGCTAAACCAAAGCGTGACATTGTCATCTTATAAATGTTCCCCGACCTTAGCTCCTGTGGTACAACTTGCATCTCTACTTGTATGTGTTGACGCAATAAATCAGGCCAAGATTGGGGCGATAACATGTACTCAAAAACTTGAGATTTTGGAGCCATGATTCGACGTGAGCATTTAAATTGAGACATCGACTTATAATATATGGACTTATACTCTGAATACAAATAAAAATTAGTTTCTTATGAATGTTGTGTTGCGAATTATTATATTTTTTTTATTGTTTACTTCTAAGGTCGAAGCCTCAAAGGTCTACAATGGAAGCCTCGTTCAGGCACAGCCCAATCCTAAAATTCAACTTGATACTGGTGAATCCTATTGTTTGATAACAAATGACCCTTCACTCAAGGATGATGTCGCGAGACTCCTTCCTGGTGACACTTTGAAATTTCATGGCGAATTGCATTCGAAATGTTTAAGACTTATTGTGTTCGAACAAATCTTAATTTCTAATTTACTTGGCGTTTGGCAGTCCCATAATTGGTTGCTCTTTACTTTTTCTGAAGGAAATAAATTATTAATTGAAAACCCACTGCCTCATACTTCCCCAAATAGTTTATACAATTTTGCTTTATACCCTGGGTACGGTGACTATTGGTCTATATTAATTTCTAACGAAAACGAAAGTCGAGTGGGTTTAATTAACATACTACAGGATCAACTATTTATAAAATTTATTGATAGCACTCAGCCAGGAACCGAGGAACTGTTACAGCTCCATAAAATTCAATAAGAGGTTACTAATGACTTTTCTTCCTTGTCCAGAATCAAACATTCATAAACAAAATGACCCAGAAGATTTGCGCATTGGTGATTTACTTAAAAAAGAATCATTGGAAAAATTTGATTTTGTTTTAGCGGGATACCCTGACGACGAGGGAATTAAATTGAATGGAGGTCGCCCCGGGGCGGCTCAAGCTCCTAATGTGATTCGTCAAAAACTCACACGCATGACACCCAACCAGGACCCCTCACAGTTCAAAGCCTATTTTGATATTGGAAATCTATCTTTAGAAAGTGATTTAAATTTAAGGCATGAATTTGTAATTAAAGAAGGTAAAAAACATTTGTCCAATAAAAAAAAATGGATTGGACTTGGAGGAGGGCATGATTACGCCTATGCCGACGGGGCCGCTTTTTTACAATGTTTTTCCACTCAGAAGCCTATTATTATAAATTTTGATGCCCACCTGGATGTTCGGCCCACCCACAAAGGTCTTACCAGCGGAACACCATTTTACCGCCTACTTAATGATTATTCTGATTTCGATTTTTACGAGATTGGTATCCAAGAGGAATGCAATTCTCTAAAGCATCGTGATTGGTGCCAGAAAAAAGGTGGTAAAATTTTATTTTATAAAGATCTCTATAACTCTTTGGATACGCCCTTTAATAATTTTAAATCTTTCTTGAGCGAATTAACAAATAGCTCTCGCCCCACTTATTTGAGCGTCGACATTGATGCCTTTTCTTCAAGTTTTGCCATGGGTTGCTCGCAATCCTGGCCCATGGGGATAATTCCCAATGATTTTCATAATTTCATGGATTTTCTTTTAAATCACTTAAACATTGTTTCTCTGGGGATTTACGAAGTCTCCCCCCCTTTGGATTTAGATGATAGGACTTCCAAGTTGGCCGCTCAAATAATATATAGGTATTTAGCTCATGGTTAAAAGTTTAGGTAGTGATAACCATTCCGGAATTCATCCTAAAATATTAGAATCATTGACTAAGGTCAATTACGGACATAGCCCGAGTTATGGCACCGATGACTTAACACAGGAAGTGAGAGCTCTTTTTAAAAACCAATTTGGTCCCAGCGCAGAAACTTTTTTTGTTTTCAATGGTACCGCGGCCAATGTTTTATCTATAAAAACTTTTTTAAAATCTTATGAAAGCGTAATCTGTTCTGCGGATTCCCATTTGAACTTAGACGAATGCGGAGCGCCCGAAGCCATTGCCGGGTGTAAATTACTTCCCCTACCCTCCCCTGAAGGTAAAATTACAGTAGACCAATGTCGTGAAGCGCTTATCCGCGGCGGAGATCAGCATTATTCCCAAGCAAGAATGATTTCTATCACTCAGCCAACTGAGCTGGGAACACTTTATACATATGAAGAAATGAAATCCTTGGCGGTTTTTTGCAAAGAGAATCATCTTTACTTTCATATTGACGGAGCTCGCTTTATTCTTGCCGCCGCGCAGTTAAACAAAAGCTTTAAGGAATTGACCGAAGACATAGGCGTAGACGTACTTTCTTTTGGTGGCACCAAAAATGGACTGCTTTTTGGCGAGGCAGTTATTGTTTTCAACAAAGAGAAAACAAAAGATCTCAAATTTTTTCGCAAACAATGTTTACAGTTGCCATCTAAAATGCGATTTCTTTCGGCTCAATTTAAAGCTTTATTTACCAATGAATTATGGAAAGAAATTTCAATGAAAGAGTGCTCTATGGCCTTGTATTTAGCTGAAAAAATCAATTCGATTAAAGAACTTGAAATTCTGTACAATGTTCAAGTCAATTCGGTGTTTGTAAAACTACCAAAGGCTTGGGTCAAACCTTTAAGGGAGTCCCATTTCTTTTACATTTGGAATGAAAACGACTGGAGTGCGCGGTGGATGATGTCTTTTGATATTGAAAAAAATGACATAGACCAATTTGTTGATAAAATTCTTGAACTCAAGGGGGGAGCATGAAATTAAAACCTATTAGTTACCACGATTATTTAAAGATAGACACTTTGCTTTCCTGTCAAAAATTGCGCAGTGAAGAAGCTAAAAGAACAGCTCATGATGAACATTTATTTATTATAGTTCATCAATGTTATGAACTTTGGTTTAAGCAAATACTTCAAGAGTTGAACTCTGCCATTTCGGTAATGAGTGCTCCTTCTATTGAAGAAAAAGACTTGGGCTTATTACTTTCACGACTGGAGCGTGTAACCCAAATTCAAAGGGTTATGGATCAACAAATTGATGTGCTCGAGACCATGACGCCCATGGATTTTTTAGAGTTTAGAGATTTACTCCTTCCTGCCTCTGGATTTCAAAGCTTACAATTTAAAATTTTTGAAAACAAAATGGGACTAAGGTCAGAGCAAAGGATTGTTTACAACAATGCTCATTACACAGAACATTTTGATTCTGCACATCAAGATATTTTAAAGGCGGCAGAAGATGGTCCTTCACTTTTTACTTGCGTGGATCAATGGCTGGAGCGAACGCCATTTTTAACCGCTACTGATTTTAATTTTTGGGAAAGCTACAAGTCGGCTGTGGAAAAGATGTTCCAACGGGAACATCAAATGATTAATGAAAACCCATTGTTAAATGAAGAATCTAAACAAAAAAATTATAAAATCATGGAAGAGTCTAAGGGTATTTTTGATGGGCTTTTTGATGAAGAAAAATTTAAAGAACTTAGAAAGCAAGGTTTTTGGCGACTGAGCCACAAATCTATTTTAGCTGCATTATTTATTCATCTCTATAGGGATATGCCCATTTTACATTTACCTTTTAAACTTTTAACAACATTAAAGGACATTGACGAAAACCTCACTCATTGGCGCTATCGTCATGCTTTAATGGTCATGCGAATGATTGGGACCAAGGTTGGAACAGGAGGTTCGTCGGGCGCAAAATACCTGAAGGATTCCACGGAGAAGCACAAAATATTTCAAGATTTTTTTCAATTAACTACTTTTTTTATTCCTCGTTCAGAATTACCAGAGTTGCCTCTGGAGTTTCAAAAGAAATTGGATTTTCACTACCACCAATTTCCTAAAAAAAATTAGTGATTAAAAACTGCCGATAATAGCCTCAAGTCGAGCAGCGACTCCTGGCTGAAAACTGAAATTGCGAGTTCGAGCCCAAGAACCAAAGGGGTTCAATTCAAAGTTAAGCCATTGCCAAAACACCCATGTTCGCAATGTTGTACCCAGCGTGTATGATTGAATGGCGACTGTTGGCTCACTCCCTCCAGAAGCGCTCAAATAATATGTCAAAGATCGTGATGAAGCTAAAATCTGAACTATGGAAATTCCGTTTTGAAAATCATATTGAGAACTTTCTTCGGTCCATCTGGCCACATTGGTCTGATGAAACCAAAAATCTAAATTTAATCTGCGTACAAAGTTGAAGCCAGCATCATAAGCAGTTCCGCTAGATTTAAACCACTCACCGCCCTCTTGAAAACTCCACTCCCATAAACCCAAAGGAATTGACTGACGAGCTCTTAATTTAACGAAGGGATCCAAAGGGATTTTAAATTTTACTCCCGCATCTGTGTGAATATGTTCTCCTGCCTTTTGTTTGAAAACATAGCGAAGGGCTGCGCTGAAATCTGACTCTTTCACCGTTTTGTCTGCTTCTAATTCGGCATTTTCAAATTCTTCACCAGCTGTGTTTACAGAATCTTCGGTCAAAGTGTCTTTTAGGTTTTGTAAAACTAAATTAAATCGCTTTTGTGTGCGAGGTAAGACTAAGCGGGACTTGATTTGCATTTTGTACTGAACAGCTTCCCTCTCGGCCAAAACGGATGAAAAACGTAATTTCAAACTACTGTCTGGTTTTTCATCTTCAAACAAATCAGAGCCCCAAATAGAGTCCAATTGTTGCGATAAACTCACAATTCCATCGGATAGACTTTTGTGTGAACGTTCAATTAAAGAAGAGGATTTAATTTCCACCTCAGCCTTAGCCCCAGTCTCCTGAGCATAAGCCATCCAAAAAGGAGCCTGCAACAAAATAAAAAAAACAAGTAATTTCAACAACTTCACAATAAGGTTCCCAATAAGGTTCCCAATAAGGTTCCCGGTTAAATTTACGAGGTGCACATAGTCAAAATCCATACAATTATGGTGCCACAATAAGGTTCCCGGTTAAATTTACGAGGTGCACATAGTCAAAATCCAGCGAGCAAGGGCGGAAGCTTTTCCTTCATTTTTATAGCATTTTTAAAATTTAGCCAAAACTGAATTGTGATTTAGTTAAGTTACTAATCGCAACTAGCTGAAAGTAGCAAGTCAACTTTAAAGTAATTTTGATTCGAGCCGATTGTCTTTTCGAGTAATTGGATCTTTTCGAAATTTTAAGACTCCCTTTTTTAAAGCATTTCTCATTGACTCAAGATCACCGTCATCAGGAGGCGTGTTTAACCAATTTAAGTGGTTCGAAACACTCCCATTGAAAAGCAAATCATCTTCGGACATAGGAATGTTTTGTTGTGAAAACCCAAGCAGTCCGTGCAAGCTACTAAATGGATAATGTTCACATTTTGCAACTAAGCCTGCTCGCACTGGGTTTTGATAGACATACTTGTAGCAATTCAAAAAATAATGATATTTTTTTAAATTACACTTAAAATATCTACCAGCAAATGTCCGGTTAATTCGATTTCCCTTTCGATTGAGTTCACGACTCACTTCACGTTGAAAATAGGCCATACCATCGCTGATATTAATTTTTGGTGTAGATACCAAAAGATGATAGTGATTGTTCATTAAAACAAAAGCGTGAATTTCAAAATCGAAGGCGTTTTTAAGAAAAAAAAGGTGATTTTCGAATGTATTCCAAACATCATCCATACTAATGCTAAACCACTCTTTATTGATGGCTCTAGCGGTTATATGAAAAGGACCATTGGTGTTTGTGTCTACTTGTCCTGACTTCGTCGAATTTAAAATAGCTTCCAACAAAAACGTCCTTCTATTCAACTTTAGGTACATTTAAAGTTGGAGATGATCTGTAGGGAACAAGGTAAAATACAGTTTGATTTGATTTTTTATATGTTTTTGTTTTACATGGTGAAATGTTTGTTAAAAAGGTTAAAAGAGCAGATGGCAAGACATCCGTTTTAATTGCTCAGTCCGTTCGTAATGGGAGTAAAGTCACTCATAAAACTGTACGAAGTTTAGGTACAGTTCAGAACGAAAGTGAGCTTGCTATTATTCTAAAATCAGCTACTGAAATCATAGCTCACCTTAAGGAAAAAGATCAGCCATTACTATCGGGTCTGGATCCGGTTGAGTTTTACACTAAACCTACATTAGATAGGCAAAAAATTCCTGATATTAAAGTAAATTTATCATCACTTCAGGAGGAGGCGCGGTTAATTTGCGGATCTCAGGAAGTATTCGGACAAGTTTATACACAAATGAAGTTCGATAATATTTTGCAAACTAATTATAAACCAGATAACTGGAACCAGGTGCTTAAACAAGCCGTCTTATCTCGCATATTAAACCCCGTAAGTAAGCTTAAAACTTCCGAGCAATTAGTGGACTACCATGGAATCAATATATCGGTAAGTACGCTCTACCGCATGATGGATAAGGTTTTTGAAAATAAGGAGCATATTAAAGATATTGTTTTAAAAAACTCACTTGAGCTTTTAGATCATGAAATTGACGTTACGTTTTTTGATGTCACCACTTTACACTTTGAAAGTTTTAATGAAGATGACCTTAGAAGGTTTGGTTTTAGTAAGAACTGCCGGTTTAAAGAAACTCAAGTTGTATTGGCCCTACAAACGGCAAGAGGTGGAATACCTGTTGGCTATGAGCTGTATCCAGGCAACACCTACGAAGGCAGTACTCTAATTGATGCTGTTAAGAACCATAAAGAGAAGTTTAATTTAAAGAAAGTAGTTCTCGTCGCTGATCGGGCTATGTTTAACAGAAATAATTTAAATAAGATGGATGAATTGGGTGTTGAGTATGTGGTGGCGGCAAAGCTTAAAACATTACCAGCTCAAGTGAAAAATGAAATCTTAGAGTTTTCAAAAAATAATACTAAAAAAGAATACTTAGTTATGGAGTCTAGTTACGAGCAGAGAAGACTTATTGTTAACTATTCGCCGGATAGGGCAAATAAGGATACTAAAGATAGAGAGCGGCTAGTTGCTCGTTTAAAAAAGCAATTAGAAGAAGGAGAAAAGATAAAAGTAACTAAGTTAATTAAAAATCAGGGAACAAAGAAATATTTAAAAGTTAATACAGATAAAGTAAGTGCTGTACTAAATGAAGATAAAATACAAAGTGACTCTTTATGGGATGGGTTACACGGAATCATTACGAATGTAAAAGACAGTTCATCAAAAGATTTAATCGATAGATATAAAGATTTGTGGCAGATAGAGGAGGCATTTAGAATTAATAAAACAGATTTAAAAATGCGTCCTATTTTTCATTGGAAAAAACAAAGAATCGAAGCGCATATTGCAATCTGCTATCTTGCCTTTAGTGTCATAGTACAAATTAGAGAAAACTTAAAAAGAGCTGGGATAAAATTAAGCGTAGATAAAATCCGGTATCAATTAACTAGAGTTCAAAAAAGTATTATGTTTGATCCCGAATCAAAAAGAAGATTTGTGATCCCCTCGAAATTAAATCCAATTCAACAAGGAATTTACCAAGCCCTCGGCATAAAACATCAAGAATCTGTTTATTTTATATAAGTCTCTAAAAATGTAGGGAACAAAGAAATCTGTAACTACTTGATATCACTCAATGACGCAAATCAAATCGACGAAGTCAGGAGGTGATTTTCGAATGTATTCCAAACATCATCCATACTAATGCTAAACCACTCTTTATTGATGGCTCTAGCGGTTATATGAAAAGGACCATTGGTGTTTGTGTCTACTTGTTTTCTAGGCATCCAAGGAGAGACTGCAAGGTCTGGTTTTCGATAGACCCTTTCTGAATTGCAACTTAAGCCCGTTTTGAACGGTGCCTGGACTTAAGCTTGAGATTCGGATGGCCTTGGTCGAGCATTGACCCGCTGTGTATCGGAAATTTAACCGGGAACCTTATTCTTTATTAAGATAGCTCTTACTGGGGAGGCGTCGCAGTTTTCTAGTTTTAAAGGTAAGGCGACAAGGTGATAAATACCTTCGGGCACTTCTGTTAATACTAGGCCCTCTAAAATGGCCATATTGTTTTTGTAAACAGCTTTGTGTGCATCGAGTGTTTTTGAGTTTTCAGGATCTATAGATGGTGTATCTATACCAATTAATCTCACTGAGTATTGAGCCAACTCGTCAATAAAACCTGCCGAAAATGCACAGAAGTTAGAATTCCAATTTTCAGGGTCTGGGAAAGAGTTGGTAAAAAACAAAACTCTAGGGGCAGTAATGGGCGTTTTTCCTAAATGATTTTTTGTAATTAACTCCCCAGGCTCAATTGATAAATGAATCACCTGTGCTTTTCCATAATAGTAAAACAGGGGGCGTTCATGTATGGCCTCCCCTTCAGAATGGTAATGATTTGGGGCGTCAGCGTGAGCGCCAATATGCAGTGTCGTCTGAATAGAAGACAACTCTATGTGATTATTGTCAGCAAAACTCAATTCGATATTTCTTTTAAAAGATTTATCTCCAGGGAAAACATCTGTTCGCTGGCTAATTAATGGAGAAATATCGTAATAATCAAATTCCATAATTACAGATAATATCGTATATTCATCACATGTCATCCTTGAAACCTGTACGCGGAACCCATGATTTATGGGGTGAAGATATTTTAAAACATCTAATGATTGTCGAAGTAGCTCGTCGTATGAGCGCTAATTTTGGGTGTCAGGAGATCGCTACGCCGATTTTTGAGTTTACCCAAGTGTTTTCCAGAACTTTAGGTGATGTCTCTGATATTGTGAATAAAGAAATGTACACTTTTCCGGATCGTGGCAATGACGAACTCACTTTACGACCCGAGGGCACAGCCGGTATTGCCCGAGCCTTTATATCTGAGGGCATGTCACAACTAACTCCACTTAAATTTTTTTACCAAGGACCTATGTTTCGTTATGAACGACCACAAAAGGGGCGCCAAAGACAGTTTCATCAACTTGGTGTGGAGTTTATAGGTAGCCCTAGTCATATAATGGACATTGAAGTGATCTCATTAGCATCTGTAATACTTAATGAATTAGGCATTAAAAACTACCAACTAGATATTAATAGTATTGGTGATAGCGAAAGCCGAACAAACTATCGGGAGGCTTTAGTTCAGTACTTAGAAAAGTATAAAAATGATTTAAGTGAGGATTCAAAAAAAAGATTAATCCATAATCCCATGCGGATCCTCGACTCCAAAGATACAAAAGACCAAGAAATTGTGGCCGAAGCACCTATGCTTTCTCACTTTTTAAATATCAATTCTAAAACTAATTTTGACTCCATCATCCATGGCTTGGAGAATTTAAATATCGGATTTAATTTGAATGAAAAATTAGTGCGGGGTCTCGACTATTACTGTCACTGTGTTTTTGAATTTAAAACACAGGATCTAGGTGCACAAGATGCCATATTGGCTGGTGGACGATATGATGGACTTATCGAGCTGATGGGTGGACCATCCACACCCGCAGTTGGCTTTGCCGCTGGAATAGAGCGATTAGCTCTACTTTGTGGAAAAACATTAGTAAGTCCACGCCCAACTCATCTTATTCCTTTAGGCGAAGCCGCGGAGAAGTCTTGTGTTCAAATTTGCTATCAATTACGTAAAGAGAATTTATTGGTAGACATGTCCTATTCAGGAAATATGAGCAAGAGAATGAAAAAGGCAAATAAATCCAATGCTAAATATGCAATAATGATTGGTGACGAAGAGCTAAAAAAACAAAATGCTACAGTTAAAAACCTAGATGATGGACAACAACAGACCATTGCTTTTTCGAAATTAAGTGATTTTTTAAAAACATCTAAAAACTAGTTCACAATATTTGTTAATTAACAAACTTCAGAGCATGATTTTTGTGAATGAATAGGAGTCCAGACTCAGCTTTTTTATCAATTTCCTTTTGATAAATCACCGGGTAATTGCTTTCAGATTCCATTCTCACTTTTTTAGCTGGGTAGAAAATCATAAGTTCGTTACCCGATTGAGTTGCGTCGGCAACAGTTCCGCCAAAACAATTAATAGTTAATTCATGTTTATTACTAATAGAATTAAGCTCTATTATTTGAGTGAGAAAGTTAATGAACTCCTGATTTGTCTGCTTAAAAGAAGCTAAAACCAATGACTCATCTATTACGCATTTAAATGATTTAAAGGAATCTCTTCTGATTTCGGTTGCTTCTAAAATTAAATTGTTTTCAATAGAATAGACCTGCGAAACTATTCCTGTAGCAATTGGGGTGCTCATTCCTTCAGCCCCAATACTTACCCATGCAGCATATACATGCGTGTGAGGAAGAAAAAATATAAACACAAAAGAGATGAAAATGCTCATATAACAAAATGACATCTTATTTCTTTTCAAATAACCCTCCCTATCAAACAAATGCAATTTGACCCTATATGCCAGATTTTTGGTTTTAGATCAAATTCAAAGGTACCAAGTCCCTTTTTACGTTTCAGCGCAACGTAAAAAGGGACTTGGTACCTTAAAAGCTTTGTTGGAGGCTCAATGTGGATTCTTCCCCTGGTTGTTTGTCTCCAAGAACTGGATTGTAAGTTAAAGTCGTAAAATCTGCCAACAACCGCAGCTTTGGATTCACCAGGTAGTGTGCCGACACCGATAATTGCTGAGCCGACTTATTTTGGGGCAAAACTTTTAGTTCCAATTGCTCGGCCGTTTCCCACCGCATGGCCGCTGTCCACAATTCATTGATAGCCCAAGAACATAGTAGCATGTATCCTTTTGCTGGTTTTTTTAAATCTGGATTTTCCAATTGGTTAAATTCCAAATACAATTGAAATTCTTTTGAGTTGTAGCCACCATAAATATTAAGTAAATGGATGCTTTCATTCATAACATTACGAGTGTAATAACCCGGTAATAAATAAAATTCGGCCTTTTTAAATAATACTTGAAGACTGTATTCTGGCGATTCCCCACCATAACTTCCATTTCCCTGAGGATTTGAAACGATGGAATGCAATTCTAAAAAAGGCAGAGCTTTGTACTCTCCTTTAACTCCCACATGGGTCGTTGGAGTAAACTCATTAAATAATAATCCATGCTTAGCAAAATACAAATCCCGACTATCGTTACTTTCAAATCCAATGGGCGAATCAAATTGACCAATTAATAATTTGTAGGAACTTTTTTCTAGAGACAAAATAACTTGAGCCCTTTCCTTCCCTAGGCTCCATGAATTGGCAAAGTTATCTTTTTTTCCGTCGCCATCAGTATCAACCCCCTTTTGCCACCCGACAGGCAGGTCCACAAAAACACTGTAATCCTTTTGTAAAAAACCTGTGATTTGAATGGCCCCATCATAAAATGCAAAACCATTACTATCTGAGTTCAAATCCCCTTCCTGGAAACGTAAATCAATAAAACCGTTAATGAACCAGGAATCATTATCGTTAGCTTTATTTTGAGCCCAAGTTATCTGAGAAAAAAGAAATAAAAAATAAAACCAAACAAAAACTCTTATGTTACGCACAGAATCTCCCTTATAGTTATACCTTATTTTTAAGTTCAACGGACTCTTGTGCAAGACAATTTAGACTCAATTAATTTACCTAGTTTTAAAGGTACCAAGTTCCTTTTTACGTTTCAGTGCAACGTAAAAAGGAACTTGGTACCTTTAAAGATTAAAAAAAAGGAGCTTTTAAAAGCTCCTTTTTTGCAAACTATAAAATATAATTTAACTATGAAATTAAATTTAGAACATATTTATTGTTGCGCTAATTCCCACTGTAGAGTTTTTAGCAAACTTATTTCGCAACCAATCTGTACTTAATTCTTCTGTTGAGAATTGGAAGTTAGGGTACAAATATACGTCTCTACTAACTGAAATACCTAAACCCACTGATTGTGCGCCTTTGGCTCTTCTTAAGTCTGTGGCTTTTTCAGCTGCTACATTATGAAAAAATTGAAGTTGCTGAAAAACAGTTCTAAAATTGAAAGTATCGTTTATTACATACTCAGCAAATGGGAACATTTGCAATGCATAGTCGTTTTGTGAAGCTCTAACATCTTCGCCCTTGTAAGTGTCACCACTATAAACATCACCAACAAGATAAGACGCCAAACCGACTTGAAGTCTCTTTGATTCACCAATTGAGCCCAACAAAGTATTAGCAACATATCCGCCGCCAACGCCATTTGTTTGCTTTGCTCCTTCACTAGTATAGTAAGTAACACTGGCTTCATTGATCATTTGTAAGTTGCCAAGTTTAGTTGCATATGAGTAGCCCAAGGAAATATCTGCAACTTCTGTTTTGTCAAAATAGTTTTTATGTTCAAGATTTGCTGATGGTGAATGGAATGGTTGAATAATACTGATTCCAGTACCTGCAGTAATTGACTGACGCTTATCAATACGATAACGACCAGAAATGCTGCCGCCCAAAGAAGTGAATACGGGAGCGCCTTCTCCAGAAAGTCTTTGTCTATCTCTCTCTAATGGTTTGCTGATGGAACCACCATAATAAGCAAAAGAAGTGCTTAATGAATATTTGGATTTTGAACCCAATTCTGCACGGAGTCTTTTGTTTGTAATTTCGTTGTCGATGTCGCTTTTTTTCTTGTCTTTTTGAACATCATTCATTTTTACTGAAGTTTCAGATTTTGCATTCGCAGAATCTTCAGCTAATACAGGTGCCGTAAACCCAAAGCTCACAGCAGATAATACTATTAACAATTTTTTAGAAGCCAACATGGCACCTCCCAATATATTTAGTTTAGACTCTCAACCACAAGCCCAAAGTCCTTTCGATAACAAACTAAAATCAGAACAAATACAAACTAAAGTCTGTGTGATCGGCGTTGAGTCATGTGCGCGCTGACCATAGTATGCTACGCGTCATTAAATATCAATGTGTAAAAAATTCCAATTATTTCTTCTTGACCCTTTGATGAGATCACATAAACCTTTGTAACTTAAAGCATTTAGCTAAAACTCTTGGGGGAGGGCCTAGAAATATGCAAAATATAATTAATGCCTGGGTAGGTAATTTAGAGGCTTTTTTACAAGAAGCTGTAGGCTACGTTTGGGGTATGCCATTGGTGATTTTACTAGTTGGCTCTGGAGTTTTATTCACCCTTTTACTAGGTTTCATACAGTTTCGCGGCTTTTTCCACTCTATTAAAGTGGTTTTAGGTAAATATGATAATCCTGGAGATCCTGGTGCCATATCTCACTTTCAAGCCTTAACAACCGCACTTTCTGCCACTGTTGGCTTAGGGAATATTGCTGGTGTTGCCTTTGCCATAAAAGCCGGTGGGCCGGGAGCTGTATTTTGGATGATTATGACTGGGCTAGTAGGTATGGCCACAAAATTCTCTGAATGCAGTTTAGCTTTGATGTACAGAAAAACAGATGACCATGGAGAAGTTCATGGTGGTCCTATGTACTATATTGTTTATGGATTAGGAAAAAAATTTTACCCTCTCGCTATTTTTTATTCGATCTGTTTAATATGTGCGACTTTTGGTGCTGGCAATATGTTTCAAACCAATCAGGTGGCAAACATTTTAAATGCTGGCTTCCAAGTTCCCACTTGGCTAACGGGTTTAATTCTAGCCATTTTAACAGCCGCAGTAATCCTAGGTGGAATAAAAAGAATAGGCGGTGTGACTTCAAAACTCGTACCCCTAATGGGTGGAATATATGTCTTTGGAGCTTTGATAGTTATAGCTTTAAATTATGATCAAATTGGAAACTTAATTTATTCGATTTTTCACGATGCTTTTAATGGTACAGCCATTGCTGGTGGAGCCTTGGGGGCAACTATTAAAATAGCCCTCGATGAAGTTGTAAGACAAGGGGTTCGCCGCGCATGTTTTTCTAATGAAGCCGGCTTGGGATCTTCTCCCATTGCCCATGCTGCTGCCGCCACTAAGGAGCCTATTCGCGAGGGAATTGTAGCTCTTTTAGAACCACTTATAGATACTGTCGTAATATGTACAATGACTGCGCTTGTAATTTTAATTTCTGGTAAATGGATGGATCCCAATTTAACTGGCGTAGAACTCACTGCGGCGGCTTTTGATTCTGGAATTCCTGGCTTTGGCAAAGTCTTTGTGCCCGTGGCTGTCTTTTTGTTTGCTTACTCTACCCTTTTAAGTTGGTCTTACTATGGTGAAACCATGGTGGATTTTGTATCTAGCCCCAGTAAAAGCAAAAAAAATGTTTTAATTTATAAAATTGCTTTTTGTATTGCTGGCTTTATGGGTGCAATATGGGCCATAGAGCCTGTTTTAAATTTTTCCGATATTATGTTGGGTTTGATGGTAGTTCCAAATTTGTTAAGTGTATGGTTGCTTTTTCCTAAGTTAAAAGCAGCTACAAATGAGTACTTTAGAAAATTACAGGCAGGAGAATTTGAAAAATGAGTAAGGATACTTTTTTTAAAACGACTACGACCGACTATAGCACAGTATACATTAGAAAAGAGCATGTCAGTGCTTTGGAATACATTCCTAGTAAGGGCAGTTTAGATCCTGTATTAAAACTCTATGTGAATGGTTATTCATTTAAAGTTAAAGGTTCAAAAGAAGATTTTTTTAAAGAGTTGGGGATTCAAACTAAAGATACAGATGATGAGGAATAGCATGTTAAAAATAATAGCAATACTTGCAATGTGCTTACAGTTAGGTTGTGCGAGTATCATGAAAGAAGAATGGGAAGAGATATTTATTAAAACCAATCCCCCAGGAGCAGAGGTGGCTGCGAGCAATGGAGAAAGTTGTTTTACACCCTGCCATTTGGAACTGGATCGGAAAATCAGTGTGGATTTAACTCTTAAAAAAGAGGGCTTTGAAGAAGAAAAATACAATGTTAATGGCAAATCCATCGACCCCTGGCTTTGGGGGAATTTGATCTTTTTAATAGGATTTCCCATTGCTGTAGGTGTAGATTTTTATACAGGTTATGCCTATGATTTTTCTCCTAGTAAAATTGAGCTAGATTTAAAGAAAAAATAATGACTGCAAAATTTCCCAACTACATTACCACAGAGGGATTTGAAAAATTACAGGATGAATTTAAACAACTTTTCCAAAATGAAAGACCTAAGTTGATTGAGACCATCGCTTGGGCTGCGAGCAATGGTGATCGTAGTGAAAATGGTGATTACATATATGGCAAACGTCGATTAAGAGAAATTGACCGACGATTGCTTTTTCTCAGGGATCGGATTGAGTCGGCGCAAGTTATTAATCCCAAAGCGGTCCAATCTGAAAAGGTTGTTTTTGGGGCGACTGTCGTTTTAGTTTCAGAGAATGATCAAGAAAAAGTATATCAAATTGTTGGCGAAGACGAAATCGAACCAGGGAAAAATAAAATCTCTTGGAAAGCTCCTCTCGCCAAAGCTATACTAGGTAAAAAAGAGGGCGACGAAGTTGTTGTACGCCTACCTTCAGGCAAAAGTTATTTTGAAATAAAAAGGATTGAATTTAAATGAAATCATTAAGTTGGTGTTTATTTTTTCTTTGTGTATTTACATTAAATTCCCAAGCGAAAGATATTGAACGCAAGTTTGATGACAACAAATATCCAGACCACTACAAGCAACTCTGGCTATTTTCCACAAAGGCTGAAGCTGAGGGTTTTTTAAAAGTGAAATCTAAAATGGGATGGAAAGGGGAAGTTAAAGAACAGTTTTACATGACGCCATCTCAAGTACTCTATTTTTCAGAGTCCTCGGACCTTTCCTTAATTACTAAATTAAGTGAAGATCTAAAAAAACTAAAAGTACCCAATAATATAATTTCCAAACAGGGCAGCCATCGTATAGTTTTAGGTCATTTTTTTGATGAGCAAGTATTAAGGCTTCGTCAAAAAAAATTGTTTAAAAACAAAGTGAGAGCTATCAGAATCGAAAAACTTCCAGAATCTTTGAATTCCGTTTATGCCTTAGAACTTGTAAAAAAACCACAGGCCAACACTCTTGCTCAAAAATCTGTAGAAACATTAAGACACCAACGTTACCAATGGAGTCTTCTTAATGAGTCTGCCTACAAGCCTAAGGACCCTGCTTCATGGGCCAAAATCAAAAACATTCTTCGTTTCGCTAGTTTCAACAAGCTCCAAGACATTGAGTGGAAAATTTCTTTTCGTTTAATTTATGATGCTGCTTTTGATGTTGAAGACTCTTTTTTAAAAAAAGTAGAGGAGGATCAAAAGGTCAACTTTATTCCCGAAGATATTTATTGGAAATACTTTGACAACAATTGGTACCTTCAATTGGGTTATATCAATATTAAATGGGGCAATTTAATAGACACCTATGTTGCTGATGTGGTGAGCCCTAAAGATTTAAGAGATTTTATTTTACCTCGAGAAAGCAGTCGAGATTTGCCGGCCATTGCCTTGAAATTTAATTTGAATTTTGAGCCCCATAATTTCGAAGTCATTTGGCTACCCACTCCAAGTGTAGATAAAATGAGTCGCTATGGATCGACTTTTTACCCTATTTCTTCTTCATTATACGCACCCAATACGCTAGTTGAAGAAGACCCTAAATCTTTAGATAAAGACATGGGCTATGGCATTCGTTGGAATGTCACCGGAGAAGATTTAGCTGGAAGCTTATTTTACTTACGGTCAATAAATAGAGAGGCACGATTTGCAAGAACACTACTTACTGGTGCAATTGCCTCCGTCCAGCAAAACCACTACCCCATAACACGACTTGGCGGCACTTTTGATTACACTTTGGATAAATACAAATTTCATTTTGAAGGTGTTTACAATCAAGAGGACAAAGTCCCAACAACCCTTTCTAATGATGTAGATGGTTTCGTTTCTTTAAATAATTTGCATGTCGGCATTCAAATTCAACCCTACATTTTCTCTTCGACAAATATTGTATTGCAATATGTGATAAAATCTTACATGGATTACACTCCCGATCTTATGGTTGACGAGAATGAACAATATGCCTCTGTAATGATAGAAAAGTTTTTCGAAAACTCAAGATGGAGCCCTAAAATTACGGCTCACTTTGGAACACAAAGAGGAGATAGTTTAATTCGCCCCAGAATTCAATGGGTTCCCGTACCCAATCTCAATTTAATACTGGGCTACGACCTTTTTGAGGGTGATAGCACAGGTCAGTTTGGTCAATTTTCTATGGCCGATAGGTATTATATTGAAACAGAATACATTTTTTAATTTCCCTTTATATATGATTATTTGTTAATATGATTAAATGATAAACGAAAAAAAGCATATTTTAGTTGTTGATGATGAAGAGGAAATTCGTTTTCTACTCGAAACTAAATTTTATAAATTGGGATACAACGTTTCTGTGGCAGCAACAGCCCTTCAGGCTCTTCAAAAAATAAAAGCTGGAAATAAATTTGATCTAATAATATGTGATCTTAAAATGCCCAAAATGAATGGCATTGAATTTTTTATTGAAATTCAAAATTTCCACCCTCAAGCTCAGTTTCTGTTAATTACTGGACAGCCAGAAAAAGATAAACTCATGATGGCAATGAAAAAAGGGGTTTTAAATATTATGTTAAAACCAGTAAAGCACATAGATATAGTTGAAAAAATTAATGGCCTTATTGGCGCACCAGAGCGTGTTGCCTAAACCGAGATCTTAAAGATCAACTTACCAAATCTTTTCCCTTTCCGTGTATGTAAGCAAAATGTTCTTCCAGTTCATTTATAATTTTTGAGAAAAGTAAATGATCAATAGGCTTTGTAAGAAACCCATTGATTCCTAGTCGTTTGACTTTCATTTCTAAGGCTTTTTTGCCAGCATAACCACTGAATGCGTAAATTAATGTTTTTGCATGATCTTTCTTAATTTGTTTAATTAATTGAACTCCATCCATCTTTGGCATGCGTATGTCTGTAAATACACAATCTATATTTTGTACAAACGAAAAAACATTCAAAGCTTCTTCGCCATTCTTGGCTGTGTACACTTCGTACCCATATCTGGATAGCTTATGTTTAAATAATTCGAGGATAAACTCTTCATCATCAACCACCAAAATGTTTCTTTTAAATTGAACTTTTTTAGGGATTTTACCTAAGCTTACAATTGGGAACTCAAGTTTAAATTCAGTTCCCTCCTCTTTTTTACTAGAAAAAGTAAGATCGCCTCCATGTGCTTTCATTATTCCATAACTTAAAGATAAACCTAAGCCAGTGCCCTCACCTACAGGTTTGGTGGTAAAAAACGGGGTCATTACTTGAGATTGTATTCTAGAAGGAATCTCGGGGCCATTGTTCCAAATACTTAAAAGCACTTTATCTTTTATATCCAAAGTAATTTTAATTTTCCGACCTCCCTCTGGCTTATCTTGTAAAGCGTGAAAGGCATTATTTAAAATATTTAAAATAATTTGTTCAATTTGGTTGGGGTCACATTTGACCACACCATGGGGAGACTTCATTTTTTTCTCTACTTGTATATTCATTTCACTGAATCTATTTTTTAAAAAAGCTAGGGCGTCTTCAACAATTTCCCTTAAATCTACATGCACCATAACCACTTCGTCTTCACGAGCCAACTTCATCATAGTACCTATTATCTTTGCCATGCGATCGGAAGCTTTTATTATTGGAGAAATTTGATTCTTTATTTCATCTTTGTCATAATTGTTTTGATCAAATAGCATTTGTATGTTTTCTGCAAAACCCTGCACTATCATTAATGGATTATTTAACTCATGGGCTACGCCGGCGGTTAACTGACCAATATCTGCAAGTTTTGTCATATGATTGAGTTCATTAATATAGATTTCTTTGTCTTTTTGAATTTTCACTAATTCTGATAGATCGTGCAATACTACAATGGCACGATCCACTTTATTGAAACCAGAAAACTTAACACTAAAATCTATATGGACACGTTTGCCATTTTTTTTAATTAAAGTAATATCGTTAATTACATGTGAAGATTGTCCATGGATATGAAATATAATTTTGAATGTCGAGTCCACTTCCTCTTTATTCTTTTTAGAAAATACATTTAAAAAACCTTTGTCATTAAAGGATTTAAGTGTGTAACCGGTAAGATCTTCAGCGGCTTCGTTTAGAAAAACAAGCTCCATCTTTTTATTTAAAACAATAATAGGAACGTGCAATTCGCCATAGTATTCTTCTAAAGAAACTTTAGAACCTTGTTTTTTTCGTGAATTCTTTTTTGTATTTTTTTTTCTCAAACTCATGTGTTATTATCGGAAGATCAGCGCACTATTTAAAAAATCAAAGCAAAATCTTTGTAACCAGGTCAAACATCTACTTGATTCGATTATTTGAGCTAGGCCTTAGTAATGCTTGCTTCGCAAAAACCGGCTCAAACCCCAGTGCAGAAATAATGAAAGTTAGCAGAATTGTAATCGGTAGATTTGCCATCAATAAGGAAGAGGGAAATAACTTCAGTTCTCACTCCCGGCTCTATATTAAAAACAACAAGATCCGACATTTCAACAATCATATGAAGCCCTCGTCCAGCTCCACCTTTAAGTTTGTTTAAAGAACCCGCCTGCCCCCCATAGCAACTTTCTAAATAATCTATCACCGTCTGTCCTTGAAGCGCGCCAAAGGGGTCGGTTACTGAAATGCCAATAAAAATTCCATCTGTGCCAAACGAAAAAACACCTTGCTGAGACTCACTTAATTTTACAGGAATCTTCCTGTCTAAGTGATTAAATATAGCCTTCCCCTTGCTGTCAGTTGGCGCATCATATACGGCATTCATTAACAATTCTTCAGTGACAGTTTTTACAGAATCCAATCGTGAAGATCTCACTCCCAGCTGTAGAAAATAGTTTTGCATTTCATCATTCAACTCTTTGCGTGTTTCACTTCCCTGTATCGAGAATTCTTGTAAATCCACTCCCCATGCAAGGTATTTTTCTAGACCAAAAATATCTCTGTTGACCAATTTGGTGACCGTAGTCATTATGTTTTTACTTGTAAAGTATCTATCCTCTGGATCTCTAGAAACTATATTGGGGATAATTCCTAGTTTTTTTAATTTAGGAATATAAGCACTAATGGGCTCTGATGTTATCAAAGTAAAGTTAGCTTTCGTCGAGTTAGAAAATTCGCCAATCAAAGGAATCATCTCGGAATTTACAAATACAATATCAAATTCTTTAAGAGATAACTTTTCCCTAGCTTCTGCTATATGAGAAGCTATCTCCAATTCAATACCCGTTCCACCTAACGCCATTTTTGCTATAGACTGTTGTTTTTTATTAGATTCGGCAAGCAACACGCGTCTGTTTTTTTGCACTGAATCGACACTGAATCGGGAAACAAGGGGGTCCAATATTTTTTTAATATATTCCACTTCATTTAAAGCGTTTTCATAGGCCGTTGTATCAAATTTAGTATGCAAAGACTTTAAATTGGACTGAAGATTTACTAAATTTTTCCCAGTAATTTCCTTTAAACGTTTAACTGTTAATTCTTGTCCTTGATAAATTTCGCTTAAATGCTTATCGCTAAAATCTTCAAAATATTTTGCCTTTTGATTAGTGATCCTCAGCTTTTCTGATAAAGTAATGGCAAAAGCTCTATATAGCGCTTTATTAAATACCTCTTTATCATTACCAAGAGATTTATTCAGGCTTTGAATATCGACTTCAATGACTTTTACTGGGGTCTCTGATACAATAGTTGCGGACACCGGGCTTCCTGTGACTACGCTCATCTCACCAATCACATCTCCCATTTGCTCTAAGGTCGCAACAACCGCACCATCCACCAGGACGCCAACTTGCCCAATAATAAGAATATAGAGATTTATATTTACTTGGCCTTGAACTAAAATTCTTTCTTTGGGTTTGTATTTTCGAATAGAACTAAAATCTTCAACATGCTGAAGTTGTTTTTCATCAAATTCATCAAACAAAGGAATACTGGCGAAATAATCTCTAGGTTTTCTTTCAAGCATAAGTTCACTGTATCACTATTTGCCTTATTGCATTATATCTGATTTTCTGGAGCTTTATTTCTGTGCTAATGTCGAAATTTGAAGTACAAATCTTATGTTTCATCGTGTGAAATAAAATACTGGCACCATATTTGGATAAAAGTCTTGAAGGTATTGTCAAACAGCTGAACTTGAGGCACTTTGACGCTTTCTAAAGAATGTAAGGAGAATGTAATGATTAAATATGTTGAAGGCGATATCTTAAAATCAAAAGCCAAGGCTATAGCTCATGGCGTTGCCCCAAATGATGATTTCAAACAAGGCTTAGCTTTATCCTTGCGAAAACAATGGCCCAGTTTATATAAAGACTTCAGGCATTTTTGCCATACAAAAAACCCTAAAGAAGGCGATGTTTGGGCATGGAAAGGTGTAGGAGGTCCAATAATTTTTAATTTAATGACTCAAGATGCACCCAAGACTCGCGACAGCCACCCTGGTAAAGCTAGCCTTACTAACATCAATCACAGCATGAAAAATTTAGTAAAAGAGTTAAAAGAAGAGGGCGTTGACAGTTTAGCTATTACTAAAGTTGCCACTGGTGTTGGCGGAATGGACTGGAAAGATGTGAAACCACTCCTAGAAGAACACCTTAAAGGTCTCGATATGGAAATATATATTTATGAAACCTATAAAGAAAATGTTTCAGCTGAGGAATAACTATGAAAATTCAAAAATATATGACTGAACTTCCTCACACTATTGGCCATGACATTACTGTAACTAAAGCAAGAAATATGATGAAAGATCATGCCTGTCACCACTTGCCGGTTCTTGATGGCGGACACTTAGTTGGAGTTATTAGCAACAGAGATCTTGCTCTTGTTGAAAATGTACGTGGCGGTGGAGAAACACCTGTAGAAGAAATTATGACCGATGAGCCCGTTATTGTCGACCCAGATACCGATGTTAATGAAGCCATAAAAATGATGATGGAAAAACGAATTGGCAGCCTAATTATCAGAGCAAAAGAAGGAAAACATTGGGGCATTTTCACTTATACGGATGCCTTAAAAGTTTTATCCTAATTATTTTCAGGGGGCTTCATGGGGCAGGAGATTGCCGACTCCAGTTTTTCATTGGAGTCGGAAGCTGAGTTTCTTAGACGCTTGCGCGAGGAAACCAAGATTTTAATGTCTTTGGTAGAGAATCGTGAGTTTGAATATGAGGCAACTCCAACTTTAGGCCTTGAAATTGAAGCTTGGTTAATTGATAAAAGTGGATTTCCCAACCCCATCAATGATGCTTTCCTGAAAAATACCAAAAATGACAATATTGTTCACGAACTCTCTCAGTTTAATTTTGAGCTCAATCTTGAACCACTTAAAGTTGGTAAGCATTGTTTTACTCAATTTGAAAACGAAATTTTATCTTTATGGAAGTTGTGCCAAAAAACAGCTGAAGATCTTGATGCTCGCACTCTGTTAATAGGTACTTTACCAATGATTCGCGAACAAATGCTACAGCTCAATTATATTTCGAATTCACAACGCTATCGATCGCTCAACCAAAGACTTTTCGAGTTCCGCAAAGGTTTACCGTTAAAGATCGACATCAAAGGTGAGGAACATTTTCAGCTGGTTCAAGATCATCTTATGCTGGAGGCGGCAGCTACTTCTATACAGGTTCATTTTCAGGTCAATCAAGATAATTTCAAAAGAGTTATGAATGCCTCTAACATATTGTCTGCGCCACTGATAGCCACGGCGGCCAATGCCCCCTTCTTGTATGGTTACAATTTGTGGAGTGATACAAGAATTGCTATTTTTGAACAAGCGGTAAATTGCCCCAGCTTTCGTGATAAAAAAGGGGATTTCATTGGACGTGTTGGATTTGGCACTGGCTATATTAAACACTCAGTTTTGGAACCTTTTCTAGAAAACCTAGATGGTTTCCATACCCTACTTCCCTATTTGAGCGACCCTTATGATCCCCAAAAACTGGATCACTTGCGCTTGCAAAATGGCACTGTTTGGCGTTGGAATCGCCCCATCATAGGTTTTAACGGAAAGAAAAAACCCCATTTGCGTATAGAACAGAGAGTGATGTCTTCTGGACCAACCCCCAGAGATATCGTAGCCAATATGGCTTTTTATTGTGGCCTCGTTTATGAACTGGCAAATCTTGAAAAACCCATGGAGGAATCTTTTACCTTTACTGATTGCCGACAAAATTTTTACCAGTGTGCACAAAAAGGTTTGAGCGCTCATATTCAATGGTTAGGGAAAAGAGTGGGGGTACAAGACTTGCTCCTCCATCAACTAATCCCAAAGGCCAAACTGGGTTTAAAAAAACTCAATGTATCAGAGGAAGATATTCAACTTTATATAAATGAGACCATTTATCCAAGAGTTTTAAAAGGGCAAAATGGGACTCGCTGGCAAAGATCTTATGTGGATTGTCATGGACGAGACTTTCAAGGTCTAACTCAAAGGTATTGGGAGTTACAAAACGAAAATCTCCCAGTTCACAGTTGGGAAATTTAGACTGAAAAAATGGATAAAAATTTATGAAATTGAGATTTGACATTTTAAATGAGCTACCTAAAGACCTACTAAATATAAATTACCAACAAATTAAAAGTATATTCCCCCACCCCAGTTTAATTCACTTGGAAGGGGCTAAAAAAGAGCCCCTTTTTATTTCCACTTGTTTACATGGAAATGAAGATGTGGGATTTAAAACAATTCAAAAATTGAAAGCTTATTTAGAAACCCATAATTTGCCTCGCTCACTAAGCATTTTTATAGGAAACGTGGATGCCGCAGAGTTAAATCTTCGCCGTAAAGAACAGCAAAAAGATTACAATCGCATTTGGCGTAAAGACAATTCTCCAGAGGGCTTAATGGCTCAAGATATCATTAACATAATGAAAGAAAAGAACACTTTTGCCAGCCTTGATTTGCATAATAACTCTGGAAAGAACCCCATGTATGCTTGTGTGAACAGCACAACAAGCCCCTTCCTTAAGCTGGCCAGTCTTTTTGCTAATAATATAGTTTATTTTGATAACCCAAACACTTGTCAATCTATGGCCTTTGCCGACTTCTGCCCTTCTGTTACTATTGAGTGCGGTCAGACTGGAAACTTCATTGGGCCGGAAAAAGCTTTTGAATATATTTTAGATTTGCTCCATTTAGATTCCTTTGAGGTTACAGATCACACATTTGAAAACCTAAATCTTTATCAAACTCTCGGACGTCTTTGTGTTGAAGGAACCCGCTCGATCAGCTTTTCTAATGAAAAACTAGAACTCAACTTTCCCGGCGAATTAGAATTGTGGAATTTTACTCCTTTAAAGGCTCATACTTTACTAGCTTACTCCTTGCATGACCATCAAAGCCTCTATGTTCGAGACGAAAACGACAAAGATATCTCGGAAGAGTTTATTTACTTTAAAAACAAGCATTATTACCTCAGCCAAGATTGTGTGCCGGCCATGTTAACTTCGGATTTAGATGTCATTTATAAAGACTGCCTAGGCTATTTAATGAAAACCATGAAACATCAGAACTCTTAATAACCAACTCGATAGAACCAGATACTACGTATTTTTTTCATGAATGGCATTTCTTTCGCAAAAACAAGAACTTTCTTTTTTATTTCCATCTACTTAACTAACTGAACCAGTCTCTTTTAAAAGGGATCAGTTGCAAATTGAGACTGCTAAGTCGACCTCTTGTGTAAAGGATTCATTAATTCACCTAAGTCATTTACAGCAAGACTTTTACGCATTAAAGCCAATCAGAAATACAAAATAAAAGGAATCTAATGAAAAGCCTTATTTACCAAACCATTTCCGTTTGCGCGATACTTATTGCTACTCTAATTGCCACACAAGCCCAATCGGAAACTCAAACAACTCAAGCCCCACTCAATATTGAAAAAAGCAAATACCTTAGCACCTACAACCTTATGCATAGAACTTTTGAAGGCAGAGCCAAATCAAACTACGCTTATCAAGTGGATAGTCTTGCTGTTACAACACATAATTTCGGCTTGGGTTACTACATTGCCCCCAGCTACATTCTTGGGGTTAGCGGTAAATTTATTCGCACCAATGTTAATTTAAAATCCAGCCTTAACATTCCAGGAATGCCATCACAAATTAATTCATCTACAGAAGGCCTTGGCGACACAATGATCGGACTCACTAAAGAGTGGTCCTTAAAAGACAATGCTTTATTTTTACTGTCCGCCAATATCAGTCTTCCCACAGGAAGTTATCAGGAAAAAACACCCACTGGTAAATTAATTTCTTATCGTGGACAGTTAGGCTCTGGCACTTATGACTTAGCCCCATATATGCTTTACCGTCGCCGTTGGTCTCGCTGGGATCTTATGACTAGAATCCATGGTCATGTTCGCACGGGCCGTAACGATTTAGAGTATCGCAATGGTGACGACATTATGTTAATTGCTTCTACAGGCTTTTGGTTAAATAAATACATAGCTTTGACCGGTGGACTTTACTACAAAAACTGGCGCGAAGTTGTAGGTTCAGAAAATGTCCTAGCCTTTAACAATAAAGTGAGTGCAGCTCGTTACGCAAAACTAGCTTCGGCAAACACAGGTCACCCTACATCTTCTACCTCCCCCCACCCCACACAGCATGGTCCACAAACTCGAAGTGGAGGTTCACCGCATTCGTCTTCCTCTTATAGTGCTTATTCAAATGTGAAAACCGAAGATATTTTTGCCGCCTCTGGCGCTACCTACGCCGCTAATATTGGTATAAAATCTGGAATTTACCTTGGACCCATTCTTAAAGGATCTATTGAAGCCGGTATCCCCATCTACAATGATCAAGTTGGACCATTGCAAGGTTTAAATACGAGTTGGTACTTGGTCACCTCATTGGTGTCTAACTTTTAAAAAATAGGCGTATTTAAAACACTCCCACAAGTTCTAATAAAACTTGCTGCCTTTGTTTTAACATCGATTTCTTTAATAAAATCACTTATTGGTTGAAAGTAAGAAACTAGTTTATCTTGTCCAGCGACTTTCATTCGCATAAAATTTCTGTGCATGGATCCGAATGACATTCTTAAAACTGGGCGCCGAGTAGTGGAATTTATATAAGCATACCAATCGCTAATAACTGGAGGAAATGATGTGAAGGCTGAAGAGCTTCCACCAACAATAAACATTTCATCGGATTCAACAAAATACACCGGAGCCCCTGGTGGGTTTAAAGAATTTCCCGATCTGGATCTTAACTCACCATCTTCACCCTGAACTTTCATTAAAACCCCTGCCTTAGGAACTACTCCCACTAAAAACATAGGATAAAAGGTCTTTTTAAATTTTTCCCATTCAATAAATATTTCGAATACCATAGCTTTATCGTCACTATTAAAACCCACGTTCACACCCACAGAAAAGGACCCTCCAATACCTTTATCTTTAATGCCTGTTTGGGCTATAACCCCTATGGAAGTTGTAAAAGAAAATTCATTCTGTTTTGTTACAACTTTTGCTTGTTTCCAAAGGTATTCATCTGTTTTTTCTAAAAAGAATTTATTAAATTCTTGCGCCCGACTCGTTGCCTGTTCTTTCCAACTTCTTTTGGCTTCGTTTACAGAATCAGTTACGGCTTGTTCATCTGATGGGGGATTCTTTGGTTTTCTACTAAAAATTCTTTTAAATTTATTTTTAATTAAACTTCCTGAGCCAAGAGTTAGTTCCGTTTTCTCCAAAACAGTGGCTAAACGAGAGAGGTAAAACAGGCGATTGACTTGGAATTTTTTTTGATCTTGCTCTGACATGGAACCGTAGGTTTCTCTATCTTCATCCGCAGTTGGCAATAGAGAAAAGGTATATAGCTTACCTTTAGGTGTTTGAATGAGGATATGGTCTTGACCGGAATCCACTGAACCCACAGCCAGTTCGACTTCCTCTATTTGGGTTTGTAGATTCTGTTCTGATAAAACCGTTACCGTTCCATCATCTAAGGTTATGGGGTCAGCGCCAGCGATGTTAAATGTTAACAAAACCAATAACAATACTATAAAAATATTTGATTTTAGACGACTACCCATATTCATAAAACTTAGATGTCTCGACCAAGGGTCTCCAAGAGACATCTCTCCTGGGTAAATAATGAGCAAACCAAATACCCATTTTAAAACTCAACTTAAATTTGTTGAATTCCTGTCAGGATTCCATAATTTAATATTAAAAATGAGAGACTTGCCCGAAAGGCCATGCAATGTAGTATTTGCTTGATCTGTGACAAAAAAGAGCTCGACGCTACATTTCTTAGGCTTTTATCTTTTACTGTCACAGCTAAAATGGATAACATTGAGTATCTCTGGGGAGGGATTATGAAGTTTGTATTACCTTTTTTACTTGTTTTTTCCACACAGGCTATGGCTTCGGACATTGTTAGCCCCCAAGAAATCATTAAAACAGTAGAAAATTCCATATTTACAAAGCTTGGGAAAACCCAACTTTACGATTTCTTTAGTTCTGAATCTTGTTTATTTATCAGCGGCGACATTCTATTAATTAGAAACTACTGTGAAGATGAAGATATTCCAGCCAAAAGTTACTATGTGATTTCACCCCAGTGGGGTTATCATTATTTTTATGAAGAAACTCTTCCTGGAGATATCTTTCTTAGAGATGTAACTATTGTAAGCTTTCCTGAGGTCGTCACTTCCTACTGGGATGGAGCCCCGTTAAATTTAGCGGAGGCCGCAAAACTTATTGAGTATTTAGGGCAAGATAACGGTCCTGGCTGTTGGGTGACTAATTATTCTAAATATACGAAAGGCCCACACAGTGATTGCCACAAAGACGATATTGCTAAATATCCCATTTGGCGAAACCAATCTGAAAAATTAGTTCACAGTTACTCTCTTTGGAATGATGGCTTACAGAAATTCTTGGAAAAATCTCAGTTTTAAATATTAGCTTATTGAATTTCCACCATAAACAATTTCATTCACCTGATTTTGATATTTAATCTATGGATGTGAAGATAGGATCTGCTAAGAAAGAATTCTTACTCTTGGCAATCCTCTAAAGTCGTTGCCCAGAGTAATGAGTTCAGCAGATATTTCATGTGTGTGAGTCAAAATTAAATTATCTGCAGTTCCCAAATTATATTGGAAGAATAGATCCACCGCTAAAAGTGCTACTTGGCGAGTTAAAGGTTTTACGTCAAATTGCGATAAATATGACGTTACCGACAAGCCACTTTCGTCAGAACTAGATAGTTTAATTCTCCGATAAACCTCATAAATAACAAGTGATGGTACAGCTATGGACTTTAAAGAATTGATTTCTTTTTGACATTTTTTTGCTAAAGGACCATTGGCAAACACTTCTATCCAACAGGATGAATCTACAACTTTAATACTCAAAGCTTTCTATCCTTCTTAATTCTAACTTTTTTATTTGATAACTTACCCTCTAAGCTCTTTTTAAGCTCATCAATTGTTGGTATTGGCACAATGTAAGCCACTCACCCTTTCTGGAATAACAACTTGATACTTTGATGACACTTTAACTGCCATAACTCGCTCCTTTTGCTACAATTATGTTATACTAATTGAGTATCGATGTTAATATCGTTGAACTGTGGACTGATGGCTTTCAAAATTCAAAAGATTAGGAGTCTGGTAGCAATAGCCTTCCATAGATGAGATGAAATGAGATGAAATGATGGTCAGATGAAATCACCTTATAGAAATAAGCAGGTATAATTACAATAAATCATTCCACAGTTGAAATATGCTTTATAGCGCCAACCACCATCTGGGTCAGTGGTTACAATACATTTAGCTGAGTCGTAAGGGGATGGATAAGGGACGGATGCATTTATATAAGTTCGATAAGGGGTACTGTATGGATAAGATTATGCCATAGTGTCGTCATCCGTTCCGCTGATAACACAAATAGCTGCGCTTTCGGAATTGGGTATGTGGCAAAAACCATTATCCGGGCTGACACAGCCCGCACTGTTAGGACCAGGTGGATCTTCGTTCCAAGTATTACAGAACGAACCACTGATTGTACTAGCTCCGCCCGTACAACCCGAAATAGTTTTTACAACACCCGCTCCCGCTGTTCTTAAAGTGATTCGAACTCTTGAAGGTTTAATGGGACGAACACGTTTGTCATTATTATAATGTACGTGTAATTCAGCTGAATACATATCAGGTAGTCCTGAATCGATTATATTTTCTACTCGAATGGAGCTTGGAGCTAATTTTTGAGTGAATGGTGAGATGGGCACGCCAACCTCTGCGAGAACCATGCTTGAGGTTAAAACACCGGCGTACACTTTTTGCAATTCAAAGACAGGTGGGATTGATGTGCCTAACAAACTTGTGTCTAAAGATAAAGGGCCAGATTGATTAACAGTAAATGAACATGTGGCAAAATTATTTAATGTTGAAATAAGGGTAGCTTCAAGCTCAAGAGCAGATAATTTTTCAGCTAAGCTTCGGTTTTCTCGATTTTGCATAACTGTCAAAGAAATTATTCCGTAACTTACAATTAGACTAATAGAGATTGCCACAATCATTTCGATAAGCCCAAAGCCAGAACACAGAAATATCTTCTTACTCATAAAAATGTCTTTAAAAACTTTCCTAATCACCTAAGTCTAGACCTCATATATCAATTCATTAAAATATTGATAAGTCTTTTTTAGATTTTCAGTTTTCCTACAAACTATGTCAACTCTGTAAACTAAGTATCATCAATTCCGTATGAATCAAAATGAGAAAGTCTGAAATTGCTCAATAGTTTTGCAATGTTCCCTGCCAAGAAAAGTAGACATACCTATCCACCCAGTCCTAATATAGACCAGCAAAGTTTTAATTTGCGAATTTTTTGACTCAACGAGGGGGTATCGACTCTTTCAAATAGCCACATTTTTAAGTGGCAAATTATGAAGAGTTTAGTTCGAGTTTTACCTGCAATATTGGCAAATCATAAATGGGCATTTTTATGCTGCTAAATAAAGTTGCAAGGCGTTCCCGGAATCGGCGTTGACTGCCGACCTTCTGGATTAAGCGTTTCCCCTCTCGCCAGAGGTAAAACATTTGTGAGAATAAGTGGGCTATTTGTGCCAGCCCAAAAAACACATTTGGTAAATTACCAAAGTAACCAAAATTGTGCTCGATGAAACACCCTCTCGTTTTTTGTTCATTAAAGGTGACGTTTTCTATTTTAAATCTAGCCCGACCTCCAGCGGCGACTTCTTTAACGTTGTTTTCGTGTAAATGTAATGGCAGCTGGCGCGACGTCGTTTCTCTGGCACGCACTGATAAATCCACTGCACCCATTGGGGGAACATTTTATAAATCAATTTAAAACTTTTTGAATAATCCTGAAGTTCGATCAAATGATGCCTCTCTTTAGTTGCCACAAATATTGCTTCCAGAAAACACTTCCGCGAGTTGTTAATTGACATCGCTACCATAAAAGTTATATTCGTAGATTCATGGCGCAAAAAGATTTTCAAATGTCCTTGTTTAATATGAAAAGTCCAAAGATCTTTGGCGCTAGCTTGCTTAAAGCTTCCAACCCGAAGACAAAAAGACCGATATCGACCAAACACGCCATGCACTTGGTGCTGAAATCCAAATACACTAAAGGCAGTCGTAGTTTTCTGCGTAAGGCGAATCGTGAGGCCATTGATTGCATCTTAAAATCCCAGGCCAAGCGCTGGGGTATTCGACTTTATAGATATGAAAATGTTGGCAATCACTTGCATATTCTTTTAAAAACTGGGCATCGGAGGTGGCTGGCCGGTTATTTGCGTTCGGTAACAGGGTTGATTGCTCGTCATATTTTGCGGGCCGAAAGAGGTTGTGGAAAGTCTATACAGTTTTGGGAAGCTCGGCCATTTTCACGAGTGGTGACTTGGGGCAGAGCTTATAAAGCTATTCATAGGTATTTCGATAAAAATCGTATGCAAGCTGTGGGTTTTAATTGGGAAGATTTTTCTAGCGAGTTAGGGCAGACATTGGCGGATACTGGCTAAGAAATTGGCCTCTAGTCTTAAGTTCGGGAGTGGCGCAGCTGTGAGAAAAGATAAAACTATAGGTACCTAGGACTGGCCTCTGCTGCGATAAACAAACTCATACAGAATTGCTGACTAAGTATCTTTTGTTTCTAGGAGATATGTCCTCAAAATCAAGGGCTGTTTAATTTAGTTTATAACTTAAACCACATGAGCATATAATTTTAATAACTAGACATTTAAGTCATCTTCACTCGTCGTTCTATATAAGAGAAAATAATTTCAACAAATATCGCTAATACAGCCGCTGGGATCGCCCCCTGAAGAATTAAATTTGTATCATTCAAAGAAAGTCCCGTCACAATAGGCTCACCTAAACCACCGGCGCCAATAAAGGCCGCCAGGGTGGCTGTGCCAATATTGATTACCGCTGCAGTTCTTATTCCAGCAATGATTACAGGCAAACTGAGTGGAAATTTAATTAGAAATAAGGTTTCCCAATAACTTAAACCCAGTCCCCTGGCCGATTCTAAATATTCGCGATCTACAGTTTTGATCCCAACATAGGTGTTGCGTAGAATCGGCAAGATACTATAAATTAATAAAGCTACAATGGCCGGCTTAACTCCTATGCCAAACACAGGTATCATAAAAACTAATAAGGCTATAGAAGGTATTGTTTGCATTAACCCGGCTAAAGCTATAATGGGCTGGGCTATCAGTGGTGATCTTTCAATAAGCACCCCCAATGGAACGGCCAATAAAATAGCTAAAAACAATGCAAAAAAAGTTAGATACAAATGTCTCACAAATCTATCACCCATAATTTTCCAATCAAAAGGATAACTCACTTTATTTTTTCCAGTAACAAAACCCTCATCCACTAAAAAGTCATGTGCCACCTCCCATGAAAAAGCCTGAGTCAACTTAAAAACCCAAGTTTTTTCGATTAAATTTTATTTTTAAATTCTTCTTCATAAACTAATCCATTAATAAAAAGATGATCACGTTAACCTCCCATTCGAGCTTTATTTCAGGCCCAATATTCTGGTTCAAAAAAGGCGTCCCAATCTCCAAATCGATTTCCCAATCAAGGTTTATGCGGGCTTACCTTTATACTTATAATCATCGAATTAATGTTCAACTTTATCTCTCTCATTAATGGTTACCTTTTAAGCCACTTCAAGTGTCAATAGGCTTGGCTCGTAAAAGCAACCGTGTTTTAAAACTCCATACGCTGTCGTTAGCAACTTTCTCGCTACCGCAACAACGGCTATTTTTTTGTTTCTCTTCTTTTCAACTCTTTTAAAAAAATCGTACAGCGGTTTAGCTGCATAATTATTACTCATTCGACCTATCGTATGGGCGCACTGTAGCAGCACTCGCCTTAACTCTTGGCGACCATCATTGTTTATTCGCCCTAATTGAGTTTTAGAACCACTTTGGTAAATTCTTGGTGTTAAAGCCCCATACTTGGCCACACACTTCTTATTATCAAATCGCTGGACTTCGTCCAATGCCGCCAACAAAACTCGTGAACTGAGTTCACCTATGCCAGGAATACTTTCAAGCAACTCAATACGCGGATCCTCTATTTCTCTCACTTTTACTAAAATATCTGATTCCGATGCCCTTAAAGAATCAATTGAAGTCATAATACTTTTTAAAATTAACTTTTGAGTGTCTGCCACCTTTAGTTTTGACAACATCTGTTCCCAATTACCTGGAGTAAAAAATCCCTTGGGTAGGCGAACACCTTCTTGCTTCATCAAACCTTGAGCACAATTGACTAGATCAACTCGCTTTTGAAGTAACTTTTCTCTGGCAGACAGCAGCTCCCTTAGTTCTCGAATATGGCCTTCCACAACATGAACCTTTCTTGGTAATAAATTACCCCTACCGAGCTCAGCCATTTTACGAGCATCTATTTTGTCGGTTTTACCGCTAGATTGATTGATCCACTTGATTTCGTTCGGATGGACTACATGCAAATTGACATCGCTACGACCCTTTAAATAAAGGGCTATCCACTTCATCTGATTCCCAGCTTCCATGACCACCAATTTCTGCTCTTTACCTAAACCGTCCAACATTTTCTTCAGTCCTTTTTTGTCTGGCGTTATTTTGCCGCCCTTGATTAACACCTTTCTCTTGTCATTTACTGCGTGCACTACAAATTCCTTGCTGCTTACGTCTATTCCTATATAAATCACTTTATGCCCCCTTTGCGTTGGTTAAGTTTTTTTGTTTTAACCGACGGTTGGGCTTTTAAAGTCCGCTGTCAATTCTGACTGCGTCTAGGGGGCTTTTTCATAGAATCTCCTTAAAAGATTTTTTTTGCAGTTGCACTTCTGAATTCAACTCTCGCATTTTGTTTTCACTAATTTTTCCGGCAAGTTTTAATAAATATTCTTTAACTTCTATCGGTAACTTACTGTTAACCAGTGGGACAGCAAAATATTGTGGAAAAAATCCCTTGTCATCTTTTAACAGCAACATATTTTGCTGAATCAATCTGGCATCTGTAGAATAAGCGTCCATCAAATCCACTTTATCTTCGGCAATAGCTTGATAAGCCAACTCATGTTCAATGCCTATTGCTTTAATGTTTTTCAATTCATAGGTATTTTTTAAGTTTAACCAGCCATCTATTCGGTTTAAAAATTCATAGGAAAATGCAGCACTTAAAGTCTGATGTTTTAAATCCGAAATACTTACTAAGTTCAATTGACTTGCTTTAGCCGCACTCATAGCTATGGCATAAGTGTTATTAAATCCAAATGGAGGCAAAGCTTCCAGCCCTAATAAACTTAATTCTTTGTTTAATTCCACAATGTTGAGTGCATTTGAGTTTTTCAATATGACTTGTGAAATTGTCCCGGTGTATTCGGGATACAAATCAATACTTTGGCTTTCTAAGGCCTTGTAAGTGATTAAAGTACCCCCTAAACCAAATCTTCTTTTAACCTTGATGTCTTTACTTTCTAATAGCTGAGCCATTATTTCTGCCAACAATCTTGTTTCGGTATCTTTTTTACTGCCAACCTTTACCTCTGAAGCAAAAGAAATGTTAGCTAGAAAAATTAATAGAAGTAAAATAAATCTAAATATCATCAATACTTTCACTTGATAAAAAACCTACCACTTTATCCTCATTGTTTAAAACAAGGATTTTACTAAATTCATTTCTCACAAAGGACTTCATGCAATTTAAAAAACTGTCTTTACCATAAAAAGTGGGTGTTTTTATTGTCAAATCTTGTTGGCCCATAGTGGATAGAACTTTTATAAGTTTGCCTTGTTTGTCTACTACACAAACTATTTCTTGTTGCTTGTTTTCTATAAACGATAAAGCCTCTGCCAATGAAGTTTTATTTGTTTTTATCTTGGAACCCAAGTGGCACAACACCCAAGCTCCCCCCGACTCATGAATGGTGTAAATGTCCGTGCTCATAATCATATATAGTTTTAATAAATCTAACCTTCTTCGTGGTTTCATGGGAGACAAATATTGTTTTACGTATTCTGATGCCGGTGATAAAAGCAACTGTCCCTGGGAGCCTATTTGCTCAACTTTACCTTGATTTAATAATATGATCTTGTCCGCCATTTTAAAGGCTTCATAAAGATCATGAGTTACTATGACGACAGTTAGATGCAAAACTTTTTGAAGTTCAATAAATAAATCTTGTAACTCTTCTCTCGTGGCCGGATCAAGGGCACCAAAGGGCTCGTCCATCAGGATTATCTTAGGGTAAAGAAATAGGGAGCGAGCTATGCTAATTCGTTGTTTTTGCCCGCCACTCAGTTGAGATGGATATTTATTTGCTATTTCCTTGTAATCCAAATGAACATGATTCAATAACTCTTTAACCCTGTCGACTATTTTTTCTTTAGACCATCCTGATTTTTTTGCTATCAAGCCCAAATTCTCAAAGGCCGTCATGTGTGGAAATAGACCTCCGCCTTGCTGAACGTAGCCCATACTTCTTCTTAAGTGAATCGCCTTAGCGTAATCGAGAGGATTGCCATTTAAAAAAATAATCCCATCATCGGGCTCCATAAGACCATTCATCAAACGTAAACAAGTTGTTTTTCCGCTGCCGCTTTGACCTAAAAGACAATATATTCCATTTTCAGGAATCGATAACTGAAGGTGGGACAGTACAACTTTATCACCAAAGGAGAGTGATACATCCCTAAACTCAACAATAGGCTCCCTAGCCAATTCTCCGCTTACTTCTTTCATAACCATAATTAACTATCATTAATCAGCATAGAGTATAAGGCACAACGCGAGAACTAACTGAATTTAGCTAGTAAATTTTTAGCCGGAAATGCGGCGATGTCCCTTCTGCTGCTCTTTCCCACTTGGATGGCTGATTTGCCAACTCTAAAGCCAATCATTGGCAAGTGAATATCAAAGGTGAGCTTGTTTTTAAAGAAACTTTCCGCTTCTGAGATTGCAAATAAATGCTCTGGACGTAAACGTGCTTTTTTCTCTAAACCCTGAGCTATAAAGGGAATGCTTATGGGTTGAAAGGCATATTCTTGCTTGTTTGTTTCCGTCCATATTTCTTGAAAAACAAAACCCAGTCGGCAACAGGCTTTAAAAGACTTGGCCCTAGCTTGTAGAAAAAATATTCCTCCACTATGTTTGATAGGATTTACTAAATTTTGAATGGACGACATATATTGACCGCCCAAATGAAAAGAGTGCCTTAAAAGTGGGAATTTGCAGTTTAACTTTAATAATTTCTGGTCTGCCAAGGAGACTCCTAACTGATCGATAGGGATGCCATATTCTTCATTTTTATCAAAGCTTATTTCTCGCAATAGAGAGTTTAAAAAAAATGGTTCTTTCCATCGCAACCTCTCCAAGTGAACTAATTTTTTAATGGCTTCATTTTTGAAAACACTGGCATCAACTACATCGACTTCAGCTTGATACCTTTCAGAAATTTTCATAATGGCTTCCTTTAAAGCACCTGAAATTGACTGTTGGCTATACTTAAATCTGTTTGTTCTTCTGGCATATAAGTCTTGAGAACTGAAATGAGGCCTCATTTTTTCTGACTTTGTAAAAATCAAAAGTAGCTCGCTCCGCCAAAAATCTTTTTCTTCTTTAAAACAGGTTTTATGCAAAGCAAAATCATCTTGTGCCGCAACAACTTCAATATTAAAGGCAAGAGCTCCCAATGCCATAGCCGAAGCACTCCCTTCTACATCCATAGGGGACCATCTTTGATATCTATAATTCCAATCTATAGACAAATGGATACAGATTTTACCATCTTCAAGTTCTTCATATTGAACACGCCATGGCTGAGCGTTCCCGCCCGATGCCGACCATTTTGCCTCGTCCAACCAAGTTAAAACACGGTTCTTAGATTTTTTTTGACTTTCCATAGCTGCCTCCGTAAAGATTTTAGGAGTGCTTGCTATTAGATTTTAGAAGTGTTGCTATATTCACAAGAAATGAGTCTTAAATTGGAAACAAAGATTGTCTTATGAAAATTAATACAAATAGAACCAAACTAGAAACAAAGGACAGACTGGGACCAAGGTCAGTATACTCACCGCAAGATCAAGCATTTAGACAAAGAAAAAACCCTCAACGTAATTACCCACTTTTGTCTCAAGAGATTTTGACATTTCTGAGAGCAAAAAAATCACAAAGAGAACTTAGCCAACTATTGGGCTATTCTTACAACCAAGTAGGAAAATGGGAAAGTGGAGCCACAAAGCTAAAATGGACTGATTTCTTAAAACTTTGTGAAACTTTAAACATTCCCATGCAAGTTCATATGAGTAACTACTTAGGTAAAAATACAGAGAAAATTGATCTTAAAAAAATGGCTTATCACTTATTAAATAGCCATGGTCTTCTCGATTTAAATAATAAAAGAATTTGTAATAAACTTCACAAATGGACACAAGCTAAGACACCCTTTTACTTTGCTGATTTCCTAGAACTGCTAGACTCCAACCCCTCTTCATTATTTGCTTGGTTGATGTTTTTTGTAGATGGATCCCAGCTACCAACTATTAAAAAATCATTTGAACATTTTCAAACTTGTATGGATGCGGTCGCGGACGATCCTATATTAATATACGTTAATGCCGCTTTGCACTTGCAAAGCTATCAAGATCTTCTCGAGCACAATGAAATTCTACTTGCTCAACACGCCTGTGTGCAAGTGGCTCAACTGCGAGAAGCCTTGTCTGTTCTAAGGAGTTTAGGAATTATTTTTTATGATGGGAAAAAATACTACCCCTGTCCTTTTGATTTTAGCTTCTCTAATTTGCGTCATAAAAATCTACGTAAATTTCACAAATATTCTACTTTACTTGCCGGCCTTGGCTACCCGCTGGCACCCACTCCATTGGAGAAATATAAAAACGCAAATGCCTCTGTGTCATCAATAAGAGTAAATGCTATATCTGAGTCTGCAGCAGAAAAAATAAGTGTCCTAGTTAACAAGTTCCATAACGAAGCCGCCGACGTTATAAGTAATGATACTGAGCCAAAGCAGAATGTTCAGATTATAGTTTTTCACAGTTTCGCATCTACATTGTTGGACCCAAATAAAAATTTAGAAGTTTTAAATCTTAGTGATAACCCACGACTACCTAAATAATTATTTATCTATGTCCCTCTTTATTGAGGAATTGGTTTTGAGCGATCTTAATTGAAAACGAGAGGGTATGGCATTCAATTCTCTTTTAAATACCTTATTAAAAAAGCTTACGTCTTTAAACCCAATATCATGTGCAACTTGACTTATGGATGTTGGCTTGATCATCAATGTTCCTACGGCTTCGGCCAATCTCATCTTTAACCTGTATTGCACTGGCGAAAGGCCATAAGCATTTTTAAAATGGCGAATGAGATTTTCCTTAGACACTCCCAAAGTTTTTGAAATTTCATTCTGACTAATTCCTTGCTGGTAACTTTGATCCAGCCATGCTTTTAGTTTTTTTGCCACTGGGTCCGATGTGTAAACGCCAATCAACTGAACTTCCTTAGGCTTAAGCAAGTGTTTTTGTATTTCCAAAATGCTATTTGGTAATTCTTGTTTTTGGCAGGAGAAGATTATAGGCTCATTGTAATTCACCCCATCTAGTTTTTGATCGGAAAAATAACCCACCCATTCAATGAAATCACTAAGGATGTGCCAATGTACAATAGAAAAACTGGGTATAAAAACAAATTGCCAACCATTGAGTTTAATGCTCTTTCCATCTCTTAATGCCACAACCGGTGACTTGTCGCCATTGATTACCGCAAAGCTCCAGTAGCGACTAAAAACATCAATTTGTTCTTTTCTCTCGGGCCAATGATGACTTCTTTGAAACCTAATTAATTTTGGCTCTATAAGCGCGATGTGATTGCTGTAATTCCGGGCTTTCAAAAAACCTGTATTCTTCATTTACTTATCTTAGGCATTAAATTTGGATATTGCAATTAGTGATTTTATCCCACTTTTTTAAAATCAGCTTCCGTCTCAACAGACTCCTTTAGCAAATTTTTAAGGCCTACCTTTACCATTTTCAACCACAGCAAGGGTGGCTGAATTATTTCGTAACCCACGTTTGAGTCCTTTATCCAAATTGGTTTCACCAGTAAATCTATTTCAATATCATCTAGTTCAACTAAAATATTTCTTTGATTTTTATCCATTAAAAATGGCAAAGCATTAAACTTTACAAGTAGCCCATTTTCTGACACATCTTTAATTAATACTTTCTGAGTAAGTTTGACGCCATTAATTGATTTTACAAATGCCCGTGAACTCAATCTACAATTTCGTCTCGGCACTATTAGTTTTTTTTCAATTTGACTTGAAAAAGATTCTGCATAGGCCTCTGACGCATAAATATCCCGAAGAATTTGAATCTCGAAAGGCTTTATATTTTTATTGAGAGGCCAGCTCTCCTTAAAAAATCTTTTAAATATATTTGGAGTGATTGTTGGGTACCCTGCTAAAAATGATTTCTTACTTGGAAACACTAAATTTTCTGCTTTAAAATCAAATAAGTAATTAAATAAATTTCTTTCCCTTTCTAGATGTCCATAAGCCAAAAGATACTTATCTCTATATTGATGCAAATCTAAGGTCATAAGTATTGCCGGCGCACCATTGGCGCTGCTAGCCGGAACTACATGATTATAATAATCTTCAAATAAAAGTATTTTCTGGTAAAAGGAGTGCTGCTTTGGGTTGATCGCGGCTATAACACAATCGGCCCCCAAATACTCTTCTGCAAACTTAAAAAAATATTTGTATAGCAAAAAGAAAATGTTGGAATTAGATCCTCTAAATTTTTTGTCAATGGCATAGCCCGATCCTTCAACAGTGCGATGGTATTTTTTTTTAATTTTTGTGAGGTCATAAAAATTGTCGCTGGGCAAGCCCAATGGGCCATCGCCTATGGCCATTAGCGTCCCTATAACTTGGTCTCTATATCTAGCAATAAAGGTTGTAGTGGTCGGCAACGAATGATGTAGGGACAATCTTAAGGCATTCACGTTTTCCGCAGAATAGCCTTCGCTCAAATAAACTTCATAACACAGCCTATGAGCCGCCACTAAATCTTGATAATTTTTTGCAACACTAATTGTAATATGTTTGTCAGGCTCAAAATTAAGTCTGAGTCGCCTTTCCGGCTTTGTTTTCACACCTATCTCTTTGGTTAAAGTTAATTGCTTATCGAGAAGTGTTAGCTATTACTCTTGGGTGAAATTGACTTTATTTATTGACCAAGGTTTTTACACTTTCTAGAACTATTACTCTTTGGCTCCCAGTAAGTGGGCCATGTGGTGTGCAAGCATCCTTAGTTTAATTCGATGAAAAGGGTTTGCGTGCCCCCACCATAAATATTTCTTCTTATACTGATAAGAGTAGGCATCAAAGTGAATTGAGTAAGGCGCTTTAAGTATGGGTCCACGATGGAGTACAAGCTTTAAAATCTCTGTGCCCGCCACGCCCGCACACAATTGACAACCCATAAAAGTAGAAGGTGCTTTTTTGTTTTTAAAGTCTAAGCGATCTTTTAGCATTAATGATTTTGCGTGTAGTCCCAAAGGAGCGACCCCTAGCACAAAACGCAAAGCTTTTTCCGCTTGGTTTTTAGCCAAAGACAAACCAAAATATTTTTCGAAGACCATACCCTTAGGAGGAAAATGCACCAAAGAAGCACCCATCCCCACAGGAGCTACAGTTAAAGCATGAATATTTTTTATATTAGCTCGCTCAAACAATTTCTCCCGTAAATCTAAACAGAACACATCCAAGCCATCCAAATAGACGTCTACACCATCTAAAAACTCATCCAAATTTTGTTCGTTCACACCTTGTGGAAAAGAACGAATTTCTACTTCGGGATTAATATCTTTGGCCATTTCTGCCATAACTTCTAATTTATTTTTTCCAACATTAGTTACTGTCGCTCCGACCTGACGATTAAAATTACCTAGTTCAAATTGATCAAAATCGGAAATATGAAACTTTGTTATTCCTAGGCGACAAAGTGTTAACAAATAATTTCCACCCACCCCACCAAGGCCGGCAATAGCTACACGATATTTTTTTATTTTACTTTGCTCTTCTTCGGTCACCCAGCCAATGTTTCTAGAAAAAGCTTCTGAATAATCAAATTTTTTTAAACTCATATATTTATATTATGTTTGTTTTTCGAGTTGTGGCAACCTAAATTGGCTGGGTGTTCCGTTTATGTATCTTTTAAAGGATTTATAAAAATAACTGGGATCATTAATTCCAATACTCATTTGTGTGGCTTCTACCGTTTGATTATTAAAAAGCAAGTCTATGGAGGCCTGCTTCATTCTCAATTGGTTTCTATAGTCCGAAGGAGAGATTCCATATTTTTTTTTGAACAGTCGACTGGACATGGAATGTGAATAATCTAGTTCTTGTAACATTTTTGTTAGACTTGTTTGACTTCTAAATTGCTCGTCAATAATTTGCTTCAAGCGCTCTGGCACAATGTGATGAAAGAAATCTCGACCAATGGGTATGCAATCTTGGTCCAAAGTCCATTTCAATAAATCTTCCGTAGATTCCGTGATTAAATTAAACACTTCTTGAAAATTTACATTTTTAATAGCTCTCGGCTCTCCATTTAAAGAGTCTGGAATTGGTAATTTAGAAAGAAAATAGACCCAGCGAATATCCCCTTTTTTTAAAATCCATTCGACAATAGAAAAACGGGGAAGAAAAATAGCTACGGCTCCGCACAACACCTCTGGCCTACAGTTAGGAGCTGCGAAACCGGCTTCGTAACCCTTTAAATTAAATAACCCCAAACTCCAATAATCGCCATGAACATCTATTTCACGCTTATCTTCTGAAATCTTATGTTGCCTAAACACGATCCGAGAATTTTCGTTGGGGATAAAAACTTCATTAGTGTATGTTTTCGCGTTTATAATAAAGCTTTTTTTACTGGACATTTATTCCCCTGAGATTCTTTTCCTAAAATTATATTCCTAATAATAAATCAAATTTGCCCATACCGCCTACCTTTTGAGCTTAATAAAATAAAAAGATGGATACAAACATTGTTAAACACTGGCTCCGCCTATCACGATACGCCGCATCAGGTGGCAACCAACAGCAATGGAATTTAAAAATTAAAGAAATAAACAAAGAAAAATTGGCAATAAATATTCGAATTAATAAGCCCGACAGCCCTCAACTTACCGATGCTTTTGGTGTTGGCGCTATGATCTCCATTGGTTGCTTAACTAGTACCTTGAACGCAGTTGGAAAATGTTTAGGTCTGATTAACACTAAACTCAAAGTCATTGAAGAAAAGGAGCTCTGGTCCACGCAAATCCAACTCGAATATGATTTTTTAAAAAACAATCCCTCTAAAGATAAATTAAGTACATTTTTAGCCAGGCGCACTCATCGCGGTCCCTATACAAAACAAAAAATAGATTCTACGGAACTTAACATTTGTCACGGCCTTTTAAATCCTGAATTTAAATTGTTACACTTAAACAGCCAACGCAAAGATGTAATTTCATTTGTTAAGGATACCACTTACTTGAGGTTAACCAACAAAACTTTATTTTCCGAACTTTTAAATGAGGTTTTCATAAGAGTTTACAACAGAAAGGCTAACACGGGATTACCCTTAGACACCTTGGGCCTGTCTAAGTTTTCCGAGTTCTTTTTTAAACTGATAAAATATAATAATTTATTTTTTTCATCTAAAATATTCCATTTTGGCTCCATATTTGAATCTGTTGTCTTACCTCTAAACAAATGTAGTGATATCTATTATCTACAAGGACAAAAAGACGATGCTTCTTCCTGGTTTCATTTGGGTATGAGTTTTCAAGATTTATGGCTTGCCTTAACTGAGAAAAGTATTGTTTTACAACCTTTTGCCAACAACTTGCTGATCTACAATTATTTTAAAGACAAAAACTTGGCTCCTTATCATAAAAAACATCGACAGATGCTAGAAAAATGGAACCAAGAATTGAATGAAAAGCTTAATATTAACACTTTAAAACCAGGAATTCTCTTCCGGATTGGTTACCCAGTAAGACCGGCCCCGCTAAGTCCTCGTAGAGAACTTACCTTTTCCTGAACGACATAATTGTAACATCCTCAGGACAAATCATTTCTTCCTCGAAGAAAAGATCCATCCGACCCTCTTCAAAATAAACTAAATATTGCCGGGTTAGCTCCGTAGTGAAGTAATCGGGAAAAGAAATCGGTGAATCTATAATGGCAAATGGATTACATAAAAACATTGTCATTTTATTTAGCTCATAGCTGTCGGGAGCCTTTCCAACACCATTAAGTGTGAACTGAAAGTCCTCCATGGTTATACCTGCTTGAGTTAATTTTTTCATCAAAGTTCTTTTTGCTAAAAAATCATGATGAACGGGGATCACATCAAAGGTGTAAAAGACACTTAGAAACAACTCATCTTTAACAAGATTAGGAACAACACAAGAAAATGACTTTACCTGTTTGTTAACTGAAATTCGAATAGCAGAGTTATCTTTGTTTAGCTTAGGTTCAATGAACAATACTACATCCGGACGAACCTTTGGTAAGCCCCCTCTAAGGCAACTGGAAGCTTGCTGACTTTCCCATCGGCCCCAAACCATATCTGGAGAAAATGTGTTTGCAGACACAAACTCTGGCAGTAAAAACAACAATGTGATTGCATAGCTTATTTTGAAAACAGACCTTAATGATATCATAAATGTTACTCCAATGAAGGATATATATATATATATTGAGCAAAGGGCAGTTGTCATAGAAACTCTGACTAATTAGCTTTTTTACAAAACATTTGTTCTGATGGGAATAGAGAATTCTTTTCAAAAACGAATGTTTTTTTGTTGAAAACACCCTTTAAAAAGAGCCTTGTGCAATAGTGAATTCAAATACTCACATAAGTATGTTATTCACTTTGCACCTATAATTATGTAAAAAGATGGAGACTCAAATATGTCTTTTTTTTATTTGATAAATTTAATCATGTCACTTTTAGCCTCATTAATTTTAACTCAAACAGTCTTTGCTGAGTCGTCTTTCGATAAACAAGAACACAAACTTATCCCTGCATTTAAATATTTTGATTGCGCACCGAAGGTGTTTCCTCAGGGCAATGTAAATCTGATTGAAGGTAGTCATCTACAAAATGTTGGTAAAAAAAAGTCGACCTCTTTTGTACAGGGAGCCCAATTCTTTGTAGTCACTAATGCTAACAATGAGTTTGTGGGCCTACTTGCGGTTTTTAACAACAGTAAAGATCCAGACATTTTTTTGGATAAAAAATACCTTGAAGATATTGTCTATATTGAATCTAATGAGTTACAGCCAGGGAGTGCCTTCAAAGATTACCACCTTCCTGTGTTTTCCTTCGAATTATGTAAAGATTTACCGCCAGCACAGGGTTTTGCCTGTTTAGATTTAGGTTATTTAAAAGATGTAAATCCCATGATGGATATCTTGATACCTATGATGAAAAATAAATTAGTCCACCTCATGGACGATGGGGAAAGCTCTAATGTTCTTAATAATCACGACAGAATACTTGCAGATAAGCCTTCTCGCTGGACCTATCAAAGGTTATATATAGATTGGAGTATAAATCAAAAGGCCAATGTCTATTTCAAAAGTTCATCTTTAGGACTGGTTCCATTGAACACTATATTAGGGAAACTAAAAATTGATGACAATGGGGGCTATTGGGGTATCGAAAATATTGTATTTGAATATTTAGATTTAAATCTGAGTCCGTCCAATAAAACGCAGCAAATTGACAACTGGTTAAAGACAAATAACTGTCAGATCTTTTAAATGGCCTTCTTTTCTGAAGTTTGAGTTAGCCCCATAAAATTCTTAAAATTTAAAAGGGGATCTTGTTTTTGAATAGATTTCTTTATTTTTTGAATTCGACCATAAACACTTTTATCATTTAGAATTTTATCAACTAATTGCAAAAAAAACTTCTTGCTAAATAGGGATGGTCTATAAATTTCACATAGATTTAAATTCTTAAGCAGAGTCGCATACAACCACTGATCATAATTATCTGGCAGAGCTAGTATAGGAACTGCCGCATTCAAGGCGTGCTGAGCCCCAGCGCTGCCACCATTTCCAATATACAGTTGACAATGGGGTAATACCTGATGATCCGGAACGTATCGTGCCCAATGACAATTCTTAGTCCAACCACCTTTTAGTTCTTTCCCTGAGCTAGAAACTAATATTTCACAACTTAGGTCCTTTAAACTTTGCACAATAGACTCTAGCAAATCATTGCGCCCCGAAGACCCCAAGGAAATATATACCCATGGCTTTTTTCTGTCCAATTTTGACCACCATTTCGGCAGGGCATTTGGATATGAAAATAAATTGAAACCTAAAAACTTATGATTTTCTGGAAGTTGTAATTGAGGGGCAAATTCTGGAAGATCTAAATAACCTACTTTAGAGCCTGAGGCATAAAGATGAGCTAAGGAATCTATACTTTTTAAACCTATATTTTTTCTGAATGCATTGAATGGCTTGAGAATATTATGTTCATACAAAGGTTTAAATGATTTAAAAAGAATTCCGCCCAGCAACAAACCCAAATTCTTTACAAGCTCAATGTCAGGTATTACACTTAGATTACTGTTAAAGTAAGGGCTCCAAGTTATATTGGTGATTGTCAAATGCGAAAGGGCTTGCCTCTCAGCAACCATAGAAAGGCTTAGGCGAAAATCATCTACCACAAAAGAGGGTTTGATTTTATTTATTAGCTCTTCGTCTTGTCTGAAGTTGTTTTTTATAATCTCATAGGTAAATGGAATTTTCCCCTTGCGAATATTATTTAAAAAAACTTCCGAACGTATGCCATTTTTTAATTCATGAATAACTATATTTGGATAGTTTGACAAAATCGGAGGAAGTGATGTTGTCGCCAAATGAACTTCATAGCCCTCATTCGCCAATTGACTGGCAAACCAAAGAGGTCGAAATAAATGAGCCGAAGTTACAACTTCAGCGAAAAATAAAATCTTAGGCTGCATATTTTTTATTATCTTTTAACCATATTGAATTGTTTAAGGACCATTTTACAGTTTTTCTTAAGGATTCCTCAAAGTTTACAGATGGCTTCCATCCTAATTCCGATAATTTATTTCCATCTAAAGCGTATCGCAAATCATGTCCCGGACGACTCGAATGAAAATCTACCAATTCATACTTTAGTGGCTTACCTATAGACTCGGCTATCAACTGAGCTAAGGTTAAATTGTCGACTTCTTTCTCCCCTACTATATTAAATTTCTCTCTCTTCCAGGGACCTTTTTTTAAAATAAACATAAGGGCATCAGCCATATTTCGACAATGTATATAGTGCCGTGTTCCCGCTTTTGTTTTTTCTGGATTAGAGTGAATTTTAATTGTCTCACCATCTAGCAATGCATTCATAACTAAAGGAATAAACTTTTCTGGATGTTGACGCTCTCCAAATAAATTCATAGTGTGTGTAACTATCACAGGGAGGCCATAAGTATTGGCATAGGCGAGAGCTAACTCTTCACCCCCAGCTTTTGTGGCTGAATAAGGATTTGTACAATTATAGCGATCCCACTCTTTATAGAACACACCTTCTGGTGCCGGGCCAAAAACTTCATCGGTAGAAAAATAAACAAAGTTTTCAAGGCTGTCCATTTTTCTAGCCATCTCCAGTGCCCCATAAGTCCCTACTACATTGGCTTGAACAAAACTTCCAGGATCTTTAATGCTGTTGTCTACATGAGTTTCTGCTGCCATGTGAATAAAGTAATGAACCGTCCCCGTTTCACGAACAAGCCCCTCTGTGGCAAGTTGACCAATATCTGCGGTTAGAGTCACAACCCTATTATTAGTAAAAGCTTTAATGTCGCGCAAACGATCGAAACCCATGGATGCATAGTTAAGTTTATCTATTACAACAATGTCCCAATCCGTATTCACCAGCAGATGCTCCACTAAGTGATGTCCAGCAAAACCAGCCCCACCAGTTATTAAAACTCTCTTTCTCATGACTCACTCCTATTGAATTCTAAAACACCCATCGTCTTTTACTTTTAAAATATTCGGAGGATTCTTGACTAAAATTTGACCTCTTATCAGTTCTTTAGTCTTGCTATTTAAGGCTGTTGTCGTGTCAAGCTTAAGTCATGTTGATTGATTTTCTTGCTATTAACGCCTACTAAAACCAACAACAAAAGGATGAAGCTCTAATAGGTTTAAAATAAAAGTTGTCAAGCTCTTTGAAATATTTTTTTTTCTTGTATCGACTGCATTAATTGTGACTTCCCTACTTAACCTACACTCCTATAATGGATTTATTGTATTGGATTGAGACTTTGAAAGTATCTAACTTCTCTATTCCCCACTATTCATAATTTATATTCACCCACTAGTTATGAGCTGTTTTTGCCCTATATAACTAAGAAGAAAACTCTATCAATTACTTGGAGACAATAGCGTAAACACTTATGTTAAATTTATTTTCTGCAATAATTATGAGAATAATTATATTAATATGCTCTTTTCTTTCTGTTTTGTAATTTACTTTGAATATTTTAAAATCAACACTATTTTAATTTAATCACTTTGTTTTGGGACACACACTGGGAAATTGTGCAAATATGTCCCAACGGTTCGCTTAAATGTTTTTGTAACTGAATTTAAGCTAAGACTGTCCGAAAAAAAATCTGAAATTTTTTGCCAATTGTTGTAATTCAAAATAATCGTTTTATGCTATTTTTACTGAATTGTTATATTTAAGTAAATTTACTTGAGGAGAAGTAATATGAAGAAAATGATTTTGGGGGCTGTACTCATAAGTTCATGGTTCTCTTTTAATGCCTATTCTGCAAACCCTAGTGATGGTGAGAAAAAAGCACAAACATGTTTTGCCTGTCACGGTGGCGTTGGCGCGAATCCAACAAGCAATTTGTATCCTAGCCTATACGGGCAAAGTGAAAGCTACTTGCTTAAACAATTAAAAGCATTCAAGTCTGGGGATCGAAAAGATCCTATTATGAATCCAATGTTAAATGATTACTCCATGAAAGATCTCGAAAATATTGCAGCTTTTTTTGCAAAGGCCAACAGCCCCGAAGATGCTAAAGCGACAGCATCTAGCTCTAAGCCAGGTGCTGCACCTAACAAAAGTGCTGCAAACAAATATGAAGGTGCTCCTTCTGCCGTGGATGCGGCTTTTGTGAAATCTTTTGATTTACCAAAAGAGTTGCGATTGACTGAAACAGAATTTCAGCATGGAAAAGAAATTTTTTTCCAAAGATGTGCGGGTTGCCATGGCGTTTTAAGAAAAGGGGCTACTGGAAAACCTTTAACTCCTGACATTACTAGGAAGTTAGGAACAAATTATTTAAAGACTATTATTACTAATGGAACGCCCGCTGGAATGCCTAATTGGGGAACTTCTGGTGATCTCACCAAAAGTGAAATAGATTTAATGGCACGTTATATCCAAAATGAAGCTCCCGTTCCACCGGAATGGGGAATGAAGGAACTTAAGTCTTCTTGGAAAGTTTTGATTCCTAAAAAAGATAGACCTAAAAAGAAGATGAATAATTTTAACATCAAAAATGCATTCTCAGTTACACTTAGAGATAGTGGACAGATTGCCTTGATAGACGGCGATACAAAAGAAATTATTAATGTGATTAAAACGGGTTATGCCGTTCATATCTCTCGACTTTCTCACTCTGGAAGATATCTTTATGTGATTGGGCGCGATGCCAGAATTAATCTCATCGATTTATGGATGAAAGTGCCTGAAACTGTGGCTGAAATTAAGGTTGGATTAGAAGCTCGGTCCGTGGAAACATCCAAGTACAAAGGCTACGAAGATAAATACGCCATTGCCGGAAGTTATTGGCCGCCTCAGTTTGTTATTATGGATGGAGACAGTCTTGAGCCTCTTAAAGTGGTTTCTACCCGTGGTATGACTTCTGACACTCAAGATTTCCATCCAGAACCTCGTGTGGCAGCAATTATCGCTTCTCACCAACGGCCTGAGTTTATTATTAACGTAAAAGAAACAGGCAAAGTTATGCTTGTTGATTATACAGATTTAAAAAACTTGAAAACAACTGTTGTTGATGCTGCCTTGTTTTTACATGATGGTGGTTGGGACAGCACACATAGATATTTCTTAGCTGCTGCAAACAAATCAAACAAAGTGGCTGTTATTGACTCAAAAGAAGGAAAATTAAAAAAATTAGTGGATGTTGGAGCTATTCCTCACCCTGGTCGTGGAGCCAATTTTGTCGACCCCAAACATGGTCGCGTGTGGGCAACAGGTCATCTTGGTGATGATAGCATCTCTTTAATTTCCACTGACACTTCAAAAAAGAGTGCTTGGACCGTTGTGCGCACTTTAAGAGGCCAAGGTGGAGGATCTCTTTTTATTAAAACTCATCCTAAATCTAAAAATTTGTGGGTGGACACAACTTTAAATCCCGATGAGAAGATCAGCCAATCTGTAGCTGTTTATAATATTAAGGATTTAGATGCTGGATTTGAGCGTTTGCCTATAGCTGAATGGGCCAATATTGGTGAGGGTCCAAAACGCGTTGTGCAACCTGAGTACAACAAAGATGGCGATGAAGTATGGTTCTCTGTATGGAATGGTAAAAACTTAAAATCAGCCCTTGTGATAGTTGACGACAAAACACGTAAACTTAAAAAGGTTATCACTGATCAGCGTTTAATTACACCAACAGGTAAATTCAATGTGTACAATACACAAAATGATATTTATTAATAACTAATAGATATTTAATTTCAAATATGGCGCTTTATAGGCGCCATATTTTTTGGGGACTTGTTTTTGACTGCACTAGTTTTAAAAATAACTTTAATCGGCTTGGTTTGCTTTTCAGTATTTACGAGGGCCGATGTTCAAACCATGCCTTCACTCAAGGGTAAAGTGGTTGCCAATCACTGCTATTTAAATTCCTTTCATCAAAAAGATTTCCCATGGAAAATTGCAGATTGTTTAAATTTTGAAGAAGTTTTTAAGAACTACCAATATTATGAAGCCACCTATAATGAAAAAACTAAAATTTTAGTTATAAAAAAAATAGTGCAAGGCAAGCTGATTTCTACTGATTCCTATTCTATAGAGTAAAAGTGGTACCAAGTTCCTTTTTACGTTTCACAGCATCATAAAACTTTACTTTCACACTGAAACTCGCTGCCCTGATCTTCTGATTTATCCAAAACTCATTATTAATACTTTATTTAAAAACACTGCTGATTTGAATAAATATTTCTCAAGAACCATCTGATAGATTTTTTCAAAGATTGAATAATTTGATTCAACTCCATGAAGCCCACCCCATAGTACAACTTGATCTATTTTACCCTACAGTAATTAATAAGAATGTTAGCTATATATGTACGAGAAAAGGCAAAAATTTGCGTCAAAAATAACGACTTTCTGAAGGTGACTAAATGGTTTCTACACAAAATAGGTGTATTTTTCTTCTTATACTCAAAAAATCTACCTGCAGAGAATTATGAGATATTCTCTGCAATATGCATCTTTTACTTTTAGAAAAAAATAGTAATTTCTTAAAAATCATCCAATCCTATTTGGAAGCAGAAAGTTTCACATTTGAAAGTCAGAGTGATCCTGTCATTTTCTTAGAAGAACTAAAAAATAAGACAATTAATGAACCTTACATAATTCTGCTCAGTGAAGGATTTTTTAATAAAAATCAGACAATTGAAATCTTTAAAAAAAAAATGGCCACAAATTAAGTTAATTGTCTTGGCGCAAATACCTGGTGCCAAAAATCGAATAAAACATTTAGAATGGGGGGCTGATGATTGTTTAACAAAGCCCATTGATTTGGCTGAGTTAGTTTTAAATTTTAAATACTTATAGGTCGAAGAACACTTGAAGTCATCAATTTAGTAGCTCAAAATTGTAATATTGTACTTGATGACTTAAAAAAAGATTGTTTTATAAGAGGGAATAGATTGCAATCTAATCACAATGAATATTTATTGGCAGAATTATTTTTTACTCATCCTCAAAAAGTTTTTAGTAAATACTCTCTTCTAGATTTGATTTGGAATAGAAATACAGACTTAGAATCAAATTGTGTAGAAGCTACAATTAGTTCACTAAGAAAAAAACTTAAAAATTCAGGGGCAAATTTTTCCATTAAAAGTCGAAGAAACATAGGTTATTGCTCCGAAACAATACCGCATTTTTAGCAAGCTACTCTTCGCATACACTATAACAATAACGCCGCCATGCCCCAGGTCGGAACGTGAATAAATTCTTGCCGAGGTAGCTTGTCATAACCAGAGCAACTTACTCCACATCCAGAGCACTTAGCACGGCTTCGCTTGCGTGAGTCAATGGACACAAGTTAGCATTCTCAGAATTCTAAAAATTAACCCACGAATTATTTAAGAGAACTCATTTTTCTAACGATTTTAAAACTGTAGGATCAAGTCTTTGACTTAAAACATTTAACAGAAGGGAATATCTAATAAACTTCATATTTAATTTGATGGTAATAAAAAATTTGTGCGTACTTGTTAGTTTTTTCAGAGATTAAAGTTATTAGATATCTAAAAAACTGCGTAATTGTTCTACGAAATCAGTTATTGTAAGGTAGGTTTCGTTTTCAATGTAAACAGTAGATTTTCGATAATCAAGCTTTCTTAAATAAACTTGAGCGATCATATTGTCGTGACTTACACCCATGAGAGTTACCAAATCATCTGCTGTTTTCTTGAGGTCTTGAATTCTCTCCATAAGAATACCTTTGCTTTCAAAGTCAGTAGTTGCTTTTACTGAAATGTACTCTAAAAGCCAGTGCATCTTTTTTAGTTCTTTTCTAATCTCATGAAACTTTAGTGGAGTTAATTTCCCTTTTTCACTTAGGTTAAGTAGTTGCATTGTTCTTTTTACGCTTTTACTAATCCTTACGAGAATTCTATCTGCCGATGTACTTTCAAACCTATTCAATACGTCATTGAGATTATGCTTTGTTTGCATAGCTAACATAGCATTGGCCTTAAGTTTTATGTCGCTCTTGTCTGCTATCTCCATTTGCCTCAGTTGATCCTTAATTTTACCCCATAGGGAGATAAATCTATCAAAATATTTATCGACGACCGGACGGTGATCAAAAATTGCCATCAATCCCCTAAGTTTTTGACCTTGACTTCGTAATCGTTTAAAATCCTTTATGCCTTCGTCACTCAAGGAAGTATTCGTTGTTGAAAGAATGTCCATGTTAGCGAATCCCTTAAGAACTTCAGAGAAAGAGGGGCTCTCAACACCCTTTAAATACTCCTCTTTTAGCTGAAAGAAATAATCATTAATTAAAGATTCCTTTAAAAACTTATTTTTCAATAATATAGCACTATTTTTTGCGAGTATAATCTCACATTCTGAGGGAGGCTTTGTTTGTTTGTCTTCGAGGTTACGAGCATTTAGATTCTGACCAAAACTGAGGATAGCTGTGACAAAAATAGTTAGCGTCAGTGACTTTAATTGTAATTTTTCAAACATACTACTATCCCAATTCATTTAAATTTATGAATAATAACAAATACCCTATCAGTATTCAGAAATTGTACCAAGAGTATAATGTTCCATATTTTGAGTTTAACAGCCCACATCTTTGCAGGATTTTGAGCATAAATGATACTGGATTTGTGTATCCATACCCCATTCTTTTGAGAGCCCGTATTTTATAATAAAACTACAAATGTGACATCGTTTACATTTGGCATGTATACTCACTTTACACATTGATTACGATGATGTTTATTTTTACTATGTAATTCTATATACTTAACTTCTGGAATTAAACTTGCTAATAGGAACTTCATGTAGAAAACGTTCTTGAGCTTGATGGATAATGTGGTATCCCAAGAAAATAGAACATTACTAAATATTTTCTTAAAACTGGTAGTTATGAAGAACTTTAGCAACAGCTTTTTATTATTATTCTTGTTTACTTTAATAGCACACGCAGCAGAGGACTGTGAATCGTTGCTTTTAGATAATGAAAAATTAGCTATTGCGGAAGAGGCGCTTCCTATCCAAAGATATAAATATTTTGCAAATATTTACGGTGGCAAACTCTACGATGACTACTTTAATCAGAAGTGGTTAGAAAATCTTGTAAAGAAAAATCCTAGTTTAGATCAGTTTCTTTCTGCCCTACCGCCTTCAATTAGAAGAAGTCATACTCTTAGCATTGGCTCTAAAAGCACACAGTACGGGAGTTCAAGCAAACCGAGGGCAATCCTGTCAAATTCTGACTCCACATTTCTTTTGACCTTTAGTGGAGATCCCAATCAAAGAGGCTATAGCAGCCTTGAAGTTGTGATTTATGATAATTTAAAATTTGAATTTGTTCCTTTTGAAATATATATTGGAAAGAATAATAATTTAATAGGCCCTAAGAAAAATCCACGAAAATGTATAGCTTGCCACGGAAAGGTATTTCGTCCAATTTGGAATGCTTATAGCTTCTGGCCTCGTTTTTATGGTAGTTCCAATAATTTCTCAAGCACATTTGGGCATTCTTTGTTGAAAGCTGAACAAAGTGCATTTGATGATTTTATCTTGCATGAGAGGCGCTTGGGGCGTTATAGGTATTTACTGGGGAACGAAACTTTACCACAAATAGAGGCTTTTAATTCCGCATTGACACTAAATCTTGCTCACTTAAACGTACTGCGGGTTAAAAAGTTAATTACAACTTTGACTGATTCTCAGCCGAATCTAAAATCTCTCATTAGATTTGTAATTGAGGATTTAGCAACTGACAAGCCCCCAAGAGACCTTCTCCCAATTTTGAATCCTAAAGAATCAAAACTATATACAAGCAAGATTAAATCTATTCAAAGTGATATTAGATTTTTGTTGGACCTTAAACATAAGACTGATATCAAAGAACATATGAAAGCTGTCAACTTTAATAGTTCAATCTTTGAGTTTGAAAATATTTGGAGCCCAGAAGTAGGAGTGTGGCACCATGATGCGAATGTTGTTTTCCATAAATACCGCTCCAGCGATGAGAATATTAATATGATTGAGATATATACGTTTAAGTTGGCGAATTTAAAATTCGTAATTGAAATACTTGGGGGCTCATCATTAGCTGAATGGTCTATGAGTACCGCCAATAAGCCTGGAGGCTTACCTTTTTACTCAACCCCCCTTAAGTCCGCCTGGAACTTTTTGTTAGATGAATTAAATTAATAGGCTCTCTTAAATAATTCGTGGATAAATTTTTAGAATTTTTGGATTTAAAAATCTGTAACCGGTACACGGAGTTCATCCATCCTTGAAAACGCTAACTTTGACCATCTTCTTATGAATGCCTACGGGGCGAGGCCCCACGATCTGGGACGTAAGTTAAGAATTTCATGAATTTTCTACTCTAATGTGACTATTCAATCAGTTCAAAAAGTCACAAATACAAAAAACAGTTTATAATTAGAGCAACCCTTTTTATATCCAATTTTTCTCAAAGGATAAAAAAGTCGAAGTACGTTTGGTCACTTCTGAAGTTTTTGCGAATTTTAGAATGAGATCGATATTGAATGTGGGGAGGCTCGACGATTTACGGGCAAAGATGAAACGGGGCTCTTTCTATAGAGCTAAATATAATAAACCTGTTTACCGTCTGGGCTCAAAAAATAAAGCAAAAGTTACTATTGCGAATCGGTTAGCCCGCACCATATACAAGGTTTTGGGTGGGGCACCGTTCAAAGATATTTGTTATATGCGGGGTGACCCTCATGAGTCTCAAGTTAAACGCTTAGTGGCTCAACTCAAAAATTTAGGTGTGGATATAAAATATAACAATCATCAGAGGATCGTATCTAGCGTGCGTAAAGTGACAGTCGAACAGACAGGCATTGTGATAAGCAGATAGCCTGAAATGATTAAAATAAAAACTCAGTAAAAGCGGCTACGCAGCTAAGGGCGATCTACGTCTTCGAACGGAAATTTACTTACTAGGCAATAAATAATTCGCAAGAGTCATCTGATAGATTTTTTCAATGATTGAATAATTTGATCCAGCTTCCCTAAAAACTGTGAGCGATCCTGTTTGCCCATAATGCTGGGACCAGTTTTTGTGTTACCTAAGTCTCTCAAGTGAGCACTCAACTCTCTTGATGCAAGAGCCTCACCTATATTTTCCTCATCCAACTCGCGACCTTTGGGGCCAAGTACACGAGCTCCTTTCTTAATGCAGCGATCGGCCAATATTAAATCAGAAGTGACAAGGACATCTCCCCTTTGAATATTTTCAGCAATCCAATCATCAGCGGCATCAAAACTACCTGAAACCACTTTCATTACTATATCTTTATTTAATGGAATTTGAAGGTTCTGATTGGCTACTACAAAAACTTTTAATTGATATCTTGCAGCTACCTTATAGGTTTCTTCCTTTACAGCACAACCATCGGCGTCGATATAAATATTTAACATTTGTGGATATTATCGATAATCTAGGCCGACTTCAACCTATGGCTGCCCTTGGTAGCCTAATTCTTTTGTGTCCGTTATGTTTTGATAATGGTGGTGATCTTATTCAGTTTATGTTGGGTAAAGTAGATGTTTTGCGACGTGTGGTAAGCAATAAAGAAAAGCTCAATGAGATTTTTAAGCCTATCAATCAATGGACAAAATCCTTGAAAATACTAATTTCACAGCGCCGGAGTTGCATTGCCGTACGAGCGCTTTAAGCCCAATAAATGATATTTACCTAAAGAATTTGAGTTTAGGTGACGGCGCGAGAGGCAAACTATATGACAGTCATTCATTTGGTCCGCTCAACCCACTTTCCCTTTGATACATTTTAAAAAAAAAGATCCCCATTCATAATGAAACTTACCAGTACTATTATAGAAAATCATTTAAATTTGAAAAGCCATTATGCCAGCGAAATAGTTGGCTGGTCGCAACAATCAGACAAGGCTAATGTGACTAAAACTCAATGTAGTTAAAAATATTTTTCAATCAGCAGAATACTCAAACTGAATAAATTTACTGAGATCTATTCCTTCGGATAAAATCGCGCCTGTCCGCAAGCTTTGAATTTGAAGATTAACCTTAATACTAATGCCCAATTGTGACTCACAGAGCAATCCAAGATCATCACCAATAGGGTTAGTTTTTCTAACCAATCTTGGATGGTAGACACCATAATAAAAATATAAATCTTCGCCATCACTATCTCTGGAGCTAGGTAAAATAGTAAACCTGCGAGTGAGTTCTCCAGCGTTGACCATTACTTCTGAAAACTCAATAAACACTTTGGTACTGTCTTCAGAGTTTGTTACCTTCAATGAGTATTCGATGTCGTCAACATTTATTTGATAACCTATTTCTTTATATGCATTTATAAAATAATTCTCAATTTTGGCTGAAACCATCGAAGAAACAGCTTCCTTGGCCGATGTGCGAAGCCGAGGTAGATGCGACGTAATACATGCCTCATCACTATTGGCTGAAACCTTCCCAGTTACTAAAAATAAGACTAAAATTGCATATATCCTAAACATGCCCCTCTCCCCCTTAAACTTTTTCATGTGCATCTGGAAGTTTGATGCTTTATTTCCAATGCCAGAAAAATTATCCTATTCAAAAAAAAATTAAACTCAGTCTGTAATAGAACTCAAATGTTGTCAATAAACCTAATCATATCGGGCCTGATTTTGGCCATATACATTAAGAATTACTGATTTTAAGCTGATAATTATCAGGTTGGACTAAAATTTAAAAGCATTTAGAATTCCTGTTCATCATTCAGGCTTTCTGAAAAATCCAATAAAGGCTTGAAAATATTTTAAACAAAATAAATAAAAGAGATTAAGTAAAGTCGACTTCAAAATTTAATACCAACTGGAAAGAGGAAGTAAGTATCCAATCTTGGTATCATTTTATTTTTTTGTGGATAACCTTTAGATCGGCTGCGCCGATGTGTTCGATTCCGTTGGCATATACCTTTCTATTCTGCGACTGTGAGTGATAAAGTTCATAGTGTCTTCTTTGGACGAAAAATGGTGCCCGAGGCCAGACTTGAACTGGCACGTCCGGTAAGGGACCCAGGATTTTAAGTCCTGTGCGTCTACCAAAGTAAAAAATCCCCAATGATATCTGATAGATATGGACTTATTAAATTGAACCAAATTTGCTAGACTAAAATCAAGGATGGCCAATAGCCTGAAATTATTGAGTAATTTCAAGTACTTTGAGTAATATTCTGTTTTTTAAACCAGACTTAAATGGTCAGGTTTTAAGCTTTTGATATTGCTTAGATTTTTAAAAGTTGAGTAAAAGAGTTTTGAATTGGTTTTGGTCTGAAATGACCTATGAAATAGAATTTTTTTTGAAAAAAATTGCGAAGAGCCAATAGCTTTGAATTGAGTCATTTATCTAACAGGTACCCTCCCCCAGTTAAGTTTTACTTTTAGGAACTTACGGCGTCACAGGCGGATAGGGTGTTTTTGAGCGAGCTTCAATAAGAGCACTTGACCACCAATATAATTGATCCAGGAGCTTACTCATAGTTGACAAATAGCGTTCTGGCTCAATGAGTTTGCCTTTGTCATCAAATAGATTCCTAGCCCCAGAAAATGCAACGGACTCTCGAATCACTATTGCGTGAAGTTCTGCAAAAACTAACCGAAGCTGTTCCGTCGCTCTAAAGCCTCCTGAATGTCCACCATATGAAATAACACCAATAGCTTTTGCTGCCCAAGGCGTAAAAAGAAGATCAATGACGTGCTTGATTGATGCGGGAAAACTATGATTATACTCTGGGACAACTACAAGAAATGCATCAGCCTGCTCAACTCTCTCTTTAAGAGAGACAATTCCTGGCAGAGGTTCTTTGGTGTAATGAGCTGGTAGGTCAAACTTTAGAGGGTCAATTAGATCTAGTTCAAATTCTGAACGTAGCCGAATTTGTTCTGCAGCCCAATTTGCAACAATATCACAAAAACGCCCGTTCCTCGTACTTCCATAGATTAATCCAAGTCGAATTTTTTTATTTGATGTTGAATTCATAAGATCTCCTTCATAACTTCTTCTGGATGATTAGTTTCTCGTAGCGGAATTTCTCTTAGAAAAAGGGTCAACATGGTTGCTAAAAAAATAATTCCCGTAGCTACAATAAAAACCTGATGAAGAGAATTAGAGAGAGCTATTTTTGCAGCTTGTTGAACGGAGCCGAGAAACTCCATCTTATTGACTATGTTCTCATGAGAAAACAGTGACTCCAGTTGATCGAAAGACTCTGCCCCCAAAAATGTTTGTGGATTATTTAGGCGAGAAAGCATAGTTTGAGGAATCTTTGAAAAAACTTCAGGAGAAATCACTTGACGAAAACTTGGGCCAAATTGGTTAGCCAAAATGCTGCCAAATAAAGCTACCCCTAAAGAGCCACCCACAGTTCGCATTAACTGTAGAGTTGATGTTGCTGTGCCAACAAGTTGATGTTTTACGGCATTCTGGACTGAAACACTGAATACAGGCATTGCGGCTCCAAGCCCAATACCTAGAATAACTGCATTAGTAATTACTGTTTCATAGGTGGTTGTCACGCTCATCATTGATACTAAATAAAGTCCAATGGTCGTAATAACCATACCAAGCACAGCAAAAGGTTTATATTTTCCAAACTTTGAAATTGCATGTCCAGATATTGTGGCAGTTATAACGAGAGAAATTGTTAAAGGCATTAATATTTTTCCGCTTTCAGTAGCAGTTGATCCTAATACTGATTGAACGAAAAGTGGGATAAAAAGAGTTGCACCAAACATTGCAACAGCACTTAATGCGGCAGCAACTACGGAAACTGAGAAAACCGAATTACAGAAGAGTTGAAGCGGTAGAATTGGGTGACTTGCTGTAGATTCGATTCGAAAAAAAATAAAACCAGAGACCAAGCTAATAGCCATAAGTGAGAGTATTGTCGGTGAGGTCCAGGGGTAGGCTGGGCCTTCCATGCTTAGTCCTAGCAAAAAAGGCACGAGGGTTGTGACTAAAGCAAGAGAGCCTGCATAGTCAATTTTAAATCCCTCTTCTTTCTTCGGTCGAATATGAGGAAAGAAAAGCACCATAATAAATGTAGCTAGTGCTCCAACGGGAACATTGACATAGAATGCATAACGCCAACCTGGACCATCTGTGAGATATCCACCTATGAGTGGACCAATTACACTCGATAAACCAAAAACAGACCCCATAAGGCCCATGACTCGTCCACGTTTGGCCGGAGGGTATAGGTCAGCAATAACCGACCAAACCATAACCTGCATAATTCCGGCTCCCATACCTTGCAACCCACGAAATGCAATGAGCTGAATAATGCTTTGGGAGGCACCACAAAGAACACTGGCAATCACAAACCAAATAATTCCTAGAAGGAGAAAAAACTTTCGACCATAAATATCACTGAGTTTCCCGGCAATGGGTAAAACCACAGTTGAAGCAATTAAATAAGAGGTGAATACTCCGGAGTAGTGTTCAAAACCATGTAGTTCAGATACAATTCTTGGCATTGCAGTCCCAACGATGGTCTGGTCGAGAGATGCCATAAACATAGCAAGCATAGCTCCAGCCATCGTTGCAAAAACTGCACGAGATGAAAGGTCGTAATAAGATGTAGTATTTTTAGAAACAACATCTGAACCAGTGGATTTACTCTCCATTCTGTATCCTAAAAAATTAGTTTGAGACCTTGAACGAATTTTCCCAACACTTTCCAGCAAAGTCCCAGTTCAGAACTGATTTCAAAGTATTTAAATATTTGGCACGGTCATTTCGATAATCAATGTAGTAAGCATGTTCCCAAACATCTATTGTCAAGAGGGGATGCTTACTGTTTTTTATTGGCGTTTCTCCATTGGCTGTGGTTTCAATTGCTATTGAACCATCACTATTCTTAATTAGCCAAGTCCAACCAGAGCCAAAAACCCCAACGGCAGACTCTACAAACTTGTCATTAAATACATCAAGAGAACCAAAAGTATCATTGATTGCATTAGCAAGAGGACCTTGAGGAGTTGTTTTAGAGGCAGAAAGACAGTTCCAAAAAAACGAATGGTTCCAGTGTTGGGCAGCATTGTTGAAGATGCCATCACTTGAAGATTTAACTATTTCCTCCAATTCCATTTTTTCAAACTCAGTTCCAACAATCATATTATTAAGCTTATCAACATAGGCTTTGTGGTGTTTTCCATGATGATAGTCAAAAGTCTCAGCCGAGAATGTTGGCATCAAAGCATCTTTTGCAAATGGAAGTGTTGGTAAAATGTGTTGCATATTTCTCTCCTTTATCAAAATTTCTTTTATACAAAGACAAATTACTGTCTCGAATTATCTATACTATTTTAAGTTAGTACATCAGGTGAATAAGTCTTAGCATTTAGTGATTCCTGTTCTTTTTCGTTACTTGGTTTAGAGCCTACTTTTCTAGCGACCCATCTTCTTAATCTCTCTAAATAAAAATATGTTTGAGGAGTTAAGAAGAAAGTAAAAAAGATAGAGGCCAAAACACCGCCAACAATAACAGCTCCCATTGCAGCTTTCGCCAAATTTGTATCCCAAAGCTGAGGAAGTGCCCCAAATACAATAGCGACTGAAGTCATAAGAACTGCACGAAATTTTATTTTGATACCTAACCACAAGGCATCATGAATTGGTATATTTGGATTCTTTTCTATGGCAACCTCAACTTCTTCAAGGATCAGAATGGCATTGTTCACAGCTAACCCAACTAACATTACAAAACCAAGCATTGAGGCAATATTAATTGAAAAATCTAAGAAGAATAATATCAAAAATACACCTGAAAAGGATGTAATAATGGATGTTGCAATTGTAAATGGATGAACAAAGGAATTCATAATGGCAGCCAAAATCATATAAGTCAGAATAATGGCCAGTAAAAAGGCTTTCATGATTTCTTGCCCTGACTCCTCTTGGCTTTCGGCGTTTCCAACAAATGCATAGCTAGCCCCTTCATTAAAGGACAATTTATCTATTTCTTTTGTTAAATCAGACTGAACAACACCCGCCGTAGATTTTGCTAAAAAGCCGTTTAATTGAATAACCCTATGCCGATCTCTTCTTAGTATTGTTGGTACAGAGCTAGCCATTTTAAAATCACCTAATTCTGTGACGGGAACTAGACCCGTATTAGATATAATAAAAAGGTCTTTCATTGAATCCGTCGAATTGATGTATTCATCTGCAACTTTAACAACAATGTCGTACTCTTCTCCATTTTCACGAAAAATATTTGTATCATCGCCATAAATAGAAGAGCGGAATATGCTCCCTATTTGAGCACTAGTTAATCCATACTTTTCAATCTTTGAAGCATTTGGGAAGAATTTCATTTCTTCCTTGGGTGTTTTATATGATGAAGTGACCGATCTAAAATATCCAGAGTCTTTCATTACTTTCATGACTTTTTGAGACAAAGAAACCATTTCGTCATAGTTATTTCCACTGATATTTATAGAGATATCACCGCTCGCACGACCTCCTCCACCATCGCCTCTTTTTATCTCGACTTCAGCATTTGGAATTCGTGCCAATTTTGGAGTAATGATTTCGATAAGGTCTGTATCTGCTCGACTTCTTTCAGCTCCAGGCACCAATATGGCGATGACAGAAGCATTTTGTTCACCATCTTGACCTAAAATAGTGAGAACAGATTCTACTTCAGGCATTCCTTTGAATAAAACTTCAACCTGTTTTGCGACCTCTTCAGATTCTTCCACTCTTGTCCCAAGTGGCATAGTTAATACAACTTCTAACCTATCTCGGTCAGAGGTAGGTATAAATTCATTACCTACATAAGGAACAACAGTAAAGGCACCTATGAAAAGAATAACTACAACTATGATTGAAGTCTTTGGAAAGCGAAATATAGTGTCAAAAAACAGTTTGTACTCTGCTAAAAGAAAATTCACAAATTTTTCTGAAGTCTGAACAAGCCAGTTTTTCTTCGCCTCTTTATTCTTGGGTCTGAGCAACAACGCACACAGCATTGGTGTCAGAGAAAATGAGGCAATCAAAGAAAAAATTGTTGCATAGACCACTGTCATACCAAACTGAAGCATAAATTGGCCAATCAACCCTCCCATAAATGCAATTGGTGTAAACACAACAAGGTTGGTTCCACCAGCGGCAAGGACAGGTACAACAACAGCCTTAGTGCCATCAACAGCCGCTTTAACTGGGCTGTCGCCTCGATCTAAGTATTCCAAAATACTTTCGATGATAACAATTGCATTAGCTATGAGTGTTCCGAGCGAAGTTGCTATTGCCAAAAGTGTAATAAAGTTGATTGTAAAACCGCTTTTCTCCATTCCGAACATTGCAGAAACAATAGATGTCGGAATCACAATCGCGGAAATAACAGTGACCCGCCAGTCTCCTGTAAAAAAGAGGAGAACAAAAATAGTTAGAATAATACCTAGTAAAACGCTGTTAAATGTATTTTGTGTCTCTCTTGAGATGACTTCTGAGCGATCCAGTGCAATCTCAAGGCTCATTCCATCTTCTAGAATACTCTTCACCTGGGGAAGTAATTTGCGGACCCCACTGGCCACACGAATATCGTTACCATCAGCAATTTTTTTAACAGATAGTGAGACAACATTTTGTCCATTAAATCTGGCTCCCGTGTCTTTGTCGGATGCCCCATCATACACTCTGGCAATTTGAGAAAGTGGAAAACTATTTCCATCTGAGGTAGTTAAACGAAGGTTTGCAATCTCCTCTATGCTTTCAAATTCACCTTCGAACCTAACATCTACAGTTGTGCGAGATCTATCAATACTTCCCGCAGGGACAGTTAAATTTCTGGACTTCATCTGTTCAATAACTTTATCAATAGAAATGAAGTATTGCTTCATCAAATCAGGAAACAGCTCGACTCGAATCTGCCGCTCCCTTCCTCCAAAAATATCAACCTGTCCAACACCAGTGATTTTACTAAATTGATTTTTAAGCTTAACATCCGCAAACTCATAAAGCTCAGTTGGACTGTGAGTTTTGCTCGTTAAAATAAGATCCACAACAGGTTGTGAGAATGGGTCCACCTTTTGAACAATAGGACGGTCCATATCATCGGGTAATTCATTAAGTATCGCCTCTACCTTATCTTTGACCTCGATGAGTTTATTATTGACATCTGCGGTCAAGTAAAACTCAACCATGACATAGCCCGCACTTTCAAAGGAGCGGCTTTCAATTTTTTTAATTTCTGAAATTTCAACAACAGAGTCTTCAATTTTTTTAATGGCTTGTGTTTCTATCTCTAACGGCGAAGCCCCAGGATATACGACATTCACAACCACAAGTGGAAGATCAATTCTAGGAGATTGCTCGACATTGATTTCAATAAATGAAACCAGTCCTAAGATTACAAAAAATAAGACAAACATTATAGTTGTAGCGGGACGCTTTACAAAACTACCAATCATATATTCTCCTGCGGCTTTTCTGTCTTTTCAGGTTGAGAGCTTTGTGAAGACTCGTTGACAATGTTTAGATAATTATATTCATGGGCTTGGCTAAGGCCTTTAATAATTATTTGTTCTCCACCAGATAAACCCTTTGTTATTTCAATCTCTTTCTCATTTTGAATTCCTGTTTCAACTTCAATTCGCTCAGGCTTTCTATTTTTAACTATCCAAATATATTTTTTAGTGGAGTCAATTTCTACAACTTCAACGGGAACAGTAAATACATTTGATTTTTTCTTAAGAAGAACCTCTGCTACGAGATTGGGACCTTCTTTGAAGTCTTTATCAGGGTTATTAATTGAAACCACGGTTTTATATAGGCCATTTTTGTAGTCAGCTTGTTTTGAAACTTGTTTAACTCGACCAATTAAAGAGTCTTCGGGATATTTTAAAACATTCATCCCTGGGTGAATGTGCGAAGCTATAGCTCGACTTTTATAAAAGCAAGCAGACTGACTACCGCACTTAAAAAGAGTAACTTTTAAAATATCTTCGATATGTGAAGATTCGATGGTCCGTATTTCAACGGGGGCACCCTCTTCAATAAGTATCCCTAAAACACTTTCTACAACTTTTGCCTTTTCTTCTTCGATAGAAGATTTTTTAAATTCAATGGCTGCAATAAAAAGCAAGAGCAGTCCAAAATAAAAAAGTGATCTTAATGATAATAGCTTCATTTTGTTTCTCCTGCTTGGTAGGAAACCAGTTTTCGGATGGTTGCCAAAGATTCTGCTAACTGATACTGATGAAGTGCATGGGTTAATTTTGCTTGAGTGAGAAGTGCTTCATTATTATTAAGGTCTGTTACCGAGACTTTACCAGTTTTGAATTTATTTTGGCTTAATCGAAAACTTTGTTCAGCTAGTTTGACACTTTGCTTGTCATTCAATAAGTTTGTACGCAAAGTATTGTATTCATCAACTTTTGCATCAAACTGTGACAAAAGTTGATTTCTTTGGTGTGACAGTAGTATTTCTGCACGATTTTTGTCTGCAAGAGCCTTTTTATAGTTCGCTCTATTTGTTCCACCACTCCAAATATCCCAGGTCAGAGTTACACCCACGAGTGAAGAGCTGACATTACTATCTTTGTCGAAAATTTCACCATTACTGCGGTCACTTGAACTAAAGCTATAAACAGCGTCTAGGCGGGGCAATGTTTTGGCCCTTTGTACTCTTGAAAGCTCTTCTTGATATTCAATTTGCTTTCTTAACGCCTGCACTTGAGGTTGGTTTTCTTCTAAGTCCTTTCTCATTTGTAGCTTACTAACTTCTGAATAGTTACTTTCAAATTCATCAGTAAGCTGAAGAGGTTGGGAATTATCAATGCCAAGGAGGGTTCTAAGTTGTGTATGAGCCAACTCTTGGTTAAATTTTGCTTCTTCTAATTGAGACTTTCTTGAAGCAATATCTGCCTGAAGACGAATTAAATCTCCCTGGGGTGGACGGCCTGAAGAAAAATAGTTTTGTAAAATTTTGAGGTTTTGTTTGGCGTTTTGCAAAGAACTACTGGAAATTTCTAATTGTTTTTTGGCAAGTAGACTTGAATAGTAAGCAACCTTTGTTGCATAGGTTATATCTCTTTCGACCATTGACTTTTCTAAGCTAGCTATCCCAAGAGCTATTCTGGCAGCATTTAAGCTGCCTGATAACGATCCAAAGCGAAAAAGTGCCTGCCTGATTGTAAAATCAAAGGTTCTCTCATATTTGGAGTTGAGTGAAAAGCCATTGATGACAGGCTTATCAATATAATTGTTTACATTGTAACTTGTTGAAACATTGGGCAAGGCCTCTCCTAAAACACTTCTTTTTTCCAAGCGAATTTTTTCAATTTGATTGGCTTGAAGTTTCATTTCAGGGCTATAATTTTTCGCCTTTTCAATAGCTTGATCCAGGGAGAGTGCAACCTCCTGGGCCATTGCTGGCGTACAAATTAAACTAAAAACTAAAAAAACCTTAAGCATCTTTTACTCCTACGCCATTGAGTATCCCATCTACAAAAGTTGATACATACTGGTCTCGAAAAGTTTCATTATCTATGGACTTCTTATTAACGGCTTTTCTCAACTCATTGTTTTTTGCCAAATCCATGAGGCCTCCAAAAAGAATCTGAGTTAAAATTTCCGCATCAATGTCTGGGCGAATGATTTTTGATTTTTGAGCGGATTCTACAAACTTTAGAAACTGATTATGGATATTTACAAAAATAGCTTTGAAATCTTTAGGGGCTAATTTTGCAAAAGTATCAAGGTTCCGACTTAACATTCTAAAAGCCTCATGTTCATTTGAGGCCAGAAGTAAAAATTGCTTCATAAACATTGTGATGCGAAGTTTAAACTCCTCTAAAGTCTTCGTTGGCTCAAGCACCATCATGACCATAGAGAGCTTCGATTGAGTAAAATCTTTGACGGCGGCTTCAAACAGCCCTTGCTTAGACCCAAAATGATAGTTAATGGCAGCAACATTGACTTCTGCCGCTTCTGCAAGCTCTCTGACAGAAGTGCCTGTATAGCCTTTTTCCGCAAATAAACGATTTGCCTCTTTCAGGATATTTTCTTTTGAAGAATCAGAAGACATTTTAAAACTCCCCCAAACCCATGACTGGGAACACCATCATATTAAAACATTTGTTTGAATAATCATAGTATTTGTTTTATTATTTACGGAATTTGAGTGAAATATTCAACTGTTTGTTTTAAACTTCTCATTTTGACACAAAAGGACGTTCTGGAATGAATGAACAAGGGTGGATCTTTAGATCCAAAGGCTTGTTAAAATACTTAAAAAACGGATGGCTCGATGTTGAAGGGTAAATAAAATGCGAGGGTTATTTATAGTTGCCTCTTTATTCTTTTCTAGTCTTACCTTTGCAAATCCATTGGGTATGATTTTTAGCCGCCAAGATGCGAGAGGACGTATCGAAATCAACTATCAGGCAGACACCAATCAATTAGATGATAAGAAGAAATCTAGAGAAAATCGGCTAGTTAATTATGATGGAAATTTAAATATTAACTTCTACAAAGGCGAGAAAACAATTTGGTTTTTCTCCGCAAAAGGAGATCATTTAGATACTGGCCTAGAAAATTTAATTATCGGACCTGATAGCACCCAAGTTGATGGACGGCTAAAGAACGAATCTTTTGGTTTAGGTTTTCGGCAATATTACTCCGATGAAAGCACATTAGTGACCTCAATTGACTATGGCTCTGCTAGCGATAAGCCTTTTGGTGAACCAAGAAATTCAACTGTATCTGCTAACGTCGCCTATGCATTTAGCCCCGGCAGTGAATCTCAGTGGATTTTATTTATCAACTACTCAAATAATCGTCCATTTTTGAATAATATACCGATCCCTGCATTTGCCTATGTTTATCGCCCATCGAAAAGCTTTTCAGTAACTTTAGGAATTCCTTTTGTATTTATGAGCTATGCTGATCCCCCGAAAACAATGTTTCGTTTATTCCTGAGTCCTAGTAGTGCTGGTTATGACTATGGTATCGGAATCAAAGGACCTCTTCAGATTTTCAATAATTTTACCTATCAAGTTCGCTCTTATATGCATGAAAATCGTATAAATGATGATGATAGGCTGATTTTTGAAGAAAAAACCGTTTCTCTAGGAATACGATCACCTGTGGCCCGTGGGCTTTCTTTGAGTTTTTCGGGAGGTTTAGCCTTTGATCGTTTCTATTATGAAGGTGAAGGTATGTTTGAGGAAAGCGGCGTACAACAACGTCTTAAGAATGATATTTTTATTAAGGGAAAAATGACTTATCAATTTTAATATAGGTGAAACTGAGGACAATGAAATTTGTTAGCTATATTTTTTTGATTTTAACTCTATTTAATAATTCTGCTTGTGCGACAGTTACTAGAAAAATGGAAAGCTCTATGCATTTTAAAGATGGAAAATTTCATAATACGGGAGAGATTCCAGCTAAATCCTTTTGGAAGTTTTTGACGATGAGAATGTCAACAAAATGGGAGGAGTGGCCAGATAAAGTAGAGTTTCCTGAAGGGCAAAAGCCACCGATAAAGGTTGATGGCTCTGACATACGAGTGACATTTATCAATCATGCAACTCTACTTATACAGGTTGGTGGCTATAATATATTGACTGATCCTCAGTACTCAAAAAGATGTAGTCCCCTTTCTTTTCTCGGCCCCCAAAGGGCTCACCTGCCAGGAATACCTTTTGAGAAATTGCCAAAGATAGATGTGGTTATCGTTAGCCATGACCATTACGACCACCTTGATTTAGATACCATTGAGAGGTTGGTTAAAAGGGATAACCCTAAGATCTTTGTCGGATTGGGTGTAAAAGAACGTATAAATACTAATGACAATGTAAGAGAAATGGATTGGTGGGAGGAATTTACTATTTCTGAAAAATTTAAACTTCATTTTGTAGAGGTTCAGCATTTCTCTGGTCGTAGTTTATGGGATAGGAATTCAACATTATGGGGAGGATTTGTCTTAGAGGTCGCTGATCGGAAGATTTATTTTGGCGGAGATAGCGGTTACGGAGGGCATTACCGGAAAACCTTCGAAAGGTTCGGTGCAATGGATTTATCGTTGCTACCTATAGGTGCTTACTCTCCCAGGGAGTTTATGGGGCCAGTTCATTTAGACCCCAGGCAGGCCGTGCAAGCACATAAGGATTTGAAGTCTAAAAAGTCTATTGGTATGCATTTTGGGACATTTCAACTGACAGCGGAGAGCATTGATGAGCCCGTAAATCTTTTAAGGCAAGAAAGCAGGGATGCTGATCTAAAAGAGAATGAATTTGTAGCCTTGGAGCCCGGACAATTTTGGATTTCCCAAGGGATATAGTATTTGAAAGGGTCTGATAATGTTTTTTAGAGTTGTTTTTTATTTATCCATCATTTTTTTAATAAGTTCATGTACAAGCCTACGCAAAATGATGATGATTGCGGGTGAAAACCCTATGGAAGGCCACCCCGATACAGTTATAATAGGTGCCCAGTTATTCTCTAAAAATTGTGTACAATGTCATGCTAATGATGGCAGCGGCAATGGTCAGCTTGCCAAAACTTTAGATGAACCACCAGCGAATTTACAAGAACTTGCAAAGAGAAAGTCAGTTAAAACATTTGCTGCTAACATATATTATGGCAAGAATTTGATGCCAGCGTACAAGGATGTGTTGAGTGAAGAGGAGATATGGCACCTTGCCAATTTTGTTAAGTCGTTGGGTCAATAAGATGTTTAATCGAAACTAAGTAGAGAACCATGCAAGACTATGCAACCTTTTTGTCAGAATAAAGATTCTCTACAAAACTCCTAACATTGATATGGCTGTAGGACATTGCCGTTGATGCCTGACTCCAAGCCATATACTTGCTAATTGCAACAGAATCTATGCCTCTATTTATCATTTCACTAATTGAAGTATGACGAAGTGAATGGGATGATAACTTAGGGTGAATTCTTTTAAATTGCTTGAAATATGCAACTTTACTTTTTCTATAAATTTTTTCATCTGGTCCCAACTTCAATAACTGTTCTCTCACCCATTTTGCGGCAACAGGTCGAATAGCTCCCTCTCTACAGTCGATTTTATTTCTCTTTTTTGCCACCTCAATATCATCAACAAAAAGGAGGTTTTTTTCTTGATCATATCTGAAATTAGACTTCCTGACGCCCCGAAACTCAGTCAAACTAGAAGAATTAACTCTGCCTCCTAAAATTTCAATTGACCGAGCAGCAACAGAAAGTTGAACTATAAATGCCAACTTAAATTCATCAGAAAAATTTGAATCACTAATTAATTCAATTAGAAATTCATCAATCAACTGATCTTTGATTTGTGCGTGCTTTGTGGCCCTTTTTGTGGAAACCTTCTTTTGAAGATAAAAATACTTGAAATAGCGATTGTGAATATCTTCTGCTTTCTTGGTGTGGGAGTTATTTCCTGCTATTGGCCCTTTTTTCCTACCCATAAAAAATCTCCTTATATCTTATAAGATATAATCCTTAATGCTTATTGTCAAAAAAATGGAGGGAGACTCTACTGAATTAGTAGGTTTTGTATCTTTTTGGTTCGGATTCGTCGTATTTTTTATTGTTATAGGGAGGAATAGTATCTGGTCTAACGGTTTCTCTTTTTTTGTTTTCAAAATGGTAGTAGAAGGTCATTCCAAAAAGAGTCCCAAAACCCAAGGCAAATAAAATTAAGCTGACATACAAGTAGTTAAATATCCCAATATCTTCTGCAACTATTAGATTGAACATACCAAACGTACAAGACAGAGAATAAATCAATAATCCAATAGTATCTTTCACGGCATCCTCCATTATTTAAATGGAAGATAGAAGAATAAAACTAAGAAACCTTAGCTATTACCCATTTAGACAATCCAGAATCAATTGCAAGCTCTGATACTTCATCAACCAACATCAACTTAACCCTACTGTTCAAGCTTTCAGGTAACTTTCCTTTAAATGAATGACAAATATAATAAAATTTATCGTATTGATCCATTGATTCAAATGTATCCAAATATGAGTTTAATTCCGTAACATTCGAGCTAGATTTAATCTGAACTAAACACTTTTCTCCGGTAACAGGAGCCTTTAAATCTAAATCAAGGGTCTTCGCTGTCTTTCCAACCGAGGAGACTCTCTGCCATCCGGCTTGAGTAAAAATTAAGTCAATTAAAACTTCAAAATCTTGCCAAGTAAGTTCTTTTATTAAATTTGAAATACAGTCTTTTAAACTGTTATATTTCCCCTGGGTTTCTTTGACCTGCTTTGACTCCCTTGCATTGATTTTGTTCAAAAGATACTCTTGCTCTTCTACAGTGCAGATAGTTCCTCTAAACCCCTGAGTTTTCAAAAGCTTTCCGCTAATGTTTTCCATATAGAGTACGTTTCCATTGGTATCTTTATCCGACCATCCACTTATGCACTTTCTTATTTTTGTACCATCTTTTTCTAAAACAACTTTCTCTTCTGCCTTGGACCACCATAGCTTATTGTTAAAGAAAGTTATCCAAAGCGTATCCACTGGCTCTTCAAAAAAATATTTTATCTGGGTCACATAGCCAGAAGCCGCAATTTTGGATTTTCCCTCTTCTAAATAGTCATTTTCAACTTTTTTCCAATCTGAATCTTTACACGCCTCAAAGTTGGATTCTCTATACCCAAGGCGAAGTAAACCCTTTTCGATGCAGTCTTTTTCCCAAATACCACCTCGACCTAATTTAATAAATAAAGCTTTGTTTGTTGTTACTGATTTCATTTTTAACCTGTTAAACGCTCTTCACCCAGTTGCTCTCGAATCATTTCTCTCCAAGCTTCGAAAATCATTACCATTGCTAAAGTATCTAATTCACAATATTTAAGAAGGGCTTGCTCTAACTCCCTCTTTTCATAGTCCGAAATTTCAGAAAATTGGATTTTCCCATAAGCGGTTAAAGCTGCACCGCCATTTGCAAGCTCATTTTCTTCGCTTAATAATTCAATGTTTTTATCAGACACATCTTTGAAAAGTTTTGGGAGTTTTTTATACGGATCAACAACTTCACCATTAACGATCTCAATCCATTGCCAATCTTTAAAGTTAAGGCTTTTAATTCCCCCTGAAGCCCCATATACAGGCTTAGAATACTTGTTCTGAAGATACTTAGACGAATTAAGTATTGCTGGAAGAACATATTTTATAGAATTAGACCCATTCGTTCTGGGGTTGTAATAATATCTTTTGACCAGCTCCCAAAGATCAACCATATTTCTTGAACCTTCCCACTTTTCAGAGCTTGAACCGACTGATTTCGTAATCAATTTAATAAAATCACAAAGTTCGCTTCTGTCTGGAATGGGTGAAGGATCTTGAATTAATTGTCTATAGATAAGGTTTAAATAAGTATTTTCGTGTGGGGCATACCTTAGAATTGTACCAGAATCATTCTCTAACTGGCCTTTAAGACTTCTTAAAAAATCATAGTTTGGGAAAAAGCCTTTTTCTGTATTTAAAAACTGTCCCTCGTGCTCTACAGTTCCATTTTCGTGTACTATATGATGAGAAAACTGAAATGCAACTCCCTCGTATGGTTTTCTGCCTTTATGAAAAGGAATGGCAACGGCTGTCGTTTCAAAATCAATAAAGTGCAAGGGGTACTTCCACTTCTTCATAACCAGCTTTAAGCCTTCAAAATCGAAGAATGGCTCAGTTTGCCCCTTCAAAGCTAACTCCACCTGTAGCCACTGTCTTTCACTTGCTGATATTCCAGGCTTTCTATCGTCTCTGGGATTTATATCTGCCTCACTCACATCAGAAAACTTAATTTTGCCCTCAGAGATAAGCTTTTCTTTACCCCTGAAGTTCCAGATCTCAAGAACATTCTTCTCCTCAAAATCTTCACTACTCCATCCAAGAGATTCAGACCAACATTCTTTAAATCCGCTTTTAAAGCTTTGCTTCTCCTCATCCGCAGAACACTTAAATTCACAGTGAGCACATTTTGATCCAATATCTGATTGTATCTTCTTATCTGCTTCATAGTTGTTTGCTAAAAACTCAATTTCTTCAAAAAAGCTTTTCTCTCTAGAATCTTTTGAATCCTTGCCATCATATATAAGGCTGATTTCATCATCTACAGAAACCTGAATCAAAATCTTCTGCTGTAAATCTTCCTTGCTAAGGGTATTTGAGACTTCAATTCCTTTTCTGTTGTTTGATCTAACAATTTTAAATTTTTGGTTCAAACCATCAACAGGACAGGTTGCATTTTTATCAACTAACATTAAGTGACTGCTGATTGTTGAATCTGGAAACGCACTTTGGAGTACATATTTTTGAAAGGCTATATCATAAAGGTATTCTTTCCACTCAGCTTTAACAGTTCCATTTTTGTTTAAAAATGACTCTTCTTCATCTTTGTCATAAGACTTTGCTTTAACCTCAATTAATTCAAAATGGTTTCCGTTTTTTACAAGCACATCTATGCGAATAAAAAGATTTTTAAACCTGATCGCTGGCTCAAAAATTATGACATTTTCATTTTTTAGAAGATCTTGAGTCTGTCGTTCTGCCTCTTCATAATCCAAAGATGTAATATCGTGTCCGCCTGGAAAATAGCATTTTGCCAGCTCACCAACTTGGTATCCGCCCTCAGCAAGAGCCGCTAGGAATGAATCATCGAGCTTTTGGTTCGGATACTCTTTTTTGTTTGTATAAAAGAGCTTAGTTGGACATTCGATGCCGAGTTTGAAACGTGATTTAGTTAAATATCTTATTTTTTTCATAACTAAACGACACCTATTGATCTTGAATTGATTTTAGAATTTCTACGAACTCGCTGTATTGAATCCCAGTATTTTCATAAAACCAATTGGCTGAATATACTTTCTTTTCAATTAATTTATTTAATGCTTTGCTTGCCCATATTGCTTGCTTTGGAGATGGAACTTCAGAATTCTGAACTATCTTACCAACCGAGTATGCCAACCTCTTTTCAAATGAATTTAAGCTTTCATTTTTACAAATCTCAAACCAATCGGAACTTGGGATTTTAGAAATCAACTTTTCAAGTGAAAAGTCACCTTTCAAGTCCTCAAGATTATAAATTTCTTGGCTGTCAACGGCTCTCACGTCGTGGTCAGGAGAAGTAAAATTTCTGGCCACCCTCTCTAGGATCTTTTGACGAGATTCAATATTTTCACTCTCTACTGCTATATCTACCTTTATTGCCGCGTTTCCTTCTGTTCTATTTCTAGGAGATTCTTTCTTATCAAGAACATTCTTCCTGAACCCCCATGTATTCGCTTTAGACTTTCTATCTTCAGATATTGGGTTTGCATCCCATTCCTTTTTAATTTCACAAGCTTTACTGATTATGCGTCTTCTTAAATCAGAATCCTGTTCATTGTTAATCACTGTAGATGGTCCAAGACGTTCTATTCCTAGATCCTCAAGCTCTGATATGACCCTTTTCATAGCCTTTGCAGGTGAACGGTAGTATTCGCTACCTCTAATTCTAATAAAGGTCCATCCTAGTCTTTCTAAGACCATTTGCCTCTGAATATCATCATATAGCTTCTCCTGTGGATGATAGCGATCTCCATCACATTCAACTGCTACTCTCTTATTCTGCCCCTCAACAACTATATCAATCCTGTATGCACCGACGGCCCACTGAGGCTTTAACCTATACCCCTCATTTATAAGATCTCTTATAACCAATTTCTCAAATGGTGATTCCGCTTCTCTCTGGGCAGACTCCAACGCATTTGACTTAGAATTTGGGTCAAGAGCATGTTGGATTAGCCTCAACCTTAAATCGCCTGGCTTTAAGTCAATATCTGGGTTTAGTGAATGAACTACCCATAACTGATTCTTTGCCCTTGAAACTGCAACATTGTATCTTTTCTTATACTGCTCTGATTGCACTATCCTTAAAGGCGGATCATCACAAATGTCTACCATAGACAATAGGACAACATCTCTTTCATCTCCTTGAAACTGGGATGGGTTTCCACACAGAACTTTATGCTTGGAATATTCATCTGGAGTTAATCTATGTTGTAAAATATTATCAATATAAAAAGCCTGCTGATGTCCAACCAAAGACATTACACCTATCGACGCATTTTTATATTCATCTGTCTGAATCATTGCACACACAATAGAAGCTATCTCTATTGCTTCAATCTGATTAACCTTGCCTCTGTAGTCTGCAGCTTCCACTCTATGGAGAACCAAATGCTCAGAATAAGGGCTGTCTGAAGCTTCTCGAAGAGGCTTAATCTCTCCATTATAAGAAAGAAAATTGCTAAACTGAATAATACTAGGGACACATCGAAAGTGTTCAACAAGCCTAATTGTTTCCCCAAAAGACTGCTCGGCAATATCGTAAACTGACGTTTTCCCATCATATAACATCTTATTTGGTATATCCTGCAAAAGTTCATCAATTAATGCTTGAACTTTCCCAAGCTCTTGTCCGACTGCATCTGGAGTTACTTGCTCTTTATCTCCAACAATTATTACTTTCTTTGCAATCGCAAAAGCTACTAAAGAGGTGATATCACTTTGACTTGCTTCATCTAAGATAATTACATCAAATTTCGTATTTACCAGATCAAAACTTTCGAATACTCTTGCCAGTGGCATAATCCATACAGGCACAGCATCTTTACATTTTTTCAGAAGCTTTCTAGCTTCCTTTTTTCTCACATTATCCAGCTTTCCTCGACCTGACTTTGTAAGTTTATTTTGAAGCTGCTGCCAGCCAGTCAAAGCCTGTCTTTCCTTTAATCCAGTTCGATTGAGCTGCTCTCTCCAAGCCATTTTTTCAACGTAGCTAGCATTTATTTTCTGAAGCTCATCTTTACTATGCTTAATGTTCCTTTGTACTTCAGCATAGTCTTTTGACAATCTTTCATCTAGTTCTTGTGACCACTGTCGAAGTTCCCAAGCCGATGCGAGATCACCAGGCAAGGATTTTCCACCATGAACTCCCTCTCTGTCGCCAATTGCAGCCGCCCAACCTGGAGCAATATTTCCCAGTTTTTCTAAAAGATTTACTCTCACTTCATAAATGTCTTTCTTTGAACTTAATAGAATCAAGGAGTCGTAAGCTTTCTTATATCTGTCAATCTCATGTGAGAGAATTCCATCTCTTAAATCTTTTAAGAAGAAGTTAAAGCTCGCTGGCTTATTACTTTCTAAAGAGATCTTTTCTAAAACGGCCTGTTTCTTTGTCTCCAAAACATTTTTTCTGATCCAAAATATTCGACTTTCAACGGATGGAATAATTACGCCATCAATTATATTCAAAAGCCTCTCAAGGTGACTATTTACGTTTTTTTCGAGCGAGTGTTGTTGGAACGCAAACTCTAGATCAAAACCAAGGGACTTCAAAGATGACTCTATTGCAGACCAAACATCTTCTTTCCAATTTGTAGCAAACTTTAATGCTTCAACATCCTTTTTAGCCTCTATCTCTGGAGAGGATTCACCTAATTCCTTACAGCCGATGGGAACCATTTGTCTATTCCATCTGTTTCTCAATTTTTTCCGTAAAATATCTGTTTCCATCAATGCTAATATTGATTTGAAATGTTCTGTATTTTTTGGAGGCCTTTCTTCAACTGAAGAATTTTTTAAAATTTCTTTTAGAGAGCTATTAAATAACTTAGAAAAATAACTAATAGATTTTCCATCATTAAACCTTTCAACAAGGTCCCTTACGGCCTCCACATGTTCATTAGACCAATTAAAATCTAGGCAAGGTCCATACTCTAAAATAATTTCTTTCCTCGTTGCAACTTTAGCTGTTGTCTCCTCTATTAACTCAATAAGTTTTCTCCAAGACTCAAGGTGTTCCTCTCCTAACTGTGAATCTTCAAAAATGCTCGACAACCACTTATTTGCCGAGATAATTGACGAACATTCTTTTAGGCTATCTAATATTTTTTCAAGACCGTCTATTGTCTGAGAATTCGAGTGCCAATAAACCTGATAATCTTCCAAGAAAGAGGATTCTACTTTTTGATAACTCTTCACCAACTCATTAAACTCAATTGGATTAAAAAGATCATCCTTATCAATCAAGCCCTCTTCAAGGCAGCGTTCTTCATCTTGGCTAATAATTTCATTCGTTCCATACAGCTCTCTTAACTCTTCTTCGCTTAGAGGAAGAGGTGTGCCTTGTTCCAAATAACCAGGAATCCACATTTTTTCTTCAGAAGCTTCCTCTACATATTTTGCAGCCTTCGAAGGAGATATTCCTTTTCCTGCTACAACAATGTCAGTGTATTCACTTTTTCTAATCTCTAATGCTTCATTTTCAAAGTTTTCAATTTTTTCTTTTAAAGAAATTCGTCGATTATACAGCTCTTCAATTTCTCTGCTTAATGAATCACTATCAACACGAGATAAATAGCTAACTATTCCATTAACAGATTCTTTTAATTGGGCTTTGCTTTCAACATCATTATCGAGAACACTCACGCACAAAGGCTGCAAGGGACGAGCAACTTTCTCTCTTACAACATTTAATGCTTTTGCGGTGTGACTAGAGACTAAGACAGTTTTCCCATTAGCAAGCAAATGACCTATCACGTTTGCTATTGTGTGTGATTTACCAGTTCCCGGTGGGCCTTGAACTAAAACAGATCCAGTTTGCTCAAGCTTATTTATTACTCGTTCTTGTTCTTTATTCGCGGGACGGGTTAATAGTAAATCAACACTCTCTTCTTTTTCAAGTGAACCTAAGTCAAAATTACCCTCCTGGGGAGAAGAACCATTGTCAGATGAGATCTTTAATTCTTTACTCTCTTCAACCCCAACAATTCTAAGTAGTGCATCAGGAAATGATTCAATCTTGTCTACGGATTCAACTAAATTACTAAGTGACTCCATGAAGCCCTGCGTTCTGTTCCCCAAAAACAAAACTGGATCTCTATAAATCAATGGATTGTTACAGCTTTCTAAATTTTTGCTTTCAGATAAGAATTCTCCATCTGAAAAAAATCTTTGAACAACATATTTAAAGAATGAATCTGCCACGCCATCCGCTAGAGGATGTGGGTCAGAGTTAGAAAGCTCATTTTTTGAATCTAAAATAGCTTTACCATCTAATTCATGGTATCGAAATAACGCCGAGTACAATTCTATTGGATCATCCGTTTCTCGGATTATGAACTCTGGGATAGTTGAATTAAACTCTAACTCAACTTTTTTTAAAAGAATTGGATGGTTAACCATGCCTTGAGCTGAAGGCCAAACCAAATGCCCATCTGCCAAATACATTTGATATTTTTCAGATTCTCTTTGTATCTGTGCTTGAAGTTTAAATAAGTCACTAAATACCTTTGACGCCTCTCTTACCGGATATTCAGCTTTAACCCATTCATCTCGGCTCGCTTTCCATTCATCAAAGCTATTCACTCGCTTTTGATCATCTTCAAATTTGACAGTTTGAGTTTTTCCCTCTTCATCTATGATATTTTTTGCATCGAGAGAAACAGCATCTGAGTTTAAACTTTCCCAACCTCCGACAACCCAATCTTTAATGCTTTCAGGAGGATTTGGACATGGCGTTTCTTTTGGCCGTCTTACTTTAAGCACGATATTATCTGACTCGTTGGACTCTTCCGAGTCGGCATACCCAAATCTCTCTACAGTAGGATACAACGGCAAATTTGAAAACTTTAACACCCAAGGATACTTCTCTATATCGGATACAGGAGGTGTTCGCAGTTTAGTTAATTCTTGAATATACCTAAACACTTTGCGAATTTTATTTTTGCCAATGTCGTGCTGTTTGCTTTCAGACAATACTATGCTCCCAAATGCGTAAAATCACGACTTTTTATCGGCTATTTTTGCCTAAAAATTTATGCTAATCCTGAAAAAACTAAACAGCATTTATAGATCAAACTAGACTAACGGCTTAGTAAAAAAATATTTCTGAAATACTTTTCTGTGGTTAACAAAACTCCTATTTTATTAACTACAGTATAAGTCTTTAATTTTTCAGGTGAAAACAGTTAGAGTAAATCTCTATATTTACGATCATAAAAAGCTAAATTAATAAATTTTGCTGGAAAGGCTACGCTTCTACGCCATAGGCATTAAGAACTTTTCGTAGCTCATCATCACCTTTAGCAAGCGGTACAAGCTCGTCAGAAGCCTCCTGAAAGCACTTCTTGATATAAGACACCCTGAGGCTCCTTAACGCTTCAAAATCGCCAGAAACGGGCTCTGGAAGAATATAGTCTAGATACAGAATTCCAATATCAGATTGTAAAGTTCGTATAATTTCAGCTCGTCCTAACCAATGCTCTAGTTCATAAAAATATTCTTCCTGGGTCATACTACTTAATATTGATTTGAGCTGTTTCAATTTCTTTTGGATAGTCCAAATTGAGTTGTTCATAAACCCTAAATGGGTTATTGGGCTTTTTGCATGCTATTACTCAGTACTTTCTTTAATCAGTTTCGAAATATAATCAACAGCCATCTCAGCGTAGTCAGTTCGATAAACAAATTCTTTAATTCTATGACTTAACTCTTCCATATTTTTGATATGAACCAACTCTTCGATAAGCTCATCGGGAAAAAGAAAAAACTGCCTCTCTAGCTGAGAATACAAAATTATTGCTCCCAATTTATTGTCATACCCAATGAATCTCAAGCCATAGTAATTATGGTGTGATGACTTAAGATATTTATCCAGTTTATTTTGACTCATCATCAAAGTCCTTTTTCTTCAAACCCAATTCACATCTTAGATTTAAACGAAGAAAATCAACCATCCTAGCAATATTCTTTGCTAAGTTTTCGGAACCGTTTTCCTTGCACAAATATTCTAATTCTTTCAATTCACGCGATGCCTTATTGCAACGCTGAATACACTCAACCTGAAGCGGAGTAATATTCTTTTTTTTAGTTATTTCACTCATGGAACTGATCTCCTTTTAACTTTAAATGGAAAAAATAATCTCAAATAAGATAAAAGAGATGAAATTGTTTATTAGGAGATGGCATTTCCCTTTTTTGTCAGCTCCCAAGAGCTTTGTTAATTTTCTTAACCAGCTCATCTACCTGTTTTGAAAGACGACTAATTTGTTTATTAGCCTTTAGGATATTTTTAGAAGACTTTGTAGGTTGACGTTTTCGTTCGCACTTATCGTTTAGTAACGCATCCACCTCTTTCTGAGTTAATCTCACTTTCACTTTGAACCTCGATTCAAATGAGTGCTTTAATGAAACTTAGGATTGCTTTCGGAACCCGTTACCCCTTTTGTCCAGGCTGCCTTAATAAAGGGGTCAACTCTGTCTTGGTAGATCTTCTCACAATCTTTTGTCCAAAGATTTTCGGTTTTATGAAGTTCCCTGAGTCGTAATTCGCAGATAAAGCACATAAAATATTTAGCAACATTTTGAATTGCCTTCGCTGATTCGTGTGAAGGACATTCAATCTTAAACCTCATACCAGTTGCTTTTGCTACCTCCATCAACTTTAGATAGAGTTCATTTAATTGCTTTTTATTAGTTATATCTTCTATGAACATAACCTCTCCATTTTTTCCCTCACTTGCTCACACAAATGAATTTCTTTTTTTTGAATTTCTTGATTTTTTAACCTATTTTTAACTTTATCCGTGTATTTGAAACCTGAACGAAAGCCATTTTGAAACCCCTTGTTGTAAGCGTCTTGAAGGCTCAGGGGCTCTTGACTTCTAACAACAGAGTCTCTCAATTGAGTTCTTTTGGATACGTTATGACGAGCCTTTTCTTTGGCTTCATAAACTTTCGCTAAACGCTTTCTTTCAGAAAAACAAAATAATTCAATTTTCATATCTCTGAGGCTAGTTACTACACATCTAGTGCACCACAATAAAAGAGGCACTAAACTAGATGCCAAATAAACTAGAGCAAACTTTTTTGAAGGGTTTATTGAAAACACTAGGCAGTTAGGAATAATCGTGACAAAAAGAAATGCGAGTACCCTCCAGCCAATTGAGAATAATGACCGAAAAAGATATCTAAGTACAATTTGAAGCATAAGGGCTCCCTTTAAAAGCCCTCCTATCTACATCTTCAGTATATAGCATATAACTTAGAACTGCCAAACTTCAGGTTTTCTAAAAGAAGATCGTAGCACTACGATACAAAAAATCTACTTTTTATAAATTAAGTGCCCAAACGAAAGGGCACAAAAGGCGAATAAAAGCAGGTCAATTTGACTAATCAAAATATTTTGTCGCCCGAGACTAATGATAAATGGAGTAATCGGAAAAAATAGACTGAGGACAAATAAATGTGAAAATCCAACGAATATCCAAAAAACAAACTCCAATAGAACAGTTGGCTGTGGATACTTATACTTTGTTCTCATTTTTTGATTTTTTTTGCTTTTTGGTAAATCCAAAATCTTTAAGTTTCCCACCATTTGTAAATGATTGTTCAAATTTCGAGGTATAGAGAAGATATTCATCCAACGAAATAATTTTTCTTTTCGCTAAATACCTACAAGCTTTATCAAAGGCATATCTTTTTACCCCCGAAAACCTTTTAAGTTCATACTTTGTGAATTTTCCACCTTTACGCAAATTTTCCCTCAAATACTGAAGAACACAATAGACTTTGAAAGTAGAAGAATCTAAACGATTTATAAGTCCTGGGTTAATAGAAAAACAGTTTTCCATTTGAATATTTAGTATTCGCACTTTTGTTTCATCATAACCGTAACCCTCATCACTGATGCTGATGTATTGCTTATCAAGAAGAAATGCCAATCCCTTTTTTAAATCTTTTTTACAAAGGCGACTTTTCCTATAAAGCATCGTTAGAGATATATCCTTACTCTTATTATTCAATAAATAGGCTAATATCTTTAGCTCTTCCTTATGAAGCTTTAAAAGATTTAAACCTATTTCCAAAACCTACTCCTTAACTCTTTAATTATTTTTAATTACCTTTTAAAAAACTCTATTCGTTAGATTGAGTTTATTTACTTCAAAGCCAATACTCCTCACGATAACGACTTCAATTCGTCGTGAAGAGAAGGCTCTTTCGCCGTTTTTAAAGAGGTGTCTTAGGGAAACCTTAAACCTTTACTCAAGCCTCTATTTTACTAAATAGAAACTTTTTAATGAAATTCCAAATTTTTTTTAAGTTTGGACTCTTGCTTGTCGTAGGCAGTTAATTTTGAAGATTTTTAGGGCTCATACTTTTTCGAAAAAGCTAATATAGGCATATATTTTGAGTATTTTTAATATGTCCATTAGAAAAATAAATTTTTTTAAATTTTTTATTTTTATTTCGGTATTTCTCTAGAAACAACTTAACCAAGGAGAAAAATATGAGGAATAAAAATAAGGAAGCCCTACAAAGTATCATTTGGAACTTGGGGGCAATCTCACCCCAACATTTTTTTAAATATAGTGAGGCATTAGGACAGCTTATTCACACAGTTGAAAAAGGCTTGATGCCTAATCCTGAACTACTGCCTGGAGAGATAGTTTTGGATCTAATGAATGAACTCAAAGAAGAAGTAGAAAAGCTTTTTATGTCTGAAGCAATGAGTGATGAACGACTCGCAGATTTTAAAAAGGACTTTTTGGGAGCATTAGATTTCTCACAGCTTCTATTTAAAATGGAGCTTCTTTTAGAGCAAAAGAGTTTTAATAAAAAAGGAGGGAGGTAATGAAAAGACATATTAAACTACAACAAAAGGACGGTAAGATTTTTACTGAACAACCAATTGGCTTTCTGAAGAGCAATTTAGGATCAACTAAAAATTGGGGTGCCATCATAACAAAAAACTACAATTCAGCTTGGGGATGCGACAGGGAGTTTATTCCTCGCTCAAGAGAGAGGGGCTTCGCCTATATTTCAAAAAATATAAAAAAGGGCGATAGACTTCAGTTCAAAGTTGAACCTAAAGACAAGAGCATTTCACCTCCTGAAAATGAACTGGAACTATTTTGCTATGTTCTTGAAATATATGACAACTACATTGAAATTCTGACTTACTCAAATCTGAATGAGCTACTTGATGATTTCAAAGACGAAGACAGCTCATCGGAGGGTGAATAAATGAAAAATGAAAACCTATTTAAACTGTATGAGGAATTCAAAAATTCAAACAAGCTCAAATATCAAGAGGCATTTGAAATCATCCTTGATTTACTCAAAGGGAATATTACAGGTAAAAGCCTGAAAAAGAACGAAAAATATGAGATGGCATCTTTGCCTATAGCTGAAACCTACATAGATCTTGTAATTGAAAATCCTTTTGAAGATCATCTCGGTAAGCTCTATCAAGAAATTATAGAGAAAAATGGAAAGAAGCCCCTTTCTTCGCAGTTTTTTACTCCTTTTCCTATTTCTAAAATTTTAGTGGGTCTTACTCAAACAAAAGCACCAAAAAATTCATCCTGGAAAAGATTTAATGACCCCTGTGCGGGCTTTGGAGCCCTGCCTTTGGCTTTTTGCGAGGACAACCAAGGGAAGACCGTAGAGCTTATTCTAAACGATACAGACCCCCTTTGCTGTGAAGTTTCAATGATCCAAATTTTATTCTCTTTCATTCTTCGTAAAGAAATTGGAAACCTGAAACTTATTATAACCAGGGGTGATATTCTCAAGAGTCCATTTGGCGAAGAAATTTATTATTCTTTTGGATATAATAGCCGGACAGAGATTTTATTCACTTTATTGGGCCGAGATAAACCATAAATATATTTTTATCATCAGTATTTTTAGTGGGATTTGATATGGGTAGGCTCTATGGTCCCACCAATGGGCTCTGTTTTAAATGCCTCTATAACCTCTGGAATTTCCGCTAAACCCGAAAGCTCAATGGGGACCACAAACATATTCATCGGGTCCATAAATTTTCTAAAATGTTCTTCAAGAGTTTCAATCGGGATATCTACTAATGAAGTTCTTGTTTTCAATCCAACCGGAGCAACGTGAGCAATTTTCCAACCTTTTTTATTAGGAGTATCTATCAAATGTTTAGTCTGACGGTATTTTGATTGCTTTTCGGTGCCCTTGATCGCAAAAGCAACAGGAATAAGGTCATTACTCAGAAATTCTTTTATCTGAGGCAATCCAATATAGTTATCGTTATAGCACATACTAAACGACCAATGAGCCGGACCATTATCACACGGAATTAATACTCTTCCACTAGAATGGATAACCTCACTCCCTCTTGGAAACTTATCATTAAATTTACGAATAAAAAGAGGCATTGACTCATCTTCGACCCAATCCCGAATTAATCTTGCCCACCATTCTTTATGGACCTGCTCCGGTTGAGCTGAATCCAAAACTACTTTCAGCTCATTGATGGATTCGCCAAATAGATGCTGAAACTTTTCCATTTTTTTCTCAAAGTCACTCGCTGATACTATTCTGTTACGATTGAAATTCTGAAGTATTGATTCTAAATCTTTCATGCGTTCCTTAACTCATTACTTTTCTGAATAAAACTCTGATATTTTCACTTTCCTCCCTAATAGCTTACTACAAACAGCTTGTATGGCTAATAACGTATGCCAGGTGGGATTTGCTTGTTCTTTATCCTTGATTATTCGGCCTATGCTACTTGTAGGCACATCAAGCTCACGGGCAATTTTAGTCTGACTTATAATATTTGGTTCTCGCTTCTGCTCTAAAACAATAAATTCAGCAAGCCTAAATTTTACTTGCCTTTGACCTAATTTCAAAAATTTCTGATATTGTTTATTTTCAGACCGCTTTCTTTGAATTTTTGTTTTTTTCTTTTTCATAGTGCCTCGTTTTCAAACAGTATACTCTCTATTCGGGAAATTAGCATAAAAGATATAACCTTTTATGTTGACACATGGCATTAAAGATTATATCTTATAAGATATGTTTGATGAGAATACGATCAATAGAATTGAGAAGCGAATAGTTAGATACTGCCGAAGAAAACTCCAAAGAATCCTCTTCAAAAAAGTAAAGAGTAAGAAAAGTCGTAGACTGGTCTATGGGCTTGAAACCGCTTTTTATAGAACTGCTCGCAATGAATCAACCTGGGGCAGATACGGAAAGAAGTAATTCAGGAAGCAAACCTGACTTTGTAGGTATAAGCGGAAGCAACTCGGTCTTAACTTATGATGTTTAATTTTAGGGACGATAACATGGAAAAGAAACTAATAATTAAAAAAGTTATGAAAAAGAGTTTTGGTGAAATACTACAGAGTTTATGTAAAAGAAATGAGTTAACCCAAAAAGAGTTAGCTAAAGCCATTTCTGTATCTCCTAAAACTATTCAAGAATGGATTGGTAAGTCTGGAAGAATTCCTAGAGATCCAAGGCACCTTAAGAAACTTGCTAATTACTTTGATATATCCCTACATTATCTTCTTTTTGGGGAAGACGATCCACAACACTTAATAGAAGACATTTTAGATAAATCTGAAATTCACACTGGCTTATATGAAATAACGATAAAGAAAGTAAAGGTGAATAAAGATGGTCAGTGATGGTGGAGATACGGTCTTAGTTGCCGACGATTTAAAGGAATACCTTAACTATATGAAGTTTCAGTATCAAGAGGCTGGACCCTATAAGGTATTGACAGCAAATAATGGCTTAGAGGCTCTTGATATCTTGAAAACCGAGTATGTCACATATCTAATTACTGATCACGATATGCCTGGCCTCAATGGATGCGATCTAATTCGAGAAATCGTAAAGGCGAGAATTCAATTAAAAGCAATTATCATAGCCACTGGGCACCCTGATAACCTTGAGTGTTTTGAGAATCTTAAAAAAGAACTTGGGGACAAAGTAAATTTAAAAGTAACCAGCAAACAAAAAGCACTCGAAATTCAAACTTTAAAAGAAATGTTAAAGAATAGATGGGAGAAGGTATGAAAAAAAATTTACTTATTACACTAGTCTTAAGTCTCGCCCTGCTTGGGTGTAAAGGCGGAGGAGGCAGCTCTAGTGATGCTTCTACGGACCCCGGAGACATAACTGTTTGCCAAGACCCCACGGCTACTAATTATGGGTTTATAGGCGAATGTGAATATGGATCAGGTGGAGGAGGTTCTTCAACCTTTTCTGGATGGTACACTAGAGACTTTCTTTTAGGTCAACCAGATATTTCTGAGTTTAAAACTGAAACTATTCAGGTCGAAAATAAACTAAAAATTGGTGTTACTGATGCTGGATTTGGAGACTATGCTTTTGGAGTCTATGAGCCCTCCTGTGGGGCCTATACGGAGCGGAAGTTCATAGCCATACAAGAGGGCTATAATAATGAACCTCTTGTTTTAGGGGTTACAGTGAGCCACAACGATGTGTCTGTGACAGGCCTTGGGCTTAATATAACTTGTAATGCTGGCTTTTGTAATTCAGCCCAAATCAATTCAGCCACAGATGAAATTGAGGCTACTTGTGATAACGGAATTCTTGATTTAGATAACTCTCAAGAGCTGGCTGCAAATGACCAATTTGGGATTATGATTTATGGAACAAGTCTTTATGTTCTATTTTCTGTTGATGTAATAGAAAGTAATTTCCCAGATTCGTATGGCCAATACACTGGCTTCCTTATTGATGGTGGAAGTACAAATAACACTTATCTTTTATCTCAAAATTCTACCCTGAAATACGATTGGGGCTATGGATCTGGAGGCAGTGAGTTTGATACCCCAGACCGTTACTCTCTTGGCTATGAAGGCGGTTATGCTTTTATGGGTACGGATGAGTTTAATGTTAAATCCATAAAAGTATTTTTTGAAGGTGTTGACGATGGTTCAGGTGGAACAACTCTTGGTGTGTTTTCAATACTTGGTAATATAACTTACCCAGGAGCTGGAAATTATACTTACACAGGAAACGGCAATCATCTTATTTTTTATTCGGCAATGGACTAATTATTAACCAGAGCGAAAGCTCACTCCTATCTACTAGCCTCGGAGGTAATTCTCCGGGGTTTTTTATCCTGCTGTTTTTTGAGACATCATTTCTAGAGTTTCATCATGAAGTACAAAATTAGCGTAATAGACTTCTGTGACATGAATACTATCGCCTAAAAGAGAAGCTACCGCACTAAGAGAAAATGAACAATCTCTTAAATAAAATACGGCCATGCAGTGTCTCATGGAGTGAAGAGTGAGGTGTTTTGTTTCATCTTTTTGAAATAATTTTTCACAAAAACTTTTAAGATTTTTGGTGAGAAGATTTCTATTTATTTTTGATTTACCTTCAAACTTTAACCACTGACTAAAAGCTTTTTCTCCTCGTTTATGAATAACAATCCTTCTAGTTTTATCACCTTTGGGAAGTCTCTTTTTTCCATTGTCGTCAATTTGATGAGTAACTCTATAAACTCTATCCGCAGGTCTCCAGTTTTTTATATCCGCAGCTTTTGCTTCTCCAATTCGTAACCCAGAATAAAACAATGCTTTTATTAAAATAATAAAATGGTCTCTCGTTAGATTCCCAAAAGTTCTATCTTTTGCTACATTAGTTTCTATATGATCTATTAATTCACCAAGTTCGGTTTCAGTAATAAAAATAACATCGTGGTGAGGTCTTTTTAGAACTGTTAATTTAATGTCGTTTCTTCCGATTGATTTCAAGACTGAATTTAATCTAGAAGCTATCTTTCTTTGCTTCATTATATTGTCGCCACAATGCTCAACTATTTGATTTTCTATTTCATCTCTAGATGCTGTTCGAATACTAACATTTCCCAATGCTCTGAAAGCTCTCATGATCTCATTTTCAGCTGCCTTGAAATCTTTTAGATTCTGCCTCTTTAACTTTGAATAATGTTTATCTAGATAAGTGTGATAAGCCTCTTCATTTTTAGAATCTAACTCTAGAACTCCTCGAAGCTTTTTTTCTGTTTTATATAGACCATCTTTAATTTCATTGATTCTCATTTTAGCAACAGATGGACTTATTTTTTCAGACTTTAATTCTTTATTTATGTCTTTAATAATTTGAAGTTTGACTGTGGAGTGTTCTCTCTTCCCATCAGGGAATTGTTTTCTCATAACAATAGAAAAAGACCTTCTTGTTTCAGTGGGCTCTTTTATAAAGTATGAAATGATATAGTCGCGATTAGCTACTTGCTGTCGCTTCTTCGCTGCTTTCTTTTTTGCCATGACGAATTCTTATCGTCATTTTCTGCAGAAGTTTCAAGGCTTTGGACTGTTTTCAATACATCTGACAAGCTGCGATTAGTGCCGCCAGACTTTTGTGCTGCTTCGTGTAAAAACTTAGCTTCTCTGATTTGGTCTAAAGTAATAACATTCATAGTCTTAAGTATTAAGTTGGTGGCCCCGGCCAGACTTGAACTGGCACAGGCAAATAATGCCCGAGGGATTTTAAGTCCCTTGCGTCTACCAATTTCGCCACAGGGCCACTGATTTTATTTTTAAAAAATGGTAGATCTATCTACCAAAAATTTTACCTCATCTACCAAAACAGCCATAAGTTTTTGTAATCCCAAGACTTAAAATATGGCTGCATACTTTTAAGTCCTGTGCGTCTACCAATTTCGCCACTCGGGCAACGAATTGCGAAGGTGCAAAAGTCTCTTTTGTTGAACAAAGTGTCAATGCTTGTGACAAAGCAGCAATTCGTTAAGATGCTCAAGTGCTTAATCAACCAATTAATTATTTTATAAACAAAATTACAGAAGCAAATGCCCTGTGGAAAAAAGTCATGCAGAATAGCTTTCAAGAGCTTCTGATTATTTTTCTTTTTATTCAGCTTCAATCACAAACTTTACTTTTTTTTGTACAACTCTCTCCCGACAATGAACTCGTGCAACTTCTTGGTCAGGTGGGTATTGGCTCTTTAAGTCTTTTAAAAACTATATTCCTAGTCATTCTCGTTCCAATGAGAGTTGTGGAATTACAAAATCAGCAAATACCTAGGCCTTATTTGTCTTTTTTAAAGAAACACTTAGGAGACATTACACTTGAAGGTTTGCGCATGACGGGGCTCGTCATACTGTGGAGCCTACTTTTGATTGTCCCTGGTCTTTTTAAACAAATCCGTTGGTACTTTATGCCCTTCATTGTAATTGAAGACAAAAAGTATGATCTCGGGGAGGTAGACCCCCTGGATCGCTCCAACCAACTAGTAAAGGGAATCACTTTACAGATAGCTTTCATAGCCATTGCTGACTTCGTTGTACAATATGGGCTGGATTCTTTGGGGCAGTCATTTGGCGGGTATTTTCAGTTTTTGGGCTTATTTTTATCAGGCATATTGACCCTTGGCGTCTCGGTCTATACTTATATTTTGTTGTTCAGCATTTACCAACAACGATCCACAGAGATCCCCCATAAAGAGGATTAAATATGGAATTATTTTTTAATTGGAAAGACATTCAAAATCGCATGCGTGGACTCACCTATGATGACGTTTTAATCATACCCAGTAAGTCAGATGTCCGTTCACGCAAAGATCCAGACTTAAGCACTCGCCTAACCAAAAACATAAGAATTGCAAAACCTTTTATTAGTTCCAACATGGACACCATAACTGAATATGAAATGGCAAGTGCCATGGACGAACTGGGTTGCCTTGGTATTTTACATCGCTTTATGCCTATAGAAGAGCAAGTAAAACAAGTAGAAATGCTGAAAAATAAAGGACTTAAAAATATTAGCGCTAGTATAGGTGTAAACCAAGATTTTCAAGAGCGAGCCCATGCTATTGTAGAAGCTGGTGTGAATGTGATTACTATAGACATTGCTCACGGTCACTCGGTGCAAATGTTAGAAACTATGAAGTGGTTAAAAGACAGCTTCCCGGATGTTGAATTGATAGTTGGCAATGTTGCCACCCCAGAGGGAGTTGAAGATTTGTGCGAAGCCGGTGCCTCTGCCATTAAAGTTGGGATAGGACCGGGTTCAATGTGTACTACACGCATAATTACCGGCTGTGGATTGCCACAAATGACGGCCGTTGCCTTGTGCGCTCAAGTAGCCAGAGAAAAAGGGGTACCTATAATTGCCGATGGTGGAATAAAAACATCGGGAGATATAGTAAAAGCTCTCGCCGCTGGAGCAGACACAGTAATGTTAGGTTCTATTTTGGCCGGCGTACTCGAAACTCCTGGTGAAGTTAGGAATGGGAAAAAGCAATACAGAGGAATGGCTTCTAAAGCCGCTCAAGTGAGTTGGCGTGGCGGTGTGCCCGAGGGCATGGCCCCCGAAGGTGAGTCCACTTATGTTCCCGTTAAAGGACACCTTAGTCACGTCATTAATGAACTGGCTGGTGGATTGCGAAGTGGCATGAGTTATATCAATGCCTCTAATATAGAAGAAATTTCTGCCAAAGCTCAGTTTATAGAAATGACTTCCGCCGGTAGTTTTGAATCCCGAGCTCACGGCCTTAGGACCTGATTATTTTTATTATTTAATCTCAGCTCTAGAGATTTTAATTATTTAGCTGGGTTTTTTGAAAAAACCATTTTCTAATCTTTGACCGAAAGAAAAATTAACTTTAACTTAACTTTAGTAGCCCATTCTCTTGATCCACTAGGGATAAAGTTGAGACTCTAAAGGTGCAAGATGCGCCTCATTTTAAAGTTGTTTAACCGGTGAAGCAGGATGCACACCGGTTTTTTTATAGATGAGTGATAATTGCATTTATGTCTCTACCTATTCTGAAAATTGGCGTTTTTGACTCTGGTTTAGGAGGACTCACTGTCCTAAAATCTCTTTTTGAAAAGGCCCCACAAAATCAATATTTTTACTTAGGGGACACAGCTCGTCTTCCCTATGGCTCAAAGTCACCAAAGGTTTTAAGAAAATATATTGATCAAAACGTTCAATTCTTATTGACTAAAAAAGTAGATGCTATTGTCGTAGCATGCAATTCTGCATCTAGTGTTATAGAAAATCTTAACGAATTCCCCGTTCCCGTTTTTGATGTTATAAAACCCAGTGCAAGAGCCGCAGTGACTACCTCTTTGGAAGAACGTATTGGTATTATAGCCACGCGAACGACCATTTCACAAAAAACTTATGTAAAGGCCATTCAATCACTCAATCCGCTAATAAGTGTTTTCCAGCAAGCCTGCCCGCTTTTAGTGCCGCTGGTTGAAGAGGCGTGGCTAGAAGACCCCATTACAAATTTAGTTTTATATCGTTATTTGAGCGCTTTATTGCAAGCGCAAGTGGACACTCTTATTCTTGGTTGCACCCATTATCCGCTTCTGTTACCCGCTATTCGCAAAGTTGTTGGGCCAGACATTAATATTATTTCCTCTGCCAATTGTGTAGTCGACGAAGTCCTGCTCCACTTTAAACTTCCAATTAATAATGAAAAATTAGATGCAAAAATCGAGCTTTACTTAACCGACGCTAGCCCATCATTAGATACAATATATCCGAAGATTTTTTTCTCGCCAGCTCCACAACCGGAACTTATTTACCTTTAAGAAAGTTAAATAGTAACGATGCGAGGAAGGGCATGGGAATTATATGTAGAGGCCATAACGTGCCCATAGGCTCCAGCGTCCTCCACAATCAACCAATCTCCTTGTTGTAATTTTGGAAAAGGACGATCAAAACCTAAGACATCAGCCGATTCACAAATGGGCCCCACTACATCATAGGCTTCAATGTTTTCACTGCGCTGAATGAGTGGCTGTATACGGTGGTGAGCTTGATATAAGGGCTGTCGAATCAGATGATTCATACCTGTATTTAAAATTGCAAAATTTTTCCATGGACTTCTTTTAATGTATTGCACTTCACCCAAAAGATAACCAAAGCTTCCCACAAGAATCCTTCCTGGCTCTAAAAGTAAATCCCCTTGAAATCCTTTAAGTTGCTGCTCCATCTGCCTTGCGTATTCCTGAATCTTTTTTTCATCACCTGGCAAATCTAGTTTATCATAATTAATGCCCAAACCTCCGCCGACATCTAAAGTCTGCAAAGGATAGCCCTCGGCTTTAAGATTATTAAAGTCTTGTAGAATCTTTTGCAAAGCCTCAACAAAGGGTTCAATTTGCCGAATTTGTGAACCTATATGAAGAGTCAAACCCACAAGTTTTAGCTCTGAATACTCCTTCATGATATTTTTTAATGTTGGAAAAAAACTTTTATCCATTCCAAATTTATTATCTCTAAAACCAGTGGTGATATATGGATGAGTCTCTGCTTTAACGTCAGGGTTCATGCGCCAAGCCACTTTTGCTTCCACTTTTAACTTGCGCGCCAACTCGCCAATTCTTTGCAACTCTTGAGGACTCTCTACGTTGATTTGTGCTATGGATTTATTCAGTGCCAACTCTAGTTCTTTTACAGTTTTACCGACGCCTGAATAAATGATTTGCTGTGGCGTGAAACCTAGGTCCAAAGCTTCTTTTAACTCTCCACCAGAAACCACATCCACACCCAATCCTGCCTTTAACATTATTTTTAAAATATCTGGATGATTGTTCGCCTTCATTGCGTAATGAACTCTTATGTTACGCTGGAATGAAGCCTTAAAAAAATCTACTCTATTTTTAATGGCCTCTAAGTTGTACAAATAAAAAGCCTCACCCACCCGTTGTGCTAAAACCTGCAAATTGTGTTTTTTTGACTTTTGAATAAGGTGGAGTTCCTGATTTATATATTCTAGAGACATTACTTCTCGTCTTTATCTAGAGCAAATTCAGTATGTAAAGCCTGTGCCGTTTTTTCTAGGTTTTTTCTGTCTATCACAGCGCTGATTTTAATATCTGAAGTTGAAACCAAATGAAGAGGCACTTCTTTTTGACTTAATACTTTAAAAAATCGTGCCGCAACACCCGGATGATTGGCCATGCCGACACCCACTACGGATAATTTAGCCATATCTTTTAAAATAACAATTTTGGCATTAACATCTAAGCTTTTTAAAACTTCCTCCACCATATACAAATCGGTTTCGTTTACAGAAAATGCTAAACGCTGACCCTCTTCGTTGTAGCTCTGCGTGATAATATCTACGATAACTCCCTTTTCAGCCAAAGATTCAAAAAGTTGAGCCAAAAAGTTGGCACCAAAAGGCACAGGAAATAATTTAACAATGGCAGTGCTTGCATCGTGAGTCACCGCAGAAACTACAGGGTTTTCCATTTTTTCATCCTCCGCGACGACCCAAGTTCCCTCTCTCGTTTCAAAAGTGGATCGCACATGAATTTTAACATTATATTTTGCAGCTAACTCAACACATCGAAAATGTAAAACTTTCGAGCCTAAGGTTGCCATCTCCATCATTTCTTCAAAACTAAGACGTGAAATTTCTCTTGCCTTCGGGATAAGGCGAGGATCTGCTGTAAACACTTTTGGTACATCCGTATAGATTTCCACTTGTTCACAACCTAAAGCGGCGGCAATAGCCACGGCTGTGGTGTCGGAGCCCCCACGCCCCAATGTGGTAATGTAATCATCCATATTTACACCTTGGAATCCCGCTACAATAGGAATGGTTTTTTTATCAATCAGTTCCATTATTTTTTGTGTATTAATACTTTGAATTTTCGCCTGAGAAAATAGGGAGTCTGTTCGTATGCCCAGCTGATAGGCCAAAAGCGGTATAGCTTTGAGACCTCTCTTCTCCAAAGCCATAGCCAGTAAGGCTATGGAAACTTGTTCCCCCGATGCCAACAGCATATCATAGGCCAAACCACGATATTGTGGATTTATATCTGAAGCTAAGCGAACTAAACGATTGGTCTCCCCAGACATTGCTGAAGCCACAACAACAGGCACTTGACCATTTTGACAGTCTAATTTAATGCGCTCAGCGACATTCTCGATGCGTTCTATCGAACCCACCGATGTGCCACCGAATTTCTTGACCAAAAGTTCACTTTGCGTTTTCATGGAGCGAAGTTTACACGAGAGAAGGCCTTATGAAAAGTTTTAAGTTTGGAAACACCAGCCAAGGACTGCCGATAATGGCTGACAAATATGGAAGCAAAGGTCCTAAAGTTCTTATTTTGGGCGGCGTTCACGGTGATGAATGGGAAGGCGTTGTGGCGGCCAAAGCTCTACAGAACCGCTTTGTTGAATCTTTTACCTTTAAACTACAGCTCACTTTGGTTCCAATATTTAATTTAGATGGAGTTTTGCGTGGAAAAAGAAAAAATGCTAATGGCGTGGACCTCAATCGCAACCTGCCCACTAATGATTGGACCTCTGAGGTCGCAGAAGAAAAATATTTCCCTGGACGCCAAGCCAACTCTGAAGAAGAAAATAAATCTTTAGTAAATTGGCTTTCAATAAATAGACCCCACTTGGTAATTAGTTTACACTCCTGGCACCCCATGCTTAATATCAATGGCCGCTGCGAAGAGGAAGCCAAAGCTATAGCGCGATTGACACACTATGAAATAAAAGAAAGTATTGGCTACCCTACCCCTGGATGTTTAGGTACTTATTGCGGTCTAGAAAGAGATATGCCAACTATCACCTATGAAATTCAGAGAAACTTGGATCCTAAAGAAATTATTGGCAAACATGTGCCAGCTATTCTTGAAGCTCTAAAAGTTACTGAAAATAAAAACTACTAAAAGAGAAAATTATGGAAAAAAACGAAGTTAAAAATATAATCAGCGAAACCTTCAATTCCTCCGCCCCAACATTCAGCAATGTACAGATAGAAGCTATAAATACCGCCATTGAATGGTTGGATAAGGGAACAGAACGCGTATGCTCTCGCACAGAGGAGGGTCAGTGGAAAGTCAATCAGTGGTTGAAAGAGGCTATTTTACTTTTTTTTCGCATAAAAACTATGAGAAAGTTTAGGGCTGGCGATTTGCACTTTTACGATAAAATCCCTCTCAAAGAATGGGGCGAAGAACAAGGTGTACGAGTGGTTCCTCACGCCGTTGTTCGGCAGGGAGCTTTTGTAGAAAAAGGGGCTATTCTTATGCCCTCTTATGTTAACATTGGTGCTTATGTTGGTTCCGGGAGCATGGTCGACACTTGGGCCACTGTAGGTTCCTGCGCGCAAATTGGAAAAAATGTTCACCTGTCTGGAGGTGTTGGAATTGGTGGAGTTCTCGAACCCGTACAAGCTCAGCCCGTTATTATAGAGGACAATGCCTTTATCGGCAGTCGTTGCATTGTTGTAGAAGGAATCATCGTAGAGGAAGGATCTGTACTTGGTGCCGGAGTTACTCTTACCGCCTCGACAAGGATTATTGATGTTACACAAAATAAGGCTGTGGAATACAAGGGGCGAATACCAAAAAATTCTGTGGTTATCCCCGGAATGAGAACAAAAAATTTTCCGGCTGGTGAATTCCAAGTTCCCTGTGCTCTAATTATTGGCCAAAGAAGCGAAAGCACTGACAAGAAAACCTCTTTGACTTCTGCTCTGAGGGATTTTGAAGTTTCGGTGTAAACTTGTATTAAACTTTTGCTCTTAAAGCTTCTGATGGTGAAAATCTTAAAATCAAGGATGTTGGAACATAGGAGCCCACAAAGGCGACTATACTGCCACCAATCAATGCTGTTATAATGAGTGACCATTCTATAGCAATGGGGATGGACGTGTCGTAGTAAATATTGGGCAGAATATTCAGTTTAGCTTCATCCAAGCTGAAGCTTAATGATAAACCCAGAATCATTCCGCTACCTAAACCTAAAAAAGATAAAATCAAACCTATCCTTACAAACATCCAGCGCGTACTACTACGGGAGCACCCCATAGACATGAGTATTCCTATGTCTTTCTTTTTTTGCGTAATCAACAGAACTAAAACTGTCAAAATTGAAAATGCTGTAATCAGTGTGCTTATACCAATGATAGTCCCGATAATAAATTTTTCCATTTTTAATGCAAACAACATTGCACGATCTCGGTCTTTCCATGTGTCCACTTGTGCACCCATGTTTATGGCTATTTTTTTGATGTCCTCCACCTGATTGACACTTGTTAAGCGCAATTCTAACTCTTGAAAACGACTGCGCGATTGGCTAAGTGCTTTCAGCCCACCATCTATATTGTAGTACAGAGTTTGGCTATCAACATCTTGAAGTTCTGTTTGTAAAATAGCTTTCACTCTCGCCCGCGCATAATAAGGCATTTCACCTGAGGGTAAAAGTAGAGCTTCAGGTGGAATTACAACAATTTGATCTCCCTCGAAAACACTTAGGCTAGTTGCTAAACCTTTGCCAAGGATGACTTCCCCTGATTCTAATATAGCTGCGTCTTCTACTTGCAGAAATGAACCTTCTTCTCCTACACGTTCATCGGTTAATCTTTTAAAGAGAGCTTGCAGTTGAGATGTGTCCATACCCTTAGCGACAGCTCCGCCGTACAACCCTTCTACGGTTCGGACTACTACATCTTGATTTTCAACGATATCTGCGGATACAATGTTTTGATTGTTTAATTTTTCTTTCCATGTTTTTAGTTCACTTTCATTGCCTTTTAAAATTACATGGGGTTTGGTTAATAACAGCTTGTTGCGGATACTCTCGTTAAAACCATTCATCACACTCATGACTATGATCAAAGTGGTAACACCTACTGTGACCCCAATTAAACATACCCATGATATTATGCGAATCAAGGCGCCAGATCGTTTAGAGAATAAATAATTTTTAAAGAAACTGAGAGTTAACATTAGTTATCATTTGAACAATTTTTTAATGAATTTTGCAAGGCTTCCTTTGAGTTCCTTAGCTTTGTCGCCATATTGCGCCAATAACTCTTCGGGATCTAAATTGTCTGCTGTAGGATTGTGCTCAAAATTATAGATCAGTTGTTCCTTCACCAAAGATGACATAGCTTCCGTGTATTCAAGTAAATTTTTGGCTTGAAAAAGTGATGAATTGTGAGCTTTCTTGTCGTATTGTATAGTGTTTCCTTCGTTCTCATCTTCTTTTCCAGTTTCAATAACACATCCAGTTCTCACTCCGTCAATAATGTCCCACTCACAAATTTGGCCATAAATACTCACCTGTTGTTTAATAATATTTCTTTTCTCGTCCACCCAGTAATAGACATCCACCTCAAGTGGACTGTGATACCAGTGGTTTGTAAGACTGTGACCCTCTGATTTAACAACATCCACGGCAGCTTCCTCTAAACTCGAGCCGGCTTCGCGAATATCAAAAAATGAATGTGTGTTTTTAGCAAAATCTTTCATGCTTATTCCTTGGCTGGCTCCCTCATCTTTTTTTCTTCTTCTTTTACGTCATCAACATTGCCACGCAATAAAAAGGATTTCTGAATAGCTTTTAAAGTTATGACAAGCTCATCCAAACCCTCAACAGCTCTTTTGCTAACTCTAGGTAGCTCGGGAGCAATCACATTGATAGCAGGAGTTAATTTTTTAAACTCTTGTGTTAAATCCGACAAATTGCTCACTAAAGATGAAATCTGTCGGCCTAAGTTGGGTGAGTCTTCATTGATTTGTGGTAGAATTTTATTCATTTCAGAGGTAAGGACAACAACATTATCTACTACTTTGATTAACTTTTTCTTTTCCATAACAGCATCAGAAATCGTTACTATACGCTTAGACATTGTGTTCATGTTGTTAACTAATGGGGTCATCTCATCAAACAGGGCAATTACGCTCTTCATTCTTTTTTCATCAGCAAAAGCTTCCACTAAAATTTGTAAATTACTTACAAGCGCTTCAATGGTACCTAAAAATGGTCCCAACTTACGACCACTAAATACATCCATTAAATCAAAACCTTCTTTTGCTGTAATTACAGTTCCTGGCTCTAACATTTTAGAGCTTTCTGAACCCACTGTAACTTCAAAAACCTTTTCTCCAATTACAAAAGGTCGAGTCACCTGCACCATGCTGTCTTCACGAATGCGATGCTTGAACTTTTCAAATACTTGAAACTTAATTAACACTTCATTGGCCGATATTAAATCCACACTTTGCACAGAGCCCGCACGCAGACCTGCAATCTGCACCAAGGTCCCGCTGTGTATGCCTTCCGCACTATCTAAGTAGGTTTTATATTCTACTTTGGAAGCAAACCATCCCTTCTGGACAGCTATTCCCATTGTGGCCGTAAGTGACCCTATAATGGCAGCCAAAACAAAAATTCCTGCCACCCTTTCAAATTTATTAAATTTTATTCGCATTAAACAACCCTCCGCTTGGCCTCGTCTACTGAATAAATTAGTTTTTTATCTTTTATGTAGATTGTGGTATTCGTCATTTCATTACAAAACATTTCATCGTGGGAAGAGAACACCAGTGTTTTTAAGTAACCCTCATCTCTTTCTGATTTTAATAAATTTATTAAAAACTCTTTGCCTTCTGCTGTAAGTCCGATTGTGGGTTCGTCTAATAAAAGCAATTGAGGTCTCATAATTAATGAGCGCAATACAACTGTCATTTTTCTATGACTACCAGGAACCATTGATGGGCGGAGATTTGCTGTTTCTTTGAGCCCAGCTCTCTCGATCAGTTGGTGCATGCGTTGTTTTCCACCAGGAACTTCAAATTCTCGGTGATATTGACTTGGCAAAAGAATATTCTCTTTTAGAGATTTATTATTTAATAGACCACCATATTCAAAACTAAAACCAATGTTTAAACGATAGCTTGTGAATTCTTCAAAGGAAAGATCTCCAATAGAAATTCCGTTAATTAAATATTCGCCAGAAGAGGGCAACTCTAAGCCGGCTAGTATTTTTAAAAAAGTACTTTTGCCTGAACCTGTTGAACCCACCAATCGTAGGTTTTTATTGTTAGGAAACAAGATATTCATATGCTCAAATAGCGTTTCGTTCTCACCAGAAAAATTGAATTTTACATTTTTGAACTCTACAGTGTCTAGGTTTTTAATTTTTCCCACTACAACACCCCTAATCTTATCAACTGGTTCAAATAAAACAGAGTGGTTACCGTTAAGTTAAATCCCATTACATAAAAAATACTATTCATAACGGCTTTGGTTGTAACTTGTGGAACTTCATGGGGGCTTCTTTTCACAGAGAAGCCCTGGTAACAACATATTATAAAAATAAACACACCGCTAAAAGTGTTCTTAACCAAAAATAAAATGACATCTTCACCAGAGAAAGCTTGAGCCAAGGAATCTAAGTAAAAATTTAATGGCATATCATGCACCAATTTAGTAACCACAAAGCCACCCACTAAAGATACCAATGTAAAATAAAAGGCTAGGCAAATAACGCTGATCAGCCCGCCAAACAAGCGTGGAAACACTATGTAACTCAGTGGATTAATACTCATTGATTCCAATGCTTCTATTTCTTTATTCACTCTCATATTACCCAGCTCAGATGCTACAGCCGTTCCCGATCGGGCAATTACCACTAGAGCCGTTAATAGTGGGCTAATTTCTCTGACTATAATTACAACCAAAAGATTGCCAATCATTTCGTTGCCACCCAAAAAATTTAATTGAAGATTGGACTGCATAATTACTATGCTCCCTGAAGCCAAAGCTAATACTGAAATAATAGGTAGAGCTTGAAATCCTGTAAAATAAATTTGAGCTGAAACCACAGAGAAAATAGCTCTTAATCCTTGTGTTTCATCGTAAATAACAGCTCTAACGGAAAGATAAGTCATCATAAGAAGCTCTTTAGTATAAACGAATACACTAATGAGTTGAGCACCCCAAGAGTCTAACCTACTAGTGATAAAAGCTAATTTATGCATATGATTTTATCGGAATAGAAGACGGGATTTTAAATTGAAATAGGTCTAGATCTGGAGTAGATTTTTAGCTAGTAAGCCCATAATGAGTAAAAAAGACTCTTAAAGCTCTCAATGAGCACATCGTCCACCTTAGGCTTGTAGCTTCCTGATACAACTGCCACGGGAATGATGTTTATAGTGTCTGGGTAATACTTATCGAAGATCCGAAAAGATCTGTACATATGCAGTCGAGAGGTGATCAATAAAATGTCCCTACAGCCCAAGGCTTCGACCAAAGGCAAAGTCTGTTGTGCGTTGCCAAAGGTGGTTGCGGACCTTCTTTCTAGCACAATGTCGTTTGGCTCTAGCTCGCCATAATATATCCATTGAGGAAATATTTCTTTCCACTGAGCTCCTTGATAAACACCAGAAATAATCAATTTTTTTACACGCTTTTGATAAAGAGCATCCACGCCCTCTCGCACTCGACCACTGGCTCCAGTAAGCACAACAGCACAATCCGCCGAAGAATCTTCGGTCCAGGAATTCACTGGCAAACTGCTTACAAGACGGCTTTCTTTATAGAATAACCAGCTCAATAATGATAAGAGAAGAAAACTAACAACTAAGGTTTTCCAAAAAGGCTTCATAATCATGCTTTTGCAGCAATAAACTCAACTTCTACATTCACTCCCTTTGGGAGCGCCGAAACCTCTACGCAAGACCTGGCAGGTGGCAGTTCTTTAAAATAAGTGCTGTAAACTTCATTCACCATTGAAAAGTCGTTCATGCTGGTAATAAAAATTGTCGTTTTTACTACATTATCAAAATTTAAACCTGCAGCCTTTAAAACTTCACCAGCATTGTTCATGGCGATGCGTGTTTGCTCTTTTATATCACCAGTAAAAACTTCACCGGTTTTTGCGTCTAATGGAATTTGACCTGAGCAAAAAAGCATCTGATTCCAAGCTATAGCCTGTGAATATGGGCCCACTGGAGCTGGAGCTTTATCCGTAACAAAAACTTCTTTTTTCATAAATTCTCCCTTAAAAATAAAATGTGATTCCCGCACGCAAGGGGTGGTCGCCAATAGTTCTAAATCTGACATCACTAGAGATTGAGGTCACCCCTACTCCCGTTTCAAAACTGAAACCTAAACTGTCGAGTCCTGGAAAAAAGAATTCTCCACCAGCAAACCCAGTGAGTTCAAATCCCGAGTCTGTTTCTTTAGTAGACAAATCCTCTCGGCTGAGCAAACCAGCTCCTGTGCCCATGTAAAAATTCATATTATCTTCTATGAAAATGATTTTAAAAATCCTAACCATAAAACCAAACTTGGAGGGCGCGGCTGTGCCATCGTCGCCAGTGTCCACCCCTAGTGCCGCTGTCAAACCCAGTTGTGGATTGGGGTAATACCTTACCGCTAGACTTGGCATATCTTCAGAAAACTGATTGGCATATCCCACTCCCAAACGATTGGTCAAATCTTTAGCCTGAACATTTGTGACTTGGCTGAACACCATACCTAAAGCTAAGAAAAATAGCCAAATTTTAGATTTTTTTTGGTTCACATAGACCCCCTAAATTAAATATGCGATATCATACCTAGTTAAAAGAAATATAACAATGTGCTTTCAGATACTTACGCGTCACAAAAGATTACTTAAAGCAAAACTTGACTAATATATCGAATTAACAGAAATTATTTTTTCTTGGGGCCTTAGCTCAGCTGGGAGAGCGCGACGCTGGCAGTGTCGAGGTCAGCGGTTCGATCCCGCTAGGCTCCACCACTTTTGGTACGGTACGAACTGATGACCCGTTCGATGCCGGATGCCGAGGGTGGGAATCCCCCCCCAATTCTTCAGCTTTTGAAATTTCAAATCTGTTGGGTGAGGAAGGAGAGCCATAGAACTCTCCCACCACTCGCTCTGATTCCACAATTAATTGTCTCACCACGTCCCTAAGGATAGAGGCTTGCACACTTGCGACCTCATTTCTAAAACCCTTGCGAAATGCCCGTAAAAGGGCAAAAGCAGAATCGGCATTAACCACACCCTCTCTTTTCAATTTTAGCTCCTGACGCAATAATTTTACCTCCACATCCAACGAATCTTTATTTTTAGTCGATTCGCCTAGTTTTTTCTTCAGCGACTCACGAACATTTTTATCATCCGTTTCCGCAACAACATCTATTAAGTTTTCAATTTTTTGCGCTAACTTTTGAAACTCTTCGATTTTACTCTTGAGAAGAGATTTTTTGAGTTTAACGTCATCCTCTCCTGATTTATTAGCTCCTTTCACTAGCTCAGCAATTAGGACCTTGTTGCGTGATAATCTCTCCAAATGAGCAATCACAGCTTCCTCTAAACCAGTTGCAGACACATTTTCAACCTTACAGCGCATGAGGTGACGGTTTCCCTTAACTTTCATTTTTCTCATGTGACCATAGTAGTAATACTTCCCACCATCCCCATTGGCAGATTTACCAACCAAAGGCTCTCCACACTCAGAACAATGAATAAGTCCGGTAAGTAAAAAATTGTGCGTGTATTTTCGAGCCTTGCTTTTATTTTCTGAAAGCAAATCTTGAACATCAAAAAATAGTTTTCTTTCAAGGATTGCTGGCCAACTGGCATCAACAAAATAATACCTATCTTCCTCTTTTAAAGTAGTTGGATCAACGCCTCGGTTGGATTTGTTAACTTCTCTTTCAGCAATATAAGAACGATTAGTTAAAACACTATGTAAACCACTGCTGGTCCATCGGTTTCCACCATGTTTCCTTCCAGTTTTAGAAATCCATTCTTTCGTTTTATAGCCATTTGCATTTAAAAATGAAATAACTCGCTCAAGATTTTTTTCTTCTAAAAACTTTCTAAATATCAATTCTACGATAGGCTTTTCTATTTCATTC
>JACKAN010000011.1 GCA_020635055.1 Pseudobdellovibrionaceae bacterium
GGGTGGACACAACAATAGTCCCTTATTTAAACTCCAGTGGCAGGCCCATTAATTATGTAGCTATCCGCAATGATGTAACAGAAAAAAAACAAGCTGAAAAACTTTTGGATCAAGAGCGAGCAAGAGTGATTGAAGCTGAAAAAATGGCAACACTGGGTTTGTTGTCCTCTGGGATTGCCCATGAAATTGGCAATCCCCTTGGAGCACTGAGAGGGCGTTTGGAAATGTTAGAAATGGCAGCTAAGGCTGATAAGCTGAATAAAGAAAAAATTATGGAAAATGTGAAGATTGGGATTAGTTTAACAGATCGAATTGATCGTATTATAAAAGCTCTTAGGGCTTATTCTAGAGATGGCTCTAAAGACCCCAATTCCATCTTAGATGTAAGCTCATTGATTCAAGATATTTTAGAATTAACTGCTGAGAAAAGCCGCAAAAAAAATATAGAAATTAAAAAGCTTGGATTCGATCTGCCAATAAAAATAGCTTGTCGTGAAACAGAATTGGGGCAAGTGCTGGTTAATCTATTGAATAATGCTTATGACGCTGTTGCTGAATTAAATGAAAAATGGGTGGAAATAAAGGTGGAGGATGCCGATGATTGGCTTATCATTAGCGTGACAGATAGTGGATGCGGAATTCCAGAGGAAATTTCTAATAAAATTTTTGACCCCTTTTTTACTACAAAAGAAGTTGGCAAAGGCACGGGATTGGGCTTGAGTATTTGTAAGACTATTATAGAATCTCATAAAGGTGAGTTTTTTATTGATAAAAAATCTAAAAACACTAAATTTGTAATCAAACTGCCAAAGCGGCAAGAGCAGCATCAGGGGGCAAGATGAAACATCTCAGTCTAGCAGTATTATTAATATTAACTTTGGGTTGTTCCAACTCTAAAAAGATGGAAAATGGTCAAAATTGGCCTGACAAAATGCAAAGACTAGCGCAAACTATGACCGATTTACTGCCATTTGTTTATAGTAGTAATAAATTTGAAGATCCAGCGAATAAGGAAATTATTAAGTCAAAAATGAAAAATTTTGCAGAGGCTTCGCACAAGGTTCCGAAAGATAGAGCCACGGAATTGTTGGGCAAAGACCCATTGGTGACAATGAGCATAGAGGGGTTAGAGCGGGAAATCGATAGTGCCATATCCTCTTTTGACCGCGGAAATTATCGTTATTCCAGACATCTACTGACTCACACCATGAATTATTGCTTTGCTTGTCATACTAGAACACAGTTTGGTCCCAAATATGATTATTGGGATTATAAAAACATAGATACCAGTGGTTTAAATGTGATTCAAAAATCACAAATTATGGTGGCCACTCGTCAGTTTGATAAAGCCAAAGAAGTGTTGAAATCTAATTTGTTAACAGGAACAGAATCGAGCGAAAACCCTTACTTTAAAGAACAAGCTATTAAGAATTACCTCTCTATAGTTGTAAAGGCAGAGCAATCGCCAGAAGAAGGTTATAAATTTGTTAAGGATTTAATGGGAAAAGTCACTCTCCCAGTTTATTTGGCAAGAAATGTAGAAAGTTGGGAAAATTCATTTATGGATTGGCTGGCTGAAAAGAAAAAGGGTACTACTAATTTGCTTAATAAAGCAAAATCACTCATAGAAAGTGCTGACATTGTACATACAGGGGCAGACAGCGACAGTAAATATGTGGATTATTTGCGTGCGAGCACTATTTTACATGAAGAGTTGGCTAAAACTACAAATAAAAAAACCAGGGCCGAAGTGCTTTACTATCTAGGAATTGTCTATGGTATTTTAAGTGACTCTGGTTTTTGGGAATTGCCCGATGTTTATTTTGAATATTGCATACGTGAATTGCCAAATAGCAAATTGGCAAAAACATGTTTTTCTAAGTATGAACAAGATATTATTGTAGGTTACTCAGGAAGTGCAGGAACATTTATACCTAGTGATGAAAGAAAAAAATTAGCTGAACTTAAAGCTTTGGCTGGTTTTCCTACTCTAAAGTGAGGTCGTGATGGAAAAAGTAAAAGTAGTTTGGGCCTTTGACCCATATTCGGATACTCAAGACGCTTGGCAGGGAACTATAGGTTTGCTCGACCAACTCAAAGATTCTAATCGAGAGTTAATTATTCACCCCATTTATGTTTTGGGGCAAGAAATGGTTCACTGGGTGGCAAATATTACCCCGCCCAAGCTAGACTTAGTTCAACCTAAAATATTAGAGGTCATGACTGAAAAAATTAATTCTTTAAAAAGAAATGATATAGCCCAGCCCAAAGTTTTGATATCTGATGGCTTCAATTCAAGAGACGATATTGATACCTTTAGTGAAGAGTTAAAGAAAATCCAGCCAGATTTGGTGGTTTTAAATACTCATCAAAGAAAGGGGATGACTCGCTGGTTTATGGGAAGTTTTACGGAAAACTTTCTTTTAAAGTGTCAGTTCCCGGCCTTAGTTATACCGCCCAACATGAAATTATCTAAAAAAATAATTAAAACTTTGATTCCCAGTTCATTGAAAGACAAAGAAAAAGTTTTTTTCAATGAGTTTGTTTCTGGGAAAATGGGAATAAAAACAGATGTTATTTTGTACTCAAAAATATTTCACCCCATTGATACTTTTGCATCTTCGGCGATTACAGCTTTAGGTGGGAGTTGGGTTTCTCTAGAAGCCTTTTCTCAAGAAGTGGTTGTTGATAGGTTAAAAAAAGGCGAAGAGTGGGGAGCCGAGGCAAAAAAACAGGGAGTCAGTGTAAAAGTAAAAGTGGATGACAGCCCTAAAGATTTTGCTGAGAATTTATTGCAAGTGGCACAAGAAGAAGATGTGCAATTGATTGCACTTCCCAGTTTTTCTGGAAAAACTGAAGCTGTGTTGCTGGGTAGTAACGCAAGGGAAATTGTTAGACAAAGCCCATTGCCTGTTCTTGTGAGGCATTATTCCAACTCATGAAAATAGTTCTCACAGGGGGGCCTTCGGCCGGCAAAACAACTTTGGCAACAAGTTTAGTTAAGCACTATTCTCATTCTGTAATTGTTGTTCCAGAATCGGCAAGCATTCTTTATCGTGGAGGTTTTCCAAGAATAAGCAAAGGCTTGTCGAGACTTTGCCAACAAAGAGCGATTTTTAAAGTCCAAAAAGAATTAGAAAATGTATTTGAGCTAGAAAATCCGGAAAAGACTCTAATTTGTGATCGTGGAACCTTAGATGGCTTGGCCTACTGGCCAGAATCGGAAGAGCTATTTTTTGATCAAAATGGAACCAATTTGCAAGATGAGTTGGTTCGCTATGATGTGGTTATTCATTTAGAAGTGGCCAGACAAAAAGATTACAACAGTGATCACTCTGATATTAGAGTGGAATCCTATGAAAAAGCACTATTGATAGATGCTGAAATTAAAAAAGCTTGGGAAGCACATCCTCGGCGTTACATTATAAAAAGCAATCACGACAGAGATTTTATTGATAGACTCAAGGTGGCTCACCATCTAGTCGATCAACTTTTAAAAGCTAAAGACCTAAGTGGTTTTAAGGGTGAAATTCTTTAATCAATAGCTTGGCGTTCACGATTTATTGTAAATTCTAAAAAGGGAATTTTAAAGTCTTTTGAATGTAAACTGTCGGAATATCTTTTGTATGCAGGTAAAAACAGTTTTGCATATTCCATAACTTCGCTATCACTCATGCCGGATTTACCTTGAGATCTCATATTTTGTTCGGCTTCTAAGCGCCAAGATAAAACAAAATTGGAATCTTGAGCTTTTAGGTAAATAAAACTATTTAGTTCTTTAAACCATGAATGGTAGTTTTCAAGAAAGTTGTCCAGGATTTGCCAATGGACGTGGTCTGATAATTCAGAAGCAGAAGTAGAAATTGAAGGAGGTAGAAAACCTAGCAACCAACCCTCTAACAGAACTATTTTAATAGGGCCTTGAATGAGTTCCCAATTTTCTTCTGGGTAGCGGTCGCCCTTTCCCATAAAAGCCGATTTGTTGTATCTGGGTATAATTATAGATCCGTCTTTTAAATTTTTAATTTTTTTAAGGATTTCTGTTCCTAGAGTTAAATCATGAGTTCCGGGATAGCCCCTCTGTTGTAAGTAGGGGTTTTCGGGATATTTTTTTGCAAGTTTTAATTGGTTCTCATGGGTTAGATAAAAATCATCAATAGAGATAGCTAAAGAGGGCAGCCCTCTGTTTTTGAAATTTTTAACTAGATGATTACATAGAGTTGTTTTTCCAGCTCCCTGAGGGGCATTGATTCCTACAAAAAAACATTCTTTATTGCTTTCTTTATATTGATCGAGTATCCAATGTTCTATTTTATTATAAAAATCTAATGTCCTAGTCATAGGGAGTAAATTACATGAGTTTCTTTTTGTTGTCATTCACCTCGATTTTTACATTAATGAACCCATTTGGTTTAGTACCTGTGTTTATAGCGATGACTAAAGATATGGAGAAAAATCAAATTCGAAGAATTGCCACGCGCACTTGTTTTACTGCCGCCATATGTTTAATTTTTTTTGCACTTTCAGGTAATTTTTTATTTTCTTTTTTTAATATTTCCATAAATAGTTTGCGCGTGGTGGGTGGAATTCTGTTTTTAATTATGGGCTACGATATGTTGCAGGCTCGAATTGCACGTTTAAAAGACCATGAACCTGAAGAAATTATTTCCTTAGGAGAAAATGCAGCCATAACACCACTGGCTATTCCTATGCTATCTGGTCCTGGAACGATCACGGCCGTAATTGTAATTATGAAAGATGCCGAGGGTGTTTTAATGCAGGGTAACGTTATTTTGTCTATAGTATTATCCTGTCTACTTTCCTTTATTATTTTAAATTTAAGTAGAAAAATCACTTCTTTGATTGGAGAAACGGGCAATAAGGTTTTCCTAAGGCTTATGGGGCTTATAGTCATGATGACGGCGGTGGAATTTTTTTTCGCTGGTGTGAAACCTTTTGTCCAAAACATTCTCAAGTGATAGCCTTCTTGCCAAGGAGAATTACTTATGAATTGGCAAGAATTAGATTTATTTAATCCCACTGACGAACACTTGATGTTGCGACAAACAGTTAAGGAATTTACTCAACAAGAAGTAGAACCTCAGGCTGAAAAATTTGATCGAGATGAAAAATTTAATTTACCTCTTTTTAGAAAATTGGGCGAGTTGGGGCTTTTGGGTATAACTGTTGGCGAAGACTATGGTGGCTCCAACATGGACCCTATAGCTGCTGTTATTGCCCATGAAGAACTGTCGGCAGCGGACCCCGGTTTTTGTTTGGCCTATTTGGCTCATTCTATGCTTTGTGTGAATAATTTATCAGTGAATGGCAACGAGGAACAAAAACAAAAATATCTTCCTGGTTTGTGTTCTGGGGAGCTTGTGGGTTGCATGGCTATGTCGGAACCTCATGTCGGCACGGATGTTTTAGGAATGAAAACCACTGCACAAAAAAAAGGTGACCATTATGTATTAAACGGAAGAAAAATGTGGATTACCAATGGTTCGTTGGATGAGGATAAAACTCCCGCGGATTGTGTCTTAGTTTATTCTGTTACAGGTGAAGCCAATGGGCGAGCTCAGATTTCTACATTTTTTGTGGATAAAAATTGTGATGGCTACAGTGTTGGACAGAAAATATATGGAAAAACAGGAATGAGGGCATCTAATACGGCGGAGTTAGTTTTTGATAACTGCAAAGTTTCTTCTCAGGCCCTTATTGGTAAAGAGGGTGATTCACTCATTCATATGATGAGAAATTTAGAGTTAGAGAGACTCACTTTAGCCGCTATGAGCTTAGGTATAGCAAGAAGGTCCATAGAAATAATGAATCGCTATGCCAGTGAGCGAGAGGCGTTTGGTCGCCCCTTGTCTTACTTTGGACAAATTCAAAAATACATTGGTGATAGTTATGCAGAATATATGGCGGCTAAAACTTATGTTTACGATGTAGCTAGAAAAATGAAAGTTCATAGTGGTGGACAAAGATTAGATTCCGATGGAGTTAAGTTGGTAGCATCGACGATGGGTAAAAACGTGGCGGACAGGGCTATGCAAGTTTTAGGTGGTTATGGTTATGTCTCTGAATATATTGTTGAGCGATTATGGCGTGATGCTAAATTATTAGAAATTGGTGGTGGCACCATTGAGGCCCATCAAAAAAATATCACCAAAGATTTAGCGGGACAGCTTTAAAGACAGTCCCGCATTAAAGTTTTATAATCCTCTGAACTCCTGAACTCCTGAACTTCAGATAAAGTGAAATTATATTTTCTATAAGATCATATGTGATCGCAATATAAAATATGTAATAGATACTTCTAAAATGAAGCTCTAAGTAAATATACTTGAAATTGTTATTGAAAGCCTCTATGGGGTGTATTTTATGTGGTTATTGTATTTAAGAGGAGAAATGTGGGTTTAAAAAGTGCTTCGATTAAGCTTTCTTTAATATTTTATATTGTTTTTTTAATTTCTTCGACATTTTCTTTTGCCGGTCCATCCACAACAATAGTGATTTCTGAGGAGGCTTATCAAGTTAGCGACAATAAGTTCGACAGTGATGATATCAAAATCAAAGAAGCCCGCAATAAATTTACTGATATTAAAGATAGAAAATTTTATATGATCTCACATGAAAAGAATGACCCGATTTTTATTCATCTTATTTTCGAGAATGTCATAATGACAAGTCATAAGTGGAGGGACGCAGAGACTTACAGTTCGAATTTGAAAAGTTATCAAGAGCGTTTCCCAGGTGTTTTAAGAGATCATCTCGAGGAAGTGCTTTCTAGATACCCCCATGAAATTGTTAACAAAGAAAATGCTCAAATAGTCACAATCCAGAAAGGTATTGAGTTTTGGATAGATCTCATAAATCATCAGGATCTAGAGCGAAGGGCAGCAGGATTAATTTTTTTATCAAGACATTTTACAGAGGAATATTTCGGTTTAGCAGGGAGTTTAGCTAAAGCTTTAACAGATCAATACTTAAGACTGACTCGGATTATTAAGGAAGATACATTTACTGAATCAGAGTGGAAATCTATTGTAAGTCTAATTCAAACTAGAAATTATTCGATTTCTAAACACGGCAAATATTTACTAATTGGATCTGGTCAGAGTTTTTTTTTAACAAATGAAATATTTAATGAAGCAGATAGATTAAATGATCCATTGCAACTCGAGCGTTTTCAACGTATCGCAGATTTCCTAGCTGCAAAAGGAGTAAATATAGACATAGGGGAGCATCAAGGTGCAGCGGCCTACTTTTCGCCAAATGCAAATAAAATTGCTTATGTGATGCCAAGCCGTGGAGATCTGGACACATTCACACATGAGGGAACACATGCAAGATTTCAAAGCTTTTTAGATACTTTGGAAAAATGGATAGAAAAAAAGAGCTTTGCTATCCCTTATGAAATAGATGGGCCTAAGTTTTCGTTTCTGTCTGACTTTGGTGGATATATGAACTTGTTAAATGAGCTTAACTCTTGGCGGGTGGGAACATCATTTTCAAACTTAATGTCGGATCAAGAAATTCTTAAAAAATTAAAGGACTCCTATGGTCGGCAAGCGGGTCAAGCCGCTGCAAAAACATTTGAGCAACTTTGGCCCTTGTCTCGTGTGAATAAAAAAACTGTTCCTTCTTTAATCCTGGGGTCCATTAAATCTTTGAATAGTATGTCAAAGAATGAACTTTTGGACTACGGATTGATGGCTATGAATGAGAAAAATGAAATTAAACAAATTAGTTATTTGAGAAGGGTAAACCTTAGATATAATTCAAGCAAAATTCCACAGAGCATTCGAAGGATTGTTTTTGATTTACAAAAAGTCGGTGAAACCAAAGAGGTACAAGATTTTGCTTCTCGAATTCTTGAGGCTTCATTAAAGGTTGTGGAAAGCTCAATGCACTCTACCATGGAACAGTATAAGTCTTATATTGAGTATTCAAAAAAAGCTAAGGAATGGATTGAAACTTTGAAAAATGAAAAGATAAGAGTGATTCCGTTGGATTATGGATATGAACTTAATCTTATGCTTTTCTTTGCGGCAAAAACAAATGCTAAAGACTATTCTAGCTTGATTTCCGAATTAATTATTAAGTTTGGCAATGATAAACTTATATCAAATGAGGATGGAAGAAATATATTTGAAACTATTTTAAAAGTTGAAGGAGGCTCCTTTGAAGCTAAGCTAATGAGTCACCTTAATTCATTAAATGAAAAAGGATTTGATTTTTTATGGAGCGAATTTTTAAAAAAGCCTAGTTATGATATTAAAAATCTTTTGATTGAGCATCATTTAGAGAAGTTTACGGTACAGCATATACAGGATTTAATATCTATTAACTTGGATAAGCAGCAGAGTTCAAGTCATCAAAATTACGCCTTGGGCTTGTTGGAGAATATATTTGAGTATTTAGACTTTTCTGTGATCTATGAAGAATTTGAATACTCAGATGTAAATCAAATGCAAATGGCAGACAATAAACGGAAGAATCGCCCGCTGGATACCCAATTAAAATTTAAAAGAATCCCTAAAAAAGACCATTGGCTTTTTGATTCTGAAACTGACATCTTGTTGGCGAGTAAAATGTTTGATGGCAAACCAGGAATCTATCGGTTGCCAATGGTTAACTTTGTATCTAAATACACCTATCCTGAAGAGCTTCCAATTTTGAGAGATAAAATCATTCGTATTGTTACGGCTGATGGGGCAAGCCTTAATGATAACAATTATTGGGTGGCTAGAATATTTCTGGTGCCACAGGAAAACAATTTTTTTGAAACACATATTGCTTGGGGGGAGGCAGTAGCTAAGGCTATATTGGATGATGAGACACCCAATGTTACTGCCCTAGAGTTTGTCTCAGAATTTTATAGATTGGCAGTCAGCAAAACACTTCCAGACAGTGCATTATTTTTATTATCTAAATATCAACTGGATAGGCGTGTGCGTATAAAAGTTAGGGGTGAAATGAGAAAGGCATCTCTTTATCAAAAAAAATTACTTAAAAGATCTGGATATATTCTATGGCAGTTGTTAGGTCATGAAGACACTAAAGTTAGAAGAGCTGCTCGTTATGCTATTGCGAGTCACCCAGCCTTTTTGCTTGAAGTGCAAGATAAGATTTTACAGTCTTTAAAAGCTAAAAGATCTAAATTTCGCTTTGAAGCCTTACAGCTCATATCTTTAACAAAACCGGGATTTCTATATAAAGTGGATAGATATATAGAAAGTGAATCTTTTAAACTAAAGTCGGGTGAGTCGGAGTTTCTGGAGCTAAGGCAATCTCCTGAAGAGTGGTTTTCTAAACAAAAATTTGAGTCTAATGGGGCAAGTCTATCATTATGTGAGAAGTCCTTAGTGCATTAGGAACATGTTTTAATACTTATTTTAACTCAATATTTTATTTGCGTAAATCAAATTTTGTGTTGCGACTTTTGTGCCTTTTTGAGACGAGAAATCTCAATGTAACACATATAATTTAATACATTTAAAATATGTTGAGTTATTTATTTTTATTAGACTATCATGTAATTATGAAAGTTTTTAGAAAAACACTCTCAATTCGTGAAAACAAAGGCTTTTCATTGATTGAGGTTGTTGTGGCATCTGGAATTATGATGATAGTTCTTTATGCTGTAAGTAGTATGTTTATTAGTCAGAATCGAGAAATGTTAGCTATTTCTCAAAAGATGGCAGTTCTTGATATGGAGAAATTTTTAATTTTAAACACGGCTAGTGGAGATGTGTGCACCAAATATTTAACTGACAATCCCTCTCTTTTCACTTTTCCAACGACGAGCTTTCCACCCACGACTCCAGTGAGAGTGAATAAACTTTATTTACCTTCATCATCTAGCGATATTTTAATTGAGGAGAATCAGCCTATTCATTATGCAGGAAATTTATCTATCGACAATATAAGCTTAGTAAACATTACTGGTTCTACTGGCAATTATATTGCCAGCCTGGTGGTCGCTTTTAATGGGTCAATCCGACCATTGAAAAGTGTAAAGGTAAATATCAAATTAGCATCAACTGTGAGTGGTGCTAACACGGTTCTGATTGGCTGCCCTGGTTTAAACACCGCTGGAACAATACCACTTACTAATTTTATACAATTCACCAACACCTCAGCCACAGAAACATTTACTGTTCCTCCGGGCGTTGCGGCCATTCTTGTCGAAGCCTGGGGCGGAGGGGGTGGTGGAGGTGGTTCCGCATTTAGTGTTATAAACAATTATGCCTGTGGCGGTGGCGGGGGTGGTGGAGGTGGTTATGGGAAAGTAATTATTCCTGTAACTCCTGGTCAAACCTTTAATGTCGTAGTCGGTAGTGGTGGGACTGCCGGTCTAGGTGCAGGAACAACTCCTGAAATTGATGCATCCGATGGTTTAAGTGGTGGAAATTCTAGCTTTGGTGGAACAATACTTGTAGCTACTGGAGGAGTAAGAGGGACAAAGTGTAAAATGTCGCCAACATCCATGACGGGATTTGGAGGTAATGGTGGGACGAGTTCTGGCTCTGGCGTTTATACCGCTGGTGGAGGTAGGGGGGGGTTTGCAGAATATAATTATACAAGCTTTACCGCAGCCGTAGGTGGATCTGGTGGATCTGCTGGTGGTGGCGGTGGCGGCGGTGGTGGTGCTTTGTCTCCTGGATCAATTCCAGGTGGAGGTGGTGGTGGGGGATCCAGGTATAGTGATGTAACTGGTGCATATTCAGGAGCTTCTGGTGCTCGTGGTCAAGTGAATGTTTGGTGGTAGTCAATTTTTTCAGCTATCTCTTCATCGCTAAGAGTCAATTGCTGGTTAAATAATGAGTCAAATAAAATTTCTGAAATGAAGCGCAATAATTCACTTGATGTTCATTCCTTGTCTTGGTTTCCTTAAGAAAAGGAACAATTCAAAAAATAAGGAGATCTCGGAATTGGAGCTGAACAACATTGAAAAATCACTAGAAAAAGAAAAAACACTTAAAAAAGATCCTTCCACAGAGAAGTCACAGAACGCAGAGCCTCAAGCCTTTTCGGAGAATAAAATATATAACGAATCTAAGGGGAACACATTGGCAAAGACTCCAAAGAAGCGTCACACTCAGTTTACAGATTCCTTTTCAGAAGAAGTTTTTAATCTTACTTACAAGTATGCTGGCGAAGAAGATATTAATGATAGGCACTTGGCTATGGCTAAAGATTTAGCTTCCGTAGAAGAACCTGCCATTAGAAATTATTGGACAGAACGCTTTTTAGATATTTTAGAAGATTTTAAATTTGTACCCGGTGGTAGAATTACTTCCAATGCTGGCACCGGCCTAAAAGGTACAACTTATATAAATTGTTTTGTCAGTGGCTTTCGTGGCGAAAATCAAGACTCCATGGAAAGCATTATGGATGAGCTTCGTCGACAAGCACTTATATTAAAATCAGAGGGTGGTTATGGGTTTTGTGCCGATGTGCTACGCCCACGAGGGGCTTACGTAGAAGGTATAGGTGGAGAGTCTCCAGGCGCTATAAAATTGCTTGAAATGTGGGACACACAAAGTGCAGTGATCACTGCCGGTAGTGGATTTAAAAAAACAAATAAAAAGGGAAAAACAAAAATAAGAAAGGGTGCCCAGATGGTCACTCTCTCGGTTTTTCACCCAGACATTGAAGAGTTTATTACGGCAAAACAGACGGCGGGAAGATTAACTAAATTTAATATGTCTGTTTTAATTTCAGATGAATTTATGGCGGCAGTAGAAAAGAAATTACCGTGGAATTTAGAGTTTCCGGACTACGATATTGCAAAAGAAGAATATAAAAAATATTGGGATGGAAACTTAGAAGCATGGAAGTCCCGTGGATTACCAGTTAAAATTTATAAAACTTTTCCCGATGCCAATGAGTTGTGGGATTTGATAATGAAATCCACATACAACAGAAATGAGCCTGGAGTTTTATTTGTTGATACCATCAATAAATTAAATAATTTGTATTATACAGAACATATTAATGCGACTAATCCTTGTGGCGAGCAAGTGCTTCCTGTGGGAGGGTGTTGCCTTTTGGGTTCATTAAACCTTACACAATTTGTAGACACTGAAAATCAAAATTGGGATTATGATAAGCTCAAAAAAATAATTCCAGCGGCTGTTCGTTTTATGGACAATGTAAACGATCGCACATTAGTTCCTCTGCCGGAACAAGAGGAAAACCTTAAAGACAAAAGGCGAATTGGCCTGGGCGTTCTTGGTTATGGATCGGCTTTGATGATGCTTAAGGTAAGATATGGATCTTCGCAAGCCATAAAACTCACCGAAGATCTTTGTTCTTTTATTATGAATGAGGCTTATAGATCTTCCGCCGAGTTAGCCAGAGAAAAAGGCGCTTTTCGTTTGTTTGATCGCGAAAAGTATTTAAAGGGACAATTTGTAAAAAAACTCGATCCAGAGATCAAAGAAATGATCAGCAAATTTGGTATTCGCAATAGTCATCTCTTATCGATACAGCCTACAGGAAATAGTTCTGTATTTGCTAACAATGTGTCTGGCGGATTGGAACCATTATTCATGGCCGACTATACAAGAACGGCAATTCAACCCTTTGGACCAGATGATTTAGGTATTCCTAAAGATGTAAATTGGGAAACTAAAAGTTTTAATATTAAAGGCCCAGAAACAAAATGGGAGTGGGCAAAAGAAGGGGATGAAAACATACTGGTAACCAAATACAAAGATGATGTTTGGAAGTTTGATTCCCATAGGGGACTTTTAAAAGAATCACGTGTGCGTGATTATGCAGTGAGATTCCACGAAAAAATGAAGTCCTGGGAGCCCAAAGCAAAATGGGCGGCAACAACTTTTGATTTAAAAATTGATGATCATATTAAAACAATGGGAGTTTTTTCTCGTTTTATAGATTCTGCCATGTCAAAAACTGTAAATATCCCCAAGGATTATCCCTATGAAGATTTTAAAAGGCTTTATTTAGAGGTTTACAAAACAGGGACAATTAAAGGATGTACATCCTACCGTGAAGGCACAATGACAGCAGTATTGGCTGCGGAGAGCACAACGGCAACTAATTCATCTGATTTTCATGGAGTTATTCGAACAACTGCGACGGCGCGTCCTAATTCTTTGGATTGCGATATTCATCATCTAACAACGAATGGTGAAAAATGGGTGGTATTAGTTGGATTATTGGGTGGTGATCCTTATGAAGTGTTTGCAATGAAGCAAAGTGGATTGTCACTTCCTGTAAATTTGAAAATGGGAAGATTAGTAAAATCGAAATCTCGAGTCTACAACTTGGAAACAGAAGATGGTTGGGTTTTACACGATGTTAGCAAGTTTTTTGAATCCGACGAACAAGAGGCTTTAACCAGAATGATATCTACGGCTTTAAGGCATGGAGCCGATATTGAATTTATTGTGTCGCAGTTAATTAAAAGTGAGGGGGTTATTACCTCCTTTTCAAAGGCGATTGCACGCACATTAAAAAAATACATTACTAAAATAGCTTCCATGAAATGTAGCGACTGCTCAAGTAGCCACGTTAAATTGCAAGAAGGTTGTTATGTATGTATGGATTGCGGCAGCAGTAAGTGCCAGTAAAAAATAGATTTGGTATTGAGGCATAAATAAAAAAATAAATAATAAATGTCAGCATTGGAGTGTCTTACGGCGGCCGCATCCCGAAGGTGATGGAGATTTGAATTGAGTAAAAAAAAGGAAGTTCTCCAAAATGGTTTAATTATCAGAAATAATTAACCAAATACAATAAAAGGAGAGCTCCCATGAAGAAGAAAATTAGTGCTAAAAATCTAAATCCACAAGCCCCCGTTGAAAAATTATTGGAGGCGCAGCAGTTAGAGCTAGGCAATATGAACTTGCTCAGCTTGCTGCAGTTTGGCAGTCAGATCTTGTTAAAAGATGCTATCGCTCAGGAGATCACCCAATATCTGGGCAGGGATTTTTATAAACTTAACGGCTATCTTTATGATGAGCTGGATGGCTCTACAGATTGCCAATCAAAAACAAATAAAACTTGTAACAAAAAATTAGAGTATTCGACAACATGTGGCGATCGCGCTCCAACATAAGCAACTGGCAGGAGTAACACACCCTGGCAGTATTGGAGGAGTAGCTATACACATACAACTATCCTGTGGAGGAGTGCCCGCAGCTCTATCTATATGTAAAATTGAGCCTCCATCCTCTTCATTCCAGCAACTTGTAAGTTTGTAGCCGACTGGACATCTTGCGGTAAGATTACAAAAGTTTTCGTCACCAGAACAAGAAGTGTAATGGGTGTCCTGCACTTCAATACAAGTTAAAGAGGAACTATTGTTGCAGTCTATAATTTTACCAGTGGTATCAGTAATTATTTTACTACGTATGGAAATGTTTTTAATTGGTCTTATGAGTTTGCTGGAGTCGAAAGAAATTTGAAATTCAGCAATGTATTCATTAGGCATTCCTGTATTTGAAAATCCTTTGACATTAATTGAGCTGACAACCAAATTACGATTCATGCTGGATGCAGGCGTCCCCACTTCAATAAGGATTGGTGACGATGGGTTAGAACTTGAATGAATTCGAGTCATTTCAATATTATTAGCATTCAAATCCCCTAAATTTAAAGTGTAAGGAGCCAAAGAATTAATTGCTGGATCTGTTAATTCCGCTTTGCAAACATTACCGCTTGTTAATACCCCAATCATCAGTCGTTCCACTTCTAAAGAGGCAAGCTTTTCACTCAAATAGCGAGATTCCCTATTTTGAGTTAACTGTACTGAAAGTATGCCAAACAATACAATGCTTATAATTGAGGCCGACAAAATCACTTCAATTAAACTCATACCTCTTTGAGAATCAAAACTAAGTTGTCTACGAATTTGTTTTAAAACATACATGTAAAAACCCCTCAACTAGTATAATAATCATCACTCAAAAAACAAGCTGAGAGGTAGCTATCTCTCGTTTTTTAGACAAATTTTGATAAATATGGTTACCCGCATAACACTCGCCAGTGCAACTCAGGCAATAACAAGCTGAGTTAAAGGTAGCCACCTGACGGGCCATTTGCAACTCAGTTTTTGAGAAAAAAGGAGTTGCAAAAATGGCTTACCGTCGGGTGACCAGTGAGGATCGTGTTCGTATAAAAGACGGCCTCGAAGCTGGACTATCAAATACACAGATTGCTGACAAGCTGGGATTTCACAGGTCCACAATAGGCCGTGAAATCTGCCGTAATAAAGGAAAAAGAGGCTACCGGCCCAGACAAGCCCATCGCAGTGCAATGGAGCGGGAACTCTCCAAACACGGTCCCTACAAAATGAACCCTGTGATAATGACTCAGATAATTGAACGACTTGAGGCAAAATGGTCTCCGGAACAAATCTCGAATCGACTCTGTCTTGAAGGAGAAACCATTGTCAGCACCGAAACCATCTATAAATTTATTGATGACGACAGAAAGCAAGGTGGTGACCTGTGGAGGCATTTAAGGCGATCAGGAAGGGTCAGAAAAAGGCGTTTTCCCTCTGAAGACAGGAGAGGAAAGCTCCAAAACGCAAGGCCCCTGTCGAAGCGCCCAAAGAGTGCCAATAATCGCAGAAACGTGGGTCACTGGGAACGGGATTTGATGGTTGGTAAGAACCACAAGTCAGCGGTTCTGGTGGTGACAGACCGCAAAACCAGGTTCAACAAACTGAGGAAACTTGATGGCAAACATGCAAAACGAATGTAAATCGTCGACGTGACACACACTACTTTTGCAAGTGTGCGTAATCCTTGGGGGTATAGGGTTCCTTACCATTGTGAAGATCTTGGACTAGTTTTTTAAAATATTCTCTCGGATTCACCTTATTTAATTTGCACGACTCTACTAATGAGAACAATATTGCATTGGTTTCTGCCCCTCGTATTGAGTGGGTGCCTAACCAAGTTTTCCTGCCTATAACTGGATTACGCAACAAACTCTCTTGGGAGTTATTATCTATTGGTATTAACGGGTTCACTAAAAATAATGTAAGCCCCCCATAGTTTTTCAGAAAGTAACTCATCGCCTTACCTATAGAACTTTTTGTAGAGTAGCCACCTGACATCTCCAGAGACTTTGACTTTATTTCTTCAAATAAGGGCAACATTAACTGTCGAAGTCTCTTTGTCTTTTTCGGCCAACGTTTCGTCATCTCATTTAATCGATAGATTTTCCCATATATTTTAACAAAATAATCTGCTTCTTCCGGGAACCTACTCTCCGAGTCCCTAAATTTTCTCCGGGCATGAGCATTACAATAAACATTCTTTATTAAAACTAATTTTTCTGCCTTGCGGTGGACATTACTCTCTTTTACTGCTTTGCCATAACCAGAGAACACATCACTTACTAAAAACTCACAGGCTGAGTCCTTTAAAAGCTTCGAGGCTACATCACCACTTCTCGTATCATGGATCTCAAAATAACAGCTCATTCGTGTAGAAAATCCCCACAAATACCAACTTTTATTGTCATTCCTCTCTAACATTCGATGAGGTGTCTCATCGGCGTGAAGAACTTTTTCTGAACTAACTTCTTCTTTTAATTTATCGTAGGCACCCTTTGCAAAATCGGCCAATACATGTGTTAACTCTATTAAACTTTGTGGGGGTAAGTCTGATAAACCATTTCTCTTAGCCATGCCCACATAACGCTCCACGGGAATAAGATCACAATACTTACTCACCGCTACATCTATAATCATCTCATCACTGTAACTTGAACCGGGCTTTATTCTCGGAGGGGCTGGTGCTGTTACTATATCCCCATGGCACTTAACACATCTATATTTATGGCGCTTCTGACGGATAACTACATATTGAGATGGAATGACTGTTATAAATTCACTGTTTTCTGTCATCCCTGAGTCTTTCATCTCTGTTCCACAGCACTTACAGCTAGGTAAATCTTGTAACTCTACTTCGCGCTCAATAAGTGGCGCTTCTGCATAACGAAGGGACGGAAGTTGAACTTTCTTTTTCTTCTTGCGGTTTTTATTTTGATGCTTTCTCTTGTCTTCAGCACTTGCTTGCTTTTCTGAACTCTTGCCAAAAAATTTATTCTTTATCGTGATGTACTGCTCTTCTATATATAAAGTTTTTTGTTTGAGCTCGTTATTGGCAACCCTCAAACGATCATTATCTTTATTTATTGTATCTATAACTCGCCCTTGTAGATCAATAAACTCAAGCATCTCTTCTTTAGAGAGTGACTCGAGTTTATGACGGGGAACTGGGGAAAATAATTGTTGTTGATTCATTAACAATTATTAAATAATTATATCAATGCTTCTTGCAACTCGCTCCCACTGCGGCATTTGTTTTTATTTACCTTTTTTATCTCACTTGGACTTTCAATAAATCTTTTCTCTAAATCTGCACCCTCAAAAAATAAAGAAAACTCTGCCTGTGTTAGTACAACCTCTTTATCGTAAAATGGATTGATGCGACTAAAAAGGCCTCGCTCCATTCGTTTGCATATCAGCACTAAACCCGTACCATCATAGAAAAGACACTTACAAGCATTACGCCTCTTATTTATAAAAACAAATAAATGGCCAGAGAAGGGATCCTTCTCCAGCACATTCTTTGTCTTGCTAAACAAGGTGTCGTAACTGGCCCGCATGTCCGTTGGCTCTTTACTTACATAAATCTTGGTTCTGCGATTAATCGCTATCATGCCACCTTTTTCTCCACTTTATTTAAAAATTCCACCAACTGGTCTACCTGGGAAAAGCGAATCACCCTTCCCCTTTCCCACTTCATCGTTATCGGCGACTTGCAGTTGTCTTCACTTGTTGTGGGTAACTCCACTCTTACTTCCTTAAATGTCTCAACTGGAAAGTGCCCCTCTCTGCGCATGCGCTTGGCTTTTCCAATTATTCCTGCCATACCCGTCTTACTTACACCAACAGATTTATAAAAATCTTTTGTAGTTCCTGACCACTGCTCCCAAGCTGATAAAATTTCCATATACAAATGGTCATCTGTAATTCGAACTCGTCCACTTTTTCCTCGAAATGTACTTATCTTTTTTCTTAATATTTCCATATCCACTCTAACACCTCCATGTGTTTGGTTATTACTTATAACAATTTAACAGTTATTTTAAATTTGAAAATGTGGGCTATATAGACGATTTACAAACGAATCACTGTGGAAACAGCAAAAGCCCTGAAGGGATTGCCAGTGAAGACCATGAGTAATGACCGTGGTCAGGAGTTCTCAGACCATCTAGGCTATGAGAAAAAAACAAAGATCAAGGTGTACTTTTGTGATCCCTACTCCAGTTACCAACGCGGGACCAATGAAAATCGAATAGGAATCCTCAGACAGTATTTGCCAAAGAAAACTGACCTTACAAGCCTGACAAATCAACAGCTTGAGAAGATAGAATTTGAGATCAACAGTCGACCGATGAAGTGTCTTGACTGGAGGACTCCAATGGAGTTTATGATGGAGAAAAGTTGCACTGGGAAATTGTAGTCAGGTTATCTCTTCTCATTTTTTATTTACTACTAGTATTGCATTTAAGAAGTGGCTACAGATGGCTTCAGTAGTGGAAAAAGAGGCCCTTCGACATCTCATAGACATAGTCATCTTTGACGAGGCTCAACATATGTGAGTTGAACTAACTCATGAGCTTTTACCCAAGTGGATAGGTGAGGATATTGATAGTCCTTATCTTATATGATCAAAACGTCAAAGAGATAGACAAACACTAATAAAATTTCAAAGTTAGTAATTCCCACTTGCTAAGAGTAGCCCCTTGAACTATTTTTCCTAAACGGAAGTTTATAATTTTAGCTTCACAGAATAAAGTTGGATTTGAAAAATTAGTTTAAAAAAGGTTTTAAAACAGAGGTCTAAGATTGCTTTTAAATAGACTATTTATTTTCTCAATTATATTTAGCACATACTCCGCACAAGCTTATATTGAAAATTGTGAAATTTCTCAAGTAGAACGATTGCATCTTAAAATGCTAGATAGTGGAGTCGTCGGTGAACGCCTTAGCGTTTTATGGCCGAAAAAGGATTTGGCTCAAGAGCTGGAGTTTTATTTAACTTTTGAAGTCCCAGTTGTAGATGTTCTCGGCGATACTGTTTTGACATGCAATCGACCTCAGCAAATAGATCTTAGAAAACTACAAGAAATATCTCAAAAATTAAATTGGTCACCATTAACTTTACGAAAAAACTTAAAAGATTTAATAATTAGATATCCAGATGAGCTAATTGTAAAAAGTTTTTTAGTTAACTATGCAGCCATGGTTAATATCTTAGATGGGTATCAATCTTCCCAAGATGCAAGCCTTCAAGAATACTTAGCTAAATTTGATAAATTCAAAGCAGATTTTATCGAGAGGGTTCAGCCCAATCAAATACATTCTGTAGAGGAGTTTGTTACAGTCGGAGATGAAATTAATTATATTAGCCAGGTAATTGTTGGTGAAGCTGAAAAGTTCTCTGATGATATAAGTAAATCCTTGATTAGGAAACTCAATCACAGTGGTGTTATATTGCGAGAAAAGATTTTACGAAACCCGAAATCAGTTTATTTTATTAATGATTCTTTAAAAGAGTATATATCCTTGTTTTCATTAGGTCTGTCCGCAGAAACAGCGGCAAGTTTAATAATTAATGAAATGAAGGAAAAGGGCCATGGTTATTTAGAGCGGGCTATAAGGGCAATTAAAAACTCATGTGAGATGCAACTTAATAAGATATTTCTATAAATTTTCTAAAATTTTACTGAATGCCATATCTATTTCAAAGTTACTGGAATAGATAATTTGGGCTTTAAAACCGTCTAATTTGTATTTCATATGAATTTTAACCTGCAACGAGCCTCAATTTATCAATTTGAGTAATTTCTAAATTTGAGTAGACACAACAGTCAGCAGATTTGTGAGGCGTCCAAAAGTTTTTTCATAAGTAGTTAAATTTTTCGATTTAACTGGCAGAAGGTCGAGTTTTTTAATTAGTTTTTATTTTCTCTATTACTAGCATTTTTACGCCATATTTATCAAAAACCTTTCCCTTTACCATGACCTTGGTTTCCAAATATTTCAATAAAGGTTTGTAAGCTTCAATAAGTGACTTGTGTCCCTCTCCTGATATTTGATAAACTTCATCTTCAACCAAGAGTCCAATAGGCAGACCTTTTTCTGCACAGTCTTTGGCACAAGATTTATGTGACGCTCCTTTAGAACCATGTTTTATAAAACAAGTAAGGCCAATCAACTCACCAACTAAAGTAATATCTTTACCTTCCTCGTTTTTATTTTCCACATTGGTATGTCCTTCGTGCATATTCATGTCGTGTTTATCGTCATCGTGTGAAAAGATTTGCTGGGTGTAGGTGAAACTTAATAGGACAACTATTGATATTATTGTTTTTCTCATTTTTCCTCCAGAATGGGTTGATTTAAAGTTAAAAGACTGTGGTTGATCCATTTTTTAATGATAACTATGTCATCTTCAGTCAGTGAAGATCTCCAATGTAATATTCTATATAATAGAGGAGGCATACTATCTTCCTTGATTGTTCTCGCGAGGGATTCAAAATCGTCTTGAGGTGTTCCGTGTCCTGAGAATGGAAAATCAATAGACATATCCATTTTGTTTTTTGCATCTTTAATGTCACGATCTATTAATTGTTTAGGGCCAGGCAAGCTAGCATACCATGGCAGTACTTGGCCCGAACCATGGCAATCTAAACATTTGGTTTTAAAAATTGGCTTAACCTCTTTAATGTACTCGGCATTTATTTTTTCCAAATTGGGTTTTGCTATGGGTTCAACCAAACTTTCCCATTCTTCTTCGCTATCTGATAAGCTAAGTTCTTCGGCACGACTAAATGTAAACATTGAAAATAATAAGCAGATAAAAAGGCCTATTTTAATCACTGATCACCTCGACTTTTGCCAAAGATCTTTCTTTCCAAAGCGCAAATATAGCCGGATAAACAAGAAGTTCCAGAAGAAAAGAAGTAAAAATTCCACCAATCATTGGCGCAGCCATGCGTTTCATAACATCGGCACCACTATTGGCGGAGCTGGCCCATAATATTGGAAGTAGAGCAAAGAAAGTAGTTAATACAGTCATCATTTTAGGACGAATTCGCTTAACGGCCCCAATGTGAATAGCTTCTTTTAAATCTGAAAATGAATTCATATGTCCATCGGACTTCTTTTTTTCATAGGCTAAATCGAGATACAGCAACATATAAATAGCTGTCTCAGCATCAACTCCCAATAGAGCAATGAGTCCTACCCAAACTGCAATGCTCATGTTGTAGTCAAGAAAATAGAGCAACCAAATGGCTCCAACAGCAGAAAATGGAATCGCTAAAAGTACTATAGATGTTTTTACTGCAGATTGAGTATTCATATAAATTAGCATCAAAATAATTAATAACGTAATGGGCAGAACTACTTTTAATTTTTCTTTAACTCTAGTCATACTTTGATACTGCCCACTCCAGATCAAAGAATATCCACTAGGGAGTTTAAGCTTTTCATAAACAGCTTTCTTTGCTCTTTTAACATAATTGCCAACGTCAGAGGTATCCAGGTCGACATAGACATATCCTGTTAAAAGGCCGTTATCATTTCTTATCATTCCTGGGCCATTTAACATTTCAATGCTAGCCACCTCAGCAAGTGGAATTTGATAACCTTTAGGGGAATCTAGAAGAATTCGTCTAATATCTTCTTTGTTTTGACGGAAGGCTCTTGCATAGCGAACATTAACGGAATATCGTTCGCGGCCTTCTATGGTGGTAGTTACATTTTTACCACCGAGGGCCGTTGATAAAGTAGATTGTGCTTGGTCAATAGAAATTCCATGTCGGGCAAGTGCCTCTCGATTGAAATTGAAATCAAAAAAGAATCCACCCGTTACTCGTTCGGCAAAGACACTGCGCGTGCCATCAACAGTATCAATTATTTTTTCAACTTCCAATCCAATACGTTCAATTTCTTTAAGGTCAGATCCTGATATTTTGATTCCAATCGGTGTGCGTATACCCGTAGTTAACATGTCAATGCGGCCTTTAATGGGCATGGTCCAAGCATTTGTTAATCCAGGGAATTTCATTTTACTATTCATTTCAGAAATTAATTCTTCCCAGCTGATAAAATCAGGAGTGATCCATTTAAAAGGTTTTTGTAAAAGCTCTGGCATAAAAGAGTACCAGCGCTCTTTAGTTCTCCAATTTCTTTGATCCTTCATGACAACCACGGTTTCCATCATAGAAAATGGAGCGGGGTCTGTGGCCGTATCTGCTCGTCCGGCTTTGCCGTGCACACTCAGTACTTCGGGAAAACTCTTTAAAATCTCATCTTGTTTTTGAAGAAGGTTTTGAGCTTCGGTAACAGAAAGCCCAGGCATGGTCGTAGGCATGTACAAAATTGTGCCCTCATTTAATGGCGGCATAAACTCTGAACCTAATTTAAAGTAAACGGGAAGGCTTATTAAAACTATAAAAATTGCGAGGCCTACAACTTTCTTGCGGTGATCTACCACCCAATCCACTATGGGTCCGTAAATTTTAAAAAGAAAATTGCTGATAGGATGATTTTCTTCTGCCTTAATGTTTGAAGCAAAAAGAAAGTTTACAGATTTTGTAAACCAAGAGGGACCTTTTTTTAATTCTTTTGTTCGGGTAAAAATAACTAACAAGGCCGGAACCAATGTGATCGAAAGAACAGAAGCCACAAGCATAGCTAGTGTTTTTGTGTAAGCCAATGGTTTGAACAACCTTCCCTCTTGCGCCTCTAGAGCAAAAATGGGGATAAAGGAGACGGCAATTACTAAAAGAGAGTAAAAGCTAGCAGGGCCGACTTCTTTTATTGAGGCTATAATAATGTCTCTTGCCGATCCTTTTTGACCAGAGGATTGCCATTCTTCTATTTTTTTATGGCAATTTTCTACCATAACTATGGCGGCGTCGACCATAGCCCCAATAGCAATAGCAATTCCACCCAAGGACATAATGTTTGCCGACACATTCATCCAGCGCATTAAAATAAAAGAAATAATAACTGCTGTGGGCAGAGTAATGATCGGTACCAGAGCGCTAGGTAAGTGAAGAAGAAAAATAATAATAACAAGGGCTACAACTATCATTTCAACTATAAGTTCGTGAGTCAGAGTGTTTACCGACCTTTGGATCAAAGAACTACGATCATAGGTTTCAATAATTTCGACGCCAGTAGGAAGCGAAGCTTTTAGGTCATTCAATTTGTTTTTAACTCTAGCAATAACTTCATTGGCATTTTCATCGAAACGCATAACAATAATGCCACCAACCGTATCACCCAAGCCATTTAGGTCACCAAGTCCGCGTTTCATTTCAGGTCCTCTAACAACCTTTGCCACATTCTTTACATAGATGGGTACGCCACGATTATTAACACCAATAACAATGTTTTCTAAATCTTTTTTTGTTTTTGCATAACCTTTGGCCCGAATCATGTATTCGGTACCAGAGAACTCAATAACTCGCGCGCCGACTTCGTTGTTTCCTTGTTTAATGGCTTGTGCAACTTTAGTCAGGGGTATATTGTACGCACGTAATGACTCTGGATGGATTTGAACTTGGTATTGATTTTCAAAACCACCAAAAGATGCCACTTCCGAAACACCCGGTACGGATTGCAACTGATATCTTAAGAACCAGTCCTGAAAAGATCTCAAATCAGCAAGAGTATTTTTTCCAGAGGTATCCATGAGTGCATATTGGTAAACCCAACCCACGCTAGTGGCATCGGGGCCGAGTTCTGTTTGTACCCCCTCTGGCAATTGAGGTATTATTTTTGAAAGATACTCAAGCACTCGTGATCTTGCCCAATAAATGTCTGTGCCATCTTCAAAAATTGCATATACATATGAAGCCCCAAATGTGGATAAGCCACGAATATCTTTTATTTTTGGAACACCCAAAAGACTTGTAACAATAGGGTAGGTGACTTGATCTTCTAGGATATCTGGACTGACATTCCACTTGGAATAAATAATCACTTGAGTGTCGGATAAATCTGGGATGGCATCTAATGGGATGCTTTTCATGCTCAGCCAACCACTGACAAGTGCTATACTCACTGCAAAAAGCGTAATAAAGCGATTCTTTGCGCAAAAATCTATAATTTTTAGAATCATAATTTCAATCCTCTTTAGTGATTATGACCACTGGCTGAGCTACCGGTATCTTGAACAACAGATTTAAGTCTTGATTCGGAGGCCAGCATAAAGTTTCCTCCAATGACAATTTCTTCTCCTGGTTGAGCGCCAGAACCAATGGCAGCATCCAAATCGGTTTCTAAAATTACACTAATCTTTCTTGGCTCAAAAAAACCTTTGTCTTTTTTAACAAAAATATAAGATTCTCTTCCAGTTTCTAAAATGGCTTCCAGTGGTACCGAAGTATGTTCGCCGACGGGTGCAAATATTGTAATGTTAACGTAAGACTCAGGGCGTATGGACGGGTGGTTTTCGTCGAGCTGAACTCTTACTTTAGCCGTTCTTGTATTGGGATTTATAACTTGATCTACGGAAATCACTTTTCCGGAGAGTGTTTTTCCTTGAAGAAAATTTGCTGTGATTTGTGCAGGTTGTCCTTTTTTTATGTAGGGAAGGTCCATTTCAAAAATATCTGCATAAATCCAATTGTCTTGACCCATTCCGCTTACAAGTAGACCTTCTGTCTGTGATCCCTTTTTGGCTAAATTGGAAATTTGATCATCGGAAAGCCCTAATATTTTGAGTCGAATCTTTGAAGACTGAATCATTTGTTTGGTGTTCTCTCGTACATCAATAAGTGGTGAGTTTTTAATTTTGTTCCATTGTGAGAGAGCTTCTAAGTATTCGCTTTGTGCAGTATAAAGTTCAGGGTCAAAAGCGATGCGACCCGGAGCATGTATAGATTTAAACAGGCTTTTCTTTTCAACCTTCCCCAACTTTATTCCAATCATTTGTTGCTTGTTGAGAGTTAATTTCACCTCCGAATGTCCAAGGGGTTTCGAATCTAATTTATTTTGTGAAGAATTTTCTTCGGAGTTATTTAAATTCTCCCAGTCATTGTTTTTATTGGATTTATGGCTTTCATCTATTTTGTCATGATTGTTATGATTATGTTTGTCATTTTCGCTCTCAGCCTCAGTCTCAGTCTCTGACTCAATCAAAACTAAATCCATTCCGCAAATTGGGCAGGAACCTTTTTTGTCTGATTTAATTTGGGGATGCATCGGGCAGGTATATGTGGAGCCTGCATGGTGATGATTTTTCTGTAATAAAAACCAGGCAGTTCCAAGTGTGATAACTAAAACAACTCCAAAGATTACTATTTTATTTGTTTTCATTTTGTTTCCTTATTTTTAATTTCTAAATTTGACACTGAAAAACCCAGTTCAGATTCTAGTTGACTCAATTGGTTTACATATTGTTTTAGAGCTTGATAGAAGCCAATTCTTACGCGATAAAGTGAACGCTCACTGTCGAGTAAATCTAAGAAAGATGTTTTGTTAGCTGTGTAAGAGGATCGGGTAGAGTTGTATGCACTTTGCGCTTGTGGAATTAGGCTGGTTTCATAAATGTTTAAAGTTTTTATGCCAGTCTCTACCTTCCCTTTTAATTCTTTCACTTTAGCAATAGACTTTTGAAGGGTGTCTTTAAGACGATATTCTTGAGCCAACATTTTGGAGTTGGCGGCAGAAGCTTCGGCTTTTTCTTTCCAAAACCACAGAGGTATACTCATGGCTATAGAATATATATTTGAATCACTGGGTTCGCCAGAAATACTTTGTTGATACTGAAGTTGGAAATCGGGGGCATAGGCCCACTTTGCAAGTGAACTTTTGTACTCGGCTTCTTTGAGAGCTTGAGCTTGAAATTTAATGTTTGGAGATTGATTTTGTAAAAAGGCCTGTAGCTGCGGTAAAGAATCGGTAATGTGATTATTATTAAACTTTGGAGTACTAAGCAGAAGATGAGATAACTCTAAGTTTTCAAATTCCATATCGTTAACTAGGGCTTTAAGATTTTCTTGAAGGGCTTCTTCTTGTTGATGGAGTGTAAGAACCTCTAATTCCAGTTGTGTTAATTCAAAATGAGCTTTCATGGAGTCGCCTTGCGGAGACTTACCAGCTACATATTTTTTTTCCTTATACGCAAACAAGAGTTCTTTAACGGCCTCCATGTTAGCTCCTGAAGTAAGTTGAATTATTTTTTAGGTAGAATAAATGTTGTAGTACAAAGAGATAGTTTGTTTCCCTTAGATTTTTTAACCTTTGAATTTCTAGCTTCAGGAATTTAAACATATCCCTTCGTCGACTTTGCATTTTGCTTGCAAGGAAATATTTAACAGAGAGGTAATTTTGACTGATGGTCGCGTGTTGAGTTTGCATATTTCTGTCTAAATTAGAGAAACCAATGTTAGGGTCATCAAGAGTGGCCTGAAGTGATTGAAGAACTCTTCCACATTCAAGTTCTGCTGACTTTCCGATAAAGCGTGGATTTTTTTATATACAATATCTAAAACTTCTTTCAAAGATTTTGCCTTGTCGGCGAAGCTGGGCATATAATTAGTGTTTGCCAAAGCAAAACATTAATAGTGTTTCATGGGAAAACATCCTCCTAAATCTGACTGTAGGTGATATAAAATAAAGTATTTAATAAATTAAATAAGTTTAGGCATTAAATGCAATAGGCAGTTGATTTAAATAGATATAAATCAGGATTTTTGCCGAATCTCCGGTCCCAATAATTGGGTATGGGAGGCAAAAGGATTGTTTTTGTAAATCTAATAAATGAAAAAGATTCTTCCTAAATCTAAAGGGGTATTGCAGTAATTATGTTTTCTATTGATTCTGGTGCGGTCCTTTAAAATAACCTCAAAGGCGTATAAACATGCAATAACTTTCCACAATTTTGATCCTGTTTTGATTCTCAATGGGTTGCCATTTTGGTTTTGGACAGCAATCATAGGCTTTTTTCTTACAGTGGTTTTTTTGTATTCACATTGCCTGAAACCAAAAGATCCTCGGCATAGGTCAGGCTGCTAGCTAAAAAAAAACAAAATAGTAAATAAGCTAATCAAAGCTTTTTATATAGTCTTATTTATATATTTTATTTTTTACTCTCATAATATAAATCCTAAATACTCCCATAGGGTATGTCAATGTGCTGCTCCAAAGCTGTTTTGTTGATTATTATTTCTTAAAGCAGGGTCGGAATTTCTGATGAACTTTTTGACAAAAACTTCACGGAGATATCAACGACAAAGGACCCCAGCAGGAGTTTGGACTCCAGTATAGAATTTCTTTTTGGCCAAGGAACAAAGTAAAAACAAAAAACTAAATAACACAAACAAGGGGATTACAATGAATAAATTATTAACACTTACTCGTGGCCATCGTTTCACAGCAGCAATTAACACAGCACAAGCCAGGAAACAGATCTAAAAAGTTTTATGGGTTGTGACATTCAGGTGGAAATGTCAGGCGTTAGAATTGGGCTTGTGTTGGAGCTCAAAAATTAGAAGGTAAAGGCGAAGTGACTTGTTACAGTGTTGGCGATGTTGTTACACAAGCTGTAAAATTAAAACTTATGGGTGCAGGTGTGGGCCTTGGCTTTTCTAAAGTGAAATCTGTAGCTGTAAAATCCATCGGTATTGGCTTAACTAATGGACCTGAGTCTTTGTATGGCAAATACTCTGTAGGCGCGACAGCAGGTTTGTCTCTAATTAATCGTGGTTATGATTTTGATGCGGCTGTTCGCTTGAGTAAAAGCGGCCTAGGTTTTGAGTTAGGTTTCTTCGGTCAAGATGTTAATGGTCTTGAAGCTCATTTACATGGCATGGTTATGACAATCAAACCTGACAAAAACTAAGTAATTAAAATACAAAATTCAAGTTAATTAAAGGGCTCAATCAATGAGCCCTTTTGCTTTTTGTTTTACTATAGCTTTTCAATAGCCGCTTCGATGGCACTGGTCTGATCTTTAAACCTGCCGGAGGCTACAAGTTCTTGCAGTTTATTTATTGTCTTCAGTTGAAAACCAAAAGTTTTTTTTTGCTTTTTTTCATTTACGGGTTTGGTTCGCTTGTCTCTTAGCGGAGCATTCGCCCAAGATTTCATCTTGGCATATTCAATGCCTTCAAAGTTTGGTCCCAACTCGGCATTATTTCTAATCGCCTTTAAAACTTCCTCCAGTTTTGGGGGTATGTTTTCTAGACCAATAAAATTAGCTCGATAGTGCAACAATGCCGCAGGTAAGACTTCTAAGATACGTGGTTCGACATTGCGGCCAGCCCAAATAGCATCCCTTAGTTCCACTCTGGCTCCCGTGCGAGCAGTTATGGGTTGATTAGTCCGCAGGAGTCCTTTTGCCTTAAGCAGAGCAATTGTTTTCGTAAAACGTATATCCGTCCGATTGAGTTTGTTCTGTGCGGCCTTATTTTTGATCTTTTGTAAAAACTCATTTATTTCCATTTTTTATTCTCCAATAAAGTATTTCAAATCTCCGCCATTGTCCTGAATTCTTCGAGCCAGATTGGGAAAGCATTCACTAGCAATTGCATCGAGTATTAAAACCTTGTTTTTATCTTTTGCTTTAACAGCTTTGCTAACGAGTGCAGACTCCGGATCGAGCAGTTTTATTTTCACATATTTAAATTTCCAAAAAAGTTCAAACGTGCTTCCTGGGGGTATCCAAATATAATGACTATCACTGTCCAGGCGGAGGTTATACTTGGGCAAGATTTTTTTACTTTAAGCATCCATGATAAAGCTTTGAGTTTTCTCAATAATGACATCAAGATCGTTAGTCATTTAAAGAGGAAGAATCTGTGTTGCCATTTCATTCGCTAAAAGTGTGACTTGCCCAAGAATTCGAACTTCAACGGGTCGAAGTTTAACTACGCCCTCTTTTTCACGCTCGTTATTCTCTAGGATCATTCGATCATTTAATTCTTTAAAAATAGCCAAAATAGTGTCTTTCATTTTAATTATAATATACTATACATACTGTATAATAACAAGTAATATTATGTATTTAGACTGCACCATATTGAGGCAATATTTTTCAAGTAAAACTAGCCACTTAAGTGGTTGTACTTAAGACAAAACATCTACTTTTTACCAGTAGAAACCTACAACTTAATTAATTGTAAATTTCAGAGAGGCCGCATTGCCAGTCTTTGCAAGTGTGGCAGGGATAGAAGTTAAAATCATTTTTCAAGTGCCTTTTTCTGCGTTCTTGAAGTTCACTCAACCACACTTCGCTGATGGTTTGCTGATTTAAATCACCCATGTATTCTTGTCCATCCCACATGGAATCGCACTGAGCTGCTTTTCCTGTCCAATGAATGGAAAGGGTTCGCATAAGCCAGGGACAGGGTATGTTTCTTTCGGAATCAGGAATGGAAAGATTGTCCGCCGCGACTCCCGTTCCCCAACCTAATTTGTGTCTTATTTTTATGGTAGCACCCGAACCTGTCCACTTTTGTTTAAAGAGTTCTTCTTCATGAATGTTTTCGTCTTGGACAATAAATTGTAAGGTAATTTCTAAACTGGGTAACTGACCACTGGCCTTTGCTTTTAACAAAGCATCAATGTTTTTTTCCACAACTTTAAAATCGCCCCCCACTCGCACTTTGTCGTAAGTGGCCTCTGTTGCAGCATCCAGTCCGACAGTAAGTTTATTTAAATCACATTCAGCTAGGTTGTCTATGTATTCTGGTTTAAATAAATTGAGATTAGTGTTTATGTTTTTCTTTTTTAAGCCTTTGGTTTTCATGTATTTTAAATACTCAAATATTTTGAGTGGCTGCAGAAAAAGCTCACCCATTATCGGGGACCAAATCTCGGTATCAGGATTTATCTCAGCGATTTCGTCTACCAATTTTTGGAAAAGCTTAAAATCCATAAGGCCTTTTTTGCGAGTTAATTTAGGCTGAGGGCACATAATGCATTTCAAATTACAACCGGCAAGGATTTCAAATATAATTACTTTTGGAAAGTTGTAGAGTTCACGGTTAATAGGAATGGATTCAATGGAAATCGGTCGCATAAATAATACTAAATCGCCAGCTTCCAAAAAGTCAAATATCCAAAAAGTCTTTTATTGCTGCTTTTAAAAATTCTTGAAGACCATCGGGCAATTCCCCAAGATCCGTTTTGAATAAAGAAATGTCCCAAGCTAGAATCTGTACTTCTTTTCTTTAGCGTAGCTAAGTTCAAGATAAAAGTCGCCAGCCTCACTGTTGAAGGGCAAAAGTAAACACTGGCTATCTTTACAGCTGGGGACCTTGATTTCTTTACCATGTATTATATTGGGTATTGCCAAATCTAGTTTGTGTCCCAAGTAATTTAATTCCGTTTTGGCAAAGCCATAAATAATACTTAATAATTCACAGGCACCATCGTGGATGTCTTCGTTGATTTCATTGAGATGGGTATTTAACATTTTATTGTAAATATTAAGGTAGGTTTCGCCGTGGAAAAACAAAGAAATTTTCCCTTTAAAGCTTAGAGAATCAAGATGAATAAAGCTTCCGATATCGATACTATCAGAAATATTATGAGCTATATTCACAATGGGATTGCCAGCGCTCACATGTATTCCCACTTGTTTTTTTATAGTTTCAATCGTTCCATCTATAAAGGGTTGAATAAAATCTGCACTCAATTCTTCACTCCTTATTTATTATTACAAACATATTAATTAATATGATTTATATTTAACTAAATTGGACAAGCAATAGCAAAGCAGGATTTTTTTGCTGCGAAGCGCATCAACGAAAACAAAGAAATTGCCTCAAAATGGACGAAAGTCCTTTTTTAAGTAAGCTCATGAAGATGTTATATAAGCTTATGGGGGATAAGTTAAAAAAATAAAAAATTTAAAGTTTTTCAGGCTTTTAGTGTCAGACTCCTTAAAATAATTCGCGTCTAATATTCTTGCTGATGTATGAGTTCAAATTTAGAAACAACTCAAATAGATAATGTGAGGTTCATCTAAGCTTCAAATTCATATGAAATACAAATTAGAGGGTTTTAAATCCTAAATTTTCTATTTCAGTAACTTTAAAATAGGGAAGGGAATTCAGTGGGTTTGCGATTTGGTAATGTGTTGTTTTGATACGTTTTAGTATTTCGTATCAAAAACGAACAAAATTATAAAAAAATCTCAAAAAATCACAAAATTATCTCAACTTTCATCTAGGTCTGGCCGATATATTTTTTATGGGACGAGTTCTTTATTTAAGTTTATTATCATTTAGTATGATGGTTTTATTTCAAAACTGTCAGTCTTTTGAGACGGCTCAAGTTAAAGAGTTCTCTAGTCAATGCCATGCAAAAATAAAAAATAAAATACTAGCAGTAGGTGGTTGGTCAGATTCCGAGTGCAGTAACTTAAATCACTATAATTGCGCCTTAAAGGTTTATAAACCTTATGTGAGCAGTGCTTCTTTTAAAGATGTTCAATGTATGGAGTTGGATGGCAGTCAAGTATGCTTTGATGTCGATGTGGACACTCACGATACTTCTTCTTTATTAAATAATCCCAAAATTATAGATGATGATTTTGTAGAGGGTGGTAACTTTAATCGCCAAGAATATAGATGTATGCAAACGGGCATCGTTCAGGGTGGACAGCCATTAATTATTGAAGTGGCCGACAGTCTTGAATCTGCATTTAGTTTGGCCAGAAAAACATGCAGACAAGGAGTGCGCTTGTGAAAAAGCTAATGCTAGCTGTTGCTCTATTGTTTATAGCTGAAAGCATAAGAGCCAACGTTCTATGGAGCTCCACCGGGAACACTCCGCCCAGGCACAGAAATATCACACTTGAAAATGGCGCACCTTGTGGAGTGGGTACTCCTGTAACCCCAACGTTGATGAATTCCGGAAAAGATATTCAATTGGAGTGGGAAGAATTTATTCCACAAAATGGTTATTTTGAAATTTATTTTTCTCCAGCTAATGATGCTAACTGGGTGTTGCTTAAAAAAATAGATAACATAGTTAGTGCTGAGGACTTAAACAAAACTTTTATTATTCATAAGGCAAATATTCAATTGCCAGATGTCACTTGCGAAGCTTGTAGTCTACAAATCATTCAAACCGTTACGGGCACAGTAGATGCTAAGTATTTCTCTTGCGCGGATATTCAAATTACAGGGCCAGCGGATAAAACACAAATTGACCCCAGCTCCAATCAGTGTCCTGAATAGGAAATTATTTAAAAAAATTAAATACAAATTGAGTTAAATTTTTATCTTGAAATTAGTTTTTCTCTCAACACAAATGAGGAATACTAGGAAAATCTACTTTTTATTATAAATCCCATGAAAACCCTATAAATACTGGTGTCTTAGTCCTGCATAGAACTCATTTATCTATTTCGAAGTAACTGAAACAGATAATTTAGGCTTTAAAACCTTCTAATTTACATTTCATTTTAATTAAAACCATAGAATCTCATTTTGTCTATTTGAATTATTTCTAAATTTGAAGGCATACACAGTAAGTGAGGCTTTTTTTATTTGTAAAATAAATATACAAAAAATTTAAATTTTAGTCCTATTATTTTTAGCAATAGTCTCGCGATTATAATTACTTAAGCTAAGCTTGTACTAAATTGAAATGAGTATGAAAAAAAATTAGGCAGCCACCTAGACCTAAGTTAAGCTATATATAGACAAAGAAAATCACTCTTAAAGAATGTATGCAAGAGCGAAACAATTTTTTAGCAAGCTAAATTTTAGCTTTAGTTAAAGGATGCTTTATGCATAACATTTTTAAAGACAACAAGCAGTTTAAACTCATAATATTATCACTCCTATTGGGGCTCCTTTCTGCCTGCGAACTCACTAAAGAAGATAAAAAGAATGTAGAAGATGCTTTTACACCTCCAATAGTAGAAGAACCAGAAGACACAAGTGTGGAAAAAGAAAATTGTGAAACCGAAAGATTTGTACAGCCCTCAGCGGAAGTTGTGAAAAAGCTAGATTTAGTTTTTGTTGTGGACACCTCGGGTTCTATTAACGAAGAAAGAACAGGAATTGCTAATGGTATTGATGCTTTCGTAAGGGAGCTTCCTGCTGATGTTGATTTGCAAGTGGGCATTATGTATGCACACGGAGAAGCTAGCAATAATTCAGGTATGCTTACAGGTAACCCCGCTATTTTAAAGACTTCGGAGCTTACAATAGAAGAAATTAGAGCTCACTTGTACAACCGCATGAACAGACCCAGATCTGAATTTAGCAGTGATGGTGGTGAGGTGGGTATGTATGCATTTTTAAAATCCATTACAGGCAAATATGAAGACAATAGAGCGGCAGGTTTTTATAGAGAGGACGCAGCCTTATCTGTAGTTTTTGTTGCTGACGAAAACGACATCTGTGCATTAGATAGCTATCCTACAGGGGTTACGCCGGTTTACGATCCAGATAGATTAGAGTACCCAGCTTTTGCAAAATATTGTGCTGGAGTCACTCCAGAAGCAATTGTTAGTAGAGTGCGTGACATCAAGGGCGACAAGCCCGTTCTAATTTCGGGAATCATTTACACAGGAGAAAATGCCTTTCCTAAAACAGGTGAAAACGAAATTGGCTATGGATATCTAGAGACCATTAACTTAGCCAATGGACTTGTTATCGATTTGGCCGCAGGTCAATACGATGTGAGCATGAGAGAGATTGGTTATTTAACTTATAAAAAATTAAACTTAATGACTGAATTTAATTTAAGTAAAAATGGCTTTAGCAATGACAGCATTGAAGTCAAAGTGGATTCTAAAAAAACCAACTTCATTTACGCCGATGCCTTAAATCAAGTGCAAATCAACGAAGCGGATGCTGGTGGTGAGAAGTCAGAAGTCTTAGTCAGCTATTGCTTCCCAGTTACAATTCCAGCCAAGATAACGGAACTAAGAGCCTTTGGTATATCTTTTACCCAAGCTAAAATCTCTTGGCAAACAGATCAAGAAGTCACTTCTGTAATAACTATTAATAGACTGATCGATGGACATGAAATAGTAATCACAGACAATACATTTAAAAAGAGTCATTTGCATACACTCACTGGCCTTACAGACAACAAAATGTATAAAGTAACAGTGACTGTAACAAACAAAGATGGAGCTAAAACAAGTGGAGAAGTTAAGTTTAAGACTCTAAATTCCTTAGATTTCTTATTTTAAGTGGTCGCAGTACTAGCTTGCCAGTGTAATGTTTTTTGGTTTGGGAAGACTAATAACAAACTCTGAGCGGCCACTTTTATCAGAATAAAACAGCTCACCTAAATGATGATTAATAATCCCATGGGAAATGCTAAGTCCCAGGCCTGTGCCCTTACCTACGGCCTTTGTGGTAAAGAAGGGGTGAAACAATTTGTCTTGAATGCTTTCGGGAACCCCTGGTCCACTATCTATTACAGAGATCTCAATATTGTCTTCCAAATCTTTAACCTTTATTGCGATCTGTTTTACAGTAGAATTCTCTATGGCATCCGAAGCGTTATTTAATAGATTCACTAAAACTTGTGCAATTTCTACTTTTCTACACATAACTACTAAGTTTTTTGGAATCTGAGGCTTTATAAATTCCACACCGCGACTTTTAAAACGTTCTTCGCACATGGAAAAAGCCTCGTAGACTATTTCTTGAATAGAAGTCGGTTTCATTTTATCTAGGCTACCGTCTCGGCTCATATTTTGAAGGCCACGAACAATGCTCGCTATTCTTTGTACGGTACTGTCAATCTTTTCTAAACTTGAATTTAATATATTGATGTCCATAACGCCCATTTCTTGCATGGTTTTAAGATTGAAAATATGATTGCTAATCACAGTAAGAGGTGTGTTGATTTCGTGAGCCACACCGCCAGCCATTTCGCCTAAGGCAACAAGTTTTGCAGATTGTGTGAGCTGCATTTGCTGCCTTTTTATTATCTTTTCTTTTTGTTGTCTTCGTATGAGTATTCCCAAAGAGTCGGCAATGGAACGCAGGTGATTTAATCGATCCTTGTCGTTTATATTATAAAAGTTTTCTTCTTTAAAGGTAACCAGAGCGCCCAGGGTGCCTTTGGGGCTTTTTATAAGAGTGATGTCATACTTATCTTTATTTACTTTATTAAAGGGGACTCGGTTAAACATACCATTGTCGGCTTTAAACCTCATCCGCTCGTCGCTCACAAGATATATTGCAATGGGGGAAGTTCTTTCAAACCAAGGGGCTTCCTGCAAAGTGGAAATGGATTTTTTAAGTGTTCTTTCGAAAGTTATATCTGTCAAAAGTAACTCTAAAAGATGATTCACTATTTCCTGTACTCTATGAGATACGTAAGCCTCATGAATAAACTTTTCGCGATAACTAAAAGCAATGTAAGATATTATAAATACCAAGCCCAAAGAATTTACATGATTGAGTAAAATATATTGGTAATCGACTTGAACACCAGAGCCCAGGGCAGCAAAGGTGGCAGCAGCAAAGGTGTAAGCAAAAAAGGCAAAGAGAGAGGCTCTGGTTTGAATAATAAGTGAGACAGCAAAAATTATATAATAAGTACTGTAGGTGTAATAAGGCGACAAATCATTTAAGTAAGACACATAATACAGGTGTCCAATAAAAACCCAGGCCGCAATCTGAAGTAAATCATGATAGTAATTTTTAAATCGATTAAAAAAACTGGAATAAAGAACAACAGCCATAATTGAACTTACAATTAAGCGGCCATTAATATCCACCAGCTCACCAGGGTGTGAATTTAAACGCATCCAACCCATAAGGGGATAAAAGAATACGCCTAAAAAATTCAGTAACCTAAATAAGTTATGAATCTTTAAGTGTTTGATTTGAGCTGCTTTCATACTAAATTTATCGGTATTTTTACGTATTATTTACCTGGACAAAGGTGGAAATATAGTGGCACCTAGATAAAAATATTATTTTATAATTTTTAGGAGCCATTTTATTGTGCAAAAAGCATTCAGATCGCCCAAGGTCCAGGTCAATTTGCCTGTTTTTATGGCTCCAATGGTGGGTTTGTCTCATGTGGCCTTTCGAAAACTGGTTAGAAGTTATCTGCCAGAAAAGGTTAACACACTCTGGCCAACGGAAATGTTAAATAGTCGGAGGTTGCCACAGGAAAAGCTAGGCCAAACCTTACAAACCATTCGGTCCGAGGAAGAAATAGATTTAATCCCACAAATTCTTGGCAACGAAAAAGAAAATATCTTTAAATCTATAAAAATGCTGGAAGACTGGGGAGTGAGTGGTGTTGATATAAATATGGGCTGTCCAGTTAAAAAAGCCTTAAAACACAATTACGGCGTGGCTCTTATGGGAGACCTTGAATACGCCAAACAGGTTACATCCTATGCCGTAGAAAGTGCTAATGTTCCAGTTTCGGTGAAGATACGTGCGGGATTGCAGAACGATAATAAATTTTTAACTCAATTTGTTTTAAATCTACAAGAAGTGGGGGCCTCTTGGATATGTTTGCATCCCAGATTGGCTTCCCAGAAAAGACGAGGACAGGCCGACTGGAATCAAATCTCATTAGTAAAAAAAATATTGGATATACCAGTCATTGGCAATGGTGATATTCAAACTCTATCGGATGTTTTTCATATGTTTGATCAAACTCAGTGTGATGGCGTGATGATTGGTCGCGCCCTCACCGCCCGTCCATGGTTGTTGGGTTTAATTGCAAAGAAACTATCCATTGGCGAATCACTTCCTAGTGAATTCAATTTCCCCAGCCATTGTGATGAAGAGGCCTATGCCTATGGAAGGTCTTTGTTGAAATTTATTAATAATTGTATCGAATACTTTCCTGAAGATTTTGGTGTAAAACGAATTCGGTTCTTTATCAAAGTCGGTCATCCTTGGCTTAATTTTGGTCACGAGTTGTACGCTAAAATTAACAGTGCAAACACTTATGAACAGGCGGTAGAGGTCGTTGATAACTTTTTTAAGGCACCAGGCTTGAGGATGAGCGCTTATACAGACCTAAAATACTAGGGGTTAAGAAAAATAAACACGGGATTGTTGTTTTCCAATTCAATTAGGCCTTTAGAGTAATTACTTAAACCATGACTAGAAACAGACTTTAATGGTTTTTCAATTAAGGTGTAGTCACAATCTCCTTGAAGGGTAACTATCGTTTCACCAAAACAAAATAAACTGAAAGTCCCCTTAAATTTGATAGTCCATTTTCCGGCACTTTTAACTATAATGGAACTATCGAGAGCTACAGTGGTATTCGTTCTGGTTTTTAAAAACTGATGGACTTCAGCAAAATTCATAAGCTCGTGGTCTTTGCGACCACCTAAAAAACCCTTCAAATCTATACTTTTAAAATGAGAGGAGAGTTGTCTTAAAACATAGGCTAAGTCTGATAAATCTTTTTGTGGATCAATGCTTTGATCCAACTGCAAAAAGGAAGAATCGCCATCGCCGATAGAGTAGCCTATTTGTGGTTGAGTTTTAAAAATCACAGCTCCATCCACAAAAATTATAGGGTCTTCTTGAATTAATTCTTCAGAAAGGAGAGGTCCAACTATTGTGATTTGCTCACATTCATCGAAACTTTTTAGATAGTGCATTATCATTACAGAAATTACTTTTTTGGTTTAGCAGTTACATGGATGCTATCTGGTAATTTTAATTTGGACCAATTAAAGTTTATTAAACCTTGGTGATAAAACTTTTCCATAAGGAATTGGCTCGACACAGCTTCTGTAGATGGAAAGCTTAAAGCGCTGATCTTATCATAACTTTGTTGATTTAATTCCAGTTCCGATTGAAGTTCTAAGAGAATTTGTTGATCTGGCAAAATGTCATCCACCAATAACATAGAAGAGATTTGTGGGGCGGGGAGATCTTTTAATGGATCTAATTCCTTAAGTTGAGAGTCTGCAATCATACAAGCGGGTTCGTTGCATATAGAGGCAAAAGAGTTGAAAGTATTTGAGCATAGGAAAAAAAGAAAGAGAGTTATAATTTTATTCATACAAATTTTATAGCAAAAACAAAGCCAATACTCAATGAGTTAAATATTCAATGATTTGAACTTGAAGAATTGAATGTTAATTTGTGTTTGTTAAAAATACATGTTTGTCAGCAAAACTACCAACCCAGTTCAGTAAAATCTAAATACTGTCTCCATGATTCTGGGATTTTTTTGGATTTGTATTTTAAATCGGATTGTGGAAGCCAATGAGGCTCTTCAGGTAGATTTAAAGGTGTTTTTCCAAATTCTTGTAATGTCTTGCTTCCTTTTCTGTTATTGCACTTATTGCAAGCTGTAACGACATTGTTCCAACAGTGTTTTCCGCCCTTGGAAATGGGGTGAACATGATCGACAGTTAGATTTTTTTTATGAAAATAGGACTGGCAGTATTGGCACTGGTACCCATCGCGAAGGAAGATATTTTGCCTTGTAAGTCGCACGCCTTTATTGCCATGTAGATTAATATATTTCTTGAGTTTAATAACTGCTGGCAATGGAAATTCTTGAGAAATGGATCGTACTTGGGTTGAGTGAAAATCCAAGACTTCGACTCTCTCCTGTAGCCATAACAGGATGGCCTTTTGCCAGTGAATTATCTTTATAGGCTCATAACTGGCATTCAAAATGAGGGCGTGAGCTAGATCCTTATTGAAGTCATACCTCCTTGATCCTCTATCTATTATTCTCCCAATTTTATAGCAAAAGCGCAATAGACCAGACCAAGGGCCAAGGTAGTTAGGCTGAGTGACTCAAAATTATACAGTTTTCAAACAAACATTTGTTTTGGGCTTTTCCTTGCGTTTTTAGAAGAAAAAACGTTAATTACCCACCATGAATATTAAGAATACGGAAAATTATAAATTGATTGATTGTGGCGAGTTTAAAAAACTGGAGCAAGTTGGGTCTTTAAAGATAGTGAGGCCTGCGGCAAGTGCCTTTTGGAGAAAACAAAACCCAGAAAAGTGGAAGTCTATGGACTGGGAATTTGAAAGAAGCGATAGCGGCAAGGGTCAATGGAAAAACATTAGCTCACAAAAATTTGAAAAGATCTCATTGCAATGTGGGCCTATAAAACTATTTATTAAAGCCACACCATTTGGACACATGGGTCTTTTTGCAGAACAAATTCCTTATTGGAAAAAAATCATTAAAAGTTGCCAGGAACATGGCCAACCCATGAAAGTTTTAAATCTTTTTGCTTACACGGGTGGTTCCACAATAGCGGCGGCATTGGGTGGAGCGGAAGTTGTACACGTAGATGCTTCTAAAACAAGTATCGATTGGGCTAAAGAAAATGCTCAGCTCAATGGTTTGGAAGAAGCCCCTATCCGCTGGATGTTGGATGATGTATCTGCCTTTATAAAACGTGAAATTCGTCGGGAGAATAAATACCAAGGAATTATTTTGGATCCGCCCAGCTATGGCCGAGGAACAAAAAATCAATTGTGGAAAATCGAGGAAGATCTTCCGGATTTAATTGAAAAATTAAAATTATTATTGAGTGAAGACTTTAGCTTTTTTCATTTGTCGGCCCACACTCCGGGCCTGTCGGCTTTGGGTTTAGAAAATCTTTTGAAATCAATATTTGGCAATGATTTTCAGTTTATTACCGAAGAAATGTATATCCCTGTAGAAACTGGTACAACTCTTCCAAGTGGTACCAGTTGTTGGATGATTAGAAAATAATTTTATTAACTTAACTTAGCAAACAGGATGTTTACAGGCGAGATGGATATAATCCTCTTCCACGGCATCACGGCCTTCAACAAGAGCTTTTTCAACATCTTTAAGCTCTTCCATCACATCTTCAAGGCGGGTGTGTTGATCAATTTTTAAGATCACGATGTCGCCACCGAGAAGTTCGTTTATATTATTTAGCTCTTCTTGGACAGTTTGAAGCTGTACGGACGAAGAGCTCATTTTAGCATTTGCACCAAAAGGGAGAATTAAGGCTAAAGCCATTATAAGAGATAAATTTTTCATCTGCCCTCCTTAAGATACCTATAAGCAGGCACCGGACGTACTTGATTATTACAAATTATAGGCCAAAAATACAGAGGTTCAATTCAAAAATAAGACACGCTCAGATCTAAAAAAGGTGCAATTTGCTACCACTTGAGCCAGGGATGGTGTAAGAAATACCTCATTTGGTATATAGCCCAGTTGTGTGTTGCCTGGCGGCATTAGTATAACTGATAATAGCAAAAACACTGTAATTCTAATCTTTATTGCCTATAATTTTAACATGTTCCGACTTTTAGTTCTATTGATTCTGCTCTCTGTCCAGGTTATGGCGAGCGAGCCGGAAGCAAAAAAAATCTTTATTTTAGGGGATTCTTTAACGGAAGGTTACGGCGTATCCAAGGAAGAAGCTTTTCCTCAGCAACTCAATAAGTTGCTAGAAAAAGTATACGGCACAAAGTACCAGGTGGTGAGCGCGGGAATCAGTGGATCCACCACGGCAAGTGGATTTAAAAGATTGCAGTGGATAACTAAAGCTAAGCCTTTTTTGATAGTGCTAGCTTTGGGAGCCAATGATGGTTTGCGTGGACTGCCGATTGAAGCAACTAAAAATAATCTTGTTAAAATGTTGAGTTACTTAAAAGAACAAAAAGTGAAAGTGGTACTCGCAGGGATGAAAGTGCCACCCAATTATGGCAAAGACTACTCAAAAGAATTCGACAATATTTGGACGGATCTTAAAAAGAATTATTCTGTAGAGTTAATTCCTTTTTTATTGGAGTCTGTGGCCGGAGAAAGAGGGATGAATCAGGAAGATGGGATTCATCCCAATGCCAAGGGGCACAAGGTGATCGCTGAAAATATTTTTAAAGTTTTAAAGGAACATTTATGATTATTGATTTCCAAGGAGTTACTAAAGTTTTCTCTCAAGGATCGCAATCTATTGCAGTATTAGATCAATTGAATTTACAGATTCAGGAGTCACAATCTATAGCTATAGTTGGCGAGTCGGGAAGTGGTAAATCTACTTTATTAAGTTTAATTGCAGGACTGGAATCTCCATCCTCTGGGGAGTTGAGAGTATTAGGAAAAGACTATTGGCAAATGGACGAAGATGAGATTACAGTTTTTAGAGGAAAAAACATAGGTATCGTATTTCAAAGTTATTATTTGGTACCCTATTTAACTGCCTTAGAAAATATAATGTTACCACTTGAAATTAATGGACTTAAAAATGATTTGGCAAGGGGTGAAGAGCTACTGAGGTTAGTAAAGTTAGATCATCGAGGGGGGCATTTCTTTCATCAACTGAGTGGCGGTGAGGCGCAAAGAGTGTCTTTGGCAAGAGCTTTGATACATAGGCCATCACTTATTCTTGCTGATGAGCCCAGCGGAAATCTAGATGAAGAGACAGGGCAGCAAGTGATGGATCTACTTTTTAATTTAGTTGAAAAATCTAATTCTACTTTGGTTTTGGTAACCCATAACAGAAACTTGGCAAAAAAGTGCCAAAAAACCTTATGGCTAACCCATGGCCAACTTAAGGAAATATAGTGATTTTTAAATTAGCTTACTTGCAAATTTCCAGAAATCTAAAATTCAGCCTTATGCTATTAAGTAATTTACTGATTGGCATGTCTTGTTTTTTACTATTGATATCTGTTAAAGACTCTGTGTTGAGTTCTGTTCATCAGAGTTCTAAAAAATACATGGGTGCTGACCTAAGGATTTATTCTCGGCAAAAAATAAACACAAAAAAACTATTGCGAGTAGAAAAGCTCCTGCCACAAGAAAGATCTCGAAGTAAAATGAATGAGCTTTACACAATGGTTAAGGGCAAAGGTCGGAGTCGTCTTATTTTACTAACGGCTGTCGACGAACAGTTTCCATTTTATGGCGAATTTAAATTAGAAAAAAAGGGCCTAGTTTTTGGTGGGCAAAAAAAATCTATAATTGGAGACTCCCGAGTTTGGGTGTACCCAGAAGTCTTAAAGCAGTTGAATTTAAAAATTGGCGATAGCATTAGCTTAGGCAATGGCGAGTTTATCATTGATGATGTGATGCTAGAGGCCTCAGGACAAGCTTCGGGGTGGTCGGCGATGGCCCCACTCATTTATTTATCTTTTGAAAGCTTAGAAAAAACAGGCTTGATAAAAAAAGGCAGTACGCTTTGGCAAAGCTATTTGTATAAAATCCCATCAACAGAAGATCCTGTGGCTTTAGAAAAGAAAATAGATCGCTCATTAAAGAGCCCTTCTTTAAAAGTAGAGAGTCATATTAGTTCTGGAGAACAGGCCTCCCGCTTAGTGTTGTATTTTACTGACTTTTTAGGTTTGTCTGGATTGGTGGTTTTATTTTTATCTATTATTGGTGTGTACTTTTCTTTCCATACCTTTGTGTATAACCAGTTAAAATCCATTGCTGTATTGAAATCGGTGGGATTAAAGTCTTCAAATATAAAATGGATCTTTTTCTTACAATTTTTAACATTATCAACTTTAGCCTTTATGATTTCTATATTGATTGTGACAGCCCTACTTCCGATTATGAATTACTATTTACATGAGCTTTCTTTTTTTGATTTAAGTTTGGATCTCTCCTTAAATAGTCTTTGGGTTTCATTGGTTATTTTGTTGGTACTAGCATTTTTTTTAAGTTGGCCGATAATAAGTTTTCATACTCAGGTGAGTGTAAAGGCTCTTTTTTCTGATCAGGTAAAAAATGAAAATGAATTCTCAATAAAGAAAATATTTATGTATTCGCCCTTAGCCTTGATTTTTGGCTTATTATCTGTGTGGATTGCAAAGTCATGGGTGACGGGGGGTGTGTTCTGGTTGAGTTTAATAATAATCTTATTTTTTACGGCTGTAATTTGGTGGTTATTAGTTAAAGTCCTTACAACATTTATTGTCCCGAAGCCATGGGCTTGGCATTTTAAATCTTGGTTGAGGCGGCCACTGCCAGCATTGCTGGTGTTTGTATCTATAAGCTCGTCGGTTTTTCTTGTAAATTTTTTAGTTTTTATTGAGGGGAGAATTTACAATGAACTTTTGTTTGATGGCGCTAAAGGGCGACCGAGTTTATTTATTTTTGATATTCAAGAAGAGCAAACGGAAACCCTTAAAGCTATTGCGAAAAAAAATAATTTTGACTTTAACAGTTTTGCCCCAATGATTCGCTCAAAGTTGACTAAAGTAAATGATATAAATTTTGAAAAAATATCCGAGGATATTCTTTTTGAAACTCGCGAAAGGGAGAGGGAAGAGCGATTTAGGAATCGAGGAATGAACTTAACTTACCGACAAAAATTGTCCCCATCAGAGTCCATTGTGAACGGAGAGGATTATGTAGGGGTCTTCTCTGGTCAGGGTTTGCCAAAGATTTCTTTAGAGAAAAGATTTGCTGAAAGATTAAATATTAATCTAAATGATAAACTGACTTTTGAAATTCAAGGAGTGGAAGTAGAAGCTCTTGTAAAAAGCATTAGAAACATACGGTGGACAAGTTTTGAACCCAATTTTTTTATACAGTTTCCTCTCGGAGTTCTTGAGTTAGCACCAAAAACATTTATTGCTTCAACACCACAACTAGATGAAAAAACAAGCGAAGCTTTCCTGTCCCAACTTTTTGATGAAGCCCCCAATGCTTCTGTGATTGATGTTGGCCGCATAATCAATAGGATTTCAGGTTTAATTCGCAAAATGTCTTTAGCTCTAAAATTTATCACGTTTATGGCAATGGCCTGTGGACTTTTAATTATATTTTCAATTAGCCGTAGCCAAATTAAACAAAAATCTAAAGACATTGTATTGTTAAAATGGTTAGGCTTGTCCCAGAAACGCCTTAAGAAAATCTATATAATCGAATTCACATGGATTGCTTTTTTAAGTTCAGTTCTAGCTTTATTGATGTCGCACGTTATGACCTTAGTGATTGGCAAAATAGTGTTTGATAGCTTATGGTGGGGCCAAAGTGCAGTTCCTTATGCAAACATACTTGTTGTGAGTCTCACTTCGTGGCTAGTAGTTTATCTAGTAATTAATAAAATATTTAACATCAAGACTAAGAGCCTGGAAAGCATTTAAAAAAACACTTAATAACCCGAAAAGAATAATAGAAAAAATCAATGATTTTATGGAGCTAGTAAGTTAAATGAAGCCGAAGAGTCAAATGCTCATACTTCTTGTGGATGCCGATAATGTGCGCAAGAATAATTTATCGGCAAAGATGAAGCCTTTTGGCTTTCAAGTTAAGCATTGTCATTCTATAGAAAAATCCTTAGAGTTTCAAAAAAAGAATCCAGCACAACTTATAATTGTGGAGCAGACCTTACTAGATGCATTTTCAGGAAATTACAGAAGAAAAATTAAAGATTTAGGTGGGGACAATGTAGTTGTCTTTATGATTAGTACTCATGACATGGAGTCCACTAGAGATTATTTTGCAAAGGGAGTAGAGGGTATTTTTGAAAACAATCTGGATGCAAGAACGATGATGATGGCAGTTAGAAAAAGTAAGCTTCCTCAAGATTTGCAATGGCAAGTCACTCAAAGTTTAACCCCTGTAGAAAAACTGAGCTTTATATCTAATAGTTTGCAAAGCCTACAGAATCACAAGAAAATCAGTTTTGGTAGTGGGGGTTTTTGTACAAAATTCTTAGAAGAATTAAAGTTGGGAGATCGAATAGAATATAGTTTTTACTTTGTTGATCAAGGGCAGGCATATGTTATTCATGGGCTGTCAGTGCTAAGGTGGTTTGATGCAAAAACATATTGGGGTGGAGTAGAATTTGAAAGCATGAGTGGATTGGGCACACCTATTTTTATTCAATGGTTGAGCCAACAAGATTTTTCTGAATTTATTCCAACAGCGGTTTAGTTTTCAATTGTAGGTAAATTGGCTACAGCCTCTGAATATTCTTTGATGAGTTTTTCTATTATTTCATCCGCGGATAAAATTTCTTTAATGGCACCAACGCTTTGACCAGCACTCCAAACTTCTTTCCAGCTGGGGCCCTTAGCTGCATTCTCTAATGATTTCGTACCAAGAGCATAAATTATCATTTGTACAGTTTTTTTAGCTGCTGGAATTCTTTTTAGTTGCGCCAATAAAAAGGGGAGTTCAGTGCCTATTTTATCAACATAAGGTGTTTTAATGACGGCGGCGGGAGTGCCTGAAATTCTAGAGGTTAGAACGATATCTTCGGGAGTGCTTTTTAAAATAGCCATTTTGTAGGCTTCATCGACACGGGCTTCTTTGCTAGCAATAAATCGAGTTCCTACACTCACTGCGCTAGCGCCAAGCGCGATGGCTGCGGCCATGCTATAACCATCGGCAATTGCTCCTGCGGCCACAATGGGAATGGACAATTCTTTTTTTAACCAGGGAATTAAGGCAAAAGGAGAAACTGGGCCAGCATGTCCACCGGCTCCAGAAGATACCGCGATAACACCATCAGCCCCTTGATCTTGCACTTTAAGGGCGTGATCTAAGTTGGTGACATCGCATATAACTTTCGCACCATTTTTATGAGCTTCCTCTATGACTTGCTTAGGACTGCCCAGCGAAGTGATAAATAGCTCCACTCCTGCCTCTAAGCAGATTTTCAAATCAGCATATTGGCGAGGATTGGATTTATTTACTATAATGTTTACGCCTATTGGCTTTTTTGTACGTCTTTTAATGTCCGCCAAAGCTTCAGCAAATTGAGAGGAAGGTCTATAGTTTAATGAGGGCACTGTGCCAACACCCCCTTTTTCACTGACCTTTACAACTAAATCTTCGTTGGAAACCAGGAACATAGGTGCGCCAATAATGGGCAGATCACAATTCATCATTTTAGTAAAAGGAGTGGGTAGCTTCATGAATCTCCATATATTTGCGTGACGAGTTAACTTGTTAATATTTAATAGATATTTCAACAAGAAACAAGTAAATCAGTAATATTCTATTAAGGAGGAACTCTACATGGCAACGAAAAACAAAACTAAAAAACAATTAACTAAGAAAAAACAAAAGACTAAGAAAGCTACAACTAAGAAAGCTACAGCTAAGAAAGCTACGACTAAGAAAACTGCAACTAAGAAAACTGCAACTAAGAAAGCTACGACTAAGAAAACCGCTCCCAAGAAAACTGCAAGCAATAAATCTAAGACGAACAAGCCGACATCAAAGACCGTCGCAAAACCAAGTGTAACTACAGAGATAGTGACAGCTCAATGGAATGAGAAATCACAACATACAGGAGTTATCCCGGAGGCTAAAGTTAAAGAGGGGCATGCTGTACCCGAGATAGAATTGGTTGGAACCGGTGATCAAACGTATCACATCCCATCAGGGAAGGCTGTGGTTTTATTTTTCTACCCTAAAGATTGCACTCCGGGCTGTACTATTGAGGGGCAAGATTTCACTCGACTTCACGGTGAATTTAAAAATAAAAACGTAGAAGTGCTGGGTATCTCTAGAGATACTTTAAAATCTCATGAAAACTTTAAAAACAAAGAAAATTATTCCGTTGAGCTATTAAGCGATACCGAAGAAAAAGCCTGTAATATTTTTGGTGTTATAAAACTAAAGAATATGTACGGCAAAACAGTGCGAGGTATCGAGCGAAGTACATTCTTTATTGATGAAAAGGGCCTTCTTATCAAAGAATGGCGAGGAGTAAAGGTGCCAGGTCATGCTGAAGAAGTTCTAGAATTCGTTAAAAATATAAATAAGTAAAATTTTAGCGCGTTAAAGCCTATTATTTTTAAAAAAATCAAAGGGAATGTAATTTAAGACATTATATACATTCCCACCAAGAACTCTCTCTGTTTACCAGAAAACAGTGGGGGGTTTAAGTAGCCATTACTTTGGGCAGAAGTAAACTATTTCTAGTTCTAAATAACTTGTGTTTTTATCTTTAATTTGAAAACTCGCTAAAAGTTCTTTTTGTGTGGAATTCACTAATGGTCTTTGCAGTGGATCATAGATCAATAGTTCTGGCGAGCTAATAATTTTTCCTTCATCGTTCATGGGTACGCATTGTAATTGAACTTTCCCCAAGGTGTTAGCCGTGATTATGGTTCCGATGAGTTTTAACTGAGATCCATAATCTTGAGAGCAAACAGAACCTACGAGTCCACCGGTTTTTTCTGAGAGTTCTTCGTAAAAAGTTCCGAAATAGGCTTTAACATTTTTTCCATTAAAAAGTTGTTGAGCTTGTTGGTCTAAGCAATCATAGTCGTCGGACTTTATTACTAAACTATGATGAGTGTATTTTGCTAATTTCTCAGGATACAGCTGGCCCAATGTATTTAAAGCGACTTCTGGAAAATCTAAATTTACTAGATCTTCTAAATTGCTGGCCTCATTTTCATCGGAAAGTACTATTGTTGATAAATTGGCTCCATTTCTAAAGCAGCCTTCATTTTTTTGTAAAGCTCGATTGATAGCATAGATTCCGCGTTCGTCCCCACTACCAGCTTGAGTTTGATTTGAAATATCACTGATCACTTGCAAGAATTTTTCTTCAGCTCTAGGGTCACCCACATTTATCCACTTCTTTCCATCAGAAAATGAATATAAGCGGCCATCATCGTTTTGATAATCCGTAGTTGTAATACATATCCGCCAATCTAAATTTTGAATGGAATCTATAAGTGTAGAAAATCTATCTGAAAGATTTCTATGCTCGGTCTCCATTGATCCAGAATTATCTATGATTAATAGGATATCTATAGACTCAATATTTTCTTGTTTACTCAATTTAACCGTGTGATGAACCAAAGAAAGCTCTGATATAGGATTATCTATATTAGGATGATTATTATCATTTAGTGAGCGAGTGGCTACGTTATTAAACTCCACATCAGAACAAGCGGATAATATAGAGGATAATAAAATAAGAGTTGTGAGTTTAAGTTTCATGCAATCTATTAAATAGCAATTGCTATGCCTAAATCATTTCAGCTAACTCTTTGTAACTGTTCATTTTTAGAATATTGTTTTCGTATGACAGGTGAGCGATTGCACATATGTTGTTCAGCATAAACGTATCAAAATAGGACGACATAATATTTTTCTTAGAGAATAGGCAATGTTCTGAGAAAATAGTAGTGAACAATTTAAAGGGATAAAAGTAAATAAATATGAGACTATTAAGAAAATTCTATTACACAACTGTTCTTACCGGACTATTGTTTATTTTTTCAAACCTATCCTTTCCGGGAGCAGGTTCAAAGTACTCCATAAATAACGTAATTTCTGAACCGACAGAAATCCAAAGCTTGCAAGACGAGAGGTTAAGCAAACTAAATGAGTATACTGAAGTGAACGAACAAGAAGTGAACGAGCATATTGAAACAGTGAAAGGAAAAGAGGGAGAAGATATTGAAGTTAGTTTTAACCCAAACACAGGGCTTTATATTATCCAAAATAATAGTTATGTTTATATCGATGGCAAATACTTTCCCTTACAATACAAAAAAATATGAAGTGAAATGAGTAATGACCTTTACAAACCAAAACCAGTTCAACAGCCCCAAATGTTGTTAAAAGAGGTTCCTCAAGAAGAAAGTTTGGATTTGTCAAAAAATCAATACGGGAGGTTTCTCCTGTGGGGGGCGTGATGAATGCTGACAAACATTAGAAGTGTTAAGCGTCCAACTCTAGAAAAAGCTCAGCGCAATATGAAAAAAAGAGAAATGAAGCTCTTAATGAATTGCTTTCCGAATAAAATTAAATTATAGATAAGAACTTCCGAAGACCCTTCAAGAGGAAGGACCTTTCGGAAGAAAAGAGAGAGAGGGGGGTTAGAGGATTTGTTACTCGCAATTAATTTTTAATTCATCTTCCATAAACATGGGGGCATTTTGTCCTTTTCACGAATAAGTTTAATAAAATTTTAGCCTTTATTGTTTCACCATTTATTAAAAGGTTTATATTAATCTTTTACTTACAGTGATCTGAAAAAACATCTTGTTTAGAATTTATAACGTATTCATAATATTTAATTGCATCCTCATTGTCGTGATTTTCTCTAATAACTTTGCAAAATGAAATGCCATAATGTTATCAGTGCCACCCAAGGTGAAGTATCTAGCGTAATAATTCATAGCCTCTGATCCTCTGTTTGCTTTTTTTCTAAAGTGTTAGCTAATATGAATACGCGATAATCTTCGAAGGATTTTTATTAATAATTTTTTCGTAAGACTGAATTACATTTAACTTGTTTTTCTTTCCGCACAAATATTTGTGTACTCTCTTTGCGTTGGATAGTGACACATGCTGCCAGTCCACTCTCGCTAATTTTAAAGGTATTATAGCTATGGAATGGTGCCCCATTTGACTGTGGAAATAAACAGCTGTGATACAGAAAAGACTATAAAGACTTTATTAGTGCTAACTTGAAGTCGTTGATGTTTGATTATTTGATTTTTGGGCTCTGACCAGCCACATTGATCACATACAATAGGACTACATTGGATTCTATCATCACTAAATTCAATTTTACAGAGTGGGCAATAGTTACGTCCAAAGTTCAACACGATTCTTCCTCCACAGGTTGAATTCGTAACTACTAGGAGCAATCGACGGACCAAACTGAGCTTTGCATAGTTTTGTTTTGAGCAACAAAGATGCAACAATTACGACAAAATTTGTCACTTTCAGCGCAAGAAGAGGCAATTGATCCATTAAAAAAAACACGATACCACTTGCCCATTGGCAATTAAGCTTAGTCGTTTTTCGCTGAGATTGGGACTTGAGATATGGCAGCAAAACTTCACCCACATCTAGACTAAACCTTGAGTATTTGGCAAGATGAGCCTATTGTCCTTTCAAAGTTATCGAACCAAGTAGGGTGGGTTCGATAACTTTTTACTTTTTACTTAGTTAATTTTATAAAGCTCTAAAAAAATAAATGCTCCAACTATAGAAAAATGATAATCAACCTCCATGTTAAAGAAGAATAATTTTTTGTTCTTTGTTCTGATAGTTTGTATCAATATACCATTCGGTTTCACACAGCAGCCACGTCGCTATACTTTTGCAGAGCTCCTAGGAGCAAATAAGATCAACTCAACAGTCACTCACAGGCTTTGGCTTATCAATATCCCTTTGCAGGCATTGGGGCTCCACCTCAGAATTTAGGATTTTCCCTTTGCAAGTTGCCACGAGAGATTCGTCTGACCCTCTAGGTATCAAAATTACCGCTGATTTAAATACAATGAGTGTTGTACGCAGATATAAATCCCTTCGTGCAAGGGGCAAATGGGGCCCGCCTGAATGAGTTTATTGGCCTAAACAGAAATGTAATATTGAGGGCCATAGATCAATTAAATGAAAAAGCAAAAAGAGGGGAGTCAATATTCACTGTTTTTCGTATTTTTTGGATGAATGTTCCCTTGTTATTCAACTCGGATGAACTGGGGTCAGAAATAAAGATAGATTACTTTCTTTATCCTGGAGCTCTTTTACCTGAATCCTTACGAGGGCCGTTTTTCAACCATCACCTTCCTACTCTGAGTCAAGTTTTTGATAAACATGAAATAGAGTTTATTCGAACAAACCAAAGGGCTTTAGATTCAAAAAATAACTTTTTGTTACAGCGACTCAAAAAGGTCTACAATTTATAAGAGACCAGCGAACCTCAGAAATGGATAGAGGCACTATCAAGACATCTTGTTTTCGAAAAAACCCCTTATTTTATTGATCCTAACCAAATCCCAAACGAAAAAAACAGTAGAGGTCTATAGAGCCTTATTTACAGCTCTTGAAAATACAGAATACTAGTGTTCGCTTTCACCAGACTATTGTGTCGTGTTGACTCATTTAAAAATGTATGTTCACCCCAGCAATTGCTATTAATTCAAGCTTAGAATTACAAATCACAAATCTCTAAATTTAGAAAGGCACTGACTCTTTGTTTTAAAAATCTAAAATTATTGAAAATAAAAGAGATTTTTGGGGGTTCGAAAGAAAATGTGGCCACGACTTTATTAGTGGACCGGTGATCCAATCTAAAACTGGTAAAGTAATTACCAGAAGATAAAAATACTTGCGAACCTCTTTCTATTACCGGCACCTAAATTGCATAATTAATTCATTTTTAGATTAAGAATATTGGTGTTTGAATTGCCAGAAGCAATGTGCGGGCATTAAGAAAGGTTTTTCATATTAATGAATGTAGTAATATTTACCTTCTTGGCAATAATTATTTCTATTAGTACAAATGCCGAAGTGCTTGTTTGTGATGATTTGCTTGCGGATGAAGATGCAACACTGATAAGCCAAGACGTAAACTCCATTCCCCTGTATATTCCTTACAGTAGTCTTGCTAATGAAAATCTCACTCAATTAGCGATAAAGTATCAAGAGTTAGATTTAGAATATAAACAAACGCAGACCCCCCGGTCTTTGCAAAAAAGAGATCTTGTTTTTAATCAGATTTACAAGGGCACATACAAATTTATAGTTATGTTGGTAAAGGCCCGAAAGCCTAGTGAATCGGAATTTAAAGATTTGCTTCAAGCGGGCGGATTGGGATTGTTAAAGTCTTTAGAAAAATACGACGCCAATAAAAAGCAAGAAGATGGTAAGTCTTATGCTTTTTTAAGCTATGCGGGTTGGTGGATTAAACAGTATATTCACCGAGAGCTACAAGTTTTGCGCCAGACTGTCAAAATTCCAGAGCCAAGAACTCAAAGAATCAATTTACTTAAAAGAATAACTTTGGAAAGGGAGCAAAGTCTTGGGCGGCGTCTTTCGTTTGGTGAGGTTAAGGAAATAGAGTTGGGTTTAAAGTTAGTGGAGCTTGAAAAAGCAGGGGGTAGGTTATCAGAAAAAGACAAACAAGAATTAAGAAATAAAGTTTTCGCCCTACCCACAGAGTATTTTGTGAATTCTTTGAATTTACCTATAGGTGGAGAAGAAGATGCACAAACGGGAATATCCCTACTAGAGAATGAATCTACATTTTCAGACCCATTAGCTTTGCTCACTCAACAGAATTTATTAAAAAGAATAAAAGAAGTCTTGGACTTGTTTCCTGACAATAAATATTCAAAACAAAAATTGGCTTTTAAATTAAAATATTTAAGTGATTTTCTCGATGATAATAATGAGATTATTTTAGGCTATTTTGATAGCCAGCTTTGGCTAAATTCAAATAGTGCCAAATATTTAGAGATCTTCATGCTTCCCTCCAGCGGAGAATACAATTCGGAAGAAAATAAATCAGAAGAAGATGGAGTTGAGTATACAAACGTAAGAATAAGTAAAATCCTTGGGGTGTCTCCAGAAAGGGTGCGCCAAATTTTAGTTGCATTCGTGGTAAAAGTGGAAAGGGCTTTGCGAGACCCTCGGTATCTAAAAGAACTCAAAGAATCTGCTGCGGCTACAATAAATTAAGATTCAATCTCCTCCTTTGACTCTATTAATAAGAGTCCCTATCATAGTTAATTAACTTAGGAATGGAATTTGTGAATTTTATTAAAATTTTTAATTTTAGATTATTTTTTACTATTTGTTTTTTATCGGCATGCGCGAGGGCTCCTTTAAAAGACAATAGTGAGGCCATGAGGCCAGTGAAACATAATGTTTCTCTGACTGACGACTTACCTTTAAAGAGCCTAGTTCACGGCATTCAACAATCCATTGATAAATTAGAGAAAGACAATGACGGAGAATTAAGGTTTGGTCCGAAATTAGTTAAAAAGTCAGATTACGCAAAGGCTCTTAAAAGCCTCTTAGCACAAATATTAAAAGTAGAAACAAAAGCGGAATTTCTAAGTTATGTGAGACAAAATTTTGATTTTTACGAGGTCTATGGTTCAAAACAATGGGGGGAAGTCTTTATTACCTCCTATTACGATCCTGTGATTCAGGGAGCGCTAAAGCCCAACAAAGAACTTAATCAAGCGCTTTACAAGACACCCTCTGATTTAGTGACTATTAATATTGGAAAGTATGCCGATGTATTTCCGAAGTGGAATGTTTTTGCAGAAAGTGTTCTAGAACAAAAATCACGGAAACCAATTGTTCGTGGACGCTTGCTAAAATCTAAAAATGATAATGGTGTACCTGAGGTGGTGCCTTATTTGAGTCGTCAAGAAATTGATCAAATGCAATCACTCAAAGGTTTGGGTTTAGAGTTAGTATATGTTAGCCCAATAGATAGTTTTTTTCTGCAGATACAAGGCTCCGGCACAGTGAAATTGCCATCTGGAAAAGAAATACGAGTGGGTTACGACAGTCAAAATGGTCACCCTTATGTGGCCATTGGTGCGCATTTGTTAGATGCAATTCCTCTAAAGGAAATGTCTTTGCAAAGGATTGAGCAACACTTAAAAACTCTAACAAAAGAAAAACAACAAGAAATTTTAAACAAAAATCCCAGCTATGTTTTTTTTCGAGAGTTGAAAGGCTCATCGCAAACATTTTTTTCCACAGACGTTATTCCCGGCAGGACGATTGCTACAGATTATGGCATATTTCCTAAGGGGGTTTTGGCCTTTTTAGAATTTGAAAAACCTATTTTTGCCACAAAAGAGAGTGATGAGCCCAGCTCTTGGGAAAAAACGAGTAGACTTGTTTTTGATCACGATACAGGAGGAGCCATTCGGGGGCCAGCTCGTTTGGATTTGTATTGGGGCAAGGGGCCAGAGGCTAAGCAAAGTGCTGGAGTTATGAAAGGCTGGGGGAGATTGACATACTTGGTCCCCAAAAATATAAATGAGCCTCAACGGGAGTTGCCATGAAAACGATTTTAACTGGAGTTAAGCCCACGGATTTACCTCATTGGGGAAACTATTTAGGTGCCATGCGGCCGGCTCTGGATTTAGCTAAAGCTAAAGATGTAAAATCAGCACTTTTTATTGCAGACTATCATGCGCTTACAACAATCCACGATCCTCTCATAATGAAAGAAATGACCTATGCTGTGGCAGCCACTTGGGTGGCATGTGGATTAGACCCACAAAAGGCAATCATTTATCGTCAATCAGATGTTCCAGAAACCTTTGAGCTTGCTTGGATATTGTCTTGTTTTAGTTCGAAAGGTTTAATGAACCGAGCCCATGCTTATAAAGCCAAAGTGCAAGCTAACGAAGAGGCTGGAAAAAGCGATCTTGATTTTGGTGTGAGCATGGGACTCTTTACCTATCCCATATTAATGGCTGCAGATATTTTGTTGTTTTCCGCAGACGAGGTTCCCGTGGGTGAAGACCAAATTCAACACGTAGAGATTGCTCGCGACATAGCTTTGAGGGTGAACAACACATATGGCGAGATTCTAAAGCTGCCAAAATTTGTGGCCCAAAAAAATAAAACCATTGTGGGGCTCGACGGTCGTAAAATGAGCAAGAGCTACAACAATCATATTCCCTTATTTTTAGAATCAAAAAAACTTAGAAAAATGGTTATGAAAATAAAAACAGACTCCAGTCCACCCGAGGCACCTAAAGACCCCAGTACGTCTCTTATTTTTGATTTGTATAAGGAATTTGCCACAGAAGAGCAAATTCAAGACTTGCGATTGAGCTACGAAAAAGGAATGGCTTGGGGAGATGCCAAGCAAGTATTATTTGAGTTGGTGGACCAAAAGCTATCACCCATGAGAATCGAATTTCAAAAACTTATGGACGACAAAAGCTACCTAAATCAATTGCTTCACGAAGGCAGCCTTAAAGCTCGCGAGCAGGGTTCACAACTTCTTGCTCAATTGCGCAAAGCCATGGGCATTGGCGCTTAAATGCAGGCACAAGTAGCATCACTACATATTTACCCCATAAAAAGTTGTAAGGGGATTTCAGTAGATCAATTAGAAGTGAACGATAGAGGGCCGCTTTGGGACCGCAATTGGGTTTTAGTAAGTGACCAAGGGCAATTCTTAAGTCAGCGACAATTTCCTGAATTATCACAAGTGGAAGTGTTTTTAGAAGAAGATTATATTAAATTCGGATTGCCTAGCATGGGTTATTTAAAAATACCCATAGACGCTTGCGGTGAAAAAAAAGAGTTTCAACTTTGGGGTGAAGGTAGTTATGGTTATGAAGTTAGTGCCGAAGCTTCGGAATGGTTTTCTGCCTACTTAAAATCGCCTTGCCATTTTTTATCATCATCGGGGATCTATTCACGCAAGAGTTCGAGCAAGAGGTCTCATTCCTCTTCTTTAGTTTATGCCGACGGCTTTCCTTTTTTAGTGGTGTCACAAGCCTCATTGGATTTACTAAATAAAAATCTGGAGAATCAAAATATCCAAGTGGAAATGTCAAGATTTCGTCCTAACATTGTTCTTACAAATCTAGAGGCTCATCAAGAAGATCAGCTGGGGCAATTTAAGATAGGTGAGTTAAAGTTTCAGGCGGTTAAGGATTGCCCCCGATGCGTGATTGTAAATATCGATCCAGACAATTCTAATGTAAATCCTAAAGTTTTTAAGACCCTGGCCAAATACAGAAAAAAGGCTGAAGGCATAGTTTTTGGCCAAAACCTTGTACACTTTAATTCAGGTAGAATTAAAGTGGGTGACAAACTTTATACATATTAAGTTTTATTTACACTATACCAGCCTAATTGCTTAAATATATTGCATTTTTATTGTCAGGAATATACTAAGAATTCTTCCAGTTATTGTGGTTTTAATAGGTGTTTGTTTTCCTAAGTTTAGGATATGGGTGGTATGAAAATAAATTATATGACTAGATTTTGGAAAAGTTTTTTTTGTTGGTGGCTCTCAGTTTCTTTAATTTTAATCACACCAGCACCAGGTGGGTGGCAATTTGCACAGGCACAGGAAGGTCCATCACAAGAAGCCTTAGAAACGGCAGCCAATGAATACACAAAACTTGTTATGCAATATGAAGCTGTATTAGATCATAAGCCTGCAGATAAATTTACCCTGGATGAATTTTCTTTACTACAACAGGATGTGAAACTAAAAACTAAGAGAGTTTTGGATTACGATGAATGGGTAGATGTTCCCGTTAAAAGAATGGTGAATGTGTGGGATCTTAAACTTCAAGTTAAGGATTTTACGGACAATGCCTTGTTAGCAAGTCTTTCTATGTTGAAAAAATCAAAACACCAGAGTTCTTATAGTTGTGAGCTTACTAAAGTATGTCGATTTCAATTGATTAGACCCTCCAAATTTAAAACAGAAACAGTTGAAGAGTTAAACAATTTTTATATTCCAGCAACTACCATTGCATTTCTGGATTCCTTTATTGTTTTTGTACGACCAAACAGTTACAGCAGCGCAAAAGGTGTTCAACGAGTTTCCTTTATAGATCTTGAGCGTTATGATCACATGCTGGGTAATGAAAAAATTCCTGTTTTTGAAATCCCATTAGTTACGGATCAAGAGCTAACAGAGTTAAAAGTTGAGGACGGGCACCTTCTTGCTAATGGGGGCTATTACATTCACTCTGGTCAATTAAAAGACTTATCTTCAATTTATCAAACGGCTTTTAATTTAACGGGAAATTTATTGAACCCAAAACATATAAGTTCCACTATAGAGCTTGTAAATGACATAGATGTTTTTTTAAATAAAGAAACAGAAGCCGCGAAAGACAAATCTTGGTTGAGTGTGGATCACCTCAAAAGAGCTAACTTATCTACTGAAACCCTTTATAAAGAATTAAAAGAAAAGTTGAAGTCACGTGCCGACATTGCTCAATATATACAAAGCAATTCTCAGATATTACATCAAGCCAAAGAATCAGGGGATAAATCAAAGGAAGAAGTGTCAGCCGAAGAAAAGTCTTCGGTTTTAGAGGAGTTCAGTCGGCGATTTTTGAACCAAGATGAACTAGATAAAGCAGAGAAGTCGGTGGCTGAAACTATAACGGCGGGTCGTCGTCTAACAACTAAAGTGCATCGATTATATGAGCATTTAATTTCCCCCAACCCAAATACAGCCAATCGCATAGAAATGTCTATAGCTAGCATTATGGGTTATATGCACCACAAATTGGAAAAGGTTTTGAGTACAAAAGAAAAAACAGGTTTTATTAGCTCTATTGGAGCTGTAGCTCGCAGTTTTGTGCCACCATTTGGTGGACTTATAAAAAGTATGGGCAATGGGGCCCGATTTTTACAAGCTTTTGCCAGTAAAAAAAATATTTCAGCAAGTTTGGTTGCCGCCATGGCTCTCGGATTAGCAATGCCTGATTCTGTAGGAATGTATTATATGCAGGCCTTGGATGCCGGCATACATATGGTGAACGGTTTTGGCAAATCATTAGTTGAAATTGGTAATGCAATTTGGATATCGACGGTAGAGATCACTTCAGTTTATTGGTCGGCACCGAGCACGATTTATAATGGTTTAATTGCTGATGGCAAGTGGTCAAAGTTAATGATTGGCTTGAGTGGATTAGCTGGAGTTTTAGCCCTGGTTATTGGTGGTTATCATGCCGTACAAAACACATACAATCTAGTTAAAGACATGAAGAGTCCACAGTGGAAAGGCCTAGTGGAACGTCAGAAAAAAATTGAAGACGACTATTTAGCAGCTCTAAGTAAAGGCGAGCAGGAAAGGCGGAGATCTACTGATGTTTATAGTCCCGAAGATGATGCCGAAGTCGAAAGGCTTATAGAGCTCTCAAATTTAGAGATGGTACAAAACAAAGAAAAATTTAAAAAGAATCCGCTAATTAAGCCATTTGTAATGAGTTACAATTTTATGGTGGGTGGTTTTAAGTATGTAGGAAACACTCTTAAAAGATTTTATCCATCCGGAATGAGTAGTGAAAAACTAATAGCTTTTAAACATGTATATTTTAGCTTTGCATCTTATGCAAAAACAATATTGCATTACACCGGTGTGTGGAACGCTTACTCTGCGGCCCGTTATTCGTTACTTCGTTGGGGCTATAAGGATATAAAGGGAGTCACAGTCCCTTATTTACGCCTAACACCTATTTTGTTTGCTTCCCGATTTTTGTATCCAAAAATGTTTGAAACAATCATTGAAAAAAAGCAATTGCCAACAGAGCTTAATGGCGGAAGAGAGCCTTTAAAGAGCGTTGTAAGTAGGTGGTTGTCACGTTCATTTTCAAATACTTCTGCGGACTCTTGGCAAAAACAAGACAAAGCCATGAAAGCTGCAGAAGAAGAAATTATTGCAATAGAAGAGAAAGTGGTTCGCTTGGCTTTTAAAAAAGCCCTACGTGCAACAGTAAAATATGTGGAAGAAGATAGTGAGCTTAAGAGCTTGTTTGAATCAGAGGGTATATCTAGCATTACAGACAAAGTTATCCGCAAGTTGAGTCTTCGCAATAAGGTTTTTATGCGTGCATATTTTGAAAAAGTTTATGAAGAGTCAATGGAAAGAATATTGATTCAACAACTAGATAAAATGGGTGCAGAAAACATTCAAGCTTCTTTAATGGAAGAAGCCGCCGAATTGTTTCCTGGAAATTTAGAGTTGCAAGCAAAACTAGAGTCTGTGTCTCAAGAACTTGAAGAGACTGGCGAAACCTCTGAAGCCACATTGGTGGAGCTTAAAAAAATGATAGCTTCGGCGAAAATGAGCAATGCAGATATGCGCCTAGAGATCTCTGATAGCGAAATTCAAATCTTAGTTGATGAAGTTGCTAGTGATAAATCCGTATTTGGTATTGCTAATAAGACGGCTCAAGATTTTAAATCAGAGGTCGTTGCAGATGCCTTAAAGTTAAAAATGAATGACAAATTGGTTGATTATATAACTCATGAGATTTCTGCTGATTTTGATCCCAATCAAGATGGCTCCATGAAGAGATATGGCATAGTTCAAGAAAAAAGAAAGAAGCCATTAGCTATGGCCAGGGCGGTTCGCTCGGAAGTATCGAACATATTGGTAACATTGCCTTTAGATATTGTTTTCTTGTTGTTACTCACTGCCGGCATTACAGAAGCCACTAATTTATATATGCCAATTCAAGAGGAAATGTTTAGTCAAAATTCAGTATTTTATTTATCTCGTTACAGCTTCTACGGAAGCCTTGTATCAGGGGTTCTTATGGGATTGTTGGCGAATTCTTGGACTAAATTGCAACAAGATCATCGTCATGATGAATTGGGAAGCTTTGGTTCTGTGCCTAAAGGAAATGATGCTAATAAAAGTTTTTTATCTTGGTTTTGGAAGCAGGCTAACAAAAGAGACAATAGTTTATGGGAAAATTGGAAAGAATATTCTAAAATAGTTTGGCACAATATACCTGCCTATTTACTTAACATGATTACTTTCAATATGCTTTTTATAGGATTTTTTGACTTGGATGCATGGGTATCATCTTTAGTTATGTTCTTTTCCTTACCTATATCTGCCTATACCATGAAAATTGAGCAAGCCTTTGAGAAAGCTGCCTATTATGATGCTAAAATATTTCCCGAAAAATATTTAAGTCATCCTATGGTACAACGTTATTTACAAACGCGAACTCAAGGTCGTAGAAACAAGTTTAATTTGTTATTTGATATTTTTAGAAACACAATTGGATATATCGAATCTAATGCTGCGGTAACTCCCACTCCTGAATTTGAGAATAGAGCCTTTAGCCGTGCTCTTTATGGTGGCAAAGAAGGCACGCTCCTAGGTGAGAAAATATTAAATTCTACATCAGGTTTAGAGGAGTCTACGAAAGACATCCCCATTGTGGGCAAAATCACAAAAGGCATTAGTGCAGCCTGTGATTTTGTATTAAAGAATGGACAAATGACTCGATTAAAATAATAATTCAGGTTCTTAAAATAAATGTTATGTTGGGGAGGAAATTTTTTTATGACTGAATTGCAAAAATTAGAAAAAGAACTATATGATCATACATTAAAAGTGGCTTCATTAAGGCGAGATGCTGAGCTTGTACCCGTAAAAAATTACAAGTTCAGTACGCTTGATGGTGAAGTTACATTGCTTCAGCTTTTTGAGGGAAAAGAAATTTTGTTTTTAATTCACAATATGGGACAAGGCTGTAGTTTTTGCACTTTGTGGGCGGATGGGTTGAATGGTTTCGTTGCACATCTAGAAAGTCATTTTTCATTGGCAATGGTTTCTAAAGACTCACCACAAATTCAGCGTAAATTTGCTAATTCAAGAAACTGGCGTTTTAAAATGGCCTCTCATGGTGGTGGTGAATATATCTCTGAACAATCTGTGTTGACTGGTGAAACAAACTATCCTGGAATCCTATGTTATGTACGTAAGGGCAATGAAATATTCAGAAAAAATTCTGCCGTTTTTGGGCCCGGTGATGAGTTTTGTCCACAATGGAATATTTTAAGTCTTGCTGGATTGGGTGAAGAACAATGGCAGCCTCAATACAGTTACTGGAAATGTCCTGAACAATTAGACGATGGTAAATAAAACGAAATTAACAATGAAGACATCTTAATCATTAGGCTTCATTGGGTTAATAATTTTAGGTGTAATATATTTAGGGGATAAATCTTTCTGACCTTTAAAATTCCTTTGAATGTCATCTAATAAAATCTGAATTTGATTTGATAAATCTACACTGCCATTAGAATTTAGAAATTGATGAAATTCTGGCAAGACTTCGGCCTCCAATTGAGTGGCAGATCCCTCGAATCTAGGAATGGAACTTCCTTTATATAGAGTGTAGCGCGTAAACCTATCTACAGTTATAAAACCCACCTTAATCAACTCCCCACCTTGTTGAATGGGGCTCCTTAAATTAAGGGCGATTCTATTGGTGTCAATACGCTTTTTGGGTTGAGGAAAGCTGTCTTTATCTAATAGATCTGGGGAAAGCTCTCCAATGACTTTTGCTATAAGTTCAGGAATCTCTTCCAAATTAAAATCTAGTGGAAGATGCACATGGTACTCCTGACGTGAGGTTAGGCCAGATTCATTACCATGACTTTTCTTAATAGTAAGGGCCATACGTACAATATTTTTTAGGTCACTGGGTTGAGGCACTAAATATTGGGCACTAACGGCTTTATTTTTAGGGGACCACATTTTTAGTCGCACAGCCCAACCTTGATTTTGTAAATGGCTATCGGCGTAGTCATAGTAGACGGCGGTTTCACTTGCCCAAGAGACCCAATGGTAAACATCGATATAATTATAACGATCTGATTGTTTTGTTTCGTATTTATTAGGTTTTAAATAGAAAATTCCTCCTAATATTTTTTCATTAGGAATTTGGTTAGTGTATTCATCAGGTTTTGAATCCTTAAGCTCCCACTGATTTACTTTTTTTGCAGATTCGGATTCAAGGGTAGCAAAGCCTGAGACATGGTATTCTTCAAACTCGCTACTCAGAGGAGCTATTTGCACTGTATTATTCCAGACACTATTGTTGATTATAGCTCTACCCTGAGTCATCTCTTGTACGGATTGAATCATTTCTGGATAATAGCGGGATAAAAGCTGTTGAGCGAGGAGTTCGTTGGATATTTCTTGATTGAGGAATGAAATTCTGGTTTCCAATTCGGGTATACTTTGAATTTCTAAATTTAAATTTTTAAAAACTATTGGGATTGTGGGTTCTGGTTGGTAATTGGCTTTGATTGAATTTAAGAGGTCTTCTGTGGACAAAGCTTGGTTACAACTATTTGCTAAGCTATAGTTAGCGATCCCTATGAGCCCAAAAATCAAAATAATTGCTTTAAAATCACGAGTCATGTTATAGGTTTTGCAACTTTAAGGCCAGCCTTCATGATGGAAGGTATAAGTTTATTTAGTAAAAATGATGAGAATCAAGTTGTTTAGAATCTATAACGTAAATTGTCAGATAGTTGTCAAATTCTTAACCAAATCAATTAATCAATCAATCATGAATTAATTAGCTATTTGTTGTAGCTGAATATCGCAACTGTTTAAAGGTTTGGTTATGGATTTGGTGAAGGAAGAAATTCTTGTAACAACATAATTAAAAACTTTAGAGCCAAAACCGGATGGATCTTTCCTTTCTGGGTGCGATTGAGTACCTAATATATTTTCACCAACCTCAATAGCTTCGACGACCCCGTCCTCACTTACGGCGGCAGCTTGTACATGCCCGCCGGCCTTTAAGACACTTCCTTGATGATGAAAGCTATTGACTGTCCATTTCTTTATATTTGAAAAATCATTGTCACCAAGAGCCCTTGATAGCAAACTATGCTGAGTAGGTATAAGGCGAATGTGGTGATAGGTGATGTTGTCGTGCTCTCCAGCACCGTGTTTAATGGGAGTGTTTAGAATTGTGTTTAAATCTTGGTGCATAGAGCCTGACTCAGCGATATTTATAAGCTGAGAGCCTCGACAAATTCCTAAAACAAAGCCATTTTTTTGTCCAACATAGTCTCTGTAAAGTTTAATCTCTAACTTGTCACGCAGTTCATTGATATTTATATTTTCAGAATAAGTTATGGATCTTTTGTAAATTCGAGGGTGGACATCATCTCCACCCAAAAGTACTAGCCCTGGGAAGCTATGGGATAATGTTTTATGAAACTCATAGGGTTTTGTTAATCTTAAACTCGCCCCTACAGGCAAGACAAAGGGAGTGAGACCACGTTCAATAAAGGGTAAACTCATTTCCTTGATGCGTTGGCTGTTGGCTAGATGGTCAGCGTGTCGGTTAGCCACAAGAAGTACGGAAGTTTGATTTTGCTGTTTGAACTCAACAATTTTACCATCTTCGAGCGGAGTATTTAAAATTATTCTACCCGGACCCACTCTACCGAGATCAATATCTTTAAGTACAGTTTCTATGTAAGCTTTTACGGCATCTAGAGGTGTTTCACCACGAAGAGCGGGAATTATAAAACGCCCATGATAAGGTGTAGGTTGCCACTCTACTAAATAAACATTACTTTGAGTGTTTTTCCCATGAGCCAACAAAGACGTCAAAAAAGAAAACAGCAATATAAAAATAAAGGCCAAAAATTGGCATTTTCGACAAAAATGGCAAAATTGATTTGTGTGTAAGTCTCTATGCAACTTGGAGACATCGTGCACAGATTTAATGGAAGTCATTGAAATGATTCAAAAAGGTTATTTGGTCTAGAATTTATCGATGGAAGATGAAAGAAAAAGACACCCCTGCCATCCTTTGTTTTGATTTGTATTAGTAAAATATAATCAGCAACTTAGGGGGAGAGGTGTCAGAATTGCAATATCAACTAAGAGAATTATTAACCAGACTAAGTTCGGAGGCAAAGAAAACTACAGATTCTGAGATTAAAAAGAACTATTATTTAGTTCGTGCCGTGGGGTTATCAAAGAAGACGGTAAAGAGGGCATGTGAAGAGCGAGGGATATCCACACGAGTATTTTACAAGTGGGCTGGACGATTAATTGAGACTGAAAGTCTTGAGTCCTTGCGTCCACTTTCAAAAAGGCCACTTTACAGTCCTGAGCAATTGGACCCAAGAATTGAAAAGCGAATTTGTCGAATAAGAAAACAGAAGCCTTTTATGGGTCCTGAGCAAATCCACTTTGAATTAAGTCAAAAGTTAAAGAAAGGTCTCCCACATCCAAGTACTATTTACCAAGTACTGAGACGTAACGGTCTGATCAAAAAAGAATATAAAAAAACACTTACTAAAAAACATATGAAGCGCTACCGACGGCCTATTCCCGGTTATCTGCAAATGGATTTTAAATATGTTCCATATGCAATTGACGGAAAACAATTTTATCAATTGAGTTGTGTAGATCACCACTCTAGCTGGCGGCTCATACGTTGCTACGAGCATAAAGACCTGGTTGCGGTTGAGGATTTTCTGCTTGAATTAGAACAGTGTTGTCCATTTAAAATCATTCAATTGCAAACAGACAATGACAAGTCATTCACTGATAAATACCGTTTAGGAACGGACGGATACCCCACGGGAGCACATACCGTTGACCAATGGTGTAAAGAAAATGAAATTGAACATAAACTCATCCCGATTGGACAGAAAGAACTTAATGGTAAAGTTGAAAATACCCACAAGTGGGATGATCGAGAGTTCTTTAGTCAGGTTAACCCTTTGACACTTGAACAGCTACAGTGGGCTTCACGCAAGCATGAACATCGGTGGAACAATCACAGGGCGACAAAGACCCTTGGTTGGCTAACACCCTCTCAGGTGCTCTATAAAGCTCAGTTCTTCACGATCTTCTGGCGACTTTGGTATCAGCAAATAGCTGAAGAACAAGATTTAACAGTGACCCAAATCGATAAACTGGGGAATACTTACGTACCTGTGCCAAAACACATAAAGAATATCAGGAATACTACAAAAATTAAAAAAACAGACTTCGTCGACCGATATATTAAATACATGGATTGGGTGGCAGGGAATCACATGTCCGTGTTACCGATCTCTCCAAATTTTTCATTTGTGTGTAAGTCTCTTAATTTACAATACATATTTTAATTTCACTCTCAATCAAGTGAAGCTGCATTTAAAGTGCCAAAGGAAATTAAATCAATCCTGGCTCTAGTAAATTGGGTCTCGCCAATCTATAATTTCAAATTCTTGAATTGGAATAACTCCTTTTACAAATACATGAGGAATTTTCCCCCAAGCAGGCGCTTCAGATTCTCCTCTAGATCTCCATTCATTATAAAATTCGTATGCTTCTTGAGGTACTTCATGGAGTTCTTTGTATGTACTGGAATCGATAAGATCAAATGCAAGGAAAGAGGAATTTTAAAAAAACGGACGGATCTATTGCTATCTGGAAAAACTGATTTTAACGCCTGAAATACTAGGCCTGGATGTATAGAAGAACAATGAATAACATCACCTCGGTTACAATTTAGCTTTGGTATTTTTTTATATGGTAACTCTTTTCTTTTTGGGTGATCATTGTATTTTTTTATTTCTATTTGAAAAATTGAAGGCTGCTGATCTTTTAGTACAAAAAGTGGCTGTAATGTATTACCAAGCAAATTTGTAGGCACAGTATGATATATAAATTCCATTATAAATCCTCTGAGAAATAGTGTAGCAGGTTTTAAATTAATGGTCACATGGGTTTTGTTTTCCATCGAGACTCTGAACCAGAGGCATAAACTTGATGTGTTCAGAGAACACAGGCTGCGATTAAGGTCATAGATTTTAAGGAATAACTGAAATAAGTAATTTAGGGCTCTATGGCTGTTTACTTAGAAATGAAATCGAATTTATGTGGGTTAGAGGCTAAAATTTTCTATTTCAGTAACTTTGAAAAACATAAGGCTGAATCACTAAACCAATGGGTGAAACATTTATCCTATACACATTCATTGGATTTTTTTTAATAGTACTTTTTTGGACTTCAATTCCCAACGGCTATCCAATCAAAGAAAATGGGTCCGCGTTCATCTTGGTGTATTCCACTGGTTCCTGTAATTGGCGAAATCCAAGCACTGCCATTAAATCCTTTGGTTGTGAGGTAGAGACTTTAACTCCTACCTGATCCATGGCACCAGCTGTACGAGCCTGTACAATCTTTCAAGTGTGTGTTGTTTTGATACAATCTAAGGATTTGTCTTATTTTTGTTTTATTTTGATATACAATTAAAAAGAGTAGATTTTAAGAAAGTGGGGGCTTTATGAGATCTAATTTGTTTACAAAGAAACATCTTTTAGTTTACTTGCTTGGCTTTCTTCCAGTTTTATTTCTAATGCAAAATTGCGACAAAACTCCCGTTCAGTTTACTCAACTAAATTTACAAGAAGGCGAGGTAGACAACACTAGTACTTCTTTAAATGATATACCCAGTAAGCAAGCATTAGTTTATGGTAGTTCACCGGAGGATCGTCAATTTTTAGAAGATCGTATAACGAACTTTAAAGCTCCTGGCATGGATCAAATTTTTGGCAACTGGAGACGCTTGGCAGGTTCGCAAATTTATCCAACTGCAAATGACATTGTAATGACTCCTGGAACAGAATACTGTTTTACTACATTAGATCCATTAACTGGCTTTTGGGAGCTAACCATTGACCCATCGACAGGAAATCAAATAAACCCAAGTACTCATGGAGAGTGCGCCAACGACCCTGCTTTTTCAGCATCCTCGTGGAGTTTTTTTAAAAATCCAGACCGACTACACACCTCAACTAATGCGGGAGTTTTTAATGGATTTATAAGTGGTATACCTTATGAAAACTACACTAACGAGGTCACACTGACGTCTGATAAAACAGATGATGATGTAATATCTCTCATAATTGCTATGCTTGTTGACGAACAGGGTGTTGTTCATTCCCTTAGTGCCTCAAGATCTCAAGGGGGCTTCGTAGCACATGCACAAGGCATGGATTTTGGATGGGGTATAATTTATCGTCAAAATAATGAAATCATTAATGTCTTTGGTGCTAGGTCTGTGGGTGGAACCAATGAAAACAAAGTGTCTGGAGACAAAAAAGGATGGAATGGCCGGAAAACACGAGTAAAAGTTAATCGTGCTGGAAATATAATTAAAGCTGAAGCCAGTAATTGGAGCATGGAAAGCACTAATCTTTCCTATGATCCTGAAAGCTTAATTGAACTTGATTTGTCAGACAATTCTCTAGGTTTAGAAATATTTAAAAAACCAGCCTACTACGGTTACGGCGTTCACAGTCAGTCGGGAGCACAGTTTCAGGATATAGTTTTCTCCATGCCATTTCAAAATGAATTTATCTACGATCTTCAAGGGGATCTTGTCTATGAAAGAAATGAGAAGGGTGTTTATAATGTTTTATCCGGACAGAGTGCCTTTGAAGCCCTCGGTTATCCCTCTCGCATTGGAAACGTTGAGACTCAGAAAGAATTTCATTTAGAATCTTTCCGAAAATACTCAAGGATTAAATAAAAAATGAGGCCAAGATTACCGAAGAGTTTTTTATTATTTAGATAAAATCAGTTATTGTTTTTTTTCTCTTTCTCTTTCTCTTTCTATCTACTTTAGCAGTTCAAGGGTAAATAGAATATTCCGACTATTTAAACTCTAAATGCTGCTGTTAAAAATTACGAATATCTTTAATTTCCACTAAGATGGGAACGAGTTGCCATTTAGTGGTGGCATGAATCATGCTATGATCACATAAATATGGACATTCGAATCATGAACACTATTTCCTTAACGATTGTGGCAGTAATATTGTCAACCTTATTGACAGATGAGGTCCGAGCTACGTCTCCAGGGGTAAGTCTACGACGTACCGCAGAGTCTACAGAAAATAATAGCCCAATGAGGGATGTTCCAAAAAGTATGTTTGATGGGCCAAATTGCTTTACTGCCGCATTATTTCAAACGGATTATTTAAATTATTTAAGGATTGTTACACATAGTGAATTTAAATTTGTTATTAATAATTTTTTTAAGTGTAAAGAGGTTAAAAAAATTAATTTAATAAAACATGGAAATTTGGGAACTGTATATTTAAATGATATGCCTATTCATGCATTTACAATGCTTGATCCCCAAACAGCTTTCGAAAAAGATAGTTTTTTGGCAATAAATAATCCTAAAATAACAAAAAACTTTTGGGAAAGGAATGTTTATTGTAAAAGTCCAGGTTTATGTAAGTTAGGATCTTATGAAATTAGCACCCATGTAGATAACTGTAATTATGTTCCTCCTGAAGAACTCATAAGAATAAAGGATGATTTTAATGAGGTATTTTTAGCTATTTCTGAGATAAATACGAAAGGAGAAATCCATCTAAGACAGGATCAGTTTGGAACTATTTTAGAGAGACTGTATTTAAGTATAGAGTTGAGTATGCACAATTATACTAGTAAAGAGATTTATTATACATTTGTGTTATTGAAATCACTAAACCATCAATTGTATGCTTATTTGAAATCCTTTTCATCTCTAGAGCCTATGAATTTAAAAACAACTTCATTAAATAAAGTCATAGAAGTTGCATTTAAGTTATACTCCTTGCTTTTTAAAAAATTTAACTTCTTGTTGCAACGTGAAGATGTTCTAAAGTTAATTGATGGAGGGTCGCCAAGATACATTAAAAATCTTAAAGAATTTACGACAGCCGAATTTATAAAATATCCATTGGAATTAATTAATTTTTTCGAATTCCTTCCTTCTGAGGACTCGATAAAACGGCTTTTAATTGTTTATAATGAAATTGATGACTTTAATATTAAAGAAAGTATATTAGAGTCAATTTCCAGAATCAAAACGAAGTGTATGTTGCAAACTTACTTTTGTGGCAGATAGGGGTGCCAAGAGCGTGAGTCCTTTCTAAATTGCAAACTCGTCATTCGCTTTGAAAATGCCAAGAAATTTGTAAGTTATCTAGATTTAACACCGAGAAGTTTAGTGTTTTGTAGTTCTCTGGAAAAGCAGTGACGAATCCCACGGATGCGATGACGAAAACCCATGAACCATTGCAAGTTCGATTAGTTTTACTGAGTGTCGGGCATTTTGGAAAACTAGACATTTGGAGGTCGATGATGAATAAAATAAATCCGATAAAACTAATAGTGAATATTCGAACAATAGTTTCAATATCTTTGTATGTACTATTATTGTCTTCGCACTTACAAGCAGAAGAAGGTATTAGGTTTTTTTCAGACAATATCTCTAGTAAACCTTATCTGTATGGAACCAATTGTGAAGATCTTCGCAAACAAGCTTTAGAAATCGTCAAGCTTCGAACTAAGAAAGATCGACCTCAAGTAAAAAGTCTTCGATCCTGCGAGAATGTTTCAATGTCAGAGGCAAGCGAAATAAATTTTAAAGAAGAAATAGGAAGTGCGGATGGGAAATATAAGACAACTACGTTTAGCAGCTCCAAGCTAAAATATCGAATCGACATTGAGAATTTAATTCCACACCGTATTTTACCTTTATTACACTTAGCTAAGGTAACAGCAATAATAGATTGCCGTAGTAGCGCTGCATTTGTGGCTGATCTAACTTCTGCACCTGTGAATTCAATGCTAAGACTACCAAATATTCTTTGCAAAGAAGTAAAAACTCCAAAGACAGGGGATATTGTAAGATCAAGTGCTCACGATGCAATTTTTATTTCGGAAGATTTATTTCTTAGTAAAACAGCACCCTCCGGGAAATATGCCCTTCGATTTATGGACTATAAGTATATTTCTTCTATTTTTTATGAAACAGGAAACTCTAATATTGATGGAAAACAATATTTTCGCTGTCAATCTATAGATGATTACTTTAAACATAATAAAGTTCTTTTGACAAATTCCGAGGTATCAGCCATAGGAAAAATAAAACATGCAGAAAAAAGCCTCTTCAAAAATCTAATAGCACGCGAACCCAGTTTCGGGCTAAAATCAAATTGTCATAATATAGTTCAACAACTTCTTGGTGATTCAGATGTAAAAAATCTACTAAAAAGATTTCCAACACTGCCGGCTTCATATTATCATACACAAATGTGTGATCCCTTCTACCTAGATTTTCGAAATGATCTCTCAAAATCACCGAAAGAAATCAATTAGCCTAAAAAAAACATTTACCTGCTTTAGAGACTCAATATGTATAAACTTTAGTCAAAATTGGCTGATTGACCCCTGAGTGTTTAGGAGTTACTGAAATAATTAATTTGGTGTTTTGCGAAGGTTTTTCACCGTGCATTGAACATCTAGCAGTGCAAGAAAGTGGGGCTAAAACAAAGCACTGGGACGAGAAAGGGAGTCATCGCCTTCACCCAAAGTTTCGATGGTAGCCTGAATCAATTCAATAATTATTTTCTAGATTGGTATTGTTACGGACCTTTGGCCACATAGAGTATTAATAAGCAAATAATAAAAACATTCAAAAGAAAAACAAAGGTACAGAAATGAAAAAAATAACACATTAGCTAAACTTTCATTTATTTAGCTGGATATACGTCCAGGGCCCAGCAAATAAGTCAAAAATCTTTCGAATTTGATTTTTCTTTTTATGTAATATTACTTGAAGGCGGTCATCCATGGAACCATTAGATATTACTCAAATACAAAATAAACAATGGGATGCCATCATTGTGGGATCAGGAATGGGCGGGGCAACTTTAGCATTGGCTCTTAGTCAGGCCGGAATGAAGGTTTTAGTTTTAGAAAAGGGCCATTATGTTGGTTTTGATTTGAAATTACGTGGAGCATATCCTGAAGAGGACTCACGCATTCAAAACCTGACAATAGATTATAACAAACTTCGAGAGTGGGGACGTTATTCTTCATTAATTAGAAATCAAAATAAGGAATTTACTCCTTCGATGAGTTTAAAATAAACAATGCTTTTAAGGATTTCCTATTGGGCTGACTAGCTACACCTCATAAATTTAACCGGGAACCATTTTAATCGGGAACCATTTTGGGAACCCTTTTGTTAAATTAATTTGAATAATCTATCTAGTAGGTTCATTTCTTCTTGTTTTTTTCTTTCTTCGGCTTGGTCATTAATTTCTGTGTATGGGCTGGGTTGTATGGCTTTGACCGATCGCAAAGAAAGATCATAGACTTCTTTTAAGACAAGTAAAATTTTTGATTTTGCAAATTGAATATGATCTGGTTTATAGCGCTTGTCGATTTCGCGATTGTGAATAACTTCATCCAGTTTAGATGCTTGCAAAGTATTGAGTTGATCAAAGCTATAGAAAAACAAAAAAGCATTTAAGTTTTGCACAACATCTTCTCTGATGATTTCATTTTTTAACCATAGAGTGTACTGTTCTACAATATGGGGTGCGTTCCTGATAAGCATAGCATTGTTAGTGTCCATCATATATGAGCGGAAATCGGCATTGGAAGACCCCACCAATATGTGCTCGCTACCAAACACGGTTACCTTTGTATGAAGTGACTTCTTTTTATCAGCCATATCTTGGCCGATATATTCCATTAAGTTAAACTGTGCGCACTGGTTGAGGTCGTCATTTGTAACTTGGGTAGTGCCATCGGCATAGAGTTGTATTTTGCATTTGCTGTTTTGTTCAATATTCTGTTTGTAGTAATCGTAAAAAGCCTTCATGGCATATATCCCAAAGGCATTTACCGGGCTTAAATCAGTGGTGGCAATGGAGTTTGTAATAATATTTACTTTCACCCGTCCACAGGGGAGTGATCCATCCACCATTTTGCCAAAGGCAGTTAATAATACAGAAGGTGGAGCTAAATAGGCATTGTGAATATAAACATCTTGTTGAGTTTTTGTTTGCTCTGAATAACTACAGACTTCAAGCAAGCTTCTCATCCAAGTCTCATGGAGGTAGCGACCATAAAGAGAAGCCTTTCCATCTTTTGCACCATGAATTCTTTTACTTTCCCCAGCCTTTAATTTTTTATCGAAGGTCAAATTTTCTAAATAATAGAGCTTAACTGTTTGGACATCGCTGGAAGATAATTTAAAAACAGGATCTGTAGTAGAAGGAGTGTACAGGCTTTCATAGGATTGAATGTTTTTGTTCATCAACTGCCACTGATCATTGAGTCTTTGTTTCAAACTCACTTTAAATCCAGAATTAATTTTTGTATTTATACACTCACTAATCAGGTTTTTTTGTTTTTTTAAATCAGAGTCTGCAACATTAGTGTCAGCCAGGTCTATGTTTGCAATTTCAGAACCAGAAAGATCCATTTTAATTAGACATTCTTTTTTAGCATAATTATAATTGGCTACCCATTCGTAGGGCATTATTTTTTCTAGATCAACAATGCTTGCAACTAAAACTTCATGCTCCCAGAGTTTATCAAAAGAGTGAGATAGTTTTATGTCCTTGTGATTTAATTCAAGTGTAAGATCGGTATCCATAAAGGTGTATTTAGAGCTGAGTTTGTTCGCCTTCATATGATAGGAATTTTCTAAATTCCGTCCACCCATAACTAAATTTTGCTTATCACTGAAAAGAAACTTATGGTGAATAAAATCAGTTAGATACTCCCAGTCTAAGCTTCTCTCTTCGGGGGCGACATTAAAAGCTTTTGAGTTCCCTAAATCTAAAGGGATAAGTCCCGATAGTAAATTGTAAATAGGATTCACGTCATCGCCATAGACTTTAAATGAAACATACAATTCTAAATTTGCAACAATACGCTCTATTCCGCTGCCAAATTTAGCTTTTTTAATTAGCTGCATAAACTCTTTTAATTTTTCAACATCTTCATTAGTGGAGGAGTCCCCGCTGTTTCTAATGGCATCCAATTTTTCTTTAGATAATTTTTGACCCTTCAGTACGGATTGGACAATAAGGTCGCCATTTTTAGCATAGAGGCCGGCTAAAAACTGAGCGGTCAATGGAGATAAGTTTTTAAGGTCTAAAGTGGAAATGTTTTTGATTCTATCCTGTTGAGTTTCATTTTCAAAAAGGGCATCCACTTTTGGTAATTTTACGTTTGCACAAGCTTTAGGGTTTTCATTGTCATTAAACTTGTCGCCACAATCTAAGGTCATATAGGTAGCACCTAGAACAACGTTTCTAGTGGGGCGTCCATAAAAGCGAACCTGTATACGATCTTCACCAGCAAGGTTTTTTCCACCCTTTTCAATTAACATATTAAACATGTCTAAACGATTGTAGTTTTGAAGTAGATCAACTAAGATTCTGACATTTACATTTCTTTGAGCGGCCTCAATTATTTTTTTATTTATAACTGAAGTTGTCGCATCATCAGACCAAATATAATAAATAGCATCAATACTTTCTGTGGAATCATCAATGAGTTCTAGTTTATCTAAAAAAGCTTGATCATTGTCGGTTACAATTTTTAAATTTTTAATATTTTGACTATCAATTTGTGATGTAGAAAGTTCTGTTAATTTCTCGTCCGTCAAAAGGGCTTCGGACATGGCCCAAGAATTGATAGAGATAAAAGTGAATGTTTCAATTAAGAATATGAGTTTTAATAATAGCTTACACATAATACCTTACCCCTTGGTTTAAGCCTTCAGATTGAAATTGAATAATACATGATTAATTGTTAGTCACAGGATTGAGGAGGCAAGGCCTCCTTTTTGAAAAGTCTACATATTACATTTGACGGGCGCGCTTATCCACATTGAGAGCGGCTTCGCGAAGCACTTCAGATAGAGTGGGGTGGGCGTGAAAGGATCTTGCTAAATCTTCAGAGCTGCCACCAAATTCCATTGCGACAACGGCTTCGCTAATTAAATCAGAAGCGCGAGGACCTAATATATGAACTCCTAAAATGCGATCTGTAGTTTTGTCGGCAAGAATTTTTACAATACCATCTGTCATGCCCATAGCTTTGGCTCTTCCGTTGGCGGTAAATGGAAAACTACCAGAATTAAACTCTATGGATTTTTCTTTAAGTTGTTCTTCTGTGGCACCCACGCTGGCCAGTTCGGGCCAAGTGTAAATTACCGAGGGAACAGTCTCGTAATTCACATGTCCATACTGTCCGGCAATAATTTCGGCCACGGCAACGCCCTCTTCTTCGGCCTTGTGAGCGAGCATTGGGCCTGGGGTCAAATCACCAATGGCATAAATATGAGGGTGATTTGTGCGATAATGAGAGTCCACAACTACAAATCCTCTTTGGTTTTTTTCAATTCCTAAATTTTCTAAACCTAAGCCATCACTAAAAGGAATACGGCCGGCAGCTACGAGAAGTACATCGGCATGAAGTTCTGTAGACTTCCCATCTTTTAAACTTTCATAAGAGATTTTTACCATTGGTTCTTCAACAACTGCCGAAGAAACTTTGGCTTCGAGTACAAAATTTAGACCTTGTTTTTTTAATATTTGCAAAAATCTTTTGGCTATTCCAGAGTCTGTTGGACCACCTATTTGCTTGCTGTATTCAATAATTGTGACTTCTGTGCCCAAGCGAGCCCAAACAGAACCCATTTCTAAACCAATAGCACCGGCACCAATGACTATCATTTTTTTAGGAACTTTATCTAAATTAAGGGCTTCGGTGGAAGTGATAATTTTTTTTCCATCATACTTAATTCCAGGAAGAGTGTTGGGAATGCTTCCTGTAGCTAGAACTATATTTTTTGCAGAGACAACTTCCGTACTGCCATCATTTTTGTGGACTTCAATTTTATTTGCCGATTTTAACTTTCCAGTTCCTTGAAAACTAGTGATTTTATTTTTATCAAACAAATATTTTATGCCCCCAGTAAGGTCTGAAACAATTTTATCTTTTCGACTGAGCATAGTTTTTAAATTTAATTTTACTTCCGAAACTTCCACACCGTGTTGTTGTAAATCATGCTTGGCGGCAGAATAATATTCACTGGACTCCAGTAGGGCTTTTGAAGGAATGCATCCAACATTTAAGCAGGTGCCCCCAAAAGTAGCATCTTTTTCAATAACCGCTGTTTTTAAACCCAATTGAGCCATGCGAATGGCCCCAATATAGCCTCCGGGGCCACTTCCAATAACTACAACATCAAATTCTTGATTAGACATTCCTACTCCTATATTTCTAACAACATGCGCGCAGGATCTTCCATGCACTCTTTGATTTTAACTAAGAACTGAACCGACTCTCCACCATCAATAAGTCGATGATCGTAGGACAGAGCCAAATACATCATTGGGCGAACCACAACTTGTCCATTAATAGCAATTGGTCGCTCCTCAATTTTATGTAAACCTAAAATGCCTGTTTGTGGTGGATTCAATATGGGCGTGGAGAGCAGCGATCCGTAGACACCACCATTGCTAATAGTAAAAGTTCCATCACTCAAATCATCGATACTAATTTTTCCATCACGGGCTTTGCCAGCATAATGTTTAATTGAAAGTTCAATATCTGCAATAGATAATTGTTCCGCGTTTTTTATAACAGGTACAACTAAGCCCTTCTCTGTGCCGACAGCTATTCCTATATTGTGGAAGTTCTTATATACAATCTCTGTACCATCTAAACTGGCATTGACCTTGGGGAAAGCTTTTAGGGCTTCGATGGCAGCTTTAACAAAAAATCCCATAAAGCCAAGCTTTACGCCATGTTTTTTCTCGAAACTTTCTTTGTACTGAGAGCGAATCTTCATTACTCCACTCATATCCACTTCATTAAAGGTAGTGAGTATGGCGGCCGTATGTTGAGCTTCGACCAAACGTTTAGCAATGGTTTGTCTTAAACGCGACATGGGCTCGCGGTAAGTCTCTTGGCTTGCAACTTTAATATTTGGTAATGGGGGGGTATCACTTTTAGAAGGGGCTTGTTGAATTGCATTGGCAACTGGGGTATTTGCAGCTTGCAAAGCATCACCCTTGGTAATTCTCCCACCTCGTCCTGAGCCTTGAATATTTTGAATTTGCAATTGATTTTCTTCAACTATTTTCTTTGTGGCGGGAGAAAGGTGTTGTTGTAATTCTGGATGAGCCATCGGGGCTTGAGTTTGATTTGCATGATGGCTCTTTACTGAGGCTGTCTTTTCTGTGCTCGGTACTTTAGCAGAGCTTCCTGCCGTATTGCTTGCTGAGGTATCAATTTCACCAACTATGGCTCCTATATTTACGGTGTCGCCCTCGTTCACCGCAGTGGACAATAGACCATCATTTTCGGCTACCACTTCGACACTGGCTTTGTCTGTTTCAAGTACTAGTAAAACATCGTCTCTATGGACAAATTCGCCATTTTGTTTTACCCATTCAGCAATGGTGGCTTCGGTAATTGATTCACCAACAGCGGGGACTTTAATTTCAACTTTCACGGTGCACTCCTCTTAAAAGTATTGCAAAACTTTGTTAACTATTTCAGCTTGTTCTTTTTGATGAACTTTGGGCGAGCCAACAGCTGGGCTGGCTCTAAAAGTTCTTCCAATATATTTGGGTTGAACTTTCTTTACACCCAAATCGTCTAATAAAGTCATTAATTGTGGCATAATATAATGCCACGAGCCCATATTTTGTGGTTCTTCTTGTACCCATACTAAATTTTTTAATTTGGGAGCCGCGTTGATTAAACTGGCCAATTGCGCTTTGGGAAGAGGGTAGAGTTGTTCGACTCTAACGAGCGCTGCCTTTTTTGTAGGATTACTCACTCTTTCTTTATCAATATCATAATAGATTTTTCCAGAACATAAGAATAGAGTTTCTACGCTAGACATATCTGCTAATCTTGGGTCCACAATGACTTCTTTAAAACGACCCTCAGCCAATTCCTCCATAGATGAAACTACATCGGGATGGCGCAGTAAACTTTTAGGAGACATAATTACAAGAGGTTTTCGGAAATCTCTTTTCATTTGTCTTCTAAAAGCATGAAACAAGTTGGCAGGTGTTGTAAGGTTGCAAACTTGCATATTTTCTTGTGCGCAAAGTTGTAAATATCTTTCCAGTCTCGCCGAGGAATGCTCGGGCCCTTGCCCTTCATAGCCGTGGGGTAAAAGTAAGCAGAGTCCATTCATGCGAGCCCATTTTTGTTCGCCACTACACAAAAATTGATCAATAATAATTTGTGCACCATTAGAGAAATCGCCAAATTGAGCTTCCCAAACAGTTAAAAATGTAGGATCTGAAGAGCTATTGCCGTATTCGTATCCCACTACGGCTAACTCAGACAGACTGGAATTGTAAATGCAAAATTCTTTATCTGGATTGATTTGCTTTAAAGGGCAATACTCTTCATTGGTTTTAGTATCAAAGTAAACGGCTTGGCGGTGAGTAAAAGTTCCGCGCTTGCAATCCTGCCCAGAAAGTCGAACAGAATGTCCTTCATAAACTAAACTGGCATAAGATAACAATTCTCCCATGGCCCAATCCAAGCGATTGCTTTCTACCATTTGCTCCCTTGATGCTATGAGTTTTTGTATTTTTGGGTGAAGCTGAATTTCGCCAGGTTCTTTAGTTAGATACTCGCTGAGCTTTAATAAAATCTTTTTATCAATAGTGGTATTGGTAGTTTTAGTAAAATCATCAGCGGTTCCACGGCGCAAACCCTTCCACAGGCCATCAAAAGCAATGGGTTTTATTGTCGGGGGAGATTTTCTAACGCCATCAAGGATGATTTGTAAATTATCAATTTTTTGTTGATAAAAACTTTTGGCAAATTCCTCGTCGATAACTCCTTCGGCCACAATTTTTTCGGTGTACTTTTTTAAAATGGGTGGATGTTTTTTGATTGCGTCATACATTAGGGGTTGAGTAAAAGCTGGCTCGTCCCCTTCATTGTGTCCAAAGCGACGATAGCAAATTTTATCAATAAAAATGTCTTGTTTAAATTCTTGGCGAAATCTTACGGCCATATCCATGGCTCTCACGCAAGCCTCGACATCGTCACCATTAACTAATAATACGGGGGCTTTAATGGTTTTGCTTATGTCCGAGCTATATCTTGTGGAGCGACTGTCTACAGGGTTGGTAGTGAAACCGACTTGATTATTTATAACTATATGTATGCTGCCGCCAGTGGTGTAACCCTTAAGTTGGGAAAGCTGGAGGGTTTCAGCAACAACACCTTGGCCAATGACTGCGGCGTCACCATGAATTTGAATTGCAATTACGGTTTTTCTTTCTTCGGTATCTTTGTTCCTTCTTTGTTTAGCTCTAGTCATCCCGCAAACGACTGGGTTCACAGCTTCCAGGTGACTAGGGTTGAAGGCCAAAGAAATATGGCAAGGTCCATGGGGGGTTTGTTTGTCTGATGAGTAACCCATATGATATTTCACATCACCATCGTATTCGGTAGAATCGATGGTATTGCCTTCGAATTCAGAAAAAATCACTTCGACAGCTTTGTCCATAAAGTTAGCTAGAACATTGACTCTTCCACGATGCGCCATGCCGATAACTAATTCTTTCACTCCAAGGGGGGTACCGCTTAAAACAGCTCTTTCTAACATAGGCAACAGTGCGTCTCCGCCTTCGACAGAAAAGCGTTTTGTTCCTACATAGCGAGTATGAATAAATTTTTCTAGAGATTCGGTTTTAGCAAGAGATTCAAAAATGCCTTTTTTAAGCTCCTTTGAAAGTTTAAGCACGGGCTCCGATTGTTCAAATTCTTTATGGAACCAAGTTCGAATGCGCGGCTCACAACCAGCAACATGGGGAGTGAGTGTGTTACAATATATTTTTTCTAGCTTACTTATAATATCTTTAAGTGGAGAATTGGCTAAACCAATTATTGAGCCCACTTGAAATTTTTGATTGAGATCTTTTTCCGACAAATTAAAATTTTTAAGATCAAAGTTGTCAGAAACTGGCTTGGCCAACCTTAGGGGGTCCAGATTTGCTTTGAGGTGGCCATAATCACGGTAATATTGAATTAAATTGTAAACATCAATTTCTTTAGTAGAAAGTGAGTCGCCAGTTTTGGTAAGGCTTTGGGCGAACTCCACTCCTTCAAAAAACATTCGCCATTCCCCTTCGATAGACTGTGGATCTTTTAGGAAATTTTGATATTGCTGCTCTATATATTCTAAATTACTGCGATTGAGATAGCTGAATTTTTCCAAGTGAAGACTCCTATGCTTAATATATGTCGACAATCTCATATTTTTATAACAAAGAAAGAATAAGCTGGGCAGTCCTGGGACCTAAGTCGAGAGCTTAATTGCGCAACGCTCCTTACATGCAAAATAGCTAGTCTGTGCGTAAACTATTTGAGTATGGGAAAAGTTTTTAAAAATATTTGCATAACATTATTAGTATTTGCATTAGGATTGGGGGCCTTTTGGTATTTAGGCCGTGGTTTTATTGAAAATCATATAAAAGAAAAAATTATTGCCAACTCAAGTCCTTATTTACAAGGCTTTGCCTTAAATAAGGTAAAACTTTATTCTATTTTTCCCTTTCAAATGAAGTTAGATGGAATTCAATTTCAATATGCTGGTTTAGAAGTGACTGAAATATCTAGTATTAATATACTTGCTGAACTTAAAAATGCACTTTGGGACAGAAATAATAATTTAAATGTAAAAATGGAAGTCGACTCTGTTCAAATTCAAAAAGAACTTTCACTGGCAGCATTTATGAGCAAGGACAAAGTGGAGGGAGTCGCCGCAACCACAGCGGAGCCATCGGGATCGAAGTTGACTCCTTTATTTTTGCCTCTCTTAGCTCTGCCGTGGCCTATTCATCTTGATTTTTTTTTAAATTCTGGAAGTTTTAAAATTTTAGGACCAGACAAGAGATCCCTTTTGGAGTTGTCGGCCATTCAGTTAAGTGGAAAGCAAGCTCCATTTTTAGACACTAAGGCTCCGGTTTTATTTAATGTTAAAACACAGCTTCAAAGTGATTGGTTGGGCTTGAGCTACAAGCTGCCAATTCAAATTTCTACCTCTGAGTCCTATTTTGTTGATCATAAAATTTCCGCAAAAAAATTGGATTTTTCAGTTAGCGGAATCAATATGACATTTAATGAAGGCTATTCGGATTTCTCTAAAAATGAACACTATTGGGACACTCAGATTGACATAAAAGATTTAAGTCAGCTGCCAAGCCTCCCTGACTTTTTGCCCGCAGGCCAATGGAAGGGGGCTATTCAGGGCAAAGTGCAACTTAAGAAAGTGGGTGTTGAGCCATTATTTGTTGATGTTGCTTTAAGCTCCACGCCTATTCAAGGGCAAGTTCAAGTGGAACAGGATAAACTAAAATTATCTGGAACTATATCTACTCAGTTCCAAACAAAATTTAATTATAAAAACAAGTTTAAATTAGAAAGCTTAAAAGGCTATTTAGATTTAGAGCAAGCCTCCGTTCAGCAGGGACAGTTTTTTGATAAGCCCACGGGAATTCCTATGAAAGCAGAAGTAGACATTCAATACAATGAAGGCTTGCTTTTAGTAAAAAAAATGAACGCTTTATTTTACAAGTTAAAAACGACAATGTCTGGAAACTTAAGTCAGGACAATAAAAACAGTTCCAGTTTAAAAATTCAGGTTCCCAATACGGATTTATCGGGTTTTGAACAATTTATTCCCATTGCAAAGTCAGCTCCCATGAAGGGGCAGATCGGTCTACAAGCATTGGTGGAAGGCAACATTGGAAAGCTGAATGCTTTGATACTCAATGTAGAAGATTTCCACCTCAAAAATTTAAGCGCTTTAATTGACTATATGAATACAGAAAAAGGATTTTCAATAAATGGCCCATTTCAATTAGATGCGAGTGGAAATTTAATTTTTGAAAAAATGCTAATTAAAAATGCTAATTTCAGTTTTAAAACCAATGGCGATCAATTGGATTTTAAAGTCGCTAACAATATGACCAAAAAAAAGGGAAGCTTATTGCGTGTGTCGGCAAATTTACAGCAACAGAATAAAAAAATGACACTCAAGGAAACAATGATTAAATCTCCGGGTATAGATCTTGTAGCCTATGGAGACATCTATAACGAAGATTTAACTAAGTTTGAAATAAAAACTAAATTGAATGAATTCAACAAAGCCGAGCTAGAAAAAGTCCTTCCCTTTTTAACCAATTTCGAAACACAACCCGTGGCTCGTGGAAATTTAAATATTAAGGGGGCTCTCGATCCTAAATTAGAATTGCAGGACCAAGCTTTTGAAATTTCGGGTGGCTTGTTTGTTAAAATTCCAGTTTACAAAGTGCAATCGAAAGTCCAAGCCCCGGGAGAGCAACCTATACAAGTAGAGGCGGCAGCGCCGGTGGCCTATTTGCCCGATTGGCCTATGTTTAGAAAAGCAAATTTACAAGTCAAGAGTTATGTAGATCATTTTTATTTTGATAATGTTCACTTAACGAACATTAGCTCAAATTCATTTCTCAAAGGTGGCATACTGAGTGCGACGGGCCAAGTGAGTGGTGCCTACGGTGGAAAAATATTTATTGATTCGTTAAAATTTAATGCTTTGAAATCAGCTCCTGAAAGCTTGGTGGCTTTGAGAATTAAAGATTTACAAACCACGAAAGCTCTGTCTGATCTACTTGATAAATATCAGGGTGAATCCAATGGAATTCTCGATATGACCTTGCGTGGCCGTATTCCTTACCCCTATGGTCGGGAGTGGCATTCGGGAATATTGGCAAAAGGAAGTTTGGAGTTAAGAAATGCAAAGTTGCCAACTTTTGCATTTGATAAAATGGCAGGAGATGCCTTGGCCAATGCGCCGGGAATTGGCTCAAAAGAACAAGTTCTTTATGCACAAAATAATTATAAAATTAACACTCAATATTCCATGGCTAAAGACAAGGTATTATTAACTAATTTTAATATTTTATCAGCAGAAGGTGGGCAATTTACCAGTAATGGGACAGTGGATGTGGACTTGAATTGCAATTTTTTTGGCGATGTGTTTTTAACTAAAGCTCCTGTTCGGGGATCGGTTTTTGCAGCAAATAGAGATAATAAGTTAAGATTCACTACTCCGATCTCTATAAAGGGAACTCTCTTGAGTTCTTCCGCAAGTGTTTCTAGAGAAGAGCTGGACAGAATCTTATCCAATGCCATTCGTTTTGAAGCGAACAAGACTCAAATACAATCTCGAAAAGCTTTAGAGGATGCAGCCACAAAAAGCAAAAAAGATTTAGACAATAAAACAAAAAAGAAAATCAATAGTCTTTTTGAGATTAAATAATATGAGCAGGGTGGGGCAATGGATTTTTTAAACAAAATAACATGGGAGTGGATGCCCGATCTGTGGAAAATTCAGCTCCTTTCTGTCGATGGCAAAACCATCACCTTAGGAAAAGTCATAACTGGAGTTGTGCTTTTTATAATGGGCTACTTTATTTGTCGTTCCTTGAGTAAAGAAATAGATAATCGCATTCTGTCGCGACTCGATATTGATGCTTCCTTAAAGCACACATTTAAAACAATGATTTTTTATTCCATGTTAATCATTTTAACCTTGTTTGTCCTACGCTTACTTAATGTTCCCATAACTATTTTTACAGTTCTTGGGGGGGCTTTAGCTATTGGAGTGGGTTTTGGATCACAAAACATAGTTAATAATTTCATTTCAGGATTGATTTTAATGATAGAAAGACCCGTCAGAGTGGGGGATATCATTGAAACAGAAGGACTCAAGGGAACTGTAGAAAACATTGGTGCAAGAAGTACAATTATTAAATCCATGGACAATACACATTATGTAATTCCCAACAGTTCTTTTTTAGAAAAAAACGTTCTCAATTGGACGCTTTCTGATGATGTGGTAAGAACAAAAGTATCTGTGGGAGTGGCTTATGGCTCACCCACACGACGAGTGGAAGAACTGTTAAAGTTGGCCGTGACGGGCCATGAGCGAATTCTTAAATATCCCGAGCCTCTAGTTTTATTTTCTGATTTTGGAGATAACAGTCTTAATTTTGATATTTTTTTCTGGACGCGCGTAATAAATGTGATGCAGCTGAAGTTGCTTGAAAGTCATGTTAGATTTCAAATTGATGACTTATTTAGACAAAATCAAATTGTAATTGCCTTTCCACAGAGGGATATCCATATTGATACTTTGTCACCAATACAGGTGCAAGTAGTTGAGAAACCTAGTGACAGTTTAAAGTAGGTTTAATATACACAAAAAGTCTTTAATTTAAGGAGTTAGGTCGCTTGTTCGACATTTTATTTTACCAAAAACACCTCAATTCTGTAAGTCGAAGTTTTGCTTTTTGCATTGAACGTTTAGACTCTCCTCTGAGAGATTGGGTTAGCTTGATGTATCTTTTGTGTCGAATAATTGACACGGCAGAAGATGTTCCTTGGAAAAACACTAAATCTAGATCTCATTTTTTTAGTAGTTTTCGTGAAGCCATTAAGAGCGCCAATGGTAAAGAGTTATTTATAAAAGATTCGGAATTTTTAAATAATTTAAATTCACAAGAACATTTGTTGATATCAGATAGTTCGAAGATATTTAAGGACTTTCACACATTAGATCCTGATTTAAAAAATATAATTCAAGATTTAACTTTGAGCATGAGCCAAGGAATGGAATATTTTCTTGAGCAGATGGAAAAAGAAAAAACATTTAGAATAAAAAACAGTACTGAATTGAACCAATATTGTTTTTTTGTAGCGGGCATCGTTGGTGAAGCTTTGACGCGCTTATTGGGTCATTTGGATAACAAAGAACCCACACGTGAACAGTTGTTCCAAAGTTATCACTTTGGATTGTTTTTGCAAAAGATAAATATTTTAAAGGACCAATTAAAAGACGAAAGCCAAGGGCGATATTTTGTATACGATCGCAAAGAAATAAGAGAGCAATTGATAGATCATGCGGATCAAAGCTTTAAGTACATTCAGCACATAACTTGGGAACATAAAGATTATAAAATATTTTGTTCGTGGTCGTTTTTTGTAGCATTGGCGAGCTTGCCTTATATTGATAAATCTTATCAGAATCAGAAAGTATCAAAAATACCTCGTCTTAAAACAATAAATCTTATTCATAAAGTTGAAAAAATGATTACTTCTAATGATGACTTGGGAAGTGTTTATGAAAAATATAGAAGAGACTATTTACTTGTAAACAATAAGATTACAACTATAGCTATAGACTCCGCTTTAGGCGTTTCAAAGCAGAACCCTTTGTCTGTTAAGGCGTCTACTTGGCTGAACCAGTATCAAGGCGTTCTAAATGAAAATGATATTCAAGGACTGCTCCGTTGTTAGATACTTTGCATGCTTTAGATGTTGATATCTTGCTTTTTTTCAATCAAAGCTTAAGTTGCGAATTTTTAGATAATTTATATCCCTATTTCAATCACATACAAAATATTTGGTGGATAATGTATATCCTTGTTCCACTGTTATGCCTTTGGTGGTTTTATAAGTCTCGCCTTTCTGCCTTGCGTATTCTGCTGGCCTTAATTATTACGGCAGGCATCAGTGATACCATTGGTTATCGCATAATAAAGCCGAATATTATGAGGGTGAGACCCAATAACAATCCTGTTGTAGAGCCTCAACTAAGAGTTTTGCGCGATCCAGGAAGTCAAAGCTTTCCTTCCAATCATGCTATGAGTAGTTTTGCCATAGCTAGGGTGTTGGTAAGTTATTACCCATTTTTGATTTGGGTTATGTACCCCTTAGCTACAATTATAGCTTTATTTAGATTGTATGCTGGTGTTCACTACCCAACAGACGTTCTGGGTGGGATCATCTTGGGAATTTTATTGGGTTACTTATTGCAAAAATATATATTTAAAAAATACAAATTGTTTAAGATAAAATAATTTATTTTCGATTGTTATGAAGCAGATATTTTGCTGTCTCATACAAACCATTTAGCAAATCACTCATTTGTTGGAATTTCTCTGTGTTTTCGGTACTTATTTCTTTAGGTGCATCCGGCGAAGTGTAATTGTACATCTCATTGATCTGCCCTGGGATTCCTGTAACGATATAGTTTTCGTCAAATAAAAATAAAGTGTGGGGATTTCGATAGTAAACATAACTAAAAACAAATTTTTTATTGTCAAACTGTGGGTCCAATACATTTCTGCCCATTCCTTTATTTTTAAAATCAAATCCAGAAAGGGAGGTGATGGTAGGTAGTACGTCCTGCTGACTAACAACAAAATCAAATGTTTTAGGTTCAAGATGTTTAGGCATATAAAAAACGAGGGGAGTGTGAAATCGTTCTAAAGAAAATTTTATTTGAGTCGGTGTTAAGTTTTTAGACTCATTGTCAGGAAGGCCATGGTCCCCTAAAACAACAAATAGAGTGTTATCAAACATGGGGGATGATTTCATGGAATCAATAAAAACTCCCAAGCTATAATCTGCAAAACGCATAGATTCGTATTCTTCTAAACTTTCAAATCCCCATTTTTTTACAAAGTCCAAGCTTTTTTCAGTGGGTTTAAAGTCTCCATGGTCTTCTGGGATAGTATACGGGCGATGGAAACCTGCTGTTTGTATAAAAGCAAAGAAAGGTTTTTTTGGATCTGGTCGATGCTTGAGTATGCGAAAACTTTCTTTAAATAAGTGATAGTCAGAAATACCCCAAACATCAGTTCGTGGAGCATCAAACATATCTTCTTCGTACAAATTCAAATTCTGAATATTGTTTTTTAATACTCCCCTAATGTTACCCCAATTGGCACTACCGCCAATAAAGTAATAAGGTTCATAACCAGTGAAGTAGTTAACGGCTGTATTCTGATCCACAATCAAGGGATTTCTGGACGAAGTTCTATCTTTATTGATGTCAGCGATACCGGTAACTGTAGCAAAGACACCGCGGGCGGTTCCTTCGCTAGGTGTGAAGTGTTTTGTAAAGAGCCAGCCTTGTTGTCCCATTTTATCTAAATTGGGTGTGGCTTCAGTAGGATTAAGAAATAGACCGCTGCGATGGGCAGATAGCGATTCCATAATAATAACTACAACATTAGGGTTTTTCAGCTGTGTTTCTTTAGATTTATTTTGAAAGCGGGTAAAGTTGAGTGATTTTGGATCTGGTACTTCAACACCTAAATAACTGCTAACTATGGGATAATATTTTTTAACTAATTTAGAATCAAAGTTTTTTCTACTGTTGGTGAGAGTGTCAAAGAAATAGTGTAGTGGATTGGTGCCTACAGCGGCAATGTAACGGTTACCAGAGAAAAAGACTTCACTCCAGCGCAAAGGGTACTGATTGAGTCTTCCATAAAGGCCCAGAAATATTAAAAAACTTGTTGATAATCCGCCTAGCCAAATGTTTTTTTTACTGCGAGGATCTTGAATCGAAGCCTGTATGGAAAAAACAAACTTATTGAGGGTTTTGTAAAATAAAATCAAAGCGAAAAAACTACCTATCAATACAGAAACCATTGGGTAAGACTGCCAAACCATTTCCATTGAAATGTATAGATTTTCAGTGAATTGCAAGATCGTAGCGTTTAGGCGGTCTTTTAAATAATCGTAGTAGGCAAAGTCCTGAAGGTAAACTTGTAATAATAAAGATAAAAGAAGGCAATACAAGGCTGTCCAATAAGGCAAAGACTTGTTATTCTTAACTGGGTTGAATTTGGGGATTAAACTAAAAATAAAATAAGGCAAACAAAAAATAAGGCTGACTCGCAAATCAAATTTTAATCCTAAATAAATGGCTTTTATAAGGTCGTTGATCGTAAAACTGTCCTCTGCGGGGTAAAAATAGCAAACAAAAACAAGCCTCATTAAAGTCGCGAAAAAGGTGAAGTACACTAGGAGTTTGAAGCCAATATTGAATCTGGGACCCAAGAATTTACTCAAATTAAGGGGCTTCATTTAAACTCCAGTCGTAAGAGGTGTATCGGATATTAAATTTATTATTTCTTAAACGTTCTAGAAGTCTTGGGTTTTCTGTTATGTAAGGGGCGACAAAGGCTTGTACGTGGGGGTGTTTGTGAGAAAAGTCTTCTTCGAACCAATCAAATATTTTAGAAAGGTTAAGCGTATTTTCTTTAATGTAATTTCTGGAGTTATCTTTTAAAAATAATTTGGCTTGATCGTCCAATTGTTGATCTAACTTTTCGGCGGTATAGGCTTCGTTCCTAAGTGCCGGGCAACCTATAGAAGCACAATTGACAGCAAAGTGAATGCGGGGTTCTTTATAGTTTTTGCGTAAGACTTCGTGTTCAATCCAATCTAAATGGTGTTGTTTTCCAAAAATATGGAAAAAATCTATTTTCCAAGGCTTGGTAAATAGCCCACCAATATTTTTTATACTTTTAACAGGGTAGTTGTCGATAATAAGCTTCACAGTAAAAGCATTGTAAGCATTGATCAGAAATGCAATTTGTTGATGGGGAGACCAATGATCAAACTCTTTTTGGCTCACAAGGCTCAGCTCAGTGAGATATTTATTAAAATTTTCACTATTTGATTTAAGTTTTTTATATTTGAATTGAGTGGTGGAACCAACTACAAGCACATGGTCCTTTAGTATTTGAGACCAAGCTTCGTGATTGTGATCAAATATCGAGATGGGTTTTTTATGTTTGTTACGAACCAATAGAGTTCGATTTTCAGGACTTATTTTTTCATTAAGAGTTTTTGGTATTTCATTAATTTTACTAGGGTTGGAATGGAGATCTTGGGCTAAGGTTTGGAATGCTATTAAAAGAGGAATTAAGCATAATGTTTTTCTCATAGAAGTCTCCTTTTTCTGACCCATCCTGTCTAAAATGCAATAAAAAATCAACGAAAAATGCTGCGACGCTGGATATTTCTACTCAAGAAAGTCTACAATCCCAAAAAGTAAGTATTGCTGTAAAAGGTTTGTCAAACGGATTTCGTCCATAGATTCTGTTGTTGATACAACCAGCTAACACTTGTATGACTAATGTGCTAAGTTGCGATCTAAAATAATTGAGGTGATAAATGTCTGAAGATTTAAAAGCAGAATTAGAAAGATTAAAAGCAGAAAATGAAGCTCTAAAAAAATCAAAGCCAGCAAAAGGGACTTTGTCAATGAAGGTCAGCGAAAAAGGGGCTCTTTCAGTTTATGGAATGGGTCGTTTTCCTGTAACTTTATATAAAGAGCAGTGGTTAAAACTTTTAGGTATTTCTGATGAGATTCAGCAATTCATTAAAGATAATGACGGTCGCCTGAAAACAAAAGATTAAAAATCAATGATATTGATTGGTGCCCATCAAATCAGCAAATCCTTTACTGCGCGGCCTCTATTTCAAAATCTCACTTTCTCTATAGAAAGTGGAGAAAGAATTGGATTGATTGGACCCAATGGGGCTGGTAAATCAACACTTTTAAGGATTCTTGCTGATCAAATAACTCTAGACAGTGGAAAGCTCACAAAGCCAAAAGGCTTGCGTGTAGGTTTTTTAGAACAGATTCCACAATTTCAACCGGATGCCAGTTTGTATTCCACGATCATGGAAGGAGCTACCGACATTTATGATTGGACTGAAATTTCGCGAGCTCAAGAGCTTTGTTCAAAACTAGATCTTGTCCAATGGGGCGAGGACATGTCCTTAAGCCAGCTTTCTGGTGGTTGGAAAAAAAGAGTGGCATTAGCTCGCGAGCTTTTGCGGCAACCGGATTTATTGTTGCTCGATGAGCCCACCAACCATTTGGATGTTGAAAGTATTATTTGGCTTGAAGAACTTTTAGCTGGATCACAATTTGCCACGATTACAATCACTCACGATCGACTTTTTTTGCAAAAGATTGCGAATCGTATAATAGAAATTGATCGCCGACATCCAGAAGGTTTATTGAGTGTCCGTGGAAGTTATGCCGATTTTTTGGAAACCCGCGACGATTTATTGGCAGCGCAGTTGGGCCAAGAGCAAAAACTCCGCAATACATTAAGGCGAGAAACCGAATGGTTGCGTAGGGGAGCTAAAGCTCGACAAACTAAACAACAGGCAAGAATAGATGCTACTCATGCTTTGGCTGACTCTGTGGATGAGTTGTCTTATCGCAATTTGAACGCCAAAGTTAAATTTGATTTTCAAACAGCAGAAAAAAACCCAAAAAAACTAATTGAAGCCAAAGGCATTTCAAAATCCTTTGATGGACGCGAGATCTTGCCAACTATTGATTTATTAATTAGCCCAAAAAGTCGCATAGGTTTAATGGGAGTAAATGGTTGTGGCAAATCTACATTGATTAAGATTTTAACAAAAGACATAGAGCCAGATACAGGCAGTGTGTTTCATGCAGAAAAGCTTCAGATTGCGTATTTTGAACAAAATCGTGAAAGCCTTAATCCAGAGCTCAGTTTGTTTAAAACGCTTTGTCCAATGGGTGAGCATGTGGAGTATGCCGGAAACATGATACATGCTCGTAGTTATCTTTCTCGTTTTTTATTTAGTCATGAGCAAATGGAAACACCTGTAGCTAAACTTTCTGGTGGAGAGCAGAGTCGACTGCTCTTAGCTAAAGTGATGTTAACGAAGGCCAATGTTTTGATCTTGGATGAGCCGACGAATGATTTAGATATGGCTACCTTGGATGTTTTAGCTAGTGTTTTGCAAGAGTTTAATGGGGCTATTATTTTGGTAACTCACGATCGCTATTTTTTGGATCAAATGACCAATCAAATATTAGCTTTTGGCATAGATCAAAAAGGCAAAAAAGAAATCACAAGGATGGTGGGCTTGGATCAGTGGCAAGAGTGGCATGATGAACAGCTGCGCCTTAAGGAACAAATTCAAAAAAAATCAGATTTGACATTAAATAAAAAAGAAAATAAACCCACTCAGAAGAACGATAAAAAGGTGGGTTTAAAAAATCAAAAGAATCTCTCGCAATTAGAAGCTAAAATAGAAAAGGCAGAAAAAAAGTTAGAACAATTACAGAATCTAGTGAGCCAAATTCATCACAACGAGATAGCAAAACTCTCCGAAATGGGCTCACAAATGACTCAACTACAAAGTGAAATCGACGAGTTATATGCAAAGTGGACGAGCGAATCAAATTAAAATGTTATAAGGAGTTCCAGTTAAAAGGTACCAAGTACCTATTAATTGGAATATAGTTAAAAGGTACCAAGTACCTATTAATTGGAATATAGTTTGCATAAACACTAATTATTAATCAAGGCTTTGTAAAAGCTCCGTAGGGTCTCATAGATGTGACTAAATACTTGATGATGTTTGAAATAAATTCAGGAGTATCAATGAAAATTCAAGTTACTAAAATTCCATGGATAATCCAGCTGCTTAGTTTTTTTATCCTACTCAATTCCAATTTTGTTTTAGCCAGCAATAAGTCAAACTTTGATCTTGTTGAAGAGGGAAATTCTGTTTGTAAGTATAAACGTATTATGGGGAAGATATTTAAAAGTAGCCAGTGTTATCCTCTGGTTGTAGATGTTGCTAATAGGATAGAGGTGGTAGATAAGGCAAATCTGTTTTTAAAATCTCTAGCTAATAAAAAAAGAAGATTAAGCATAGAAGAGTTGGAAGAGTTAGGTGGAATCACTCTGTTAGGCAAAAAAGAATTGGAAGGAGTGATTAATAACTTTTATCGGATTTCTATCCATAACTTTTCAATATCTCAAGAGAACACGCTTGTAGAAAATGAAAACACCTACTTACCTTTTTATGTCAGTGTGTATTGGCAAAGTAAAATGGGTTTCGAAGGGACCATACATATAGATGGAAAATTTGTAATTTCTAATAATGAAAAAAGCTATCCAGTTAAGGATGGAATAAGTAAATCGAATCATAAATTACCTATTACTGCAGAGTTCACGGAATACTCTGATAGCTCCAGCGAGCAAAATGAGAATTTTTTAAGGTTTCTTGAGAGTACGGCTCGAAAAATTCATTATAGTGTTATTAATGGCATAGATACAGATATTAACAAAGATACTGTAGCATTTTTAAATAACGTTATCGGTCCAATCTTGATAGGCGAATTATTTGAGAAATAGGTGCCAGGTTCCGAATCCGGGGCGCAGCATGTCGTAAAATACTCTAAGTATGTTGTGGTTATATTGTGAGAATTGAATTAGTAGTTAACTGGAACTATCGGTTGTACCGCTTATCTAAATGGAGGCTGTTGCAAAAATTCATTTTACAAAATCCAGTTCAAATCTGACAGACATGAAAGTCGTTTAGTAAGATTTGATATCCCCTGAGCTGCATTTCATATGCAATATTTTAGAGTTAAAAAATTTTTAGGGCTAATTTTTTATATTTAGGGGCTATCTTCCCCCCCTTAATCCCATCAAAAACTTAAATTGGGCGCACCTATCCTGATGACCCTCTTTAAATTTTGGACTGTAGCTTCCATCAACGCCTGGAACTCTACTTTCTCTTTGCCTCGATAACGACAATATTTACTTATTTTTGAAAAGGTACTTTCAAAAGGCATCCGCACTGAACTTCTCCAACGATCCAAATCCCTGTCCTTAAACTTACGATTCTTCTTTCTAATGGTTCCATCTGCACAACCCTTCTTTCTTATCTCCGTATCTACAGCATCACTATCATATCCCTTATCTAAAAACACCATTCCACTATCTGGGCAAAGTTCCTCTTCCACAAAGGCTTTTGCGTCTGTTACGTCAGCCCCAGTGACTTTTACTTCTGTTATTATTCCTTGGCTCATATCTACTTGATGATGCCTCTTATAGCCCAGCCAAAACTTATTTTTTCCCTTACACCCATACCTAGCATCTGGGTCTGGTGAATAGTTCTCAATATTTTTATTGTTCATTTTAGGATTATCATCATCATCTTTTTCTTCGTTCTTTTTATCTGATATCGCCTTATCTCGGGCTTTCCATATGTTTACTTTAGCCACCATTGATGAAGCATCCACAAATGTGAAGGCACCTCCCACATAACCCGCATTTTTTATTGAGTCAGTGATTGTATTAAAAAGTCCCGCATAACACTCGCCAGTGCAACTCAGGCAATAACAAGCTGAGTTAAAGGTAGCCACCTGACGGGCCATTTGCAACTCAGTTTTTGAGAAAAAAGGAGTTGCAAAAATGGCTTACCGTCGGGTGACCAGTGAGGATCGTGTTCGTATAAAAGACGGCCTCGATGCTGGACTATCAAATACACAGATTGCTGACAAGCTGGGATTTCACAGGTCCACAATAGGCCGTGAAATCTGCCGTAATAAAGGAAAAAGAGGCTACCGGCCCAGACAAGCCCATCGCAGTGCAATGGAGCGGGAACTCTCCAAACACGGTCCCTACAAAATGAACCCTGTGATAATGACTCAGATAATTGAACGACTTGAGGCAAAATGGTCTCCGGAACAAATCTCGAATCGACTCTGTCTTGAAGGAGAAACCATTGTCAGCACCGAAACCATCTATAAATTTATTGATGACGACAGAAAGCAAGGTGGTGACATGTGGAGGCATTTAAGGCGATCAGGAAGGGTCAGAAAAAGGCGTTTTCCCTCTGAAGACAGGAGGGGAAAGATCCAAAACGCAAGGCCCCTGTCGAAGCGCCCAAGGAGTGCCAATAATCGCAGAAACGTGGGTCACTGGGAACGGGATTTGAGTAAATCGTCTATATAGCCCACATTTTCAAATTTAAAATAACTGTTAAATTGTATTAAGTAACAACCAAACACATGGAGGTGTTAGAATGGATATGGAAATATTAAGAAAAAAGATAAGTACATTTCGAGGAAAAAGTGGACGAGTTCGAATTACAGATGACCAGTTGTATATGGAAATTTTATCAGCTTGGGAGCAGTGGTCAGGAACGACAAAAGATTTTTATAAATCTGTTGGTGTGAGTAAGACGGGTATGGCAGGAATAATAGGAAAAGCCAAGCGCATGCGTAGAGAAGGTCACTTTCCAGTTGAGACATTTAAGGAAGTACGAGTGGAATCACCCACAACAAGTGAAGACAACAGCAAGTCGCCGATAACGATGAAGTGGGAAAGGGGAAGGGTGATTCGCTTTTCCCAGGTAGACCAGTTGGTGGAATTTTTAAATAAAGTGGAGAAAAAGGTGGCATGATAGCGATTAATCGCAGAACCAAGATTTATGTAAGTAAAGAGCCAACGGACATGCGGGCCAGTTACGACACCTTGTTTAGCAAGACAAAGAATGTGCTGGAGAAGGATCCCTTCTCTGGCCATTTATTTGTTTTTATAAATAAGAGGCGTAATGCTTGTAAATGTCTTTTCTATGATGGTACGGGTTTAGTGCTGATATGCAAACGAATGGAGCGAGGCCTTTTTAGTCGCATCAATCCATTTTACGATAAAGAGGTTGTACTAACACAGGCGGAGTTTTCTTTATTTTTTGAGGGTGCAGATTTAGAGAAAAGATTTATTGAAAGTCCAAGTGAGATTAAAAAGATAAATAAAAATAAATGCCGCAGTGGGAGCGAGTTGCAAGAAACATTGATATAATTATTTAATAATTGTTAATGAATCAACAACAATTATTTTCCCCAGTTCCCCGTCATAAACTCGAGTCACTGTCTAAAGAAGAGATGCTTGAGTTTATTGATCTGCAAGGGCGAGTTATAGATACAATCAATAAAGATAATGATCGTTTGAGGGTTGCCAATAACGAGCTCAAACAAAAAACTTTATATATAGAAGAGCAGTACATCACGATAAAGAATAAATTTTTTGGCAAGAGTTCAGAAAAGCAAGCAAGTGCTGAAGACAAGAGAAAGCATCAAAATAAAAACCGCAAGAAGAAAAAGAAAGTTCAACTTCCGTCCCTTCGTTATTCGGATGCGCCACTTATTGAGCGCGAAGTAGAGTTACAAGATTTACCTAGCTGTAAGTGCTGTGGAACAGAGATGAAAGACTCAGGGATGACAGAAAACAGTGAATTTATAACAGTTATTCCCTCTCAATATGTAGTTATCCGTCAGAAGCGCCATAAATATAGATGTGGTAAGTGCCATGGGGATATAGTAACAGCGCCCGCCCCTCCGAGAATAAAGCCCGGTTCAAGTTACAGTGATGATATGATTATAGATGTAGCGGTGAGTAAGTACTGTGATCTTATTCCCGTGGAGCGTTATGTGGGCATGGCTAAGAGAAATGGTTTATTAGACTTACCCCCACAAAGTTTAATAGAGTTAACACATGTATTGGCCGATTTTACAAAGGGTGCCTACGATAAATTAAAAAAAGAAGTTAGTTCAGAGAAAGTTCTTCACGCCGATGAGACACCTCATCGGATGTTAGAGAGGAATTACAATAAAAGTTGGTATTTGTGGGGATTTTCTACACGAATGAGCTGTTATTTTGAGATCCATGATACGAGAAGTGGTGATGTGGCCTCGAAGATTTTAAAGGACTCAGCCTGTGAGTTTTTAGTAAGTGATGTGTTCTCTGGTTATGGCAAAGCAGTAAAAGTGAGTAATGTCCACCGCAAAGCAGAAAAATTAGTTTTAATAAAAAATGTTTATTGTAATGCTCATGCCCGGAGAAAATTTAAAGACTCAGAAAATAAGTTCCCAGAAGAGGCAAAACTGTTCATAGAGATTTATGGCAAAATCTATCGATTGAATAAAATGACGAAACGTTGGCCACATAAAACACAGCGGTTGAGAAAACTCATGTTGCCCTTATTTGAAGAAATAAAGTCAAGATCTATGGAGACGTCAGGTGGCTACTCAACAAAAAGTTCTATAGGTAAAGCAATGAGTTACTTTCTGAAAAACTATGAGGGACTTACATTATTTTTAGGGAATCCATTAATACCAATAGATAATAACTCCCAAGAGAGTTTACTGCGCAATCCAGTTATAGGCAGGAAAACTTGGTTAGGCACCCACTCAAAACGAGGGGCAGAAACCAATGCGATATTGTTCTCATTAGTAGAGTCGTGCAAATTAAATAAGGTGAACCCAAGAGAATATTTTAAAAAACTGGTCCAAGATCTGCACAGTGGCAAGGAGCCCTATACCCCCAAAGATTACGCACACTTGCAAAAGTAGTGTGTGTCACGTCGACGATTTACGGATTTGATGGTTGGTAAGAACCACAAGTCAGCGGTTCTGGTGGTGACAGACCGCAAAACCAGGTTCAACAAACTGAGGAAACTTGATGGCAAACATGCAAAACGAATCACTGTGGAAACAGCAAAAGCCCTGAAGGGATTGCCAGTGAAGACCATGAGTAATGACCGTGGACAGGAGTTCTCAGACCATCTAGGCTATGAGAAAAAAACAAAGATCAAGGTGTACTTTTGTGATCCCTACTCCAGTTACCAACGCGGGACCAATGAAAATCGAATAGGAATCCTCAGACAGTATTTGCCAAAGAAAACTGACCTTACAAGCCTGACAAATCAACAGCTTGAGAAGATAGAATTTGAGATCAACAGTCGACCGATGAAGTGTCTTGACTGGAGGACTCCAATGGAGTTTATGATGGAGAAAAGTTGCACTGGGAAATTGTAGTCAGGAGTTTCCTTAACTCCTCAGTACCTATTCTTTTTCTCAAGCGCCCAAAATAACTATGATCTGGAGTGCGCTCCTCAAGCCCGTATCCACAAAACCATTTGGCCGTATTGTTTTCTTGAAGGTACTTTTCTAGTTGTCGATCTGACAAATCCTCCCAAAACTGAATTAATAAAGTTTTAAACCCCCTTGTTAATGGCTCTGAGCCTGCACCCAATTTAGAGTAACAACTCTCAAGAGGAGTCAATAATGTGGGGAAATCAATTAATAAAGATAATCTACGGTAGATATGAGAATCAGGGACAAGCCTTTCTAGTAAATCATCATACATCTTCAGCTGGGGATCTTCTTTTTTTAACATTTTGGAAAAAATAAAATATTCTCTCTTAATTGGCTAGGTATGACGGACTTTGGCGACAGCCTCAAATGTTAAGATATAGAGCTTTGTCCTGAAAGAATTGAGTGTTACGAATTTTTATTATCTGAATCTTATGTTGGGATAATTCATCTTTTCTCTCTGTTTTTTTGCGACGATCCAATTCATATTTCCATCGGTGGATGACGCTGACATCAAGTGAATACTCACTGGCTAACTGGGCTGTTGTAATTTTTTTGCATAGTAATCATCTACAATTTTCCGACGCTCTATTTGATTGTAATTGTATTGCTTTCTTTTCGACATAAACTTATCTCCTTAGGTACATATCAGCACCTAGTTAATAAGCATTTTTGTTTCAACTTGATACAAAGATTGTGTCCAGCTTAGCAACCGCACTCCAAAGATTGGCATCAGCCACCCCATTCTAAATAACGGAGAGGCCAAATGTTCTTCCAATTAGAATATTCAGTGAATTGAATTTATAGTTTTCACACCGTTTAGAAATTCCTGCGGCGACGGTGTTTGTTTAAACATATTTGTAGTTAGCAAATGGAAAGGGCTTTTCATAAAGACGAAGGCGTGAACCTTGGTAGTATAAACCCAGCTAACATATGGCTTTAGGTCTTGGAATTTAGTTAAGCGGTGAAGCCGATATGCCAATTAACTAATAATTGATATAACTACAATCTACTTGGGATAATTTTACGCCGAGGTGCGGCCCGGATTCGGAACCTGGCACCTGTTTCAGAATGAGACACCAATTCTATCTACTTGAGAGGATTTTGCCGAGGTGCGGCCCGGATTCGGAACCTGGCACCCGCGTAGCGCTGTAAGTCATTTTGACAAAAAAATGCAAAAAGTCCTAAAGCTTTGGTCGGGTATACCGAATAGATACATGTATCTGATAAAAGTTGTTCGTTTTGGAGGGGATATGAGCAGTACGTATAAAAAATTATTAGTTTTAGCAGCTTTTGTAGCTGCACCGATCAATGCTTTGGCTTTTGACTTTGATAAAGAAATTGCCAAACAAAACACAGTAACTATTGAAATTAACAACAAAAAGGAACAAAGATCCTTAGAAAAAGACAATGCAGGAGATAAGACTCTTAAAGTAGCCCTTATCGCTCGCAAAAGATAATGATATTCATTATTGTTTAAGTTGACCTAGACAAGTTAATTTCATAATGTGAGATCCCTATGGATCTCACTATTCATTTAGCCCGCGGGGCACAAAATCCACCTGAAAAATTAATGAAACGGGAGCATTGGAGTCATGGTGACTTCAAAAGAATTGTTAGAGAAATGGGGCTCAAAGTAACTTGCCAGAGATTGGCGATATTAGAGTCTTTGAGTGTGGGTCGAGCCCATGTCACAGCCCAAGAAGTTTACGAAAGTTTATTTAAACAAAATCCAGAGATAGGATTTGCTACTGTATATCGCTTTTTAAAAAAATTAAAAAATTCTGGGTTCGTTACGGAAGTTCGCATGGGCGGGATGCCAGCCAGATATGAACTCACTCCGCGCAAACACCATGACCACTTGACCTGTTCAATATGTGGAAAAATTGTTGAATTTGCCGATGAAACCATTGAAGCTTTGCAATTAGAAATAGCTAAAAAGCATAAATTTCAATTAACAGGTCACCTGATGGAGCTTTACGGTCATTGCGAGACCTGCCGCTAAAAGTTAAACTTTATAACTCCGAGAGTATAAACACTAAGTCTTTTCTTTTTAAAAGCAATCAGTTAGTCTCAAACAATTATGGCACATACGGATTATAATGGCATCACAGTAAAGGGTGCTCGCGAACACAACCTTAAAAATGTGACTCTTCATGTTCCACGAGATAAAATAACCGTCATCACCGGTTTGAGTGGAAGTGGAAAGTCCAGCGTGGCTTTTGATATTATCTATGCGGAAGGCCAAAGACGTTATGTGGAAAGCCTTTCTGCCTATGCTAGAAATTTCATGGAACAATTAAAAAAACCAGATGTGGATTCCATAACTGGTTTGTCGCCATCAATAGCCATCGATCAAAAGACAACTATCACAAATCCTCGTTCAACAGTGGGGACCACTACCGAAATTTATGATTTTTTAAGATTGTTATATGCGCGTATAGGTCACCCCAAATGTCCAATTCATCAGTTGGAAGTGAAGAGCCAGAAACCACAACAAATAGTTGAGGATGTTTTTAGTTTAGCCAAAGCTACCAAGTTTTTTGTATTAGCCCCAGTGGTTCAAGATCAAAAAGGCGAGTTCTTAGCTGAATTTCAAAAATGGGCACGCAAAGGTTTTGTAAGAGCCAAGGTCGACGGACAATGGGTGGAGTTGGAAAAAGCAAAAAAATTAGCAAAGCACAAAAGGCACAACATAGATCTGCTTATTGATCGTTTGATCGTTGAAGATAAATATAAAACTCGTCTGAATGAAAGTTTGAATTTAGCTCTCACCATGGCTAAGGGCATGGTAAAAATAGAGCCAGTGGGAAAAGAATCTAAACTCTACTCCATCCACCAAGCCTGTCCTGAGTGTGGTTATAGTTTTCTCGAACTAGATCCCCGAATGTTTAGTTTTAATAACCCAAGAGGGGCCTGTGCAGAGTGCGATGGCCTAGGGTATATTGAATATGAAAATGAGTATGAGGGCGGGGACGAAGAGGGTGCTGAAGACGACTTTGATCCTTACTCCAATGAGTCCTGCGGAGAGTGCAAAGGTGCGCGCCTCAACGCTGCGGCCAGAAATGTTATTGTCGATGGAAAAAATATTTCACAAATGTCTGAACTACCGGCCAGTGAACTTCTGGAATATTTAAATACTTTACCACTTGTGGGTACGGAAAAAATTATTGGTGATAAAATTCTAAAACAAATTAAAGATCGTTTAAGTTATATTGTACGAGTGGGAACGGGTTATCTTTCGCTGAGTCGTCCAACAAGAACACTTTCTGGTGGGGAGATGCAAAGGATTCGCTTGGCATCACAAGTGGGATCTTCTTTAATTGGGGTTCTTTATGTTTTGGATGAGCCAAGCATAGGACTTCATCCCCGTGATCACCAGCGATTATTGGAGATCATTAAAGAGATACGCGATCGTGGTAACACAGTAATTTTAGTTGAGCATGATGAAGACACCATTGCCTCTGCAGACTACGTTATTGACTTGGGGCCTGGAGCGGGAATTTTAGGGGGAGAACTGTTGGTAGAGGGAAGTTTAGAAAAACTTTTGCAAACGTCACAAAGTTTAACTGCCCAATATTTAACAAAGAAAAAGAGTATTCCACTTCCCAAAGAACGAAGAAAGGGCAATGGCAAATATTTAAAACTTAGCGGCACGAAAGGTAACAATTTAAAAAATGTAGATTTAGAAATCCCACTAGGAGTTCTTTGTGGAATCACCGGTGTCTCTGGGAGTGGAAAAAGCACATTGATAATTGATACTCTTTATAGGATTTGTGCTCAGCACTTTTATGACTCTCATCAAAAGCCAGCCCCCTTCGATAAAGTTGAAGGTCTAGAAAATTTAGATAAAGTTATTGAAATCAATCAAAAACCCATTGGTAGAACTCCACGTTCGACACCGGCAACTTATGTGGGAGTTTTACCCATCATCCGCGATCTTTTTGCACGTTTGCCAGAAGCGAAAATTCGAGGTTACAAGCCTGGACACTTTAGTTTTAATGTTAAAGGCGGACGGTGTGAAAATTGTCAGGGATTAGGTGCTATAAAAGTGGAAATGCATTTTCTATCTGATGTTTATGTGGAGTGTGATCGATGCTATGGCACACGCTATAATCCTGAGGTGCAAAGCATAAAATTTAGAGATAAAAACATTGCAGAAGTATTAAAAATGTCCGTAGGTGAAGCTGAAAAATTTTTTACTAATCACAAAAATATTCACCTCAAATTAAAAACTTTGTGTGAAGTGGGTCTGGATTATATTTCATTAGGGCAAAGTTCGACAACAATTTCTGGTGGAGAGGCTCAGCGAACAAAACTATCTAAAGAATTATCAAAAAGAAGTACAGGCAAGACTCTTTATATACTTGATGAACCCACGACAGGTTTACATTTTGAAGATGTAAGAAAGTTAGTGGAGCTATTGCAAAAATTAGTTCAGCAAGGAAATACGGTAATAGTTATTGAACACCATTTAGATGTTATCAAAAATTGCGATCACATTATAGATATTGGTCCCGATGGGGGTAAGGCAGGGGGAGTCATTGTTGCCTCTGGTACACCTGAAGAAATTTGTCGTGTAAAAGCCTCTGAAACGGGTAAATTTTTAAAAGAAAAACTCAAAGCTTAAACAGTAAAATCCAATTACAAATTCAAGGGAGTGATGCTGTCCTTCTGCTCCACTAATGCTATTTGTGGCAGAGTAAGGCCTTGAAGCTCTTGCATTAAATCATGCACACTCATAATTTTATTAACTCGGTAGGCATTATGACCGACAGTGTACAGGTTTTTTTCATTGGCATTATTCAAGTTAATCGAAGCTAACAGCCCGTTACAGATGCAAAATGTTTTTTCATTTTCATATTTAGAGGGACAAAAACCTTTATTAAGTAAATATCCTTTGTCACATTTTGGAGCTCGCTCTCTAGCTAATGCTTGTAGATAAAAGGGAGATTTTTTTAACACTCTAAATAACATGCCACAGGGTGAGCCTGGTCGATTTGCCAATTCGATGTCATCTTCTGTGGCCTCTACTAGCATTTTTTTATATTCAGCATTAGCACCACTCTCATGAGTGGCTAAAAAACGGGTTCCCATTTGAACTCCGGCGCATCCACGATCTAACCAATTTACAATATCTTCGTGAGTGAAAATGCCTCCAGCAGCAATGACAGGGATACTTCCCCAGTCTTTAACTACTTCGAGAACTTCGTCTACTAAAATTTCAAGTTTATTCTTAGGGTCGAGAGCTTCAACTTCGCTTCGCCAAGCAATGTGTCCACCGGCCAGAGGGCCCTCCACAACTACAGCATCAGGTAAGCGTCCCGATCTTTTCCAACGTTTAAAAATAATTTCCATAGCACGGCCAGAGCTAACTATGGGGATCAGTGCCACATCTTCATTGCGTGGATGTTTGAGAGCCATTTCTGGAAGAGCCATCGGTAAGCCAGCACCACTAATAATAGCATCAACACCGCCATCCATAGAGCCTAAGACAGAGCTCTCGTATTGATTGATTACGGCCACCATAATATTCATGCCGATATGTCCACCCATAGAAATACTTTTAGCGTCGCGAACATCTTGAGCGGCAGCGTCTCGAGCATTAATTTTTTTGCCATGTCTTTGCGAAACAATCCTGTCTAAACCTGCAGAGGACAAAACACCCAAGCCACCCTCTTTAGCTACGGAACCGGCCAAACTGTAACTGGACAATCCGATTCCCATGCCCCCTTGAATTATTGGAACAGGTATCGAAAGGTTTTTAATTTTCATTTGAGGTAGTTGTTGTTTTTTCATTCTGACAACCATAAGATTTTTTACATATATAAGCATTTTAAATGTGAAAAAAAAGTCACACATAGTGCTGTGAGTAAAAAAAGCAACAGGCCGGACATGGCGCTGCGCGTTCACTTAAGAGTGAGCGTCTCAAAATAAGACAATAACTTTATTTTACTTTTAAAATTAGGCTCTTATAAAAGTTATTAGAAAATTCAATGTAAATAATTGAAATATTATCCGATAATAATATGTAAGGGAGAGGAGAGTTTTTAATATGTCATCGGAAAGTGATATACCGAGTTGGTCTGTGGACGCTATTAATGCGGTGCTACAAACATTAAAGTTAAAAGATCCTTTTACATTTTACCATTGTTGTCGTGTGGGGAGAGCCAGTCGACGTTTAGCAAAAGCCATGTCATTGAGTGAACATGAACAAAATATCTTAGAGTTTTCTGGGCTGCTTCATGATGTTGGAAAAGTGGGGATAGCAGATAAAATTTTATTAAAACCAGATCGCCTAACTGATGAAGAAATGACAAAAATGAAATCCCATGCAGAAATGAGTTGCGAGATTATTCAACCACTTTTGCAAATTCCTTTTTTTCGTTTTTTATTGCCCGGCATTCGGTATCATCATGAGCAATTTGATGGAAGTGGTTATCCCAATCAACTCTCTGGAGAAAAGATTCCACTTATGGCCAGAATAATTGCTGTGGTCGATACCGTGGACGCCATGACAAATACAAGGCCCTATCGCCAGTCTCTTTCCATTGAAAGAACCCATAAAGAACTGATAGATTTTTCTGGTCGTCAGTTTGATGGAAATATTGTAAAAACATATTTAGAGGCGCAAAAGCATTGGAAAGGCATTGAGGAAGTAGACAAAGAAGAAAGGGTAGTTCCTTCGGTAGTGAGTGCTATAGCCTTAAAGAAAGCCAGTTAAGAACTTAACTTGATGCAACCAATTTACAAGAGTGAATGTTGGAAGACCCACAATACTGGTGGGATCTTGTGTATTTATTTTTTCAATTATTAAGGCAGGCTGGCACTCAATTTTGTAAGAGCCTGCGCAATTCCAAGTTTGATGTTTATTAACATATTGACGGGCTTCATCAGGCTTCAATTTGCGAATATGAATTTCTGTCACATCGGTGTGTTCAAATGTTTTGTCGGGAGTCAATAAACACATGGCGGTTAAAAGTTGATGGGATTGATTGGATAGTTTTAATAACTGTTGAGTAGCTTTCTCGGCAGATCCGGCTTTGCCTAAAATTTCGCCATTTAAACTTACCAGTTGATCAGCACCTAATATAAGTGAATTGGGGAAAGAGGATTGTAAGCTTTTAGCCTTTTCATAGGCGAGTGCTTTTACTAATTCATTTGCTGGTAATTTTTTTGATTTGAAGCTTTCTTCGTTGAACTGGGGGGCCAAGGATCGAAAAGCAATTTCTAGTTCACGGAGCTGTTGAATGCGAAACAGAGAGGTGCTTGCTAATATAAGTTCTCTTTTATTGACCATCGAGAATGAATCCTGATAAATTTTATTTATGGCAGAATATATTCACAACTTAGATCCTTTCGCAATTCAAATCTCAGGAAGCTTTGGCATCCGTTGGTATGGCTTAGCCTATATACTGGGGTTTTTTAGTTGTTACTTTATAGTATATAAATTAGCGCAAAGAGGAAAATCCCTTGTAAGCATAGAGCAAGCCAGTGATTTCATAGCCTACATGGCCTTTGGAACCATGATTGGTGGGCGCCTGGGGTATTGTGTTTTTTACGATCCAGAACTGCTGATTTCTTTTAGCCCTGTAAAAATACCCTTACTAAATATTAGTATACCCATGTGGGAAGCCCTCGCCGTTTGGAATGGTGGAATGGCCAGTCATGGTGGAATCATCGGTATAGCTGTGGCTTGCATACTCTTTGGCCGATCGAGAAAAATCCCCTTTTTACACCTTTTTGATCTCACTGTTTTAGCGGGCTCACTGGCAGTGGGATTTGGACGCATTGCTAATTTTATAAATGGCGAACTTTATGGTCGGGCCTGTGATGGAAAATGTTTTTGGCCCGTGAAATTTCCCGATGAATTGCGGCGTTGGGTTTCTAACTGGGACTCTTATAAAGAACAATTAAAAGGCCTTTATCCCGTTGTAGAAAAAATGGGAGGCATTGCTGGGCCTGAAGGTCAGTTGATCTCACCCTCTTCAACAAAATGGATGGATTGGATCAACAATGGATCTCGCTACTATGTAGAAACATATGTGGGAAGAATTTTAAGAGCGGTTTCTGATGGCAATCAAGAAATTTTAACAGCATTGGGTTCGGCTTTAATTCCTCGCCACCCCTCACAGCTTTATCAATCTTTAATGGAAGGCTTTCTTGTATTTTTTATTTTGCTTTTTATCTGGCGCAAACCGCAAAAACCAGGGGTATTAGTTTCTTATTGGGGAGTGATTTACGCTGTAATGAGAATCACTGGTGAGCAGTTTCGTATGCCCGATGCCCATATTGGCTTCCAACTTTTTGGCCTCACTCGAGGTCAATGGCTAAGCCTAGTCATGTTGTTAGTTTTTGTTGGCCTGTTAATTTGGACCTCACGTCGACCCGTCCCCAAAATGGGCGGCTGGGGCAAAGATTAGTTTCCCATTTGGATAGAGTCTGTGTTGTTTTGAGACGTTTCATTGTAATTCACTAGTAATTATTTTAATATGAACTGTAGCTAATCCCAGGAGACATTTAATAATGAAAATTTATCAGAATATTATATTTCTGATTTTTGGTTTTATCATTATTTCATTTCAAAACTGTTCGATGAAAGGCTTTGATGTTGGTGATCAACCAAAAACCGTTGATGGATCTGATTTAAATGATTCCCAGACTAATAACGATGAGTTGGAATGGATACAGGATTTATTTGGCACTCAGGACGAAACCTATTCCAGCGATAATTGTAATTTGCTTGGGCAAGCTACTTTACCCCTCGTCACACATTATCCTCAGCTTGGAGCAAAGGAACAGCCAATAATCAATAATCCAAATGCTGGACAGCAGCTCAATTCAGGCCAGGAATACGTCACATATTGGGATAACTCTAAATTTTCTCCACCTACAGTTGGGAATTACCTTGGCAATAACTATGATCTGCAAAATTATCCACCAGGAGTAGGGGATAATGCAAAAAGATTGGAAGGGCGATTGAAACAGCTCTGTATTAGTGGCCTTAGTTCAGTACGATTTATTCAAGGAGCCCACAAAATTCGAAGTATGGGGGAACTCTCTTTGCTTGCGATAGAGAATGCACCTTACTTTCAAGTACTTCATAGTTTAGTTTATAAAAATAATCTCTTTACCATAATTATACCTCCAAAATGGACAAAAGAATCAAGCCAATCACTGCCGACTCTCTTTAATGGTCTTTATGATTTAAATGTGAATTTTATGTCTATAGACGGTCCTCCGCTATTAGCAACATTGGCTCAACTATTCACTGTAAAGAAGACCTCAGGATTTGGAATACTTTGGAATGGAAATGGAGCCCTTGGTTCTCGCTCAATCGACAATGTGGCTTATGCTGAGCTCAATGAATTTCTATCTATTTTTTTGAACGACTTTGGCGCAGCAGCTGATAAGTTTGTCACATTTGGGGGATCTCGTGGGGGAATTACTGCGTTAAATGTAGCTTCCCACCCAGCTGTCACGGCTATCAAAGTAGCTTTTGTCTACTCAACCACCCCGCCAAATGAATTTGATACGATAGCGGGTCTTGTGACTCCAACAAACCCAGCACTTCTGTCTGCTCCGGACTGGAGTGTCGGTATATATGGCTCTTGGAGAAAATCGTTTCGACATCCTGTGGGGTTTATGCGGACTGAATTTCAAGGGCTCACTGGTTCGGAAGCTCACTTGAAAGTTCTAACAGGCACGAGTCGAGATTCTGATGTCCGAAAAGAATTTAATGCTCTTTCTCCAGGTAAAATTGATAAACTTCTGCGCAATCGAACTCAAATTTTTCTCGAAGTGGGCTCGCACGATTTTATAGTTCCAAGTACAGATCAATTTCAGTTATTTATGGATGGATTTTCTGCGGGAATCCAAATGGAAGTTCGAGTAAATTATTTGTTTGGACATGGGATCGATCAGAAGGCGAGGTCGACTAAGCTCGCGTCAGTTATGAACACATTAATTGATCAACCACCCAATGACCTTACTTTTGTGACTCCAGGTCAAGTGAATCGATTTATCGCTTCACCTGACGGTGTTTTTAATCCTTTGGGTTCCGGCGCACCGCCATTAACTATAGAGCTACCTCGATTTGTTATTGATGAAGCTGATTTAGTTATCCTTGCAACCGGCCCTCAGAATGGACGTTATTTATTGGTGTTTTCAAAGGGTGGGGAGTTGACTAAAATCGAAGTTCTCCTTGATTCAAATGGTCTTGCAAACCTAAGGCTTCCACAAAGTACTTTTTCCGAAGGTGATCATACTTTTATTGGGGCTTACACTCTTGATTCTAGTAGTCGGCCTCTCTTAAAGGTAACAATCACTTCTTTAGTTAAAAAAGATCTTGTCGTCACTCGATTTTCTGGAGACATAAGACCGTTCTTGGTGAATATTTCAGGTACAATCATTGATGGAATTTCTGAGAAAGGACGTTATTTCAGATCGGGAATAGGAGAAGGGAGCAATTATGGTTTTCTTCAAATTGGAACAAGTGCAATTCCTGATGATGAGTTAAAACTTATTGGTCAGCAATCATCCAATCTGACATGCACTTACTCACTTTCTTCCCCAGGTCCCATTGCAGTTGGCAATTCAATTACAGAGACGCTCAATTGCATTAATGTGCCGGCGGATTCTAAATCCAGGATGGTAGGTACCCATAATAACGTTCCGTATTCGGATCCTCCCATTGCTTATGCTGGCGGTCCAGTTTCTGTGACATACAATAACGATGGAGGAGCTATCGTCGGAGTTTGGAATCGTCGAGCCGAGATATTAGATTCGAACAACGTCGTCATATATTCAACAAGTTCCCGCGCGGTGACCTTATCGCCTTAATTAATGAAATAAAGTGTTCCAGCAACATCAGCACTATTTATTGTGTGTGAAAGGTGCCGGGCACCTTTATTCTATGATAAAATTCGACTGGTACTGGAGTAATTTTTCTTGGCACGGATGTTGTAACTGGAGAAGGTTTGATTAAGCTAAGAGGTCTAAAAAGCAATGAAATATAATAATTTGAATATTTTTGAAAAAATGAGAAAAAAAGCTACAATTTTTAAGACTACTTCAAAGTATCAATATCTAGTAAAAAGAGTGTTTTTTTATGGAGCTATATCACTCCTTATAGTAAACAATGGCTTCGCTTCAGCTCAAGATTATAAGCGGGACTATGTTGCCGCTTCTGGTCATGTTTGCCAGAGATTGTTACTCAACATGATGGGTCCACCATTTTTTCTAGCTGGAATATCAAAAAAAATTACATGGATATCAGGGCCGATGGATGGCCTTTGGAGACGCTGGGGAGAAGGTTTAAGTCCATATGGTTGGGTAAACATTTTTATTTCAAAACCATTGAAAGACATTGAAAGAGATGGAGTCGTCGTAGGTTCAGTACCTGATGTTTTTAGTTCTTGGGATTCTTTTGGCTTAGAAATTGAAGGATTTCCTGGGAGATTAGCGGCAACGACTAAGATTAGGAATTACTGGCTTGGTGGATTTGAGAATACTCCGGGTGTAACAATTTTAATTAAGGAAAGCTCAACATTTGATTCTCCCCAGAGTATTGAAATTAATATTAAATCTAATCAATTGCCAAAAGGAACATTGTTTAAAGAAGTTGTCTCGACAATTGTTTATCGAGTACTAAATCCACCTAAATCAGAATGATATTTTGTTTATGTATAGTGCTTATAATTTATAGTCATTAAAAAAAGTTATTTAAATCAATGATTTAAAACTGCTTAAAGTCAGTATAACTTCCTCATGAAAACCTAAATAACCTATAAACATTATAAAAACATGCCAAAATTCATGTATTAACGTTTTTTATTTCACTTTTTGGTATAGGTTTTGCTAAATAATTTTAACATAATGTCCATAAATTACTTATAGCTGGAGATTCTTGCTAGGAGTGTGTTTAAAGTGTTGCGATTCATTTCAACATTCATTTGTTTACTAGTCTATGTGCCCTCTCATGCTGACATGAGAGATACTGATTGTGAATCCGCATTGGGAGTCCAAGATGTAGCAAAAGTTATTCGTCAGCTTTCAGAATCTTTTGTGGACAGTAGAGCTTCGATGATAAATCAATTTTCCAATGATGGTTTGGGCTATGTTCTGGTAAAAAATCCGAATTGGAATACAAAGTTTGGCGCAGAGTTTTACGGGCAATTCCCGGTGGCGACAAATATGCATATCGACACAGCTTGGTTTGAAATGGCAGATCAAGTTATTTCACACAATGAAGTCATTATCTCTACAGTTTCTAGAGGTAAAATTATTTCTGACACCTTTGAATTTCCTTGGGGTGCAATTCAAACCATAGAAAAAATAGCGCAGCAAATTCGAGATCAATTAAACAACTCTTTGCCAGAAGGTGAAGAAGTTGAAATTCGTAGAATTGGTTTTCTGTCTCACCACCATGATTCCCAGGATTTATTTAATTCGAATGACCACTTTTATGAACCTCATTTAGATAAGGACAATGGCGAACTTTATATGGGGACTTGTTACCTGCGGGCGGTAATGACTTTGCATGGCCCTGGAACTTTTTTTTGGGAGAAATATCCAGGAAAAGCAGAACAAGCACAGGCCGGTGATGTTTTAATTTTCGAAGGTGAAGGCCGACAACAAGCCTTTAATATTCTGCGTGATCTTCTGTGGCATCAAATTCCAAACATGACAGGAACGGCACAAGGGCGATTGGCGCTTAGAATTGATTTTCAAAAGAAGACAGATAAACCAAGAAGTTTAATTATGGATTTATTTAAAAAACTAAAATTAATTTAAGCAAAAAGTAATTTAGTTAGTTTTATTTATTTCCTGGCGTAGGGACTTTACTTCTTCACGGAGGACTTTAAGTTCGTTTAAGATTAATTGTTCGTCAGACTCATCGCTTTGTGCTAGTAGAAAACTCACTAACATAGCCGTAAAACTAACAAAAAATATAACTCCGGTAACCATTAAAGACATGGCGATGACCTTGCCCTCCATGGTTACAGGAACGGTGTCGCCATAGCCAACGGTGGTAACGGTGGCCATGCCCCACCAAACGGCATCAAACAGAGTTTCCACATCGGGATTGATGCCAGATTCAAAGATGTAAAATAAAAATATTAGCGTCCCCAGAAGCAGGTTTCCAATCAGGGCGATATAAATAAGAAGTGGAGTGCGCAAAGTAAGAATCAAGTGCTTCGTGTAACGAGGCACATGTTCTTTTGGTGAGAATCGTGTTTTTGACTTGTAAGTCATAAATTAGAACTGTTCATCAAAAGTGACATCTCCAGAAACACCCATTTGGTAAGCTGATACACGACGTTCAAAAAAATTGGCTAACTCCTGAGTGTCTTGCAAAGCCATAAAATCAAATGGATTGCGAACATTATAGACTTTATTCATTCCCACTCGTTCAAACCTTTGATCCGCACAAAATTGCAAATAAGTTTTCATATCTTTTAAGGATAAGCCCACAATACCATGATCTAAAAATTCTTTGGCAAAATTGAGTTCGCAGTCAATGGCTTCTTCGATCATAACTTTAAATAAATCCTTCATTCTGTCATCAAACAAATTGGGCTCTTCGGCGACAGCTGTGTCAAACACTTCAAAAGCAAAATTCATATGACAACTTTCATCGCGAAAAACCCAATTGGTGCCCGTAGCAAGGCCCTGAAGTAGACCTTTAGATCTTAAAAAATAGACATAGGCAAATGAGGCAAAGAAAAACAAACCCTCTATGCAGGCCGCAAAACAAAGTAAGTTCATTAAAAACTTTCTGCGATCTTCGATGCTATCTAAGCTGTCCAGTGTATTTATAGAATCAATCCACTTAAAACTAAAATCGGCCTTCTTTTTAATAGAGTCTATATTGTGAATAGCAGCAAAGGCTTTGTTTCTTTCTTTGTCGTCGGGGATATAAGTATCGAGGAGAGTTAAATAAAATTGAACATGCAAGGCCTCTTCGTAGAGCTGGCGGGACAAATACAATCGAGCTTCCGGGGAATTAATATGCTTATATAGATTCAACACTAAGTTATTAGAAACAATGGAATCTCCAGTGGCAAAGAAGGCCACGAGTCGATGAATTAAAAAAGACTCAGCGGTGGTTAGCTTTCCCTTTAAGTCAGTGACATCAGAACTGAAGTCCACTTCGTCTACAGTCCAAGTGTTTTTAATGGCGTCTTTGTACATCTCATAAAACTGAGGGTACTTCATCGGTCGGAGAGTTAAATCAAATCCAGGGTTAAGTAGCATGTTAAATTCCTCTTTTATTGGCAAGCATCACAGGCTTCGGGAGTCTCTAGGGAGCAAGTAAGAGCTTCTTGGTCTGTGTAGTTTTTTTTGTTATTGTTGGAAGACATAGTCACTTTTGCAATTTTTGTTGCGGGTCGTGACCTTAAATAATAAGTCGTTTTTACGCCCTGTTTCCATGCATACATATACATACTTGAAAGCTTTCCGATGGTTGGACTTTCAATAAATAAATTTAAGGACTGGCTTTGATCTATATAAGCCCCTCTGTCGGCAGCCATATCAATGAGTGATTTTTGTGGAATTTCCCAAACTGTACGGTATACATCTTTTACGGTCTGGGGGATTTCTTCAATTTCTTGAATGGAACCGTCGTTGGCTTTGATTTTATCTCGCAAAGTTTCGTTCCACAAACCTAATTTTTTAAGTTTGTTCACCAGATACTTATTAACTTGAATAAATTCACCACTTAAAGTTTCTCGTTTAAAAAGGTTTGAAATTTGTGGTTCAATAGCCTCGTAACATCCACAGATAGAAGCTATTGTGGCGGTGGGGGCTATGGCAATGACCAAAGAATTCCTTAAGCCAATATCTTTTACGCGAGTTCGCAATCTTTCCCAGCGATCTGCATTTTCTGGGCGATCGCTATCTTCTGGCCTTACATTCCATAGGTCGAATTGCAATTGACCATTGGCCGCTCGGGTTTCTTTAAAAGCTTCGTGGGGCCCATAGATTTCGGCAAGTTCACAGGATGTGGATATAGCGTGATAGTATATTTCTTCAGAAATTTTTCGAGAGATTTCCTTAGCCTCTTCGCTGTCGAAAGGGAGATCCATTTTGAAAAATAAATCTTGCAATCCCATTAAACCTAAACCAATGGGGCGCCATCGCATATTTGAGACTTTAGACGTAGGTATTGGATAGAAGTTGATATCGATTACGCGATCCAAGTATTTAACAGCTGTTTTAACCGTTGTTTTTAATTTGTCCCAATTGAATTCACCATCTTCAAAGTGAGCTCCAGCATTAACAGAACCCAAATTGCAAACAGCAGTTTCGTTTTCATTTGTGATTTCTAAAATTTCTGTACACAAATTAGAGAGGTGGATAACATTTTGGGGCTGACCAGTTTGGTTGCTTTTTAAATTGGAAGCATCTTTAAACGTCATCCAACCATTGCCTGTTTGTGCGAGTGTTTTCATCATGCGACTGTAGAGATCGCGAGCATTGATTTGCCTTTCAAATAGGCCATCTTCTTCTGCTTGCAAATAGGCCTGTTCGAATTCTTCGCCAAAGAGATTTACAAAATGCGGGACTTTTTTAGGATCAAACAAAGACCACTTTTGATGGGTCTCCACACGCTTCATAAATAAATCGGGCACCCAATTGGCCAAATTTAAATTATGAGTTCTCTGCTGTTCGTCTCCAGTATTGTCTCGCAGTTGTAGAAATTCTTCGATGTCAGCATGCCAACTTTCTAAATAAACACAGGCGGCACCTTTGCGGCGACCACCTTGATTAACGGCGGCCACAGAGGAATCAAGGGTTTTTAACCAGGGAATAAGCCCATTAGAGTGGCCATTCGTTCCTTTAATCAGTGAACCGCGACTGCGAATTTTCGAAAAAGACAAGCCAATTCCACCAGCAAATTTTGAAAGCATAGCTACATCTTTGTATTTTTCATAAATACCCATCAAGCTGTCTTCGGGAGATTCAAGAAGGTAACAAGAAGAAAGCTGAGGTCGCAAAGTTGCAGAGTTAAACAATGTGGGAGAGCTGGTCATGTAATCCAATGTGGAAATCAATTCGTAAAACTCTTTGGCCTCTTCAAAACTTCTAGCTAGACCACAAGCCACTCGCAAAAAGAAGTACTGGGGTGTTTCGATGACTTTGCGATTTTCTGGGTGTTTTAATAAATAGCGATCATAAACAGTTCGGAGGCCAAAATATTCAAATCTTTTTGTGCGATTGTTATCTATTATAATGTTTTAAGGTTCTTTGGTCACCCATTCGTATTTTTCTTTTTGAGATCAATCCGTTTCAAAGCCACGGTGACGGAGTCAAAGAAGTTTCGGATATTTTGACTGCTCACTTCTTCATCAATATAGCGGGCCAATAGGGCCAGTTTACAGGAAATACTCAGGTTCATCGCCTTAATCAAGAGGACGCGGTTTGAATGCACAATTGATCAAAGCTCGGCTGTAGAAGCTCTGTCATGGCCACTAATAACCTTTGTGGCCACGCATCAAGGTCCACTTCTTTTTAATCCAGATGAGCAGGCAAGTACCATTAACAATTTTATTTACATTTTACAGGCTCCAAAGAACCATTGCGCTTGCGAACTTACGCATTACAATAGGTCTTCTTCTTCTGTAAATTGTCTATATGTGGGCTCTGAGCATGGTGGGGAAAAGAAGTTTTGCTCTTTAATAAAGTGTTTTCTTTTGTGTTTCCTGTTTGTGTATATCCATGGAGCCTCCTCCGGAATAATCTTAGTTATTAAATTCATTTTGGTATTTCAAAAGCCCCTCTGACTCAATATCCTTGGCCGTATTATACTTAGCACCCTACTCAAGCAATGCTCGTTTTAGGAGTTTTTGTATTTTTTGGGTCGCATCCTTGTCCAGCCTCCATAATCCTTTTAACTTTGTATGGGTTAACCCCTATATGTGGTGACATATTAAAACACTATAAATGGGTCACATTCATGACGATAGAGGCCGCTGTCTTTTTCTGTCAATGAACAAGCTCAAACAAGATTCAAAAAAATTATTTTATTTTCATTATCTGGCCCAAAGACTTGTCGGGTGGTCACTTGGTAACAAGTTCTTTTTTCGGATGCGGATGGTCACCTGAAATCTAATTGAGATTTTTAATATTTAGAGAATTCCTGGAGATTACAAAATGAATAATAAATTTAAATAAAATAACTATTAAGGTTAAATTACAATTGAAGCTTGTGTTGATTTTTATTATTTAGGCGAAGTTTGCTAAAATAAAAGAAGAGGGTTAACTTTACAGTCTATGGTTTTAATCATTTTAATTCCACTGTTAGTATTTGCTCTTGTGGAAACTTTTGGTTCTGTTAAAACAGCTTTGATAGCCGCGATGATAGCCGCTGTTGCCGAAGTGTTATTCTCTTATTTATATTTTGGTCATATTGATTCTTTTTCTGTCGCTTCCATTTTTTTAGTATTGTTAATGGGAGGCTTGGCTTACAAGAAAGAATCGCGACGAATCTTTTATTTGAAGCCAGCCATATTGAGTTTTGCTTTTGGCGCTTTTTTGGTGATCGCTCATTGGATGGGCAATCATGTTCTTTTGGATGGCGTTACAAAATATTCAGAGCTCTTCTCTGAAGAGCAAAGAATGATATTTGCTAATGATTCAATGATGAATATATTGCGGCGGGCAGGTTTGACAGTGGGTATAGCCTTAATTTTTCATGGATTGGTTTCCGCCTGGGCAGCATTTAAACTGTCCCGTTGGTGGTGGTTAACCATTGCCGGCTTAGGAATCTATATTTTTATGTTTGTAGGAATGCTATTCGCGCTTTTTTAAAACCAATCTACTGAGACCCAACGCTCATTATTCCAACGGAAAACCTTGAGTTTATTTCGGTGATCTTTGTTGCTGCTATTTAATACATAATTACAGCCATAACGGAGGCTTTCCGCGTGGGGAAATAACACTCCACCTTCGACCGAGGAAATTGCAAAGCTGGATTCACCATCGAGGGGGTGAAGCCGGGTGGTGATTGTGACACGCAGTACAGTTTTAACATTGTCGTTGTAAGTATCTGTGGTGTTGGGTTCTAAAATTATGTTTATGCTATTGGAGGCCACGGTAGTACTGTTATCACTACTCACATTTTGTAATTTCATAAAAAAATAGGGGTCGGAAAACTTTTCGGGAAGAGTATTTAGGATATCGGAAGGGAGTGAGCTGAGAATTTCAGGATTTACGCTTACAATATCAATAAAGGAATTTAGATGAGGGGGACGAATAACTTTCCAAACATTTTTTGTTGAGTTTTGCAGAAACAAAGCGCCCCAAAGTTCAGGGTTTTCTTGATCAAAATAAACGGCCAAAGGTTGATTGTCTTGAAAATGATCTGGAATAAAAATCAAAAACTTACCTCTGGTGTCTACAGACAAAGAATCGAGTTTATTTGTGGAAAAAGACGGTAGGGGGTAGCACAATAAAAAACTAAGAATACTCATTATACTTAACTTCATATAAATCTCCTGAAAACTAAAACTTTTAAATCCCATTAGGGCTCATATTGCAACAGAAATATGCAACATAATATTTCCAATTGAGAGCTACTTGTTTTTTAAACATCATTTAACAATTTTCTAAAATGATTCTGCAAAATATTAGAGTGCTTGCAATAGCTAGATGACTCTAGATTTATTGTCACTGAAATATTTAAATTTTGTAAAAGATTGAGCCCGGTAAAAAATATACCGGGCTCATGGTTGAGAGACTGGTTAATATTTCTGTAATTGTTTAGTGCAGTTTCGGTGCCACTAATTTGGTGTCATTTTGGCATTCGCTTTACAAGCCTTATTTAGAAAAGATTTATTCCTTGAGCAAAGATCAGTGGTCCCAGCGTAGATGTGTGCTTAATCCTGTCTTCTCAGTCGGAAATAGTTGTCCAAAATATAGGACGATTTCACAGCGCTGGAGTTGCTATGCAGCAAGGGCATGGTTACATTCATTTTTAACGCATTTTTAACGCATAAGCGATGAAAAAGTCGGCAGTCGCCTTTTAGTTAGTCGCCTTTTAGTTGGCGCTGTTGAGTAAGGAGCTTAGGTGATTATTTAATTTTTGTAATGTGACTTCGGACAGGCTGAGTTGGCGAAAAGTAATGTTGGCCATGTTAAATATTTTTTTGGCGATTCTTGTGCTTTCTTGATCCCTGTGCTTGTCGCTTAAAAAGATGACTTCAGAAACTTTTTTGCTGGCAATTAGTTTTGCGCACTCATTGCATGGAAAAAGAGTGACATAGGCCCGTGAGCCCTCTAAGGGGCGGGAGGCATGAAGTATTGCATTGGCTTCACTATGTACCACATAACCATATTTTTGATCTTCCAAAGGGGCTGATGGATTTTTCCCCCAGGGGAGTTGGCTTTCATCAATGCCGGCAACAAAACCATTGTAACCCATAGAGATTTGATGATTATTTTTATCCACCAAAACGGTTCCCACCTTAGTGCTGGGGTCTTTGCTTTTAAAACTAGCCATCATAGCTTGCAACATGAAGTACTCATCCCAAGATATTTCTGAGTGAACTTTTATATGGTTTATACTTAATGGTGCTGGCTCCATATTTTTATGCCCCCTTGTGCAGCGGATGTTCTTAGCATTACAAAACGGGAAAGAATCCCGCAAGCTTTGACACTATTATTAAGTTTTATGAATTTTACATGAATTCAGTTGTTAAAGTCGGAAAGTGGTGCCTACGAGTAAGGTAAAGGTTTGCATACTCAAAGGAACGCGCTCAATATTTCCTGAAACTCGTTGTGTGCTGTGACCTCTGCCCCCCACCCAATAACCACCTAAGGTTATAGAAGATTGACTACTGGTGTAAATGGCGGCATTCGCCGAAAAACCCCACATGTCTATATAATCAGGTTGGCGAGAGGACACTGTAGCCGGAATTTTTGGTGAAGAAGAGAAGTTGCTGTAAATGCCTCCGCGCAGACCTAGCCAACTGGTGTAAAAATATTCTCCACCCAAATTTAAATTCCAAATACTGTTGTGTTCAATTAAGTCGGCGCTGGTGTGCTGGAGGTCAACATATTTTTCCTGCCCGTAATAGCTAAGGTCAGCGCTCAGAGTAAGGTGTCCTTTTTGCTCGAAAGCTATTCCCAATGTGGTTTTGCTTGGTATTTTTGTGTCGGATAAAATTCCATCTAAATTTACCGAATCGCTGGCGCCAAGGGTGGACACTTCAGAAAAAAAATAAGTGCCATGACCACTTATTTCAATAGAGGAAAATCGATGGCTTAATCCCAATGTCCAGTGGGAATCCAATTGCTGATAGAGTCCTAAAATGTAAATTAAGGAATTATTAGTGAGGGTTTTTTCTTCATTATATATGGATGTGTTCCCGCCGTTTTCTATGCGATCCGTAATGGCTCGCGCAAAATTTCGGGCCGTGTAATACATGGTTAAGCCCAGGGCAGTTTTTTCAGATAAATTTAAGGCGATGTTTCCGCCCACCCAAAGGGATTCATCCTCTAAGCGTAAAAGTGATACGTTACCATTTTCGCTTTTAACTTCTCCATCAAAGGATTGGGAATCGGGAATAACAATGGATAGGCCAATGGCGAAATTGCGAAAAGTGTAAACCGATCCACTGCTGGTAGGAACTGGCTGAAATGAGCCTTGATTAACGCGAAGGGGAGCCCCAGCAAAGTTTGTGGCCTCACCAAAGTTAGTTTCATATTTGTTGTAGACACTCACGGCAGCACTAAGGCTGGTGCCCTCCATGCGCGCTAAACTCGCGGGATTATAAAATGAACTCGCAGCGGGATCGCCGCTAAGTGCCGTATAGGCTCCACCCATTCCAGCAGCTCGCTCACCAATGAGAATTGTATTGTAGTTACTGTAAGAGGCAGCACTGGTGAGTGAGAAAAAAAACAAGATGAGAAGTAAAACTTTATTCATGAGTTATTCAAGTGTATAACGATGAACATATGGAATTCAATGACTTAGAAATATTGTACAAAGTGGCTCTCTTTTTTCCACCTTTTTTGTTTGCGCTCTGTTTTCATGAGTTTGCTCATGGTTGGACAGCGCGTTTTTTTGGAGATCGAACTGCAGAGCAAATGGGACGGCTCACTCTGAACCCCATTGTACATATGGATCCTATAGGAACTTTAATATTACCTATTGCGGGGATTGCGATGGGTGGTTTTATTTTTGGATGGGCCAAACCTGTTCCCGTAAATGAGCGGAACTTAAAGAGTCCCAAAAAAGAAATGTTTTGGATTGCTTTTGCTGGGCCCTTGTCCAATGTTTTGCTAGGCTTAGTAGGGGCAATAGTTTATTTACTGTTTGCTCATTATTGGCACACGACTACAGGTACTGCTTTTATAAATATGCTAGAGTATTTTGTGGTGATTAATGCCATGCTGGCTGTGTTTAATTTGCTGCCTGTACATCCCTTAGATGGTGGTAAGGTGCTTGCGCGTTTTTTGCCTGATGATCTCAATAGAAAATTGGAAGAATTTCAAAGCTATAGTTCTATGATTTTAATGGGATTTTTATTTTTAGGTGGTTTTAAGATCCTTTGGGTTCCCATATCTATGTTGAACAGAGCATTTTTAATTTTGGCGCAAAGTGTCTTGTCCCTTTTCATATAGATGCGAATAGTCAAAGGTCTAGCTTGAAACTTTTCAGGAGAGTTGATTGAATAGTTGTCTTAGGGTGTCAATATGTTTTTAAATGTACAAACAGAAAATTTTTCGGGGCCATTAGGTCTACTTTTATATCTTATTCGCCGCGAGGAAATGGATATCTTTGATATCAATATCAACGAAATCACTCAGCAATACATGTCTTACATAAAAAGCATGAAAAAATTAGATTTAGAAATGGCAGGTGATTTCATAGCCATGGCGGCGACGCTTATTCAAATTAAATCAAAAATGCTTTTGCCAAATTATAATGAAGAGGGAGAAGTCGAAGAGTCTGCAGATCCTCGTAAAGAGCTGGTGCAAAAATTATTGGAATATCAAAAGTTCCAAGAGGCTGCACATCAGCTCTATGAGCGCCCATTAGTGGGTAGGGATTTATGGCTGAGAGGTCACAAGTTAAAATTAAATGTAGATATTGAAGAGGAGATCATAACAGAGGAAAATGCTTTGTTTTCTCTTATTCGTGCCTACCGTCAATCTATTAAAAACATGAAAAAAGCAGTCCATCGGGTGGGGGCAGAAATGCAGTCTATTGCCGATAGGATTTTAGAGATTAAAGATCGCCTTACCGCAGGTGTGAAAACCAGTTTTTTTAATCTTTTGCCAGAAGAAAAAACTTTAAATAACATTTTAGTAACTTTTTTGTCTTTACTAGAGCTTACGCGAATGGGTTTTATAACTGTATTTCAATCAGAAAACTTTGCCGATATTCATATTGAATCTAAAAAAGATATTGATGGAGATGTGGTGTCTAAAGCGGAGTCCTTTGAAAAGGCTCATACCCAAGATTTGGCGGAAAGAATTGTTGTAGGCAACGAGGTCTTCATCCCTGAGGATATGGATTTTGAAGAAGAGGTGACCGCGGCAGAAAGTTCAGCTCCCACATTAGAAAAAATTCAACAACAAATGACTTTGGATTTTGATAATGAAAATGACTACATACCTGGTGAAGAATATGTCGATGCCGCAACAGATGAAGAGATTTTAGACGAAGAACTAAAGATAGCTGGTGAGCAGACTAATGTAGAAGAGGGCAATCAAGCATGAGTGATGTGGAACAACATGACGAAGAGTTAGAAGAAAAAATCAACGAAGAGTTTAACGAAGATGAGCTGGCTTTAGCCAATGAGAGGTCGGAAGAGCTGAATGCTGTCGAGACCGAAGTTATTGAAAATTTGGATTTTGAAGAGGTAGAAGCGGCCTTTGTTGATGGAACTGAGCTAGAGGACTTTGAGTCTGCAGAAGTTGAGGACTTAGAGTTCGTCGAACAAGAAAGAGTCGTATCTATTGTTGAAAGTTTACTATTTTCAACAGACCGACCACAATCTTTAGCTTTGATTCGTCAAGCCTTTAAGGGGACGAGTGTAAAGAGTAAAGATTTAAAAAATGCTTTAGAGGATTTAATGGTGGAGTATGCCGGGGGCAAAAGGGGAGTAACTCTCGAAGAAGTGAGTGGCGGTTATCAACTGCGAACCAAAGTAGACAACATAGATTTTTTAAAACGCATGGTGAAGGGGCGTTCCTTTAAACTTTCAGGTCCGGCCTTAGAAGTCTTGGCAATTACAGCCTACAAACAGCCTTGTGTAAAATCACAGATTGATGAGATTCGAGGTGTGGAGTCGGGTCATTTGTTACGTGGATTGATGGAGCGTGGTTTAGTTAGATTTGCC
>JACKAN010000012.1 GCA_020635055.1 Pseudobdellovibrionaceae bacterium
TCTTTTTATTATTGTAGTCATTTTATTTCAAGCTGAAATCCGTGCAGCTCTGGCTCAGATAGGAGCCAACCCGTTCTTGTATAATGTTTCAAAAGCAGAAGAAACACATATACTCGAAGAAATTGCCAAAGGTGCTGTTCACCTTGCCCAAAAAGGTTATGGAGCTTTAATTGTAATTGAAAGAGAAATTGCTTTAGATTATTTTATAGAAGTTGGAACAGAAATAGATGCGACAATCACATCCGAATTGATTACCACTTTGTTTCACCCCGAGAGCCCTGTACATGATGGGGCATTAGTTATTCGTGGGGGTAGAGCTTTTGCAGTGGGGTGCTTTTTACCCTTAAGCCGGAATCCCATTTTAGATAAAAATTTAGGTACTCGCCATCGAGCGGCTGTGGGCTTAACAGAAGAAACAGATGCCTTTGTTTTAGTAGTTAGTGAGGAGAACAAAACAGTAAGTATGGTTCAAAATGGACAGCTAGAACCCGACGCCGACCATTCAGACATTCGACAGAAGCTTTATCAAGTTTTTGAACTTAAGTATCGTAGTGAAAGGTCTAACCCATGATAAAAACAAGCTCTAAAGTGATTAGCGAACAGGTTTTATCTAATGGGGCTTATAAATTTGTAGCACTGATTGCATCGATAATTCTGTGGTTAACAGTACTTGGGCGCAAAGACGCAGTAATTACCCATGAAGTTGGGGTTAAATTTGAAACTCAATCCAGTGTAGTACTAGATTATGATTCTAGTTTAAAAATCAGAATGAAAATTCTAGGTCCAAGAAAAATGTTAAAAGAGTATTCAGATAGTGTAACAAATATTACTTTCGACTTGAAGGAACGCGCACCCGGTGTATACAGTATTCCCGTAACAGGGAAAGATTTAAATTTGCCAATGAGCTTAAAACTCATTGCCCTTCAACCGGAAGAAATAAATATAAAAATTATGAATAGGGAAAAAAATGACAAAGACAATTAATACACCAAAAATATTTGGCACAGATGGAATTCGCGGAACGGCCAACCACTTTCCTATGACATCAGATATTGTTTTAAAAGTAGGTCAGGCCATGGGTTATATTTTACGGCAACAGCCCAAACGTAAGGGGAGTGGCCGTATGGTTCTTATTGGCAAGGACACACGCATATCTGGTTATATGTTGGAACAAGCACTATCTAGTGGATTTAATTCTATGGGAGTTAGAGTGCATCTAACAGGACCTCTTCCAACACCAGGTATTGGTTTTTTAGCTAGAAATATGCGAGCCGATGCGGGCATTGTGATTTCAGCTTCTCACAATGCTTTTGGTGACAATGGTATAAAGATATTTGGTGCTGATGGTTTTAAAATCACTGCTGAAATGGAAAAAGAAATTGAACACTTGGTTTTTAATGAAGATTTGAATTCTTTATTGGTCGAGCCGTCATTGATTGGTCGGACCCGACGCATTGATGATGCTGTAGGAAGATACATTGTATATGCTAAAAATGCATTCCCCATGCACTTAACTCTAGAGGGCTTAAGAATTGTTGTCGATTGCGCCAATGGGGCCTCCTATCATGTTGCTCCGGCAATTTTTGAAGAATTGGGTGCTGAAGTTATCATTCTTAGTGACGAACCTAACGGATACAATATTAATGATAAAGTAGGAGCTTTATTTCCGCAAAAAACTGCCAATGCAGTTTTAAAATACCGTGCTGATTTAGGAATTAGTTTGGATGGAGATGCGGATAGAGTGATTATGGTAGATGAAAAAGGTCGCATAGTTAATGGTGACCATATTTTAGCTCTTTGTGCGCTTCACTTACATAGAAAAAAAGCCCTTCCCCAGAACACGGTCGTAGCTACAGAAATGAGCAATGCTGGCCTAGAGGTTTGTTTAAATAAACATGGTATTAAAGTAGTAAGAACAGATGTTGGCGACAAATATGTGGTCGAAGAAATGAGAAAGCATGGTTACACCCTTGGGGGAGAGCAATCAGGACATATAATTCATCTTAATCATAGCACCACAGGTGATGGTTGTGTGGCAGCTTTAAATGTTCTTGAAGTGATGCAACAGGAGGGCAAACCTTTAAGTGAATTGAAAGATGTAATGATCGATATGCCTCAAGTTCTTATCAACACTCGAATTAAAGAAAAAATTCCATTTGAAAATATTGAAGGTTATAATGAAATCGTTCATTCTATGCAAAAACAACTGGGTTCAGAGGGGAGAATTTTTGTACGTTACTCTGGAACCGAGCCACTAGTAAGAGTTTTAGTTGAGGGATATGATAAAAGAATGATCACTTCTCAAGCTGAGGAAATAGCAAGTTTTCTTCAAAAGAAATTGGGGTAAGGATGCGACTGGCGACTTCGGATCAATCTCGAGAAATCGATGAAATTAGCCAAAAAGCCTATGGGCTGACGGGTGATATTCTAATGGAATCAGCTGGAGCTTTAGCCGCAAGAGAAATCTATCAATCTTTTTTTCCAGAATTATCACGCGGAACAATGGGTGTTATTTGTGGTCCTGGAAATAATGGCGGGGATGGTTTAGTTGTAGCTCGCCATATGCATTCCATGGGCTATAGAGATTTGCTTGTTTTTTTGGTAGCTCCCAAAGAACAATATTCCAGTTTATTTGAACTGCAATATCAACGCTCTATAAAACAGGGATTAAAAATTATAGATTTAGTGGTTTCTTCAGAAAAAATAGATCAAATTAAATCCTGTGAATTGGTAGTAGATGCCATTTTTGGTATTGGGCTGTCAAAAAAAGTGGAAGGCCTATTTCAAAAAACATTTGATATTATTAATTCTATTAAAGCACCTGTTGTAAGTTTGGATACACCCTCTGGATTGGATTGTAATACGGGAGTAGTAGAGGGTTCTGTTGTAAAAGCGGACATGACTATCACTTTTGGCTTAGCTAAGCCAGGCTTTTTTGTTTCTGATGGACCAGAGTTTGTTGGCAAACTTAGAATTTTACCCATTGGTTTTCCTTTTGAGGCATTAAGAGGGGTGGCTACCACACATTTTTTATTTAATGAAAAGTTGGCAAGAAGATATTTACGCGGAAGAAAAAACATGACCAATAAAAGTGATTATGGTCATTTGTTATTGGTTGCGGGTAAACAAGGGATGTGGGGCGCTGGGGCATTAGCGGCATTAAGTGCATATCGCATGGGAACAGGCTATGTGACTTGGACCAGTTTTGAGACACCTACGCAAAGTTTACAAGAAGCTCCAGAAGTCTTAACTGCAAATATAAATGACTTGGCTTTATGGAATGAAAAAAAATATACAGCCATGGCTGTTGGTCCAGGTCTGGGTGTTTCCCAGGACACTGCTGATTTAATTTCTAAAATGAAGGAGCAGAAGGTGGAAGTTGCGGTATTGGATGCAGACGCAATCACAACCTGTGTTCAATACAATTTGTTTCCTTTGCCACCCAATTGGGTTTTGACTCCTCACACAGGTGAGCTTTCAAGAATCATAAAAGAAGATGTAAGAAAAATTGAACAAAATCGCTTTGCAGCAGCACTTAAGGGAGCGGAAATTACAGGTTGTCATCTTTTGTTAAAAGGTTATCGTACCCTTATTGCCTATGAGAATCGATGTATGGTTATTAACTCGGGCAATTCAGCACTAGCTAAGGCGGGTACAGGAGATGTCTTAACGGGTATGATTGGATCTTTATTAGCTCAAGGACACGACACTCTACAAGCATCGGCGACAGCGGCTTACATTCATGGTCGTATGGCTGATGAGTGGGTGCGTATTGGTAATGATAAGAGTTCACTCACGGCTAGTGATTTAAAAGATCATTTGCCTTCTTTAATGTCTCGATTGGCTGGCGGAACTTTAGTTTAATTTTTGAAATTTTATTTTTCGAACATTTAGTTCTTCAGTGTGTTCTAATTTTATGTGCCATCTTGGACAATTTTTAGGAATGTATTTCTCGTCTAATAAATTTGACCATTCAATAAAAATTAAGGCCTTTTCTTCAAACAAATCCCAAAACCCTGAAGAATCCAAATCTTGAGAATTTTTTAAACGATAAAGATCTACATGATAAATAGGAAAACTAGTGCCTACATATTCATTTATCAAAGTAAATGTTGGAGAATGCACTTCAGATTTACTTGTTAAGTTAGAAACTAAAAAATGTGTAAATTGAGTTTTACCTGTTCCCAACTCTCCCTCTAATGTAATGATGAGAGGAGTGGTGATTTGATTAGATAAGCTTTGGCAATAAGCTTTGAGTTCTTGCAAATTTAGTAGTAGTTCTTGAGATTTCATATTAAGCAACAGTTCTTAAATTTTCTAAAACAGGTTTTATTTTTTCCGTGACACTTTCAACCTTCTCTAAAACTTCTATGTTTGAAGAGAGATCTTTCGTCGCCACTGCTAAAAGCATTCCAGCAATAAAAGAATCATATTTAATTGGGGTTAAGGTCACATGAGTTGGCTTGTTTGTAAATCCCCAATTATTAAAAAAACTATCATTAATATGATTGGACGAAATGGGTCCATGAAAAGGTTGGCCAGATGTTTTTACAATTCTAAAAATGCATGGATCTGTGATTTCAAATGGAAGTATGGCATTCTTGTCTTTAGGTTTCCAATTGGCATCATTCATCCAGTGTCTTAGTTTATCCCCTTCAAACATTAAAACCATAACTGAGGTAAAATCCGTGTGGAGTTCATTAAAAAAATGTTGCAATTGGGGATTAAAACCTACTGTGCTTTCTAAACTCTCGGCGGTTAAGGGTTCAGAAGAAGTGGTGATAATGGCTGTAGTTTTTGGCGAAACACTCAAACCAGCCGGAGTCTCTGCGTTTAAACCAGCCGGAGCTTGTAAGTTTAAACCCGCAGGAGCTTCTGTTTTAGGTGTTGAGTTTTCAGTTAATCCTTCTGGCGCCTTCAAGCCAGCAGGGGCGTCTAAGTTCAAGCCAGCCGGAGCGTCTAAGTTCAAGCCAGCTGGAGCATCTAAGTTCAAACCAGCCGGAGCATCTAAGTTCAAGCCAGCCGGAGCATCTAAGTTCAAGCCAGCAGGAGCATCTAAGTTCAAGCCAGCAGGAGCGTCTGAGTTCAAGCCAGCCGGGGCGTCTGTTGTAGGTTTTGAGTTTCCAGTTAAACCCTCTGACACATTCAAAGCTGCCTGGGGCTGTAAATTAATTCTTGTAGGAGTGTCAGTGAGTGTTGGGCTTGAAAGATCTTTTTGAATATTTTTCTGGGGAGAACTTAGAGCGGGTGTTGTAGCAGAAACTGGAGCGGCGGGTGTTGGAGCGGGTGCTGGAGCAGTTGCTTCTTTTTTAACCTGGCTATTGAGTTCCTTCCATCTTTTTTCTAAGTCTGTGCTGCTGGCCAATAAATAACATACGGGAAAGCTCCAATGAATATCTGACCGAGGCTCAATACAAGCTATAAATATGGTGTTGTCCCACTCGACAATGGGAATAAAATTTTCTGACCAATTGGAAATGGAACGAACAATATCCCACCAAGAATTATCTGTAGGTTGTAAAAAATATTCCGATTTAAGTATGGGTAATTGATAGTAGTTTTGGGCCCATTTTAGATAGTCTGAATTTTTAATTTTTTTATTTTTTAAACACCAAAAGGTAAAGTTCTCCGCACTCTTGGCTTCCTTTAACCAATCCATTGCCATTTCATCAGAGATATTAAAGAATTTTAACCATTCTCTTGTTAATTTCATCTCTTAACTCATCGGAATTCTGGGTATTTAAGTGAAGATGAAGATAATTTCTAGACCTTAGTCTTTGCTCATGCTATAGACCAGAAATATGACGCATCAGCCTTTAACTGTTTGCGGGAGCAAAAATATCTATTTGGATCACAATGCAACAACACCTGTTTCAAAAAGTGTTATTGAAAATGTACCAAATTGGCTAGAAGCTTGGGGTAATCCCAGTTCTATTCATTGGAATGGAAGACAGCCCAAAGCCATACTTAGAGAGTCCCGTAAAAAAATTTCTGCTTTACTAAAAGCCAGTTCTCCACTGGAATTAATTTTTACTAGTGGTGGTAGTGAAGCTAATAATTTAGCTTTGTGGGGAAGTGTATTAAAAATTCAAAGTTTTTTTCCAGAAAGAACGGAGTTAATTACCAGTGTCGTAGAACATCCCTCTGTTTTAAAAACAATGGAAGCCATTGCCAAATATAAAAATATGACATTGCATAAAATATCTGTGAATCAAAATGGAGAAATTGATCTCGATGACTACTTTGGAAAGCTAAATGAAAAAACAGCTTTGGTTTCTATTATGTCTGCTAACAATGAAACGGGTTCACTTTTTCCAATTAAAAAAATGGTCAGAAAAGCCCATGAAGTAGGAGCTATATTTCATACGGATGCGGTGCAAGCTCTTGGTAAAATTGCAGTGGATGTAAAAACATGGGGAGTGGATATGGCCAGCTTTTCCGCTCATAAGTTTTACGCCTTAAAGGGTTGTGGGGTTCTTTATGTTAAGCAAGGAACAGCACTGGAAAGTCAAATTTTTGGTGGTGGTCAAGAACGCGGTCGTCGCGCAGGTACAGAAAATATTTTAGCCATTGCCGCTTTTGCAAAAATGTCTGATTGCCAAGAAGACATTGCGAATTACACAATGCAAATGGCAGAGTTGCGCGACTTTATGGAAACACAAATTTTAAATGTGATTCCTGACATTGAAGTTGTGGGTGGGCAGGGAAAGCGGCTTCCCAACACGAGTAGTTTGATTATTAAAAATGTAAATGGAGAAAGTTTATTAATAAATTTGGATATGCAGGGTGTTTCCGTAAGTACAGGTGCGGCCTGTAGTGCGGGAAATCCCGAGCCCAGTCCAGTATTAATTGCCATGGGATATTCTCGTCAACAAGCACAATCCAGCTTGAGATTGAGTATTGGTTGGACCACAACAAAAGAAGAAATTCTCAAATTTGTAAATATATTAAAAGAGGTTGTTATTCATTTGAGAAACCTCGAAGCAGAGGAAAAATCATGGAAAAACCAAGAGTCTTAGTGGCAATGAGTGGTGGCGTGGACAGCTCAGTAGCTGCAGCCTTGTTAGTGGAACAAGGTTACGAAGTTATTGGCTGTACAATGCAAGTTTGGGATTATAGTAAAGATAGCAGTTGCGAAATTGTCGAGGGCAATGGCACTTGCTGTTCCAGCATAGACGTGGATGATGCGAGAGCTGTAGCTGATCATTTGGGAATTCCTTTTTATGTCATCAACTGTGAAGAGCCCTTTGAACACTTTGTAATTAAAGATTTTATTAATTCATATTTAGAGGGGAGAACACCCATCCCCTGTGTCCATTGCAATACATTTTTAAAATTTGATCATTTGTTAAAAAAAATGAAAGAGCTTCGTTGCGATTATTTGGCTACAGGTCACTATGCGGAATCACAAGAAATTTCTGATTCGCGCTGGGGTCTCATTACAAGTGAAGACTCTTGGAAAGATCAAACTTATTTTTTGTTTACTCTGCAAACAGAGATTCTACCAAAATTAATTTTTCCTGTAGGGAAAATGGAAAAGCCAAAGGTGCGTCAATTGGCAGAAGAAATGGGTTTGCCCGTAGCTAAGAAAAGAGACTCCACGGGCATTTGTTTTATAGGCAATAAAGGATACAAAAATTTTCTTGAGGAAAACGTACCTAAGGAAAAGTTCAAACCAGGTTTGCTAAAACGATGGGACTCTGGTGAAACATTGGGAGAACATAGTGGCATCCACAATTTTACATATGGTCAAAGAAAAGGTTTAGGAATCAGTTCAGAAAAGCCCCTTTATGTTGTTAAGGTAGATCCTATGACATGTGAAGTGTGGTTGGGAGAAGAAGAAGAGCTGTACTCCACTGAACTTGAGGTGGACAATGTAAATTGGTTAGACGAATTTAATGATGATGAAAAACTAAGAGTCAAAGTGCGTTTTGCACATCAAGGAGCCCAAGCAAATATTTTAAAAACAGAGATAGAAGGCAGATATAAAATTGTTTTTGATGAAAAACAAAGAGCTATTACTCCTGGGCAAGCGGCCGTTGTATACAGAGATCGTCAATTGATTGGTGGAGGATGGATTCTGTGAAAATTCAGTATCATACTTTTGGCTGTAAGGTGAACACTTATGACACAGGCCTAATGCAAAAAAATCTAATAAGTGAATGTTCGGAAAACAGCAGTGACGATATTATGATTGTAAACACTTGTGCAGTCACAGGTGAAGCTACAAAAGACGCTGTTAAATGGGTGAAAAAATATAAAAAAGAAAATCCAAGTCATCATATTGTAGTTACAGGATGTTCAGCTCAAGTGGATACCGAAATTTTTCAGCAGGTAGCTGAAGTCGATCTGTTGGTTGCGAATTCTCATAAAGGGGAGTTGAAATCACTCATTCAAAAAATGTTAGATGGAGGTTTGCAAGAGAGGGTGTTTAAATCTAATATTTTTAAAAAACTAGATTTAGAAGAAGGTGGTGGGGAAGAAGATCTACACACTCGTTCATTTCTTAAAATTCAAGATGGTTGTAACAGTTTTTGCACTTATTGTGTCATTCCCTTTGCTCGTGGAAAGAGTCGCAGTTTGCCTAATGTGGTACTAGTAAATAAAATTAATGAGTTATTTCATAAGGGCATAAAAGAAGTTGTGCTGACCGGAGTTCACATTGGGGATTATGCCGATGATGAGGTCGGTAACTTAGAAGGGTTAATTAATAAAATATTATTAGAAACAAAAATGCCAAGGCTTCGTTTGACAAGTATAGAGCCTGTGGAATTGAGTCAGGAACTCATCGAAATTTACAAAGATCCACGCATGTGCAAGCATTTTCATATGAGTATTCAAAGTGCAAACAGCAAAGTGCTTTCCGAAATGAAGCGCAATTACAGTTGTGTGGAAGTGGAACAGTCATTAAAAAATATTTATCACAATTTTCCTGAGGCTTATGTGGGCATGGATGTTATAGTTGGTTTTCCCGGGGAATCGGAAGAGGAATTTTTTGATACATTTCAACGTTTAGATAATTTGCCTTGGACCCGCATACATGTGTTCCCATACTCTCGACGACCAGGCACTTATGCCGATCGATTGCCTCAACAGTGGGAGAGAGCGGAGATCGTTTTCCGTGCCAGGCGGCTGCGTGAATTGAGCCAGCAAAGGTCTTTGCAAAAGGCACGACAACAAATAGGAAAACAAAAAGAAGTATTAGTTTTAGCTTCAGGAAAAAAAGGAATGTCCCGTGATTTTTGGCCAGTAGAATTGCCCGAGCAAGTCCAGAGAATGTTTCAACCCGGCAGCGAAATCACTCTAAAAATCAGTAGCACAAACGAATCCACCCTAATAGGCACTCTCTAAAGGTACCAAGTCCCTTTTTACGTTGCGGTGAAACGTAAAAAGGTTGTACTGGTAATGTAATTCCAGCTTGCTAACTTTTAGTTTTATTTATGTTTGTTTTTTATAAAACTTAACCACAATAGTGAAGAGCCTAAAATAGCTGCAATTACTGATGCTAACAAAATTCCAATTTTTGCTTGTATGGCTAACTCGGGTTGATTGTAGGCCAGACTATTTATAAACAAAGACATTGTAAATCCTATTCCGGCAACAAAACCTATTGAAATCACATGTATCCATGTTGTGTTTTCGGGCAAGCTAGTCCACCCAAGTTTTGTAGGAAAGTAGGTGAATATAAAAATACCTATGGGTTTTCCCGCAATCAAGCCTAGAATAACTCCAAGGGAAACCGGACTTAAAACAATGCTTGAAATATCTACACTTATTACGTTTACTCCCGCATTAAAAAAGGCAAAAATAGGCAAAATTAAGAATGCAACCCAAGGGTGCATAGAGTGAATATAATTATCTAGTAACAGAGGTTTTGTTTCATCAATTGATTTATCAGATCCTACTGAGTGTGCTGGAGTAAGAAATGCTAGTATAACACCTGCTAGAGTGGCATGAACACCGGATTTTAAAAAGCAAAACCACGTTATAAAACCCAGTACTATTCCAATAACTAAATTCCTAAAACCAGCAAAATTTAACAAGAACAATAAAAACAAAGAAATGCCTGCAAAACCTAAATAATTTGCTGCAATTTCCTTGGTGTAAAATAGTGCAATTATAGATATAGCACCTAGATCATCCACAATAGCTAAAGCCAAAAGGAATACCTTAAGTACAGCAGGTATATTTTTTCCAAGCAAAGCAAGCACGCCTAGTGCGAAAGCTATATCTGTTGCCATCGGAATGCCCCAACCATTTCTGGCTGGAGTGTTTGAGTTTAAAAAAATAAATACCAATGCAGGGAAAATCATGCCTCCTATTGCAGCAAATATAGAAAAGGAAGCTTTTTTGGGGGTTGAAAGTTCTCCGACTAAAATTTCTCTTTTTATTTCTAAACCTACCAAGTAGAAAAAAATAGCCATTAATCCATCATTAACAAATAATAAAAGAGTCTTATTCAAAGACAAATTGCCAACATTGAGGTGGATTGGAAGGTTAATGAATTTGAAGTATACATCAGAAATAAAATGGGTATTGGCGCAAATCATTGCAATTACTGCCATAAAAAATAAAAGTATTGCGCTGGAGGCTTCGAGCTTTACAAATGTATGAATAGGTGAACTTACAGCGTCTATAGTTTTGCGAACTATATTGCTTGGCTTTGATTTATCTATCATTTTTTATGTTGTCCTATAATAATACCCAAGAGTCAAACATCAAAAGATAAACACTGGACTCTGATAAACACTAATTTTTATCGATTTTCAAAAAAATAGTCGATTTTATTTGAAGTTAATATTTCTTCATTATTCTTTTGGACTCGGAAGAAGTGCCAGCATGTGTTTTCTTCGTTGATATCTTTTTATTGAAGCTCTTTTTTCCCGCCAATTCACAATTTGTCTCAAAACTTTAGATTGTAGTTTTGCAATGAGTGAAAATAAATTTCTTGATTTGGCTTTTGCTACAAATGCACCGATTCTCGTTTTTATATGAATACGACCTTCATATTTGCCATTGATTCCAAATATATAGCCTTGTAATTTTGAGTCTTTTGGAACAATTAGACCAACTTGATATAAAACTAAATTCAACTTTTTTTCGTGGATATCATTGAATTCACTTTTATCAACTTTAACTTGAACCATTTCTTTCATGAAAGTCTCCTTGTATGATTTATAAATAGACTAACTTAAAATTATAGATTATAAAAATGTATAAAAACGAACTAAACATTCGATTAAATTGAAGCTAGGGCTAACAATGAACTGGTTAAATTATCATCATTTAATGTACTTTAGATCCATTGCTACCGAAGGGAGTATTTCGAGGGCTTCTGAAAAGCTAAGAGTTGGGCAGCCAGCTCTAAGTGCTCAACTAAAACAGCTAGAGGAGTTTTTTGACCAAAAGCTTTTTGAGAGACGCAATCGGAAACTCATTTTAACAGATGCTGGTAAAGCAACACTCACTTATGCAAACCAAATACATAGTCTGGGTGGCGAATTGCTAGAAGTCTTGCAAAGTAAATCCCACTCCATTAGACCTCACATCACAATCGGTTCACTAGATAGTGTGCCTAAGAATCTCGTTGTAAACATTATTCAAGCTGTGCGACGCTTTAAAGATTGTCATGTTACAGCCTTAGATGGCACAGGGGATGAGCTTTATCGCCAGTTAACAACACACTCCATTGATGTTGTGATATCAAATCATCTCGTAATTCCATCAGATGATAAATCTATGTTTAGCCGATCAATAGCCCGACTAAAGATTGGGGTTTATGGATCGAGTAAATTCTTAGAACTTAAAAAAAGTTTTCCTGAATCTCTAAAAAATAAGCCTATGATTTTACCTACACTACATAGCAAATTAAGACATGATATTAATAGTTTTTTTACGAACAAAAAAATTTCAATCCAAGTTCTGTCTGACGCTCAAGATACCACAGTGCAAAAGCTTCTTGCTTGTGAAGGGGAAGGTCTAATTGCAGAACCTGAGTTTGCTGTAAAGTCTATGGTTAAAGAAAAAAAACTTCATAGACTGGGTTATTTAGAGGGAGTATACGAAGAATTTTTTTTAATTTCCACAAAAAGAATTGTTGGGAATCCGATAGTAACACATCTTATGAATGAATATAGCTTTACTCGACCTCATAACGAATACTTCGATTAATACGAACTATATAATTGATATTATACATTTTTATTATTTAAAAAAACTCCGTAAAGTAGTAATACATGCAACCTAAAGGAGATAAGTCATGAAAGTAATTAGAAAGAAAGATTTAATGCCAGAACTTGTTAATCAAAATAGTGGGCCACATTTAACAGCCTATATATGCAACGAAAGCTTTTCACAATTGAAAATGGGTCAACAAATTGAACAAGTCATTAATAGCGCAAGAAAATTACTTTTGACTGAATACTCGGAGCAAGAAACAAATTTGTTTCTTGCTCCGATTCAGCGATTGGCAAGTAAACAGAATCTATTTTTAAGTGATAAGAAGGGCGGGTGGGCTCTTTTTAGAACGAATAGGTTCTTCCGGCTAATGAAGCTGCCCACGTCAATAAAAAACATAAGTGTGATAGCCCAAAGTTTTCATATCAAACCCATTTTGAAGTGGACGCAAAAAAAAGAAGAAAACTATATTCTTACAATAGATATTAGTGAGGCTCGTTTATATGAATCTTTATACGGAGAATTGAGGCATTTAGACACTCTCGTGTTTAATAAAATTGTTAGTTTTGGATCTCCAAAAGATAAGTACGATGAGAAGCTTATCCGAAAGCAAAATTTTTCTTGGATAGATAGCTGGCTGGTGGAAAATTTAAAACATACTCATCGCACACTTATTTTGGCTGGTGAAAAAGAATTGTTAGGTGAATTTTCCAAGAACAGAGATCACCTCAGAATAAATTCAGACTTTATAAACGGAAAGTTTTTGAAACATCAAAATGTAGAACTAAAAAAAGCCATTAACACTTATCTTCATGAGGCAAGTGGTAGAAAAAAGAAAAAACTATTAAAGCAGTTAAAGCGAGCTGAACAGAGGGGTCTACTGGATTGTGGATTGCATAGTGTCGCACGTAATGCGATTATGAATAAAATTACCAGATTGTATGTTGCAGAGGATACGAACATTTGGGGAATATTAAATAAAGAAACGGGTGAGCTTAAAGTTCATCCCAAACAATTGAATTGTTTTGATGATGATCTTCTTGATGATATTTCAGAAGTGGTATTGAAAAATTGGGCTGAAGTGGTGGTGCTACCTAAAAAAGAAATGCCTAGAGGCAGCCTTATTGCGGCTATTTTGAAGCCGGAACCTCAGCTTCATCCTAAATATAATTTTCTCTCAACTGTTACCATTGATGCTAGTCAATCCCCGTAGCAAAATTTCTATTGAAGTCTATTTCCTCTTGCCCAAATTGGACCAATTATTTAAATCTGGGCAGGAGGTATTTATGTTTCAACTATTTTATTTTTTTATCATTTGTTTTCGGTAAGAGAATATACGTGAAATATCATTTTTAATATACTTTCCCGCAATAAACTGGCCCAGGCGCCCCAGAGGTAGTTCATAAATAACTTGGTCCTTCATTAAAGTTCCTTTTGGGAACTGATAAAATGAATGAATGTGAAACCATTTTTTGTAAGGACCCCTTATTTGGTCATCTGAAAAAAAGTAAGGGGGGTTCCAATTCCTAATTGCTGTTCTCCATTTCATAGGTATTCCTTTTAAAGAAATTTTATAATCAATAAGAGTTCCAGACTGAATATTTTCTGTAGATTGTTTGAGTACCCTAAATTTTAGCCATGGTGGTGTAATTTGCTCTAAGTTTTTTGCATCACTAAAAAAGGGAAAAATATCCTCTCTTTTTGCAGAGATCCATTGGTCAGACTCAAAAAGATTTTCAAAAGGTCTGGTTTTCCATTTATAAAGATCGGCAAGTGCAGACTTAATGTCACTAAAAATAAATTTGAATCCATTACTCCTTATTTTTTCACTAGAAACATTTTGACTATCTGTTGCTAATTGTGACATTTCCCCCATTATAACCTTAAGTAGGATTCCTGGTGTGGGCATAAAAGTTCTGACGCCAAGTTGTCTGGCGTAGGTCCTTACCCATTGTGCATTAGTAATAGGTTCAGGTGCAACAGCGTTAAAAACACCTCTTAAAGGGTGTTCTAAAGTGTAAAGAAACAAGAGAATTAAATCTCGTGAATGAATCCAACTCATCCTTTGATTCCCAGTACCAATGACTCCACCCAGACCCAGAGAAAAAACTCTTTCCATGGGTTCTAAAAAACCACCATTGTTATCTAATACAAGCCCTAAGCGAAGATGAACCAAGCGACTGTGCGGCTCAAAGGGCATTGAGGCAAGTTCCCATTTCTTGCAAACTTCAGATAAAAACCCATTCCCTGAAGGGCTGTTTTCCATAAGCAATTCATCCGCACGATTTCCGTAATATCCAACTGCTGAGGCACCTACAAAAAACTCTGGCCACTTGCCAGTAAAAGCTTTTACAAGCACTTCGGTAGTTTGAATCCTAGAATTTAATATTGCATTTTTCTTTTTAAGTGTCCATCTTCCACTGGCTATGGAGTCACCAGCTAAATGGAATACTCCCTGAATATTAGATGCATCTAAATTATTCCAAGTAAAATATTCGCAGGGTAGCGTAAATTCATTTCGAAACTCCAATTCGGAGCTTCTTCCTACAACCACGAGTTCATGATTCTTTAATAAAAGCTCTTTACAAAGTTTTTGACCAATTAAACCTGTGGCACCAGTTACAAGGATTCTCATATTTCCTCATAATGACTAGAAACAAGATCACAAAGGTTTAATTGGGTAACAAAGTTTTGTTCTGGAGTGATAGACATAATAAAACGGCAAGACTCATATCCTTGCTGTTTCAAAACATTATTGATTTTAATATATTCTTCAATAGTCAAAGTCATACTCTTTGATAAGATCCAGCCATACTTATACTCTGTATGACCAACTATAGCTACATTATAGTCGTCGTTAATGTAAACGATCCAATAGTCACCTGCAAAGGACCAGATCCACTTAAAAATCTTTACGAATGTAACTTCCAATGTAGAGCTTGAACCAATTTCTTTGTTAAGCCTCGCTCGAGCCTCAGGTGAAGTTATCTTTTTATAGGACTGGTCGCAAGTATTTACTACTTTTAAAAGTCCATCAGGTAGCAATAAATACTCTGCAGTCGTATTGCGAATACATTTTTTTGAAAACTAACTGGTATTGAGGCCAGCTGGTGCCAGGATCCTTGGTATTTTTCTAAGTTAAAATTTTCAACTGGAACTGGACCAGAGGCCATCGCAAAAGAAGTGCTTAGATCAACTAAAATGCCGAACAATATTAAAGTAAAATTGTTCAATTGAAGTCCTTTCTAATTACATTTAACAAGATAAAGAAAAATCCCCATACTATCATGAGAATTAAAAGCGATTGATCAAAGGGTAATAGCAGAGTGATTGTCCCCATTTTTGCTGCACCTATATAGCTAAGGGATCCCCCTAAACCTCCAACAAAAAAACATAAAAATAAATTTTTAAATGCCCAAGAAAGAGAATGGTTAATTGTACTAGCAAAGGCGACCCACAAAAACATCATCCAAATGGGAATCCAAGTGAGTCCTGAGTCAAAAGTGTTTTGAAATTTTAAAAAATTTAAATGGGTTAAAGTAGAATCAATTAATATACCTATTAAACTGACAATTAATACAAAATAGAATTCTTTTTTGGTATTTTTTAAAAAGATAAAATGCAATAAAACAAATAAAGTACCAATCAGAATAGCCCAATTTGTATAAACTGCAGCTGTCCACCAAACAAATTGAAAGCCGATAGCATTAACTAGTTTATTTTTTGAACTTAATCTCATGACAATGCATTTTTTCCAGTCATTAAAATTTGAACCTCACTTACTGTTCTTTCTAGAAATTCAGCTTGGTGGTATTTTAAATAATATTTCCACATGCGAAAAAACCTATCTTCATATCCCTTATGTTTTATCAGAAAATAATTATTTTTAAATTTTACCTCTCATAATTACACAAATATGTCTTTGCAGGTTTGCGGGCAGTAAAGAACATAAAGTCAATATCCAACCTAATCTTTTTGGAAAAGATATATTTCTTTTTCCTTGCTGCAAGGCTTTTTTAATTATTCTAGACGCCTCACTCACTGATACTAAAAAAGGCATGGAGAAGTTGTTCTTATCTGTTAATGGAGTCTTAACGAAACCAGGAGAAACAGTGTGTACAGTTATTCCACACCCTTCACAGTCAACAGCTAGAGACTTGGCGATATAGTCTACAGCTGCTTTACTACTGCCATAAGCTTCTGACCTAGTAAAAGGAAGTAAACGTGCCATACTACTAACGATAACTAATTGGCCACCCTTTTTAATTTTTGGCAGTAGAGCTTCTATACAGTAAACTGTCCCAAAAACATTGACATTAAAAACTCTTTCAAAGAGTTTAGAATTAAAGTTTTCAATATCTACATATTCACATGTTCCTGCATTAAGAATTACGATATCTAAGTCCTTAAGTTTTGAAAATTCCTCCACTACTTTGGATCGCAAAGAAATATCTGTAACAATTGTATCCAATTCACCTGAAGCTTCTTTTTTTAACTCTAAAAGTTTATTTTTTGATCGGGCGACTGCATATACTTTATTCCCTGCAGAAGAATAATCTAATGCTAGCTGACGACCTATTCCTGAGGATGCGCCCGTGATTAAAATATTTTTCATTTTATATGCGCCTTTCTATGAATTTAATTACAAATCCTATTATGGGTATATGATGATAAATAAGCTGACTCGAATCAAAATAATCGCGTTGGTAGGTTACTTTTTGACCAAACTTTAAATGAGTGACCCCTTCAACAACAATTTCTTTACCACCATTTAACTTAGGATGACAAAAAAACATTTTCCAACTTAGTATTGCTGAAGGTTTTTCTGGAGAATTCTGTATGATATCTTCTATTGAGAATCGGCAAGTAGAAACTTTCTTCATTAATTTGCTAAAGTAAACAAATAAATTAGTATTTCCATTTACTTTGTGGAATGGATCCGCAAAAAAAATACTTTGATCATAAATTTCATCAAAAACAGCTTTATCTTTGAGATTAAAGTTTTCATAAAAATTTATAAAATTATTTAGTGCATTTGCATTCTTCATTCTATGTTCCCTTTTTGCGATCATAAGTATAGGCAATAATAACATTTATCTTTTCGCCTTCATCATTCAAAAGGTTTGATGGCCCTTTGTATTCTAATAACCGCCGATTATCGATATCATATTTGACATCTATATGAGGAGATATCAGGCGAAAAAACCAACTGTCAGCCTCGATTCTTAAGGTTATAGTTCTATCTATTTCATTGTTATTGATAGGACGAATTCGAAAGTTATAGGTTTTTTGATTCATTGGAATTAAAAAATCTATTATTTCTTCTAAGTCATTTTGTTTTATATAATTTTCTAATTTACTTAGTATGTAATTATGAAGACCTTGTCCCGCGACTGTATTATTAGATACGGCAAACTCCTTTTGTATTTTTTTAGCTGTTTTACTTTCTTTAGCTGAGGCAATGACTTTTTTTTCGTTCCATTTTAGACTGTCCATACGATTATGTCTTTTATCTGTGAAGACATAATCTGGAAGGTTGGAACTTTTTGAAAAATCAGATTGTATGGATCCGAAAAACTTACCATCTGTTTTGTAGTATTCAGCTCTTAATGCTTTAAGTTTTCCATTTATATAATGACTTATATGTTTTTCTAAATAAACAATATCTCCATTTTTATTTTTTGCAGTTCCAAATGACTTTTCGATAAATTCATCGGAAAAACAGCTGGAACCAAGTAAGAGCGTAAATGTAAATAAAGTAAATCTCATTTTAAAACTCCTTAAACTTTAGTTTTATGATTCTTATACGTGTTAGCAGGTATATCAAAGCAATAACATTGCCTAATGTCATAAGTAGTACGACCCAAACTAAAGATTTTGAAATGGAGCCTTCTATTTTAAAGACAAATAAAGAGAATAATACAAATCCTAGGTATAGGTCTATTAGCATTATTTTTCCCCAAGGCATTGAATAAATAAAAGCTGATTCTTGCCAGAAATCACCATAGACAATCGCCCAAATCAAAGCAGTAGAAAAGCCTATAATAGTGGATATAATTAAAAGGTATTGTTTTTTCATCAAAACTAATACGCACAAGATCACAAAAAAGATCACTGAACATATAATATAATACTAGAATTAAAAAAACACACGTAATTACATATATATAGAGTGAATAAAAAAAGTTTAAATAAAAGTGATCTAAATTCATAAATTATACGTATTATTTCTAATAGAGTATCAAGTATACTCAAAGGAGACTTTATTAAGGGACTAATGGCTGCTAATATAATGCCTTTAAATCTTTTTAAAGAAAGGCGAGTGTACTTAGTGGAAGATCACTCTTTTTTATTAAATAAAATTGCAACTGAGCAATGTGTGGATTCATTCAATATTATTTTTTTACATTACGCACCGAAAATTTTTCGTTATGGTCTAGCAAATCATCTGACGGATTCACTAGCTAGCGATTTAGTTCAAGAAGTAATGACACTTATATGGACTAAGTCCAATTATTTTTCTGAGGAAAAGGGTGAAGTTTCTACTTGGATTTTCACTCTTGCAAGAAATCTTCGTTTTGATATTTTAAGAATAAAATCCCGTGAAAGTAAAATTCTTTCAGCTGAAGATATTTGGCCTCAAAATGCTACCACTGAATTTATTGATCTAGATGCTGATTTAGAAAAAATTAATTTTTACAATAACATTCGCCATTTCGTTGAACAGCTTCCGACAAGTCAAAGAGATGTTGTTATAGAAGTGTATTTTTGCGGACTTACTCAGGAGCAGTATGCAGCTCAGAAAAAGATCCCTCTCGGAACTGTAAAATCACGAATTCGATTAGCAATCCGTAAGTTAAACAATTTGTTGGAGGCTAAATGAGCTCAAAACATCCTAATTTAAGGATATTAAAACAATTTGCCAATGGCGATCTTGATGAACATTTGTCTATTCTAATCTCGGCCCATAGAAGTGGTTGTAAAAAATGTTCAAAAATTGTGTCAGAATCAGAATCTAAAGCATCTCTTATCTTTTTTAATGAAGTAGATAGTAGATTCAAGGATCTAAAAATTCCAGATTTTTCAGCTATTCAGGCTAAGATTTTAAACAAAAAATCTACAGTAAAAGAAGCATCTATATTACAGACTCATAAAGATAAACATTTAGTCTTCAAAAATAAGAACATTGATTTACCAGCCCCTTTGATCGCACTGAAAAAACTAATGGGGCCTTGGAAATCTATTAATAAGAATATCAGTTATTCCAAATTATCATCACAGAGCAGAGGGAATTTGTATTTTGTTTTTTTTGGACCAGGAGCAAAAATCCCTGAACATTCCCATGATGGCAATGAATATGCCTATGTGGTTGCTGGAAGCTTTAGAGATCAGGTTTCTGAGTATATTTCTGGTGACTTTGCGAGCTTTAACCACAAGGATTGTCATCACCCTTATACTGATGATCCTGATGGCTGTATGCTATTAGTTAACCTTAAAGGTCCGTTCTATTTTAAAGAAGGATTAGCCAGGTTGTTGAATCCGTTTAGACACTTCATTTTTAAATATTTTTAAAATTATTTTTTAAAAAAATATATATTGGAATTCAATTTATGGATAAGAAGTATAAAAAATTATTAGTTTAACAGAGAATTAAGACTTACTGGATACAAACCTTTAATCGAGGTGACAAGTAATTCAACTTTTTTAATGAAAATTATGAAGATTGCGCGCAAGAATTTTAAATCAAGGTGTGGTGGGAAAATTGGTTGCCCGAATTATGCAATTGTTCATCATTTAGCTCTTCCAAAAATGGAGAGCGTACATGTTCTTATTAAATTGTAAAAAGAGGTATTTATGAAACATTTACATTATTTTTATTTTTTAACATGGCTTTTAGCTCCCAGCTTTGTTTATGCTGAAAACAAATTTGAAGTATTTATTGAAATCGGAAGCGTTTGGCAAAACAGAAATGATATTCAAATTCCTCCCGATACAGGAACTCGATTTGATATAGACCAAATAGATGAGGGCCCATTTTTTCACTATCGTATCGAAAGCCACTATAGATTCAATAAAAATCATGCACTAAGATTTGTTTATGCTCCTTTTTTTGTTGAGGTTACAGGCCGAGCTGACAGAGATGTTTTTTTTAAGGATCAAAACTTTTCAAATTCTGAAGATTTAACTATAAATTACCAATTTAACTCTTACCGTTTGGGATACATTTATGGATTTCGAGGTTTTGACCGTGACCAAATAAATCTCGGGATTACTACCAAGATTAGAGATGCTAAAACTACTTTCAGTCAATCAGGAAGGAGCAGTAGTTATGATAATGTAGGATTTGTACCATTGTTGTATTTCGAATATCAAAAAGCATTAAATTCCAATTGGAATTTAAATTTTACAGTGGATGGGGCTGCGGCCTCACAGGGTCGAGCAATTGATGCCGCATTAAAAGCTAGATATTTAATTGTGGAGGGCCTGAGTCTTGGCATCGGTTTACGCAGTCTTGAGGGAGGGGCTGAAAATAAAAAAGTTTTTACATTTTCATGGTTTAATTATGCATTGCTAGATTTAAAAGCCAGTTTTTGAAAAGAGATTCTCTAAAGGTGCCAATTCCAAATGATACATATTTTTCAAAACTCTAGTCAGTCTTCAAGTAGACGCCTTATCATCCAAGCATTTTTTTCATGATATTGAATTCTTTGAGTCAACAAATCAGCTGTCATCTCATTTTCGCACTTACTACTTTGGGAAACAAGGACCGGACTGTCTTGATAATAATTTCCTGTCCATGGACTAAGCTTGAAATCATTTCCCGAGAAGAAGGACATCCAACTACTTCTTCAAGGCTAATTAATTTTAAAAATTCTTTAAAATAACCAGGAGCTCACTCTCCTAAGGATAGAATGTGTTCAGCTATTTCATTTACTGCAATTGCCAAACTATTATATTGTGTTTCAAGCATTATATGCAATGTTTCAAAAATTGGTCCAGTAATGTTCTAATGATAATTATGTGTCTTTAAATTTAGTGTGTAAGAATCTGCAAGTAGTTTTTAAAGTCTTTTAACAATATCTTTTCTCATGTTTTCAGCAATACCATTATCCTTTTTAGTATCTGTCTCCAAAGCTATTTTATCTATTTTCATTTCTTATCTAAAGAGATTTTTAGTTTCAATTATAAACAGCGATTTAATCGGTACTCTATTTTTATTTAGAACTTTGTATGCTTTTGCAATATCTTTGTTTAGATCTGACAATATTAGAAAATTGTCACCAATTTGGCTTTCATCTTTTTATACATATTGAGTCCAAGATAATTAATTGCATGAATGATAAATTCATAGAGACTTTCTAGATATTTAATTTAAGCACTAATAGATTTTAATCCTCATGATTTCTTCTATTAAACTTAGTTTGACTCTAGTAACTCTCCATTGCTGCGCTCGCCGCCCTGAGCACCACTGAAATTTGTAAAATGAATTTCTATTTTCTCACCAATTCTCCAAGGGATTGTTTCGTTAGGATTGGCCTTCAATTCAAGTATTTCTTTAGAATAACCGTCCATATATTCTACAGAAATATTTTGACTGTCGACATGGACAACCTCACCCATATGGGCGTGGGTTTGAGTTCCCCACCAAATGACTCCTGCCGCCCCAACTGCTAATGCCGCAGATACAGCCGCTTTTAGTGGTTTAGGTATAGATTCCAGGAAAGTTCTGTCAGACTCTCCTTTGGGTTTTATTGCAATTTTAGATTTACTTGAGGCAGGCCTATTCTTATCTCCAGAATAATTTGGACTAAGGGGGTTGGAATTTCTTATTGGTACTTGAATATCTCCTTCAGAAGAAAACTCTGTGGGGCGCTCCCCACCTTCAGAGGGGTTAACTTTACGCCCGGCATCTCCCACTCTTTTTACCTTGTTTAAATCGGCTACGGCCCCACATCCTGGACACTCAGTCACGTCTATAAAATTAGTGGATGTACAAAAAGGACAACTCCAAAGATTGCCTTCACTGCCATCTTTTATTTGAATGGGGGCGTTGGCAAGGACATAAGTTTTACCGTCCCGAACGATATGATGTGGTGGAATAAACTCTTCATTTGTGTGCGAGTTACCACAGTGATAACAATCTTGTCTGCCAGTCTGTCTTTTTTTTGCACTAGTTTCACTCTTACATGAGTTGCATTTGTAGGTACCCCAAACTTTCTCGCTGGGGTCTAAAAGTCTATAACAAGGGATAGAATTCTCGTTGGCCCAAGTGTTTTGTTGAATAATTCCGGTGAAAGCGAAAAATAGTAATAGGATAATATTTAATAATTTCATTTTCGACTCCTACTGTAACTTCTTGCACGTGTCACGTGTTCAGAACTATTCAATCTATTAATTGCGGGAAGTATTAACTGTCTTCTTATGTTTTCACGAAGATCCAAGTCAACCAGTTTGTCTTTTCTCTTATCCAATTGAGAATCCAATACTTTTATTTCAGTTTTAATTTCTCTTTTGTAATCAAAGGCAAATATACTTTTAGCTGAATCTATAACCTTATTTAACTCTTCCAATTTAGTTTTCATGAAGTTATTTCTACCAAAGATTAGTCCACCTTTAAGAGTTTCAATATAAAATTGAGTGGCAGCTAATATTTTAACTAATGAAATAGCTGTCGGATCATTTTGTGATAAATTTTTATATTTGTTACTTTTAATTTCAGACATTAATAAATCAAGTGCCATATTCATTTTATTATCAGTGTTAATGGTAGCAGTAACTTCTTCAAGATCTATATCAGAAACGATATCATGTATAATAGAATCCGAAACCATTTTAATTATATCAGATGAAGGCTGGGTTTTGTTTAGTTGAGATAATACTTTTAGTTTTGTTTTTGTGCCCATACTTAAAAGTAAGGCTCTAATATTTTCTTCGCCTTCGATATATACCGATTTATGCAACTCAGAATCTTCTATATTTAAACTGCTAACAACACCATCATAGGGGGAAAGGCTTTTCTTGATTTCAATATATCCCAGTTTGTCGGCGCCATTTGATTTTCTGATTGGGCTGACCATATAACCTTCATTAGGTTGGGATTTCTGTGTTTGTTTAATTAACTTTTCAGCCATTCGCAAAATTGCATCATTTTCGTTTTCCCCCCATTTTTTTACTTTTCCGTCTACAATATAAACACCCTCTTCTTTTATAGCTTCCACATCGCTGATGTTGGGCAGTGAGTTTTCAAATCTTTGAGGCTTATTAGGAAGAATTAAGTTTCGTACTAAAGCCTGAGAATCTTTGATGTCCCCACCTAAGAGTAAAAAATTAATCCCTGCATTTTTCAAAGACGAAATAAATTCAGCTTTTGCAATTAAATCTGCACTTCTTTTATGAATATCATTAGATTTGTAATTTAATATTACTACAGTTTTATTTCTATAGTTTTCCATTAAAGTTGAATTTGAGTCTTTAATCATTTTAGTCAGAGCAAAGAATCCGTTAAAATTGACGTCCCAAACATCAACAATTAAACCCAGTTGATCCATTACTTTCATCCAACTGACAAATTCTTCTCTTTCAGTAGCTGAATTAGTTACTAAAAGTAAATCCGAATTTGGATTATTTTTGTAAAACTGTGAAACCTTAAATGTGTATTTGTTTAATTGAATAGTATTAGTATCAGAACTCGTTTGAGATTTCGAAATTTCTAGACCATTTTGAATGTCCACAGTTGTGTAAGGAGCGAGAGCGTCAGAGAATTTTAGCTGACCACTTATAAGCATTTCTTGCCCTGGTTTAAGTTCTAATATTTCTTCAGTAAACTTTTGAGTGAGAGAAGTCTCTTCCGAATTTTTAATAAATCGTACTTTTTCAAGCTTTTGTGCATTAGAATTTAAACTGTGATTTTCTGATTGCATTAGAGTAGTTACTATTTTCCGCATTAATTCGCTATTTCCACCAAAAGATTTTTTGGAGATATTTTTAACTTTCCAACTCACAGTTATAGTTTCCCCAGAGCCCACCATTTTTTGGGCAACAATGGGAGTGATTTCTATTGGATAAGTAATTGAAATAGTTTTGGGAAGTTTAAAATCACCAAAAACTTGGTCAATACGAGTGAGCTTTGAGATGGGTGTAATGCTGTCTTTGATTACTAATCTTTCGTTTTGTCCTATGACGTTTGTATCTTTGATTTTAAATTCAATGGCTTGGTTGACTTGATAAGATTGCCCAGCTTGGAGTCTTGGGATTTCAATCTGAATAGGGTTAGCTGCAAACCAATCTGTGTTTTGTAGAAAAACAAGAGCTTTGGCCTTACCATATGGAGTTGGCATGCCCCCAGTGTTTTTTACAATCATATTGCTTACGCTAACTTTTTCACCAGGTTCGAAAATGCCATTATTATTTTCGTCAATCAAATCGTAACTGATTAGTGACAAGGAAAACACCTTCGCGTATCTTTCTATAGACCCATTTTGGTAGCTAACTAGCACTTCATATTTTCCTGAGGGACCTTTAGCACCACGTTGTATATTTCCGCGTCCAGGGCTACCACTTGGACCATCATGTCCATCACTTCCACCACTATTATAATGACTATCGTAAGTATAAGTGGGAGTACAATGTACAGGAGTGGTTGTACAAGTTTGTGAAGTGGATGAGTATGAACCATCACCATTGCTAACTAAACCACCACCAGAGCAAACTTGATCACCTCCTGAGCAGCTTTCCCCGATCTGCCTACGTGTTGTCCAAGAATGTGAGTCGCCTCCACGGCCTTTATTTCCACCCTGTCCTGGTTGACCATTTTTCCCAGGATCTCCTCCGTCGCCTCCTTCAATATCAATTTTAAAAAGCATAGCTAAGTGCATGTCATTTTCATTTAATCGGATAGTTACAATTCCACCTTGTCCGCCCATAGAGCCAGTGGTTCCGTCGCCACCATTCCCACCACGGCAGCCGTCAGTTCCATTAGAGCCTTTACTGCTTTTATCAGCATCACGGCCGTTGCGTCCATTACATCCACCTTGGCCATCGCCACCCCAACCACCATTACCACCACGTCCGCCTCTCGCATTAAATAAAAGATAATTGTTCTTAGAGTAATCAACTGTTATATTAGTATTGCTACCGTTAACTGTACCAATCACACCAATCTTTACACTTTGTGATGAATTTCCATTAATCATGCTTTTAAGTTGATCTGTACTTAAAATATCTTCTAATGTGACGTCAATGGCTCCGGCTTTTCCACCAGGTGTAGAAGCACTTGCGTGATCACCGTTTCGTCCTTCACCGCTGGACGAGCCAGGAGAAGTGCTGTAACCATTGGCATGGGAACCATTTTGTCCTGAACGACCCTCTGCATTTAAATTTATTAAAATCTGAGCATTAGATAATGAAGAAACAGATAAGATAAGTGATATCGCGGCCATAACAGATTTATTGCTCATTTTTCTAAAATCCTTGTATAAAGTTTGTACACTTTTTTTGAAAGTTTGTAGTTTATCACTTCACTCATTTTCAAAATCTGTTCCATATACATTAATAAATAACAAGTCTCAAGCGAGCAAAGAACTGTCTACTAGTATAATAACTAGCCAAAAATTGTTACCGGACCGGTACCCCCGAAGCGAGGTACCAAAGCGAGGTACCAAGTCCCTTTTTACGTTTCTCTGCAACGTAAAAAGGGACTTGGTACCTTCCGATCCTTGTCCGAGATTAGGATTTGAGAAGTTATTCATAAATGTCAATTGGGTTTGAGCTGGGCACAAAAATTGGAACGCATTTCTACTATGCCAAGAAAACCACTTTTTGAAACTGACACATTTCCGTATCACATTATGAATCGCTCTAATAATAAAGAGTTTTTTTACTTAGACAAAAAACAGCTTTGGTTAATTTTTGTTGAAGTGTTAAGTAAAATACACAAAACACTTGGCTGTGAAATGCACTTTTTTGTTCTAATGTCTAATCACTATCATCTTATTATGAGTACTCCAAATCTTAAGCTTACTGAAGCTATGACTTATTTACATAGAGAAGTAGCTAAGGAAGCAAATCGACGAATGGGTCGAGTTAATCACTTTTTTGGTGGACGATATAAATGGTGTGTAGTCGATAATGATGGTTATTACTGGAATGTTGTAAAGTATGTTTTAAGAAATCCAGTTGAAGCGGGTATCTGTAAAAATGTAGAAGAATATCCATTTTCGTCTATAAATGACTGCAAAAATTCAATTTGGAAAATGTCTGATATATTTGAAGATAGATCGAAAAAAGTGGAACTCAATTTAGATTGGTTAAATAAAAGTTACAAAGAGGAAGAAAATGATGCCATTAGAAAAGCCTTACGGAGAAGAAATTTCGTGTTACCGGTATGTAAGAATGGAAAACAAAGGGTTTTAGGGTCGATGCAACGTAAAAAGGGACTTGGTACCTCGGTTGATTGACGCGATGTTTATTTGTGTGTTACAAGGCCTAAACTTCACTCTTTTTGAGTGAACGGTGGGAATAAGGCTCAAATTTGTAATTTACGGATTTGGGCAGAGCAGACAAGGAGATCTGACCCATGATGACCTTACAAGAAAGCATTGGCTATCAATTTGCCAATGAAGGGCTTTTAGAGCAAGCGCTAACTCATAAAAGCTATTACAATGAAGTTCCTGATAAATCCTTAGGACACAATGAGAAATTGGAATTTCTGGGCGATGCGGTTTTAGACTTGTGCTTAAGCCATACTTTAATAGAAAAATTTAAAGAACTTGACGAAGGCCACCTATCAAAAATTCGTGCCAGTTTGGTTAATGAAAACTCACTTATGGTCTTTGCTAAAGAACTGGGCCTAGATACAAGACTTCGTCTTGGTAAAGGAGAATTGAATTCGGGAGGGCGAGAAAAACCTCGATTGTTGGCTTCTGTATTTGAAGCTTTTATAGGAGCTATGTACTTAGATGGTGGTTTTGAACAAAGTCATCAGCTAATTAATAAACTTTTTGCCAACGCATTAACACAAGTGGATTTGGAAAATCACTTTACAACAGATTACAAAACACGTTTGCAAGAAAAAACGCAAGAAATGCATAAGGAAACTCCCGTTTATATAGTGGTTAAAGAAGTGGGCCCAGATCACGATAAAACATTTTTCGTAAGAGTTAATGTAAACGGAAATACACTCGCCGAAGCCCAAGGCAGAAGTAAAAAACAAGCCGAACAATCGGCAGCACAACAAGCATTGGAGAAGTTGTCATGAAAGCAGGATTTTTAGGCCTTATTGGATTGCCCAATTCGGGAAAAAGCACACTCGTAAATGCGCTTGTCGGGGAAAAAGTCAGTATTGTTACTGCCAAACCGCAAACGACTCGACAAAATGTACTAGGGATTTTAAATGTGCCCAACGCCCAAATAATATTTGTCGATACCCCCGGTGAAGTAAAAGCTCAGGATGGAATTAATAAGTATTTACAGCAAGAATTTGAAAAAAGTTTGGATGAGTCAGATGCTCTCATTGCCATTTTAAATATGGACGCTCCCAATTCGGATTCCTTGCAACGGATTTTAGATATGGTCAAAGACAGCAAAAAACCATGGCTGCCCTTAATTACCAAGACAGACCTTCCTCAGAGTTTTCGTCTAATAAAATTGCAAGAGATGGTTGAGGCTGCAGGCAAACCATTTATAACAGCCAATTACAATCGATCCACAGAAAGTCTAAGAGAAGATATGTTAGCGGAATTTATTAAAATACTACCCGAATCTCCGGCACCGCTCTATGACCCCGAATTGTATACGACACAAACCATGCGCGAAATGACTCAAGAAGTGGTCAGAGAAAAATGTTTTGAAGCTTTGAGAGATGAAGTTCCCTATGGTTTGGCAGTAGATATTCGAAAATATGAAGAAAATGAACAGCCCACTATTCATATTCATGCAGATCTAATATTAAACAAAGAAAGTCACAAGCCCATGGTGGTAGGCTCTAGAGGGCAAAGAATTAAACACATAGGAACCATGGCACGAAAAGATCTAGAAAAAATTTTAGGACGTCCAGTGTTTTTGCAATTGTTTGTAAAAGTTAAAAAGAATTGGACTAAAAATAGCTTAACCATGAAGGAGCTGGGATATGTCCTCGACCTCTAACACGATTCCTTCGAAGGTAGCCATTATTGGCCGTCCAAATGTGGGTAAGTCTTCCTTGTTCAATGTTTTAGTAAAGCATCGTCGTTCACTTGTGAAAAATGAATCCGGAGTGACCAGGGATATTATCATCGAACCCGCTGAGTGGTGGGGGCGACGCTTCGATGTCGTCGATACCGGTGGCTTGACGGAAGCAAAAGACACAATTTCACAGTTGATACGCGAACAGATTGTGAGTTTATTAAAAAGTTTTGATGCTTTGATTGTTGTTATGGATGGTAAGTCGGGTTTGGTGCCCGAAGATAAAGATGTTGTAAGAATGGCTATGGAAAGTGGTTTGCCCTATGCTTTGGTGGTAAATAAAATAGATAGTTGGAGCCAGAAAGATTTGATGCTAAGTGAGTTTTATGAATTTGGTGAAACTTTGTTTCCTTGTTCCTTCGAAAAGAGAGATGGTGTTGATGAAGTTGTGGAATGGATTCGCGCTACACTTCCTGAAGACAAAAACTCACATTTTGCAGGGGTGCGTTTAGCTATTGTCGGCAAACCCAATGTTGGCAAGAGTTCACTTTGCAATTATTTGTTAAATGAAAAACGCATGTTGGTTTCTGATATTGCTGGAACCACTATGGATAGCATTGAACTGCCATTTAAATATAACAACAACGATTATCTGTTAGTCGATACCGCAGGCTTGCGACGTCCCTCTAAAAGAGATGAAGGCCTCGAGCGCATCGCCGCTGTAAAATCACACAATGCTATTGATAGAGCGGACATTGTTTTATTGTTAGTTGATGGACTTGAAGACGTAAGCCATCAAGATGCTCGCATGGTGGAATACATATTAGAAAGACACAAAGCGGTTATTTTAGTTATTAACAAGTCCGATTTGGGAAAATCTCAATTGGATGAATTTAGAAAAACTCATCGCGAACAAATAGCTCAGAAATTTCATTTTTTTCCAGACATACCTACTGTTTTTATTAGTGCAAAGACGGGAGCGGGAGTCAAAAACCTTTTTGCAGATGTGGATAACTTATGGCAAAAGCTCAATAAAAGAATTACTACTTCTAAATTGAATAACTTTTTTTACGAAGTGATTCGAGCGGCTCCAGCACCCGTATGGGCAACACAAGATGTGAAGTTTTATTACTTAACTCAAACTCATCAAAAACCCCCAAGTTTTATAGCTTTTGCCAATCACCCACAGGGTGTAACGCCCTCCTATAGGCGTTTTTTAGCAAAGAATATTAGAGAAAATTTTGATCTCAAAGGAGTTCCTATCCGAATTTTTGTAATGGGTAGTAAATAGTGATACTAAAAGTTTGGGGAGCCCGATTGGGATTCTTTTTAGCTTTGGTGGCTTCAGCCAGTGGTCTGGGGAATTTATGGCGGTTCCCATATGTTGTCGCTGAAAATGGCGGCGGTGGGTTTGTAATACTTTACATTTTCTTAGTATTAATTGTGGGTTTGCCACTTCTAATAGGTGAGCTTTTAGTCGGAAGGCTTACAGGAAAAAGTATTCTTTCCAGTCTGAGCTTTTTTAAAGAGGGCAAGAGAACAAGGCATCTTGGTAATTTAAGCATTTTGGTGTGCTTGCTGGTGCTGGGTTATTTTTCTGTAATTAGCAGCTGGGTATTGTTTTTCTTTTTTAAATACGCAATTGCCTTATTCACCTCACAAAATTTTGTTTCTCAATCTGCCATCACACAATTGATGGAGCAAGGTTGGTTACAAATGCTTCTGACGGCTCTACACATAACCTTACTCTTTGCCGTCGTCGGTAAAGAATTGGAAGACGGACTGGAAAAGTTTGTTGGTTATTTAATGCCTTTATTTGCAGTTATTTTATGTATGTTGGTGTGGCGTTCACTATCTTTGAGTACCGCCGAAGAGGCTATGCGCTATTTGTTTTACCCCAATTTTTCTGATCTTAATTGGTCGAGTTTATCGAGTGCACTAGGTCAGGTTTTATTCACTCTAAGTTTGGGTTTTACAACAATGGTGACCTTTGGCAGCTTATTGCCAAAAGATACTGATGTTCCTAAGGCGGGGGTAGGAATTGCCTCTATTGACTCGGTATTATCTATTTTAGCAGGAATGTTGATCTTCCCCTTGTTATTGGGGGGGACCAATAGAGAACCCGATCCCTTAATGTTATTTCAGGCAGTCCCAGAATTTATCAATCAATTGCCTGGAGGTAATGTTTATGGTTTCTTGTTTTTCTTGTTTTTATATTTAGTTGCATTTGGCGCAAGCATTAGTTTGTTGGAAACAGTCGTCTCTAATTTTAGTGAAAACCATCGACTTTCACGAGTTCGTGCATCATTTATTAGTGGAACAATGTGCTTTTTGTTATCTTTAATCCCGGTGTTAGCCACGTCTTACTTGAGTCATATAAAAATTAGATCTTCCAATTTGTTAGTTGTCTGGGATCATTTGTTAGTCAATTGGCTAATGCCTCTTATAGCTTTAATGATAGCTCTGTGGATTTGTTATGGGATTCCCAATGAAATAAAAGAAGCGGAATTCAAAAAAAATGATACCTTCAAGGATGACAGCATGTTTAAACATTGGATTTTTATGATGATGTGGGCAGTGCCCATTATTACTATATTAGCAATCATTCTAAATATTGTGGGCATTCTACAATAAATATGCTTTAATTCAGTTTTAAAAGTTGATACCCAAAATTGCCGTTATATTAAAAATGTCCCCAGTGGGGTAGATCCCTGTGCTTATGGTTCCATTGGCTATTGAAAGTTCTGAATTTTCACCTGGAAAATTGGCTAACTGATAGGCTCCTTGAAAACCAAAATACATTTTGTTTCTTAACATGGGGAGTTCTATTCCGCCACCGATTTCAACTCCTGTAGCACTCTCCTTACCAAAAGCACTTTCCGATTTAATTACTGTGGTGCGAGTAAAATTGGAAAATCCACCTGTTATATAGGGGTTTATTGAGGCTAATCCCTTAGTTACGTTTTGTGTGTTAAAGTAATACTTGAGGTTTAAGCCAAAGCTCGAAAGAGAAGCTGTACCAATAGCATCTATTCCCTGGGAAGATATAGCCACAGAGTGATCTCCCGTCGCAAAGGTCAATTGCATAGCGAATCTCAAGTCGAAAAAATAACTTAAAAATAAACCAAAATTAGGAGCTGGGGCAAAAATTTCACCCATTGTATTTGTAAAACTACGATAGCCTAAAACAAAGCCAAGGGTAAAAAAACGGCCATTGCGGAAAAAATGAATATCGGCCTCTTCTTCGGTGGCCTCTTCAAACTCACTGTAGTCAACAAAGGGATCATAGGCATCACTGTCATCAAACTGTGAAATAAGAACGCCCGGATAGGAGGGAAGTTCTTTGCCAGTAAGGTATTCAGCGAAAGCCAAATTGGGTATAATTCCTATTAATAATACAAATGTGCGAAACACATTTCCCCCTTTTATATTAATTATAGCAAGCTACAGGCCAATGAAAACGAAATTATAGATATTTAGACTATAAGCACTGCATATAAACCCAACATCTGAGGATAAACTAGTCTTTAAGCTCCCATTTTGAAACACTTCAGACTTTTAGTATAAGTGGTTGATTTGACAAAGGCTTATTGTTACAACTTGCTATTCCCAGAGTGGATTCAAATAAGGATTCTAAATAAGGACAAATCATGGCTATTGATTATAAAAAAGCCGGAGTCGACATAGAAAAGGGTGATGCCCTAGTTTCATGGTTGCAGAGCGATACTCGCCCAAGTCCACATCAAGATAAAATTGTTTCGGGCATTGGTGGGTTTGCAGCTCTATTTCGAGCCGATTTTAAAAAGTATAAAAAACCCTGTTTAGTAAGCGCCACAGATGGCGTTGGAACTAAAGTAATGGTGGCAACTCAGTTTAAAAACTATAATGGCATTGGCCAAGACTTAGTTGGTATGTGTGTAAATGATTTGATCTGTTGTGGAGCAGAACCCTTATTTTTCTTAGATTATTTTGCCTCGGGAAAGCTGGATCTTGACGTGGCTCAAACCTTTCTAAAGGGACTGAAAGAAGCTTGTCATGAATCTGGTTGCGCCCTTATTGGAGGGGAAACTGCAGAGATGCCAGGGGTATACCATAATAATGATTTCGATTGTGCAGGCTTTGCTGTAGGTGTGGTGGATGAAGCCGACATGTGGGGAGAGCACAAGGTGTGTGTGGGAGATAAAATCTATGCGTTTCCCAGTTCAGGATTTCATAGCAACGGCTACTCATTGCTGCGAAAGGTTTTTGCAGAAGATCTGGTCGATTGGCAAGAGAGACTTTTAATTCCTACACGCTTATATCCCTCTTTAATTAAAGGACTCAGCAGTGAAATCAATGTTCACGCTCTTGCTCATATTACCGGTGGTGGGCTAGACAATATTCTTCGTGTAATCCCCGATGGTATGGCTGTACAGCTGAATACCTGGAAAGTTCCAGATGTGTTTTTAGAAGTGAAACGTCGAGCTGAGATGAGTTGGGAATCCTTGTTAACTACATTAAACTGTGGAATCGGTATGGTTTTAATAGCCAGCCCCGAGGATGAAGAAAATTTAAAAAAATACTGTCAAAAACAGAATCAAGAGTATTGGAGTTTAGGGGACGTGATTTCTAGCTCAAATAAAAGCTGGCATTTAGATTTTTCAACTATGGATGGGGTGTAATTTGAGTCGAGCCAGTGTTTCAGTTTTTTCTTGTTTTGATCGCGGCCAGTGGTTGGCCGCTGCGCTTGCCGAAAAGAATTATGAAGTAAAGTTGTTTGATGTTTCAAACAACATGGGAAGGTGGGCTCCAGAAGACTGGGAAGGCCCATTTGGACTCTACCATTTAGAAAACTTAACACAATTACAAAACGAAAGAATCACTGAACAAGATTATTTTGAATCTATAGATGAGGGCATGATCTTATGGTTAAAAGAGGGGCCTTTAGAGTTAAAGGGTCCTTTGACTTTATACAATCTTGAGAGCTTGGGCCTTAAAGAATCTTATGAGCAATTGCTCAATTACTATAAGAATGGCAAGTACGACGAGTTAAAGCTTTATTTGGAAAATCATAGCTTTGAAAAAACATGGTTGATTTATTTTTCATTATTCTTAGCCGCCAATCGATACAGTTTAACAGATTTGTTTTTAGATTCTAAAATGGAGGCTTTGTCCTTTTCCGTTCCATATAGTATTCGCAGAGCCACGCGAAAAGGATTAGACAAAGCCTTTCAGTGGTGTGAGAGCAAAGGCGTTCAGTGTTTTAGAGATGTTGAAATTAAAGACATTTCCTTTAATGGTCGTCATTGTGAAGGCGTTGAAGTTTCTAGCTTTTGGTCGGGTGTAGTGGATACGGATTATTATGTTTGGATGCTTACAGGGGAAGAGACTTCACGTTTTAAAGAGAGTGTTATAAGTAAATTGTTTCCTACGGGAGTATTGCAGAGTCATTGGGCATGGATACGCTATCGAATGTCTATAAAAAGTAAAGAACACTATGCGACTTTGCCATTAAAATTTTTTGTTATTGATGACATCTTTTTACCATGGACTCACGAAAATCTTTGTATTGTGCAAAAGGGAGTATCTCAGGGAGATTTGGATTGTTTTGTCCGTGTTCCTGTTCATCATCGTTTTCAAAAAAATTATTTAGAAAGCATGTCCAATAATATTTGCAAGAGTCTACTGAGTCGAATTCCAGTAAAAGACATTGAAGTATTGGATATGCCACAGGACTATCACTATACAGAGCATGAGCTGGGGCCCACTCGTTTTCCCGTTTACGATTCGGAAGAATTAAAAAAATATAGTCACGCCAAATTTAAAAATTTATTTTTTTCTAGTCCCGAGTTTTGGTCTCCACAAGATTTGAGTCGCCAGCTCAAATTGCAAGAGGAGGTATTGATAAAAATTGATAAATTAGAAAGTGAAAAATCTAAAAAAGCGCGAGCACCCGAGGTTGAGTTATGATTGAAAGATATACTAGACAAGAAATGGGGAACATTTGGCGTTTAGAAAACAGATTTGAATGCATGCGAAGAGTAGAAGTGGCTGTCGCACAAGCTCAAGCGGAATTAAAAATCATTCCAGTGAAAGCCGCACAAGACATTTCAAAAAAATCCAAATTTTCTGTGGATAGAATTTTAGAAATAGAAAAAACGACAAAACATGATGTAATTGCCTTTGTTAGTAACTTAGCTGAAAATGTTGGAGAGAATGGCCGTTTTATTCACTATGGTTTAACCTCATCAGATGTTTTAGATACAGCCTTGAGTTTACAGATTCTTGAAGCGGCTAAAGTTTTAAACAAATCTTTAAATAAATTATTAGATAGTTTTAAGAAAAAAATTGAAAAACACAAATCCACATTGTGCAGTGGTCGCACTCATGGCATGCATGCAGAACCAACTACATTTGGTTTAAAACTGGCCGGTCACATGGCGGAGTTTGAGCGCCATCAATTGCGATTCCTCAAAGCCATGGAGCAAATGGCTATTGGAAAATTGAGTGGAGCTGTGGGTACCTACTCCATGCAAAGTGAAAAAGTAGAGGAAGCGGTTTGTAAAAAGTTGGGTTTAGTGCCAGAAGTAATTGCAACACAAGTGATTCCTCGAGATCGCCATGCAGAAGTATTTACAGCTCTGGCAATGTTGGGAGCGGGTCTCGAAAGGTTGGCCATTGAGTTTCGTCATTTACAGCGCACGGAGGTGGCTGAGGTCTATGAAGGATTTAGTTCTGGACAAAAAGGTTCCAGTGCAATGCCTCATAAAAAAAATCCAATTAGTTCTGAAAATATCACAGGTGTGGCGCGGTTGCTGCGCTCTTATCAGCAGGCAGCAATGGAAGACATAGCCTTATGGCACGAAAGGGACATTTCTCATTCTTCAGTGGAAAGAGTGATTTTTCCTGATGCTTTTATTTTGTGTGATTATGCCCTTGATAGAATGGCTAATGTTCTTGAGAATCTACAGGTAGACAAAGAACGCATGGTGCAAAACATGCAGTTTTCTCAAGGACAGCTATTTAGTTCCCATGTTCTTTTGTCTTTAGTGAATCAGGGATTGAGTCGCGAGGAAGCCTACAGGCATGTACAAAGGGTGAGTCACTCCTTAAAGGCGGGTGAGTCTTTTAAAGACAAACTTTTAAAGGACAAAGAAGTAAAGTCTTATTTTAGCAAAAAAGAACTAGAAGAGATATTTTCAGGTCAAAGACACACAAAACAAATTTTAAAAGTGATTTCACGTATGGGAAGGAAGTCTAATGGTAAAGAGCGAACAGCTTTACGAGGGTAAAGCTAAAAAGATTTATAGTGTTTCCAGTTCTGACGATCTTGTTTGGGTAGAGTTTAAAAATAGTTTAACGGCCTTCAATGGCGAAAAAAAAGCCGAGATGATTAACAAGGGCCGATTCAATTGTCATATCACATCTATACTATTTAAATGGCTAGAGAAAAAAGGCATAAATAGCCATTTTCATGAACGAGTTTCCGATATCGAGATGGTATGTCAAAAAGTTAAAATTATACCTTTAGAAGTTGTTGTTAGAAATATCCTTGCAGGTTCTACGGCAAAGAAATTCAGAATCGAAGAAGGCTCGCCATTGGAGCAACCCTTAGTTGAGTTTTATTATAAAGACGATAGTTTGGGGGACCCTTTTATAAGTGATGAGCAAGCCATAATGTTAAAAGCTGTTAATAATGTTGAACAATTGTCAGTCTTGAAACAAAAGGCACTGGAAGTGAATATTATCTTAAAGAAAATATTTGAAGATATTGGTATTGATTTAATAGACTTCAAGCTGGAATTTGGCCTTGATAGTAAGGGAGAAATTCTTCTGGCAGATGAAATTACACCCGATACCTGCCGATTGTGGGACAAAAAAACCGGTGAAAGAATGGATAAAGATCGCTTTCGTCGTGACATGGGACAGGTCATGGAATTTTATGAAGATGTATTTCAAAGATTAAAAACATTTGAGGAGAAGAACAAGTGAAAGTAGGAGTAAAAGTCTTACCAAGAAAAGAAATATTAGATACCCAAGGTCGTGCTGTTGAGAGTGTCTTACACCAACAGGGGCAAGAGGGAGTAAATTGTCGTATTGGAAAATATATTGAGTTGGAAGTTCCAGGTCAAAATAAAGAAGAAGTCAGCGCTCAAGTTAAAAAAATGGTCAATAATTTGTTGTACAATCCGCTAATAGAAACCTACGAGTTGGAATTCTATGAGTAAGAAAGTTGGAATATTACGCTTTTTAGGAACCAATTGCGACCAAGATGTTTGGCGAGCCGTAGAGAACGTTGAATTGCAACCGGAATGGTTGTGGTATCAAGATCATTTCTCTGAAAGTGACTACTGTGCCTTTGTGTTGCCAGGTGGGTTCAGTTATGGCGATTACTTGCGCTGTGGTGCTATGGCCGCCAAGATGCCAGTTATGAAATCACTCAGTGAAGCTGTTAACAAGGGGAAGCCCGTACTTGGAATATGTAATGGATTTCAAATTCTTTGTGAATCAGGTTTATTGCCAGGGGCTCTTATTAGAAATCATAATCGCCACTTTATAGATGAGTGGGTGGATTTAGATTTGGTTTCTGCCAATAAATATTGGGCAGGTGAATTAAATGAATGTAGTATACCCATTGCCCATGGTGAGGGTCGTTACTATGTTAATGAAGATGAGTTAAAAAAGATGGAAGATAATGGGCAAATTTGGTGGCGTTACAGACACAACCCCAATGGTTCGGTAAGTAATATTGCAGGAGTTATGAATCATAAAAAAAATGTAGCGGCTTTAATGCCTCACCCGGAAAGAGCTATGTTTGATTGGATGGGATCGCAAAATGGCCGAATCTTTTTTGAGAGTTTGTTAAGATGATGGATTTAAATAAAAAATTAGAACATTACCGTATCAATCGCCAAGAGTACTCTAAAATTAAAGAACTTTTAGGTAGAGAACCCGAAGGCTTAGAGTGGGCGTTGTTTTCCGCACTGTGGAGTGAACATTGCAGTTATAAATCTTCACGAGTTCATTTAAAAAAATTCTACAATAAGAACTCTCGTGTTTTAGAAGCCTTTGGTGAAAATGCAGGAGTCATAGATCTTGGTCAAGGAGAGAGAGTGGCTTTTAAAATGGAAAGTCACAATCACCCTAGTTTTATCGAACCTTATCAAGGAGCCGCCACAGGCGTGGGTGGTATATTAAGAGATATTTTTACTATGGGGGCTCGACCTGTTGCTCTTGCCAATTATCTTTGTTTTGGTGAGCCGGAAGCAGAGCGTATGCCACATTTGGTAGAAGGTGTCGTTGGGGGAATCAGTGGTTATGGAAACTGTGTTGGTGTTCCCAATATTACAGGGCAAACAGAATTTGATAAATCTTATAATGGAAATATTTTAGTTAATGCTTTTGCCTTAGGACTTTTTGAAAAAGGTGAGAAAATATTTAATTCAAAAGCTCGCGGGGTAGGCAATTTTGTTGTTTATGTGGGTGCTAAAACTGGCAAAGATGGTGTTCATGGCGCAAGCATGGCCAGTGAATCTTTTGACGACGACAGCGAAAGTAAAAGACCCAATGTTCAAGTGGGAGATCCCTTTTATGAAAAATTATTAATAGAATCTTGTATAGAAGTCATGGCACAAGATTTAGTTGTAGCTATTCAAGATATGGGTGCCGCTGGCTTAACGAGTTCAAGTTTTGAAATGGCCTCAAAGGGTGGAGTGGGTTTAAAACTCAGATTAGATAGAGTTCCAGCAAGGGATTCCAGCATTACACCTGAGGAGATTTTGTTATCTGAAAGTCAAGAGCGCATGTTACTTATTTGTGAACCCCAAAATTATAAGGCTTTACTGGATATCTTTAAAAAATGGAACTTAGATGCTGAAGTTATTGGCGAAGTGATTTCTGAAAAACAAGTTCAACTTTATTGGAAAGATGAATTGCTGACTCAGCTTGATCCGGATTTGTTGGTAGAAAATGCCCCTCAGTATGAACGCAGCTATTTACCGTGGACGAAAGAACATAAAGATGAGAGTTGGACAAAGGGGCTTCCCTCTGTACCTTCAGTCACTGAAAAACTTATGAGTGTTTTAAAAGATGTGCGAGGCACATCGAGAGAATGGATATTTAGACAGTACGATCAAAGAGTCGGGGCACGAACGGCAAGAGATTGCAGTGATTCGGTAGGAGTTATAGTTTTACCACAAACACAACGCGCTCTTGGAATTGTATTAGGTCATCGTCCCTATATTACACAATGGGATGCAGCCGAAGGCGCTAAAGACGCTATATTGTATCCCGCTCTTGAATTGAGTGCGAAAGGTTTCTTGCCTATGGCTGTTACAGATTGCTTGAATTATGGCAATCCTGAAAAATCAGAGATTATGAGTGAATTTGTAGCTGCCGTAGAAAATATAAGTGCCGCTTGTAAAGCTTTAGATACACCCGTAATTTCTGGGAATGTGAGTTTCTATAATGAGACTCAAGGGCAAAATATTATTTCCACTCCGGCAACAGGTGTGGTTGGACTTAAGGAAGATATAAAAAATATTCCACGTGATTGCTTTGTAAAAGCCTCTTCACAAATTTATTTGCTTCGACTGCCTCAGCTGCACATTAGTGGACAAACGGCGCTTCAACAAAAAAGAAATGTCACAGGTCATGGAAAAATTGAAGTAAACGCTTGTGCACAATTTGTTAAGCAAGTGAGAGAGATGTCTCAACTCCCAGGAGTAGAGGCTACGAAAGTCTGCGGAAAGTTGGGCTTGGCTTACACTCTTTCACGCATGTGTACGACAAAGTTAGGCTTCCGCGCAGAGAAAGGTTTATTTTTGGGGGAAGAGGAAAGCAATGCCCATTGGTTTACGGAAAATCTTTACGAAGTAATTTTTGTTTTAGAAAAAGACAGCGCTGAAAATTTTGCTAAATCTTGGGCTAATTTAAGAAACTCGGAATCTACAGACAAACTATGGAGAATGGGTGAAGTGACTGAAGGAGAAGTGAGTTTTTCAGGTGAAGCACATATAAATGTAGAACAACTCTTAACAGCATATAATGAGGGATGGAGACAAAATTTTGAAAGCTTGGCGTGAGGAATGTGCGGTATTTGGAACCTGGGGAGATCAAGAAGCTGGACGTATGACTTATTTGGGTCTCTATGCCCAACAACATCGGGGACAAGAGGCCACAGGAATAGTTAATTTACAGGCAGATGGAAAGCATTGGGTCCATAAGGGTTTTGGTTTAGTTGGTGATGTCTATCAAGAAGAACACTTAGAGAAAATGCAGGGTACAGCAGCCATTGGCCACGTTAGATATTCTACTACAGGTGAAAATCAACTCACTAATATTCAACCTCTTACTGCAAATTTGAACACAGGTAATGTGGCACTAGCTCATAATGGAAATATTGTAAATGCTCATTTACTTAAAAAGAAACTCAAGTTAGAGGGAGCTATTTTCCAGGGGACTAATGATACCGAATGCTTGCTCCACATGTTGGCGAGGCATCCCAGTCAAGATCCTATTGTCTGTTTGAAAGACACTCTTCCACAATTGGAGGGGGCATTCAGTATGGTCATGTTGACTGAAAAAAGATTAATAGCTTGTCGCGATCCTTGGGGCTTTCGCCCTTTAGTTTTAGGTAGAAGACTTCAAGATGATGGCTCGCAGGCCGTGGTGATTGCTTCAGAAACCTGTGCCTTTGACCTTATAGGAGCTAGGTACGAAAGAGAAATTGAGCCTGGTGAGATCTTTTGGGTGGATGCACAGGGGGAACACAGCGAGCGATTTGCCAAAGTTAATAATCCAACAGCATTTTGTGTTTTTGAACATGTTTATTTTTCCAGGCCAGACTCCTTGGTATTTGGTGAAAGCGTTTATGAAGCCAGAAAAAAAATGGGCAGCAAGTTAGCTACCGAGTATCCTATAGAGGCTGATGTTGTGATTCCAGTTCCAGATAGCGGAGTGCCTGCGGCCATTGGTTATTCAGTTCAGAGTGGCATTCCTTTTGAATTAGGTATTATTCGCAACCACTATATAGGAAGAACTTTTATACAGCCCAGTCAATCCATTCGCAGTTTTGGTGTAAAAATAAAACTCAATCCTCAAGCAGCAGTGCTTAAGGGCAAAAGAGTTGTGGTGATTGATGATTCCTTGGTTCGAGGGACGACTAGCCAAAAGATCATTCGATTAGTAAGGCAAGCCGGGGCCAAAGAAGTGCATTTTCGTATTGCCTCACCCCCTACGACAGGTCCATGTTATTATGGAGTGGATACACCTAGGCGCGAGCAACTGATTGCCTCTATGAAATCTGTAGAGGAAATTCGCATATTTATTGATGCCGACACACTGGCTTATCTTTCTGTAGAGGGGATGATGGAAGCTGTGGGTGGAAATAAAACAGGCTATTGTGCCGCTTGTTTTAACGGTGAATATCCTACAAGTCTATTCTAAAAAGTTAACTTTTTGACCCTGTTGTGTTAAAATAAACAACATAAGTAAAAAGTATGTAAAAGGAAGATGACTTGGGTTCTGTTAAACTATTGATTTTATTGATAATTAGCCTGGGCACGCCTATGGCTTTTGGTCAATCACCCACAGAATCTAATGCTGCAAGGGATGCCGATAGGGCAATCAATAATAATCCTACAAATTCTGAGGGAAAATTCTTTAGTGATACCCACTTGTGTGATGATGTGTTGGGTGAGCGTTGGCCAATTATACAAAATGGAATTAAATATGAAGTGAGAGTTGCCGAAGATCCCATTGATGGCCTTCATCCTGTATTGATCAGAATTCCAGTAAATCCCGATGGAAGCTATAAGTTAGATGTGGAGGGTAAGGTAATTCGTTCTATAAAACCCCTTGCCGTTGATGACTTAACGGGTTCGTTATTGGCATCAGAAGCCACAGTTAAAAACATTATGAATATGTTGATTAATCATGCTAGTCGTTCGAAAGAGAGAATGGCCTTTGTTTTTATTGATTTAAATGATCTCAAATTTGTTAATAATTTTGTTAATAAACAAGTGGATGGAGATAGCTATATCAGAATAGTTAGTGAGGTGGTTAGAAGTGTTTGTCAGATGATCGACTATAAAGGCGCTTGTTCCATTGATGGTAAAGCAAGAAAGCAAGAGGATATTGATTGGGTATTTAGAGATGGTGGTGACGAGTTGGTGCTTTTAGTGCCTAATGTGAGTTCCAGTCAGCTTGTTAAAATTATGGAAAGAATTCGCGAAAAATTGTTGATAGATACAAATGCACATGCCATTTTTGAAAGACAGCGAGCACATACTAAAAAGATGCTATACAATGCCCTCAATAGATTAAATGATAATATAAAATTAAAAATAGAAAGTTTACTGGGAAAAAACTTCAACCAATTTGATGAGTTAAAACAGGCCTTACTAAACATTGACGTTAAAAACAAACACCTAATTGATTTGATTAAAAATTTTGATACAGCAAGAAGGCTTCATCCTTCAGTTTCAATGGGTTCTGCTTTTATTGGCAGAAGAGACAACTACAATACTTTAAAGAAGCGAACAAGTAGACAGGCATATTCTATAAAAGCTGATTACAAAAGAAGAATGGGTTTAGAACCTGGAAAGTACGGTGTTGAAACAAGCAACACTACGGATTTAATTGTATATCGTGATGGAGAGATTCCTCTGATTGAAATCCGCAAACCACTCCGTCCATTAAAATAGTGCCAGGTTCCGAATCCGGGTCACAGCGAGTCAGATTTTTATTAAAAGGTACCAAGTCCCTTTTTACGTTTCACCGCAATGTAAAAAGGGACTTGGTACCTTTGTTGAAGACTTTATTGACGAACAGGCAATGTAGGTTCTAAATAGGCCAAGTGAAGCCAACTGAATTTTTAGACATACCCACCATCACTAGAAAAGCCCTTCGTGAAATACCAAAATCATGGAATTGGTTACTCAAACCAGAAATTCAACAGTTCACAAATAGAGAAATTATTCAGTTAAATACCTTAGCCATACTTGTAGGCGTGTTAACGGGCTATGCAGGTATAGGTTTTCGTTACATGATTGGTGCCATGCAAAATTTAATTTTGTATGGCCAATGGGACTATCATTTAATCTCTCCGATGGATCATATCCGTGGTTATTGGATGTTTTTAATACTGCCTGCCAGTTTAGTTGTCTCTACTTTGCTCACAAAGTATTTTGCTCCTGAAGCTAGAGGACACGGTATTCCAGAAGTTATTCAGTCGGTTTGGGGAAGGGGCGGGAAGATTCGCAAAAGAATTGTCGCCTTAAAAGCCTTAGCATCTAGCATAACTATTGCTAGTGGTGGTTCTGTAGGTCGTGAAGGGCCCATTGTGCAAATAGGCTCGGCTATAGGTTCTTCACTGGGACAGCTTTTACACTTGAAACCGGCCATTCTGAAAACTTTAGTTGGATGTGGGGCGGCAGGGGCTATTGCATCGACCTTTAATACCCCAATTGCAGGAGTGATTTTTGCTATCGAAATTATTGTACTTGAACTTAAAACAAAATCATTTGTGCCTTTAGTGATTTCTTCGGTGTTTGCAACAGTTATTGCTCGTTTATATATTGGCAATGAACCCGCTTTTTTTGTACCTGAACATTCATTGAAAAGTCCAAATGAATTGATTTTCTATTTATTTTTAGGTGTTTTGTCTGGGATTGTTGGAGTCATTGTTATTAAAACACTTTATGGAATTGAAGACTTTTTTGACAACTTAGAGATTCCATTTCTTTTTAAACCAATAATTGCAGGAGTGATAGTCGCAGCTATTGGTATGAAATTCCCCCATGTATTAAGTGTGGGTTATGAGGCTGTAAGCTCTGTTTTACAACAAAAAAGTGAATTGAGTTTGATGTTAGCCTTAGTGTTTTTGAAGATGATTTCTATGAGTGTGACCCTAGCCGGTGGCGGATCTGGAGGAGTGTTTTCACCTTCTCTTTACATCGGTGCTATGCTGGGTGGAAGTTATGGTTATGTGGTACATTATTTTTTTCCAGAAATGACCTCTAACTATGGTGCCTACGCTTTAGTAGGGATGGCAGCACTATTTTCGGCAACAGCGAGGGCCACTTTTACGGCGATTGTTATTTTGTTTGAAATGACCTTGGATTATTCAATTATTTTACCATTAATGTTTGTATGTGTTACCGCTGATCAGGTGGCATGGTTTTTTTCTAAAGATTCTATTTATTCACTAAAACTTAGAAGGTCGGGTATTAAATTTGCGACAGACATATCTGTAAATGTCATGTCGATGACAGTTATTAAAGATATCATGACTACGGAGCTGCACAAAGCCATTGGCACCATGACGATTATAGAAACGGCAAATAAACTTTTGCAACATAATCATTCCATATATCCTGTGGTTAATGAAGAAGGTATTTTAACCGGCTTGTTAACCCATGAAAAATTAGTACAACTATCTAAAAAACATCCTAAGGCTTTGGTTTCTGAAGTGCAGCAAGAAGCAAAAGCGGTAGTACATATGAATGACTCAGCGATTGATGCATTGGCTAAGATTGAAAAAAGTCGAGATCCACGAATTCTTGTGGTGGACTCAGTCAAAGGCAAACTCGTCGGCGTTGTTAGCCCCATAGATTTCGTAAGACTAAATATCGAATAGTGCCAGGTTCCGAATCCGGGTCACAGTGAGTCAGATTCTTAGTGATAAGACCGTTTAGTACGTTTATCATTGGCGATTTGAAATTCAGATTTTCTCATCGTGATTCCCACTGTTAACTAATAATCAAAATCTGTGTTGGAATTTAACCAACTTTGAGTAGAGAGATATTTTAAAATGTTGTGGATTAGTTATCCAGCGACAACCTTTTCGGTTTTTTTATCTTCTACAATAATGCCATCCTTGTAAGCAACCCCATTTAATAGCTTTGTAAACTCTTTAACCCCACATAATCTTAGCCAGTGGCTTTCACATTGTTTTAACAACTTAAAAGTCATGGCCGTAGCAGAGTTAATACTGCCGGCACCCTTAGTTGATTTTAAACGACTCTTTACTCCAGCAAATGATGACTCTATAGGGTTACTAGTTCTTATGCTACGCCAGTGTGCTGCTGGGAAATCAAAAAAATTATTTAATTCATTCCAGTTTTTAGTTAAACAAGTAACCATCTTTGGATATTTATTTTCATAAGCTTTTGAAAAATTATTTTTTATTTTAGTCGCTGTTTCTTTATCTGGTGCCCGCATCATTTCATGTAACTGTGATTTAATTGCTGGCTGAAGTTTTTTAGGACACTTATCTAATACATTGGCTATCTTATGTACCCAGCAACGCTGGTGTTTTGTTTTTTTAAATTCTTCTAAACTTTCAAGGGCTGACCAAAATCCTAAAGCCCCATCTGCTATAGCCAATAGAGGACAGTTTAAACCCCTGGCTATTAAAGACCTTAATACAACTAACCAGGACTCCTTAGACTCCCTGTAACCGGCTTCTACAGCTAATAATTTCTTTTCACCATCTTGAGTTACACCCATGATTACCAACAAGTTTAAACGCTTGTCTTCTCCGATTCGAATAGATACATTGACCCCATCAGCCCAGAGGTAAACAAACTCATCTGTGATTTTACTTTTTTTCCATACCTGATACTCCTCCTCCCAGCGTCTTTTTAATTTACTAATACTTCCTGCTGAAAGGCCTTGAGAAAAATGATCCTTTAATATTTTATCAAATTTATTTGTTGAAACACCTGATAAGTAAAGTGCGGGAATTAAACTCTCTATTTTGGGGGACCGTCTTATATAAGCTGGTAATAAATTAGAGGAAAACTTAAAGCCATCACGTTTGTCATTTACTCTAGGGGTCTTGATTTCAATAGCACCAGCAGCTGTAGTGATTTTCCTAGACTTGCTGCTTCCATTTTTTACTACTAATCGGTGCCCAGAATCATCAATAAGGCTTTGATGATTATTAATATACTCCTCAACTTCCAGCTGTAAAGCTTGTTGGAGCATCTTTTTGGCCCCTTCTTTAACTACATCATCTAAGTTGATTGATTCGGATTTTTCGGTTACTATTTTTAGCATAGCGGCTCTCCTTTTGCTCATTTAATGAGCGGTTTTTAGTGAAACCTTAGGTTATGCCGCTATATTTTCTTTTTCAAATCCACAACATTCTGCAATATCTCTTGAGTAGATCAACTTTGATCAATGAGTTGTTTATAGCCTACGTCGATATTTCTCAAAATAAGACCAAAATCCCTGAATTTTTTAAAATGTCTTAGTACATAGATAAATATAAATCATTTGTTAATGGATGGGTTTATGAAAAAGAAAATGAATTTTAAATATAACCGAAAAAATCTGGATTTTTAAGTTAAGCACAGGCTTTTTCATTGGAGGTCATTTATAATGAAAAATAAAAGAAATTTGGCTGCACTGTAATACCTTTGTGAGATCCTCTGGTCTCATTCTACTTTGAACCTGCATAAAGGCTATTATACCCTTTTTTTCTAAGATCTTATGATCAAGTTTTCGGCCATCTCGTTTCATAGAAAGGATTAAAAACAAAAAATTAGGAAATGTAACTTAAAATAACTTGCATACGTCCGAGTTAATAACTTCTAACTACAACCTACTTAGAGTGATTTTATGATGTGGTGCGGCCCGAATTTGGAACCTGGCACATTTGTTCTAGATCAGCTATGATCGATCGAGATTTTTTTAATGGAGGGGAAAATGTTTAATAAATATGTTATATGTGCGTTGTTATTTTTTGCAACAGGGTCTCACAGTTTAGCAGACTCTAAAATTACAACTATGCAAGATAGTTTGACTGGAATTATCGGTGATTTTTCGGCTGTGAATAGCCAGGAGGATGATTCTAAGCCATTGGCAAGCTTAAACTCTCAATCAAATGAGAGTAAAGAAAATCGAATGAGTGAAAATCGAAGACGTGATAGACGCAGACTAAGAGAAAATAGTTGTTATTTAACATTTGCTTTTGAAAGGGATAACAATGGCAACTATTGTGAATCAGGATATGGGGTGGTTTATGATGGGGTCATACTAAATAATTCCTGTTATTATAGTATTGAAACGGCACATAATGTTATTAATAATTCTAACGTATGCAGTTTGCCCACGCCTCTACGTGCGGGAAGATGCACATTACTTAGGCCTAACGAGAGGGATGATAACAGTAGATATTGTGATAAAGCATATGGTTTTATTTACGAAGGTCACATTGTAAATAACATGTGTTTTTATTCTGCAGATCGTGCTGCTATTGAAATGCAGAACACCTCGGCCTGCTATTATAGACAACATATAGGAAGCTGTAGCTTAGCTATGCCTGGTGTTAGAGATGTGAATGGAAACTATTGTGATAATTCTTATGGAGTTATGTATAGGGGACACATTTTAGACAATAGCTGCTATTATAATTTGCAAGTCGCTCAAGAGAAAATGTACAATTATAGCTTTTGCAATTAGTGCCAGGTTCCGAATCCGGGTCACAGCAAGTCAGATTCTAAGCGCTCAGATCATTTGAGCGCTTATCTTTTGCGAATTGAAATTCAGATTTTCTCATCACGCTTCCCACTGTTGTTCAATCATCAGAATCCAGAATCTGTGTTTGAATTTAACCAACTTTCAATAAATCAGTCTTGATCAATTAGTTGTTTAGAGCCCATGCCGAAATATTCAAAATAAGATTATGATCCCTGTAATTCCTTAAAATTCCTTAAAATGGAATTGTTATTTTATATAGAAATTATAATCCTGAATAAAATTATAACCTTGAATTACAATCAATATCTCAGATTTAGTATTCGATTTTTAATATTTTTTCAAGTTTTGTACTAGCTGCACAATGGTAAACGCATAACTAGCGGCTCCATACAAAAAGTTAAAATCATTCTAATAATTAAGCATTTAGATTTTTCTTTGAGTTAAACGAAGCTCTTCCTGCGCTTGCCAGACTATAGCCTGGAGGCTGCAGAAACAGTTTCGTTCAATGAGAAGCTTAAGGGGAAATATTTTTCTTCTGATTCTGATGAGGGAGTGAGACGTCATGCAAGGCTCGTGTGGGACCTAATTTTGGACAAACGGGCTACTTCGTTAGCCCCTGAGGCAATCATACATTCATGCGGAAAAACTTTGAAACCTTAACTCTTGGCCTTTCTTCTAAAGTTTTATGATCTAGTAGACAATCTTCTTTATTATTAATAACAAGGTAAATACATCTAAACTTTTCTCTAGCTTTATTCTTTGTAAACGGTTATTTGATTTTAACCTTAGCCTTTAACCTTAGCTTTAGTTCTTTTTCTTGCCCATATTAAAGTTTCTTCTCTTAGTTTTGAAATCTCTCCAATTCTACGATCTAAACATTGCTCTGATAAAGCTGAAAATTCAATCTCAATAACCTTGAGCCAACTGGCTTTCTTTGGTGAATAGTCCATCTTAAAATCTTTTCAGTTAAATTAAACGCTTTCTCTACCTCCATATTCTCATAAATTGACGTCGGATTATGGGTATCGAGGTTGTTCTGTGTTCGAAAATCGTCCTTTTTTGAGACTCTATCTTCAAAATATCTACTTAAAATTATTAAAATTTTAGTTTTATACAACTTTTGCTATAATTAATTGATAAGCAAAGTTGGGGATTATGAGAATAAAAACTAAAATGACCTTAATATTTTCTTTAGTTGCAATTCTATTGTTTTTTCAGAACTGTTCCGCACCAGAGAGCCTGAATAGTAGTGAAGATAGCAAATCATCAGCTTCCAATTTAGCCAGCAATTACAACGACATTAATGAAAAGGTAATAAAACCCAAGTGTCTTTATTGCCATTCTACTTTTAGTCCTGGCGGTGGATTGGATCTTACAGATTTTGATACGATGATGGAATCCGGAACGATAATTCCTGGTGACCCCGAAGGGAGCTCATTTTACACCTCATTAGTAAATGGTTCTATGCCGCCGACTACGCCATTAGATCCACAAAATATTCTAGCCATTGCTCAATGGATTGAAGATGGAGCAAGAGATGCCACTGGACAAATTGGTAATAAACTTCCCCTAGTTAATGCGGGTAATGATCTTTATATTTACGAACCACAAAACACAGTCACACTTAAGGGGTCTGCGTCAGATCCTGATGGAGTTGTAGTTGCAAAAGTATGGACACAAATTGAAGGTCCCAAAACTTTAAATATTGTTTCTCCAAATAATTTAACTACTGAAGTAACAGGTTTAAATGTGTTGGGACATTATGAATTTGAGTTGAGTGTTGAGGATGATAAAGGAGACATTGTTACGGACAGAGTAAAAGTGAGCTTGAATCCATTTAATAATCTACTTCCAGTAGTTTCTGCTGGCTTAGATATAAATATTCAATTGCCGGCCACTGCCACAAGCATTACGGCTTTAGCCGCCGACTCGGACGGTTCTATTGCAAATTATCTATGGACACAAAACTCAGGCCCATCTATAGCTAGCCTATCTAATGCAAACACTAAAACAGTAAGTATTAATGGGTTGTCGCTGGGAACCTATGTATTTAAAATCACTGTTACCGACAATAAGGGCGCTGAATCCTTTGATTTAGTTAAAGTTATTGTCGATCCAGCAGCCATCGCTAGGACTTTTACAGATGTGAATAATACAATATTTAAACCCAAATGTTTAAATTGCCACCAAGGTGGAAATGCACGCGGTGGATACAATATGGAAACATATGCACAAATAATGAGCTTGGTTGTTAAGAATAATGCCAATGAAAGCGGACTCTTTATTCGTTGCTGGGACGACACTATGCCTCCTGGTAATCCCTTGTCTAAAGCAGAAAAAGATAAGATCCGAGATTGGATCAACACCAACGCCCCAAATAATTAAAGGCAATTAAAGGTACCAAGTCCCTTTTTACGTTGCGGTGAAACGTAAAAAGGGACTTGGTACCTTTTGGTCACTGTGGTAGTTTTAGTTGTGACTATGAAACGGCAAGCTTGGCAGAGTTTAGAACCGGGAGATATCGTTGATATTGTAGCTCCCGCATCTTCCAGTTCAGCAAAAGATTTAAATAACGCACTTCGCTTTGTGCATAAAATGGGATTTGTGCCCCGTGTACCAAAAGATATTTTTGGTAAGGATTTGCTTTGTGCCAATACAGACAGTCAGCGTTTTAAACATTTAAAAAATGCCATTTATGCAAAGGACTCTAAAGTCATCTGGAGTTTACGTGGGGGCTACGGCTCTTTGCGATTAATGCCTGCTCTATATAAACTTAAAAAACCAAAACATACTAAACTTTTTATTGGATATAGCGACACCACTGCACTTCATAATTTTTTTAATCAACAGTGGAACTCGCCCAGCCTACATGGAACGATGTTGGAAGAGTTGGGGCGCGGAGATGCTGGGCAACGGGAGCTGCGTGATTTTGTCCAAGTTTTATTTCAACTTACAGATAAATTGAACTTCGATAACCTACAGGCTATGAATAGCCATGCAAGAAAAATACACACAATTAGAGCGCCTGTAGTTGGCGGTAATCTTGCCATCTTAGCTTCCACTTTAGGCACGCCATGGAATTTTTCTGCTAAGGGAAAAATTTTGGCTTTAGAAGACATAGGCGAACGCGGTTATCGCGTTGATCGTATGCTAGTTCAGTTAGAGCAAGCGGGAGTATTTAAAGGTGTTCGTTCTGTAATATTTGGCGACTTTGTTGGCGGTGAAGAAAATAAAGCAGAAGATTGCAAATACTTATGGCGAGATGTACAGAAAAGATTTGCTACAGAAGCAAAATTTCCTGTCTTAAAAGGATTACCTTTTGGTCACGGGGCTTTCCAAAGGCCGATGCCATTTAATACCTCAGCAAAATTACATTTAGGTCGTAAATGTTACTTACAGGTAGCCATTAAGTGACCTCTTTTGAAACACAGTTTCTCAGGCAATTAAATATAAAAGATACAATTCATTTTTCTGATTACTGTGAATCTCTTTCTTTACAAGTCTATCAAAATGGGAAAAAGAAAATAGATTTTAGTTGGGGAGAAGACTATCTTTATTATGACTTAGCCTCGCTGACAAAACCCATTTTTACACTGTCTGCTTTTATTAAAATGACAGAAGAACATCCCCATTTATTAGAAATGGACGTGGGTGAAATTTTGGGTTGGCCCAATTATTTACAAGTGAAAGTTCGTCATTTATTGTCCCATGGCTCCGGCTTGACTTGGTGGAAACCTATCTACAAAAAAATTCATAATGGCAGTTGGCGGGATCGACGTGAACATCTAGCAAAATTACTACAGCAGGAGAAAACAAATCCTCAATCTGTAGCCATTTATTCTGATTTAGATTACTTGGTTTTAGGCTTTGTAATGGAAGTCTTGCTAAATAAAGATCTTCATCAATGTTGGTTGAGCTTGAAATCAAACTTTTCTAAAAACAGTTTGCATTTTGTAATTAATGATCAGTTAAAAAATAAAAGAAGCTATGCACCCACATACTCCCATCAAATAGGACCGTCCTGGGTACAAGGTCTTGTGAACGATGCGAATACTCAAAGCTTAGGTGGCATAAGTAGTCATGCTGGACTTTTTGGGCAAATAGAAGATGTAAGCAATTGGTTGTTAATGTTAAGAAAATCTCTTCTTTCTAATTCGAATTCTCATTTTGTAACTACAAAGACTATTAAAAAATTTATAAAAAGAGAGTTTTCACCAGGAAAAGGGGATTGGTCATTGGGGTTTATGTTGCCAAGCAATGATAGCAGTTCTGGAAAATACTTTTCAAAAAAGTCTGTGGGACATTTGGGTTTTACAGGAACTTCTTTTTGGTGGGACCCTAAAAAGGATGTATTTGTGGTCCTACTAGCCAATCGCTACATTCAAGAAAATACTGGAGAAGAATTTAAGTCGCTCAGACCTAAAATTCATAATGCAGTTATGGAGTCCTTGGGATATGGATAAGTTTAGCGTTCGTGCTTTCCATGATTCCTTTGGCGAGCGCCCAGTTTTGATGAATCTGTCCTTCCCGCATTTTGGAAAAATGTTAATCGAATCTGAAGATGCTGCACAAAAATGGGAATGGTCTGTAGAATCCATGATTATTTCCAAGGGCGGGGCAAACAATCAGTTGTTTTTAATCACCCATAAAGATCAGCAGGGTTGGATGCTTTATGTTCGAGACTATCAAGTAATAAAAGAGATTAAAAGACGATATCCACATAAAAAAGTGCCACCAAAAAATTTATTGGATACGGGAATTTCATTGGCTCTAGCCGCGATATTGTTTTTGCTAGTCGCTATATTTGGCTTGTATATGGCAAAAGATTTTATTGCAGATAAAATTGTTAAAGAAATACCAAAAAAATATGACAAAAAAATGGGAGAGTTTTTTGTAAACAACCTTGTGAGTAACGAAGAGACTAAAAGATTTGCTCGTGCAAATTCGGAACTGCAAAAATTGTTAGCTCCACTATTTAAAGTAGCAGAAAATGAAGCTTATGATTTTCAAGTATATATATCAGACAAAAAAGAAATCAATGCCTTTGCCTTGCCTGGAGGTATTTTAGTTTTTAATCGTGGGATGTTAGAAGCTGTAGACCATCCAGAAGAGATCGCGGGAGTCGCTGCCCATGAAATGGCCCATGTGGTGAAGCGCCATAGTTTTAGACAAATTTTATCAAGCTTGGGGACCTATTCTTTGTTCCAATTTTTTCTTGGCGATTATTCTGGAATTATGGCTGTTTTTGCTGACAACGGTGCATTTTTGCTAACAAGAATGTATTCCCGTGAAACAGAAAAAGAAGCAGATTTTGTTGGTCTTAATTATTTAAAAAAAGCGAATATTAATCCTAAGGGTTTAGTTTCTTTTTTTGATAAATTAAAGTTTGAGAATCAAAGAAAAATAGAGGAATTAGAAAAGAAGGGTATACCTTTAAGCAAAATAGATATTAGTTTAATATCCACTCATCCAGATACGGACGAGAGGATTGCTTACCTGCAATCGCAAATTAGTAAGGAAATATCATCGAAGGAAAAAAAATATTTAGAGTTAAATATTGATCTTGAAAAATTTAAAAAATTGTTAGGATATCAACAAAAGGAAGATTAATGGAAGTCATAGAAAAGGGCCGAAGCTCCTTCACGCACTTAGCCGTTACATTAAAGCCAGGTGAAAAAATTATTTCTGAGTCTGGTGCTATGGCGAGCATGGATAAAGGCATCGATATCCATACAGAATTAAAGGGTGGACTATTAAGTGCCCTTGCCAGAAAAATATTTGGTGGAGAGTCCGCCTTCTTAAACACTTATTTTAATAAAGGCACTATTCCACAAACTCTAGTAATTAGTAAAATCACTCCTGGTGACATTTACCGCCACGAACTCAACAATGAAGGCATTTATCTTCAACCAGGCTCTTTTGTTTGTTGTAGCCCTAGTGTGAGGCTGCAAGTAAAATGGGCGGGTTTTCGTTTTTTATTTGGTGGAGAAGGGATATTCCGGCTCTATGCCTCTGGGGTAGGTACAATTTGGATTGGAGTGTACGGCACATTAGTAGAAAAAGAAGTGCATGGAGAATTTATCGTCGATACTGGACATTTGGTCGCCTATCCACCAACAGTGAGATATAAAATACAACTTTCAGGTGGATTAATTTCTAGTTTTACCAGTGGTGAAGGTTTAGTGGGACGCTTAGAAGGTAAAGGAAAAGTTTTATTGCAAACTCGTAGTTTGGGTGGACTCGTTAGTTGGCTAAACCCAAGATTAATTTAAGGAAGAAATATAATGGAAGTAGAATTAGTAAATAGACCTTCAAGTACGGTAGCAAAAGTAACACTTCACAGTGGTGAACATTTCATCGCTGAAGGTGGAAGTATGATTGCTATGAATGGCTCAATGAGAATTGAAACCTCCACATATAAAAGAGGTCAAGGCAATGTATTTAAAGCACTTAAAAGAATGCTCACAGGAGAATCCTTTTTTCTCAATCATTATTACTCCAGTCAAAGCAAAGATGAGCTTTGGTTATCACATCCATTGCCTGGGGACATGGATGTCATTCACGTAGAAAAAGGCGCGGGCATTGTTGTTGCTGGGGGATCCTTTGTGGCCTGTGAAGATAATGTGGAAATGGACATGAGCTGGCAAGGTATGAAAAGTTTTTTTACTGGCGAGAATTTATTTTGGTTAAAAATGTCCGGTGAAGGACCCCTTGTTGTGAGCTCTTATGGTTCTATTTACAAGGTGAAAGTGCAAGATGGCTATGTAGTAGATACAGGTCATGTTGTTGCTTTTGAGGACACTCTTGATTTTAAAATTACCAAAGCAGGAAGCAGTTGGTGGCATTCTTTTTTGGGTGGAGAAGGTTTAGTTATGGAATTTGCTGGACGTGGTTCGATTTGGTGTCAATCCCATAATGCCAATGAATTTGGTAGGCTCGTTGGACCATTATTAAAACCCAGAAAACAATAGGAGTATTGAGTGGATTTTAAATTCGAGATCATAGGTAAACCAGATTATAGTTATTTAAGAGTTCAAATTCCTAGTAACAAAACATTGAAAGTCGAAGCTAGTGCAATGGCAACAATGGATACGCAAATTCAGATGAAAACAAAAATGAAAGGTGGATTTGGTCGCATATTGAGTGGTGAAAATATTTTTATTAATGAATTTACCTCCGTGGGATCTCCAGGAACTATTGAAATCGCACCTGGTCCTCCAGGGGATATTTCCCATGTACACTTATCATTAGGTGAGGTATTTTATGTACAAAGTTCTTCCTATGTGGCCTCGTCCCTGTCCGTAAATATTGAAAGTCGTTGGCAAGGATTAGCCAGGGGGTTTTTTTCGGGTGCTGGATTGTTTTTAATTCGTTGTACTGGACCTGGAGATTTGTGGTTTAATTCTTTTGGTGGAATATTTCATATTGATGTAAAAGGGGAGACTGTAGTTGATAACGGACATATTGTGGCCTTTACTTCTGGCTTAGATTACGACATCACTAAGGTGGGAGGTTATAAATCCTTGTTTTTATCTGGAGAGGGTCTAGTTTGTCGTTTCCGTGGGGAGGGAAAAGTTTGGGTGCAAAACCGTAAACTATCTTCCTTTGCAGCCTGGATACATCCATTCCGAAGGATTCAACGCAAAGATAATTCCATATCAACATAAAGTAACAATTTCGTAACAGTGTTGTTTCATATTGGCACCCAAGTTGCTGTAGTATATGCCGATACGTTAATCTAAGAGAGAAGGAAGGTTTACTATGAAAAAACTGACAAAATTAGGCTTACTGGCAGCTTTATTAGCATCACTATCGCTTTTTACTGCTTGTAGCTCAAAAGAAAAAGCACAAGAAGAAAATGCAGAACAAGCATTGGTTGAACAAACTCAAGATATGATGGCGGACAATGAGCCCGTGTTTGAAGAGGAGTCAGCTCAGGAAACACCAGACATTGAAGACTCAGCGAGTAGTTATTCTGAAACAACTGCTCCCATAGCTGATGAGTCAGATTTAGGTGCTACATCTAGTGGTCTAGGCCATTAATTGTTTTTAAATTATAAGTAATTTATTAAAGGCAGTGTTGCTTTCTAACACTGCTTTTTTTTGTTAATTGTGTTTAATAAGTTGTGTTTTGTAAACAATATAATTGATTCATCCCCAACTTCTACAATTAACAATTTACTGTTGGATGCATATAAGGTTTTTTGGAGTGCCACAAGCCTCTGGCACATCTTCGATTCATTTATAATTTGTGTTCGCGCCAACAGTTCGCATTCCATTTGTTCCGCCAGTCCAGCTAGCACAAGTATTTCCGACACTAATGTCACCTGTTACAGTTGTTCCTGTCCAAGAAGTACCCCTAAAGTTGTCTGACCCAAATGGATTCAAAAGTGGATTGGAAATGCTCCCAATCCATAAATTAGTCGTGGCTACTGTCGACCCATTAAATGCATTGACGATAGGATAACTGAGTGTCAACCGGGATGCCGCACTGGTGGTATCGTCAGACAACACGGCCTTATAAGAACCTGCATAACCGGCTACACCCGCCTCAGATTGGCAAATTCCATCGGCATTAGCGAGCCCGCCTATAGCTGAACCCACATTGGTCTGGCTGGTAAAAAATATTTTTAATACACCACTTAGGGTAGTCACAGTCCAATCTGTCTGGACAGTTCCTATGGTCACAGTAGCTACAAGCGCAGTGGATACTGAGTTACTAGTTGTCATGCGAACCTGAATGGTTTGTCCAGATTGAATTCCTGCAGATGTCGACCAGCTTCCACTTCATTGATACTAATTTGAGGACTTCCCCCTCCAGAAACTGAAGCCACTAAACATTGGCAAAAGTGTTATTTGAATCTTCAGAAAGTAAAGCAGCTGTTCCTAAACCTAAATTAGTGCCATCACCACTTACAAAATTATCAGCTGAGGGAGTTAAACCAGCTACATCAGTAAGTTGCGCATCATAGGCTTGAACATCTATCTGTACCAATAGACAAACCTAAATTGGTTCGCGCGGTAGCTGCGTTCGATAAATCACTTAAATTATTTGTAGATACTAGATCACCGGAACCCGAACCCGAACCCGAACCCGACAGGGATTGCACTGTTGTGCCATCATAATATTTTACTATATTGGCGGCATCGTCATACCAAATTTGCCCAGCAGCTAAACCCGATCCAGGATTGCCAGTAATTTGTGGTATCGAAGCCGAACCATTAGATCCTGTGCGAACATATTCTTTGGGAGATACAGAAAGTAAATCAACTAAATTGGGATAGTTCATAATTGAAAATACATTCTCAATATTTACTTGCGATAAAGAGGCTGTACCTGTATTGACTTGAATAAAATCTGTTGCACTCTTGCCTTGAAGTCTTTCTGTGTTGTCTGCATAAAAGGCATAGGGAACAGATTGAACTAAAAGATTTTGCGTTAGAGTTTGAACACCCGAGCCATCGTTAAAACTAATTAACACATCTCTGGAGTCTCCTGGTGCTGGATCGTAAGTACTTCCTACTCCACAAGTAAGTAAACTCTGCACACCCAAAGTGTTGTCCATAGCTAAAGCCAAAGTATTAGTGTCTTCATAACTCACGCCACTACGAGTGCCAGTGCCAACAATCAAAGAGAATGCACCCTGAGAACCCGTCATATTTAAAACATGGGACTCTTCGTAAAGTAAACAGGCATTGCCATCAGAAGACAAAATCTGAATAACAAAACTTACTGAGGGACTTTCCATGGGAAGGTCACTGACATTAAGTATTGTGCCCTGTAAGGTTAGACCCTGTGGAGTTTGAGCTTGTATGTTTGAAATTGAGACAAAAAAAGCAAACAAAGCTGTAACAAATCTAAAGTTAATAATATTTTGATTAATATAAGAAGATTTAAAGATCCCAGTCATTGAACTTGCCCATTTAGAGATGTACATGCGACATCTCCTGCATAAATAAGGCTTTACAATGAACTTAACTACAAACATTCTATTCATAGTATTATTAACGGAATATTTAAATAATTTTAACGCAATTCTTAAGCATTTTTCTTAACATTTTTCGCTTAACTTCGTGCGTTTGTGTTGTTTTAGGAATAATACGAATATAAATGCGTGAATATAAATACGAATCAAATTTAGACGCATCAAAATGGGACAGGCTTCTCAAATTGTAACATTAAATTTAGTACTTGTGATAAAATTTAGGTAATATTTTATTTTAGTAAATAGAGATTTAACTCAATTTAAGAGTAGACCCTTTGATGAAAAGAAAACTAGGATTCTTAATTTCTGCTTTTTTGGTTTTGATTGCTTTTCAAAATTGTAAGTCATTCGATACTCAAAAAAATCTAGTTCAAACATCCCAATGCACTGAAGAAATTAGAGAAAAAGCACTTGAGCAAATGGAATGGACTAGTGAAATTTGCAATCAAGCTAGTGCTTTTAAATGCAATTTAGCTGTGTTTTCCCCAGAAGTTAAAGATACTCATTTTTTCAGCGAAGAATGTATCAGAATGGATGGTGATACTTGGTGCTTAAAAATAGCCACAATTTCCTATGATACCAGTGGACTACGTCAAAACCAAAGAGAGCCCGCAGAAGCCTTTGATTTGGGTGGAAGTTATAATCGAAAAGAGTACACATGTGTATTAACTGAATTGAATCACAAGGGTGTGCCAATTATACAAACGGAAAGTGATTCTTTACAAGAAACACTGCTGTTGGCTCAAAATGAATGTTTAATGGGTGCAAAATGAAATATTTAACAAGTTTATTTACTGTTATAAGTTTCTCAAATGCCTTTTCCCATACACGTTGGCAAGTGGATGGAAGTTTGCCGCCAAGAACTGACGACTCGGGTATAAAATCCAGCAGCGCTCCCTGTGGCATAAGAAAATTTAATACACGAACAGCTTTAAAATCAGGGCAGGAATTGACCATTCAATGGGAAGAAACTATTGATCACCCTGGTCATTTTGAAATTTGGTTTTCTATGGAGAACGACGATAACTGGGCTCTACTTAAAACAATTATTGATGATCAATCTGGCAGAAACAATGCTTCTCATTTTTTTACAAATAGTATTTCTGTTCCCGATGTGACATGTGACAATTGCACTTTGCAGATTCGTCAAATAATGACTGATCGCAATCCTCCGACCCTCTACTATTCATGTGCCGATGTTCAGATCTCACCAAATAACCCCCCGGTGATTGTTAAAACGCCTATAGAGCCACCTTTAGAGATTCCTCCAATGACTCCAAGTGCCCCTCCTGGGCATAGTGATTGTACTGACCTATAAATCAAATAAAAAATGATGAATTTGTCCCAAGATTAAGTAGAAAATTGAGTAAAAAGGCTACAGTGGATTCACCTAAGTGGAGTTTATTTGTATTAAAAACAAATAGAGTTGAAATTATTTAAAATACAATTAATTTAAGCATAACAATAGAATTGAAAGGGAATTTTATGAAGTTAGCCATATTGTCGCGAGAGCCCAATAGTTATAGCACAAAGCGCTTAGTAGAGGCCTGCAGAAAAAGAGACCACAATGTAAAAGTTCTTAATACATTAAAATTTGCTATTGATATTGAAGAAGAGAACCCAGACCTTTACTACAAACAAAAACGAATCACTCTGTATGATGCTATATTACCTAGAATAGGAGCTTCTATAACTTATTATGGAACAGCTGTAGTTAGACAATTTCAACAAATGGATGTTTTTTGTGCTAACTCTGCCGATGGCATTTTAAATTCAAGAGATAAGCTCAGAAGTTTTCAAATCTTAAGTAAACATAAAATTGGAATTCCTCCAACAACATTTGTTAGAGATAAAAATGATGTTTTACCAGCAATCAAAAGAATTGGCGGAGTGCCAGTTGTTATAAAATTGTTAGAAGGCACCCAAGGTATAGGTGTTTTGCTTGCCGATACTCTAGAAATTGCTACCTCTATAATTGAATTACTACAGAGTCAAAAACAGAACGTTTTAATTCAAAAGTTTGTAGCTGAAAGCAAGGGTAAAGATATTCGGGCCATTGTGGTTGGGGATCAAGTGGTTGCGGCAATGAGACGAGTGGCCCAAGGCCAAGAGTTCCGTAGCAATGTGCATCGAGGCGGAAAAACAGAGGTTGTGGAACTTGACGAAGTTTATAAAGAAACAGCCATTCGAGCAACAAAGATTATGGGTTTATCTATTGCAGGTGTGGATATGTTAGAGGGTAAAGATGGGCCACAGATCATGGAAATTAATTCCTCTCCCGGATTAGAAGGGATTGAAAGCTGTTCTAAATTGGATGTGGCGGGAGCCTTTATTGACTATATTGCTGCCCAGGTGGATTTTCCTGAAATTGATGTGCGCCAGCGCCTAACGGTGAGCAAGGGTTATGGAGTTACAGAAATATATATTCCCAAAGGTTCTGAATACATCAATCAAACAATACTGGGTTCAGGTCTTAGAGAAAAAGATATCAATGTTTTGACACTACATCGAGAGGGAAAAGTGATTCCCAACCCTAAGTCGGAAAGAATACTGCAATCAGAGGATAGACTTTTATGTTTTGGTAGACTCGATGCTATGAAAAAATTAATTCCAGAAAAAACACAAAAAAGAAGACGACCAAAAATGAAAAAATTGCCGCCAGTCGAAGAAAAAAATGATCAATTTTAGTTTTAGGAAGCCTAATGAATAATCAAAATATGAAGCCAATTAAAATTGGTATGCACAAAATTTTCCCCGGTGAGAGAAAAAAAATTCAGCTCGAAGTCGCTGCACTTTTTGATTATACCCAGCTCAATATTCCATTGGAAATTATACGTGGTAAAGAGGACGGACCGACACTATTTATTAGTGCAGCGATTCATGGTGATGAAATTAATGGAGTGGAAATTCTTAAAAGACTTTTACAAAAATCAGTTTTAAAAAAAATAAAAGGCACACTTATTGCGGTCCCTGTTGTTAATGTTTTTGGTTTTAATAGTAAGTCTAGATATTTGCCAGACCGCCGTGACCTTAATCGATGTTTTCCTGGAACCGCCGATGGATCACTGGCAGGAAGGCTTGCTCATATTTTTATGAAAGAGATCGTAAGTAAGTGTACACATGGAATTGATCTTCATACAGGAGCCATCCATAGAACAAATTTGCCACAAATACGTGCCTGCTTAGATGAGCCAGAGACCAGAGAATTAGCAAAAAGCTTTGGCGTACCAGTTGTGATACATGCAAAACTCAAAGATGGCTCACTGAGAGAAGCCGCTCGAAAGAAGAAAGTGCATACACTTTTGTTTGAAGGAGGAGAAGCATTGAGGTTTGAAAATGATGTGATTAGATCTGGCTTAAGAGGTTGCTTTTCAGTTATGCGAAAAATCGGAATGTTGCCTCCTTCAAAAAAGGCAAAACAAAAAGAAGAGACAAAAGTATTTGTGGCAAAGCAAAGCTATTGGGTCCGTGCAAATCACAGTGGCTCTTTTAGAGCTCTTAAAAAAGTGGGTGATCACATTTTAGAAAATGAAGTGTTAGCCATTATTTCCGATCCCTTTGGTTGTGAACCTTATGAAGTAAAGGCCATAGAGGGTGGGATAATTATTGGGATGGTAACTATTCCCTTAGTTAATAAAGGTGATGCTATGGTTCATATAGCTACCTTTAAAAATTCAAAGCATGTTAAAGAAGCTATTGAAATTTACGACGAACAAATGGTTCCCGGTTAAATTTGCGATATGCGGGTGGTCAAAGCCAATTCTCGCAATCATTAATTTTATTAGGACCAATCAACAATCATAATCTGCTAAAAGTTTGAGATATTTATTTCTAAATGAATTGCATCTTTCATAATTATTTTGCTGAACATTCATTTTATTGTGATGGTCTCCAAGAGTATTTTTTCTTACTTTGAATAATAAGATATGGTCCATGGCTTCAGTTTTAAAGTTATCCCTGAAATGGCAGGCGAAGCGATTGTCTTTTGTACTGGCACAAGCTGCATTCAATTGTGCTAGAGTATTTGCATAAATATTTACAGCTAAATTTTTATATCCTAAATCCCATAATTCTCGGGCGTTTTGGATGCTTTCTTCAAAGACTTTGGCTTCTTTTTCACTAAAAGTATGGGCTTCATAATAATTCAGATCATATTGAGAAACACCAACCATATATTCTTCTGCGGAAAGGGTGCCAAAGGCATCAGCCAGGGTGAGCTGACTTGTTATGGTAAACAATGTAAAAACATAAACAATTTTTAATTTTAACACCTAGAAACTCCAATAATATTTGCAGGAGATCTATCATAAATTATAGATTTAACAAAAAATAAAGTTAAAGTTTTGATTTTAAAGTGAATTTTTTGCTCGATTTTTACACGAATATGCCGATAAGTAACTATGTTTAACAGAGCACGTATCTTAATGAGACAGGGTTTATTTTTCCTATTTTTATTCACTTTATTAAGTGGGTGTAAGCTCAACCGCGATATTTCTGGAAATGCGAGTTCTAATACTGAGCCAGCAGTAAATTCTAATTTATCTGCTAACTCAACTGCCATCACCTTAATGGAAACAGACACCGATTTTCAAGATGTAACATCTTTAAACCTAGAGCTTTCAAAAGCTTTGGATAAACCACTTATAATTAGTTTATCAACTGTGGATATTTATGCCACTTCAGGCATTGACTATGTTCTACCTTATACAACACTTACACTTCTTGCTGGCTCTATAAGCGTAAATGTTCCCATTCTTATAAAGGGCGATATTCTTGGCGAGGGCAGTGAGAATTTTAAAATCCAATTGTCAGTTAATGATCCTAATGTAAATTTATTGGACTCTGAAATTGCAGTAACCATTAGCGACAATGACCCCAGAGTATTGCAAGTGAATCCGCTATATCCTACTAGTGGTTCTAATTTTTTAGATCTTGTTGAAAATGCACCCACCACAGCTCTTATAGATATTGCTGATACCACTTGCAGTTATACTCCTGGATCATCTAAGTATGACGACTGTTTAGATGGAGGGTATTATAAAAAAGTCATCGCAACAGGAGAGCATAGCTGCGACAACTTAATTTTAGAAGATAATTTGGGAGTTTTTAACTGGGTTTGCTCCGAAAGCGAGGACCCTGTTTTTTTCTACTCAGATAATATGAAAGAATATAAGGGATTAAAGGATGTATTAAATCCTACGACTTTTAAAGATAATTTCGTGGATTTAAAAAAGAGCGGGTCTTCTATTGCTACTTCTACCCCTGGAGTATGGTGGAGCAATGTAATATCGCCAATTACTTTAAATTCGGGAGAAGCAGACTCACGTTTGAATTTATCTACAAGTGGAACCATTTATACAATTTCAGGAGGGGGGACCTCACGTGGGATCACGATAAGTGGTGCCCGAGTCGCTTTAGTAAATCTTGGAGCGAGTGTAAGTTCAATGAATCCTATGGATGGTGATTGTTTAGATTTTTCTGGTGGAACACAAGAGTGTTTAATTAAAATTGTTCCGGGTGCAAATGCGGCTTATGTTGAGGGAGCATATATTGGGACATTCAACTTGCATAGTCTAATTTCATTAGATGCTAATCTAGGTGTGTCTATTCCCATTGTAAATTTAAATCTTTTAGATTTAAAAGGGGTCACAACGGGATTTGGGATTTATAGTGATTCTGCAAGACTAGATGGATTGAATATAAAACAATCTAAAATAGATAATTTTGCTTTTAACATAGGTCTCATGGGTTCAGGCTTTGATCAACTAGTTAGAGACACAATACTGTTAAATGCGGCTAGTATTAGTTTCAACATTTCAATAAATTGTTGGAATTTGAAAATTGTAAATATGAAAATAATAAACAGCGGTAGTATCGCTATAGGTACTTTACCATGGTACACGATACTAAAAAATATTGTTATTTTTAACAATGGCGGTAATGGAATTCAGGAATTTGCTCAAGGAACAATAGCGGACCAAATATTATCAGTGGGTAATAGTGGAGATGGTCTAAATATGACTTTAACTGCAGGTGTATTAAAAAATATTAATAGTTTTAATAATTTAGGAAGTGGATTAAATTTGGGCGGTTCGGGAGCCCCCAGTAGAGTGTATAACTCTATAATTGCCAACAACAACTTAGGTTTTAACAACAGAACTATTGGCGGGACCTATGCAAACTTAATTATAACTGATAATAATACCGGGATAGATTACAATAATAGTGCAAACAACACTGTTTTTAGTGGTCAATTGATTCTAGGTAACACAACAAACTGTAGTTATACATCGGCAGGAGCTAACCCAGGGCTGCAAGGTGCCAATTGCGACAACCAAGGTTCCAGTGATGCAATTGCTAGCACAGGAACTGCTGCAGGATTATTTCAAGGTAAGGTGACTTCTGAAAGTGTTAATACTCACAGTACGGGAAGTTCTCTAGCCAGTTTAATTACTGATTGGTTAAATTTTGAGAATCCATTTAGGCTATGGGCAGCAGATGCCATAAGTGCTTTAGTAACAGCCACACGTGGCAGGTGTACAGACACAGGTAACTGTAGAATTTGGGATATGCAGTTGTTAAATACGGCAAATCTAACCTATAATTTTCATGGACCTTTTGTAAATAATGCGACTTGCCCAGCTTCGGTACAAGGAGATGTGACAGATTTGTATTTTTCTAATCCCTACCTTCTGAATGCCTCTGAAATTTTATTTGATAGAATTGGTAATGACAATGGGCTTTGTGAGTCTGGTGAAAGTTGTATTTACACACCTCATCTAGGTTATTACCAGGGATCGGGAGATTACAAAACTAACACCTGTAACTTCGTTAACGGAACAGGTGTAAACGCAGTTACCAACGTAAAACTATACGCCTACCCACAATAAGCTTCCCGGGCTGATTTCACATTACCAGTGCAACATTTTTTTAAAAAAATACTTCGAATGGTGTCTTAAAGTTAAAATAATAGCGCTGGAGTTGCTGTGCAGCAATTGTTAGGGCAATTCTATAAAATAATTTCCCATATTCAAAACCAATTTTCCTTAATTTATGCTTCTCTCATCAGTTTCAATTTAACAATTATTTTCTAGAATTGCTATTAAGGCAACTTTGTCCGCAATACGAATCATTTTTTTATTCTTGACAATAGAAATCTTAAAAAATGAATATAGAAATGCAATACATTAAAAGTCATTTCAGATAGTGTTTTAAATTCAATATAGCCTTTCTCAGGCAACTTATCTAGATAAACATTATATTTCTTAATGGGATTTTAAAAGCTTATTTAAAGCCATTTTCAGGCTTAAATTATCACTTTTAAAACTCATGATTTAAAGCTCCTAACTAACTAACTAACTAACTAACTAACTAACTAACTAACTAACTAACTATGAGGAGCTCCCATGAACTATAATATGAAAGAAAGCGCTTCTATAAATTTAAAGCATCTTAAAGATCATGAGCTTTTAACTCAAACTTTAAATCTTATTCAAAAAGAACGACACTTGCTTACATAAGTTCTCCATCACCTTAAGGAAGTAGAAAGGCGCAGGTTGTTTTTAGACCTTGGCTATCAAAGTTTATTTGAGTATACAGTTAAAGAACTCAAATATAGCGAGGGCCAAGCCGGTAGAAGAATACAAGCGATGAGACTTTTAAAAGAAATTCCAGAAATAGAAAAGAAAATCGAATCAGTAGCTTTAAGTTTAACCAGTATCTCACAAGCTAAAGCCTTTTTTAGGGAAGTCAAAAAATCTGGATTTAATAAAATTAAATCTAGTACAAGTGATTTAAATAAAAATAAGACAAATAAAATGAACCAAATAAAATGTTGTGTAATCTTGATAAGTTAAAACTATTAGAAAGTTTGGAAAACAAATCGATCCGTCAAAGGCAGAAAATACTTTTACAAATGCTACTAGAAATCGCATTACCAAAAGAAAAAGAACGCCTACTTTCTGATAACCATACAGAAATCAGATTTGTTTTAAATCAAGAGTTAAAAAATAGACTTGCTGAACTAAGATCATTATTGGGTGCAAAGGGTGCCACTATAAATATGGTGGAACTGATTGATTATATGATCAAGATCAGTATCGAAACAATAAAAATTAAAAAGTTCGGAAATAAGCGGGTCCTAAGCGAACAAAGAAAGGTAGAAACTACTTTAGAAGCCAAATCTAAAATACAGCAAGATGAAATAGCGCCGGAGTTGCAATGCAGTATGAACTTTAAATCTAAAAACAATAAAAGCTATACAAGAGGCAAAGAGAAATGGTTGAACAAAAAAATCTATGGCCGGAGTTGATTAGCAATATAAGAAGTAAAACTATATACAACCAACAAGTTCCAGATGGAACACTAAAACATAGACTTAGTGAGTTAACAGACAAACCAAAACCAACAGTTAAATCAACTAATATATAGGTTCGCATAATTAAAAGGACATAGTTGATTAATCAGTTATCCTAGCCTAATACTTTGTCATGCAACCGAGATATTTAAATTTACATCCGAGAACCATAAAAAACTAAAGCGCATGGAAGCAGAAGCCAATATTGACGGTGCTTATAGGGTTTCTAGTCGTATAAGAGCCGTACTCTTAAGTAACGAAAAAAATAGTAGTGGTGAAATATCCTTGTTGCTCGGCGCTGCTAGGTCAAGAGTCTCTAATTGGCTTAAAACTTATGAAGAGCAAGGAGTTGAAGGTTTGATGGAGGGTGAACGCTCTGGGAGACCTTCCCTTCTAACTGATCTAGAAAAAGTTTTAATTTGCGACATTGTTGATAGTGGCCCCGTCGCATATGGATTTCTAAGTGGTGTTTGGACATCAAAATTAATTGCTGAAGTTATCAATGATGAGTTTGGGGTAAACTATCATCCCGGACATGTTTGGAAAATCTTGCAGGAGTTTGGATTTTCAGTGCAAAGTCCAAAGCGGCTCTTGGCCAATGCTGACAGTGAAAAGAAAGAATATTGGATTAAAAAGACGTACCCTGCCATTAAAAAAAAGCCAAAAAAAATAGAAGACGAATAATCTTTGGAGACGAAGCTAACTTTCGTCAGGATTCAACACTTCATCGGACCTGGTCGAGAAAGGGATGTCAGCCACTTGTTCCCGTGACTGGTCAACGGAAATCTGTCAAAATCTTTGGCTGTGTTGATGTTACATCTTCAAAATTCATATATAGTGCCGATGAAGTCTTCAATGTGCCCTCCTACCTGAATTTCCTGGAATATGTGGGAACAGAAATGTTTGAAAAAAACAAGAAAGTCTACTTGCATAAAACGAATGGAAAGCTATTTATAAAAAATAGCCATGTTAAATAATAAATAATCTAAAGAAATAGCTAACTTTTTTTAATGACAAGATTTTTTGATACTTAGATACTTAGATACTTAGATACTTAGATACTTAGATACTTCAAGTTTATAAATTATAAATTATTAATAAGAAGAGCTGAGTTTGTACTCATCAGCTACGAAAAATTCGCCTTTATGATTCGCTCATTCTTACTCCAGGTTTTTTAGGTAATCCACTAAAAAAATTGGATATCTGAAAGACAAAGAAGGACATTGGGTAACAACAGAGATATAGGTACTTAACCGAGTAACATTTTCTAAAAAGCTGCTTATCATAAATCTAACAGTGAATCTTTCTGAAATTGTAATCTCTCAATACGCAACGCAACTCCGGTGCTATTTCATTATCATTTATATTGGTTTTGGTTTTGGTTTTTAGTTATCTTCATGTTTTCAATAAATTTTATTGTTTTACAATTTATTGTAATAAGTAATAAATTTACAAGTTCAGTTATTACTAGGTTCTTATCGGAAATTTAAACGGGAAATTTTTTTGTGTTTGCGCGTGTCTCAATATGAGATATCTGTTGATGGTTTGTTCGCTTGTAAAATTGCTAAACTGTTGAAATGATTAAATTGGTACATATTGATACGATTCTTGACTAAAGTTTGTAATGTTCCATCCCGATACGTAATAATAGAAAGAAACGGGAATATGGAGAAACAAATGACTATGAAAAATGTAAATAGGTATTTATCCAATGTTTTGCAAACATATTTTCCAATAATTATTTTTATCTTTATGAGTTCAGTAATCTTTAATCATAGAATGGCTCAAGCTACTACATTGCAGTGTGCTGGTAAAATTTTACCAGCACCCTCTAATGAGTTGCAAAGTGCAGGAAATGAATTGATTGAAAAATGTAAGTCATCACAAAGAAAGTGTGAGGAGATAACAGCTGCGGGCGGTGGAGCTACTGCGGCTAAAGGTGTGAATGCAACTGAAGCCACAAAAGACGCAGATGCAGGAAAAAAAGCAGCTGGTACTCAAGCAAATCTTGCTGGATACACTGCAATGGTTGCCGCAGAAGCAAAAAAAGCTTGTGATTTACAAAGAGCAAAGGTTCTTAGTTATATTGGTAGTGATTATAAACTCGCAAGTAAAAATCTATTCGAAAGTATTAATACAGCAGCAGCACAGAAAGATGAAGCCGCCAACGCTGAAACGTGTAATGAACAGGCGCTTCGTTTTGATAAAGAGGTTAAGAGCGAGCTGAATCCTTGTTTAGCGATTATAAATAAAATTGCTATAGAAAACGGAATGACAAGCAATGCAGCTATGCAAGCCGCTCAGGAATCTTCTGGCATAGCCGACATGCTAAGTAGTGATACTGGGAAAATGTTGGGTGCTGGGGCTTTGGGTGCAGCTTTGGGTGCTGGAGCCATGCATTTTCTCAATAAAGATAAGGATAAGGACGACGATGATGATGACAATAGTAACTTTACGGTAAATGAAAATGCTGATGGTGGATATTGTGTTAAGTATGGTAAAGATCAAGAAAAGTGTTATGACAACACTCAATTATCACAAATGTGTTTTACATCTAGCGAGACCAAGCAGGCCAGTTACCCATATCCTAATGTAATGCAGAATGCTCAAACTGATAAAATAAAAGAGGCCTTATGTACCTCCTTTAAAGCCGACACTCGTGATGGTGGTGGTGGCGATACTAAAACATGCTTCACTAATAAAGCTGAATATTTTAAAGAGCAAGCCTGCCAAAGTCGGATGCTGACTCAATGTCAGAATACTGACTTTGGTGATTGTGCAAAATTTAACGACCACTATTGCTATAACGACGACCAAGGTGAAGGCAAAGGCACGAACTATTGTGTTTACAGAGAGGCCAAAAGTTTTTGTGAAGGTGGGGGAAGTCCGTCATCACCCAGTTGTACTTGGATTAAGCAAATGGCCGATTTAGGTACGAATGGTGACTCCAGTTGTATGGCTAATATAAATCAAGCTACTTGTTTTCCCAACGCCTATGGTTCCGGTGAACATATGGGAACGGCATGTACAAATTTAGGTATCGCGGATAAAGATCCTCTATGTAAAAATTTAAATAATCCTAAAACCTATTTTTCTTGGCGCAACCCAGGCTCTCCAGGATCAGAAAGTGTGGCATCTCTTGGTAGTGGGGGCCTAACACCACTTAATACAACTAAAGTGGTTCCGGCAAATGCATGTATAAAGCCTGATATGGATTGTACATTGCCTAAAAATCGTAGTGCGGCATCTTGTGTTGATTACTATTGCTGTAACTCAAAAAATGCTGCCGCTCCAATTTGTCAAAGTTTAACTATTGCCACAGCTCCATCATTAACAAATTCTTCAAAAAAGCTGGGCAGTAACATGGCTAATTCAAATTATCGCTATCCAGCCGGAAGCTTACCTGCGGATGTTCAAACATATAGAACAGAATCTATTTTTACTTCCTCAGGAAACTCAGCCGTAAAGCAATTGTGTGCCAAAGGCGAACTCTACGATTGTGGAAGTTTAAGTGGCTATATTCCTAAGTAATTGGTTATTTAATTAAATTATTTTCTTTGAGCACATATTAATGTTGAATTATCTGATTGTGCCAATACTTGTTTTGTCTTGCTGGATTCATTTTCCTGCTGTTGTGAAACCATGGCAAGAGCGATAAAACCAATAACTAATAAAATAAAGTGTATTCTTTCGGATTGTGAATTCTGAATTTCTTTCTCTGTCGTAGTTTCTACCATAACAACACCCTTTTTTGGTTTAATGTGGAACTAAATGTTTCCACAAAATTTAGCTAAATAAACATAAGCAAGGTCTAAGCCAGAATTGCGATTTTTTAAAAAGGTCTTACTTTACATATGAAAGACTCATAAATGTCACTTCATGAAAATTCTACTTGATTATTTTTTATGGTGCGACGGTTTCTGTCACTAGTTTTGTAATTTAGTAATTCTTTGTGATTTTAGTAAAGTTAGTTTATTCCCTCTTTGGGAGCAGTAATTAAATCTGTTGTAGATAGGTAGGGAAGCACTTGGGTAATTTGTGTAACGTCTTCTCCTTGGCAACCCTTGTCTTCGCAAACATTAGATACGCGACAGCCATTTTTAACTAGAAAATCTGTTGCACCTCTAACTAATATGCCTTCTACTTTGCCATCTAATGTATTGAACACTGCAGAGCCTGAATTGCCCCCATAGGTATCAAGATTGGTTGTAAAGTAACCTTTTTGTATTGAGCGAACATTGGCTCCACCAGCAATTTTTGTTGGAATCCCAGCAGGATGGCCTATAACCGTGAGAGGTTCACCAACTGTTATTTGACTTTTTTCTCGCAATTTAAGTGGGGCATACTGAGTCACTTCTCTATCCAATTGGACTACGGCGAAGTCGGCACCTTTGCCTTCAATTTCACTATGAATTAGTTTTTTACAAGAATAGATATCTTCAGAATTTACAACTTGTGGGGAGTCATTGGGCGACCTCATTGCAAAGCCAAATACAAATTTAGTTTTTGTACAATTGCTTTCAGAATTAATACAATGTCCTGCTGTGACTAGAAGATCTTTACCAACTAAAAAGCCCGAGCAAAAAGCTCCAGTGGGTTGTTCTCTGAAAGGCTCTGAGGGGCATAAACTATAGACGTCCCCAAATTTTCTTGATTTAATTTCAACAAAGCCTCCACCTTTATCGCTTAAGTTTTGAGCATCCACTAAAGCGACAGTGGATTGGGCTGAGGCTAATAACTTAGGATCATTAACTTCATAAAGATCAAGGCGATCGTCGGCTCCATAAATCACTTTTGGCGTGGCGAATTTATTTTTTTCATTTTCTTTAGATTCTGATTTGCTGATTGTATGAACTTGACTACAAGAAGCTAGCCACACAAACATAAGGGTTGTTAGAAAACGTAGGAAATGAGTCATTGCTACTCCTTGATGTGCATTTAGGTCTTGTTCGGAATTTTGACGGGACGGACTTTAGGTCTTGCCTAAAAAACGATAAAAATCTAGACGGGAGTAGAGGTACCAAGTCCCTTTTTACGTTGCGGTGAAACGTAAAAAGGGACTTGGTACCTTTAGAAAGAGCCGATACTGAAGTGGATTCGGTCTAGGCGCTCGCCTTTGTGTGGGGCAATTTTTTTGGCAAGTTCGAGTACGATAGGGCCCAGCGGAGTTCGAAGATGAATGCCTATGCCAACACTTTGACGTATGGGATCTGTAGACATACATGTTTTTAATTCATTATCATAAAAAGTACATTGTTTATCAGAATCAGAAAATTGAATGGCACCTATATCATAGAATAAAGCAAGAGCCATGGGCTCTAAAGATTTAATTGGAATGCGTAACTCAGTTTTAAATAAATAGTAGTTACTGTCTCCAGTTACTCTTGTGCCTGTTAGATCACGATATTGACTATCATTGGGGATATGCTCTTCTCGACTCGATCCACCATAGCCTCGTATTTTCGACTGTCCATGCAAAAAGAAACTTCTAGAGCTCGGTACTCCGCTTGTAATATCATTATCTAGGTTTTTCAAATATCCACCAGATACATTGTTTGCCCAAACTATATCAGTTTCACTAATAGGAATGTAAAAACTGTATTTTAAATCTGTACGAAAATAATCAACACCTTCAGAACTGCCTAAAATAGGATTTGAAAATTCAGTTTCCCAACGGGTGTAGTGCCCATTTGTAGGCAAAAATGGGTTGTTGCGATAATCCCATTCAAATAAAGGGCCCAGAGCAGCGATATGGCTTTCAGTACTATTACCTGATGCAGGTTTTTCAAAGTTTCTTTCTGTTTCAATGGACCAAGCCGTCCAAGTTAATTTCAAATTTTTAGAAAATTCCCTTTCTAACAAAAAGTCCATACGGTTACTTTCTCTCATTTGTGCAGTATCTGATTCTTTCTTGTAGTCTCTTTCCTCTAATTCATAGGAAAGATTCACTCGACCGCGTGTTCTACTTTGAAATAAATAAGGTTCAAAGTATCCCATTGTGGCTCGACCTTGTAAGTTTTTACTTTTTGTTACGTTAGATTTTAGTTCAACTCGGCCAGATATACCACGGCCAGTTCCATAGAGATTGTTGTAGGACGAACCTATAAAGCCTCGCAATGTAAGATCTTCTTCACTGGTAACTCCGATGCCTGATCTAAAAAGTCCAGGTTTCCTTTCTGATACAGAAATTATAACAGTTCGATAGGCTAAAGAGGTACCTTCTTCTAGAGTTCTTAAAGTCACTCGAGAAAAGAATCCCAGGCGAGTTAAACGCCGTATAACTTCTTCGATCCTTTTATTTGTTAAAATTTCTCCTGGCTTAAGTTCAATTTCTTTTAAAATAACTTCCTCTTGAGTGAAATCATTACCTTCTATTGAAATGCTATTAATAATAATCTTAGGACCTTCATAAATTTTAAAGTCAATCGAGGCTTCTGTTCCAGAAGTGTTGTAAGTAATTAACTTGTCGTTTTCATTTAGAATTTTCATTTCTAAATAACCACGGGTTTTGTAAAAGTTCTTTAATTTATTAATACTCTCTTCAACTAGTTTAAGTCTTAATGGAGAATCAGTCTTTAGATCAATAATTTTACTTAAGGTAAGGGGGCTGAAGTCTTTTACACCATCAAAGCGAAGGCGTAATATTTGTGTGAGAGGGCCCTCATCAATAACTATTTGAATTTTAACTCTGTCTTTTTTGTTATTGTACTCAATGCGTGAGGACTGAATTTTTGCACTTAAAAACCCTTGATTTTTTAAGTGTGTTATTAAATTGTCATAGCCTAACTCCAAATCTTTACGGATATAATACTTACTCCTAAAAGTATCAGAACTGTTATCAAAGATAAAATCTACATAGTAGTTTTCTGGCCGGGAAATACGACCCACCACGTTGAGTGAATCAATTCTAACCCTTGGACCCTCATCAACAAAAACCAGAATTTGTTTAAAAAATTTATCTGATTTTTCTAGTAATCGTGTATTCACTTGAACATTTGCAAAACCCTTTTTTAAATAGAGTTGTCTAACTTTTTGTTCTACTTCTATAGCCGGATCCAATGAAGACACTTCAAAATTCTTGAGAGCAATGCCATGTCGAAGTTCAAGCTCATTAAGACCTTTATTGTCACTTTGTTTTTTAATTTGTTTAATTACAATTTCATAGCGAAATGGATTAAGTATTTCATAGAACAAAGTGGCTTGAGTTTTAGTTTCATTATAATCCACTTTGATTTGACTGAGCTTAGACCTTAAGTAGCCTTTGTCTTTAAAATAATTCCTCGTTGTGTTTTCAATTTCACTAATGGTCTCAGAAGTAAAATTTTTATTTTTGAACTTATTTAATTTACGAACAATCACACTTGAAAGCTGTTGGTTTTCAGACTTTATTTCAAACTTAACAAGCAGACAGGGATTGCCCTCATCGATATTAAAAATAATATCCATATGGCTTTGATCTTCGTTTAGAAATGAGACCTCAATTTTTGTATTAAAAAAACCTTGGTTACCATAAAACTCTTTCAAGTTATTTGCGGCTTGAACAGTTTTTTTTCTGTCGAATTTAAAGCCACTATTTAAATTAATTATTTCATAGAGTTGATCTTTAGAAAAATATTTATTTCCAACAATTTGAATATCTCGCACCTTTCTTAACGGAAAGCCAATCACATGATAATTGCCATTATCAGCATAGATTGCAACATTCTGAAATTGTTGTGTTTGAATTAATTTTTCGATTATTTGATCGGCAATTTTAGGATCGGGAGAAGTGTTAAATAATTCTGGGTTTTGTTTTTTAATGGAGTCAATAGTCTTAACTGATATATTTTCAAAAGTGTACTTGGCCCACAACTCTTGAGAGTTAAAAATTATTAAACTAAAAATAAAAACTACAATTAACTTCATAATAAATTTACTTAAATTGGAACTTATATTCTAAGTCCAATCCTACCTTTTCTTGTGTTTCAATAGAACTATCGCCATCGGTGGTGGTTCCGGCCTCTTGTTTTTGCACCTGACCCACAACAGAGAATTTTTCATTAAACTTATATTCAAATTTCATTTCATTGGAGGGTGACTTACCTTGTGTTCGACTCAATGACATACCAAATTTTGGAGTGAACTGTCTGCTCACGGAAAATTTTGGGGCTGCAGTGTTTTCATCATCAATGACTGAAGAAATATCCAAGTTTAAACCAATAGTACTTTCCACAGCTTTTGTTATTCCCAATTGCTGTTTAACAAATTGTGCGCCAACTTCCACACCAGATTGCAAAGCTTGTTGATCTGAATCTACACTTTGATAATTGGAGGAAGTAATCCCAAAAGCAAGCAGTGAAACAATATCGTTTTCAGTTAAGGGAGGATTGCTAATTAAACTTATCTCAGGATTTTTAGCATTTCCCTGTACATCCAAAGTCACTTCGTACTCCTCTCCTGTCGCTTCAATTTCACTACTTTGTGATTTAGATTTAATATTTGCTTTTGCTGTGACTTGAAGGTCAGGTTCGGTAGGTGCTTGATTTTTATATTCTATAGACGCACTTGATAAATCAAACTCATTGGATCTAAAAATCATTGTGCCACCTGGCAAGGAGCGAATTAAGCCATCCAGTTGAGGTCGAAGGGGAGATCCTTTGATATTCATTTTCCCAGAAATTTTAGTGTTGATTTTAGCTTCTGGCACTAAAGCTAAGACATTTACAGGCTTGTCTAATCTTACAGAAAGATTGAGTAGGAGAGGGTCGGTGCTTTCTTTGATTAAAAATTTAGGTAAAAAATCACTAGGCTGTATGCGTTGTTTATCTGTGGCTTCGCCAGCCAAATTGAGCTGTACATCTCCACTCTCAACTTCATACGTTCCCCCTAAAGTATAGGGTATAAAATCACCCTTTATAAAAAGATTAGCGACTCCTTTGGTTAAAAATCCTTGAGGGATATTTAAGTTAGCATTTTTTAAATAAGCTTTTATATCTATAGGTATTTTATTAAGTGCCAAAAATTTAATGCGCCCGTCGGCAGTTAGCTGACCACCAGCAAAATCACTTTTTAGTGAGTTTATAACGAGAGTTCTTTGGTTAAACAATAGGTCTCCAGTGAGTTTTTCAAAGGCATGGGGAAGTCCCTTTAATTTAATATAAGCTTCTTGAATGTAAGAAGAACCCAAAATATCAGGGTTCTCGGCCGGGCCTTTTATATTTAAAACTATGGAACTCACACCTCTTAATTCATCAAGAAATGGTGTGACTAATGTTAATAATTCTAAATTAAACTTTCCATTAACGGAAAGATCAACATAGTCTCGACTGGAATGGCTTGATTTAAGCTCTACAAAACTACTTGGACCATCCAAACGAAAATCATGAGAATCCATGACACCTTTATTGAATGTTAACTCCATAGGATCATTATTGTTTAAATAACTTTCGCCATTACTTAATTTTAAACTTGGAATTTTAATATAACCGGTTGAATTCCAAAGCCCATTTTTGGGAGACTCTAATAAAATTTCTGAGGTAAGTTGGGTGATATATTCCTTCTGAATGTCCGAGCCGGAAAACATTGTAAACAAATGAGTGAAGTTCCACTTTTCTGATTTTAAGTACAATTTAAAAGGAACTTTTTCATTGTAGGGTATTTTAAATTCTGTTTGTAATACATTGCCAATAAACTTGGCTTTCCCTTCTAAACTGTCATTATTGAACCTTAGCCAGAAGGAGGAATCTGATTCAGGTCTGTCAGCGATTAACATTTTACTCAACCGACCATGTAACTCCGTATTTGGACTAAGAATGGGGCCGCGCATAGCCATAGTAAAATCTAGCTGTCCGCCAAGGTTTAAACCTAAATCCTTAAGGTACTCAGATTGCTCTAACCTTAAGCGCTCTCCAAGGATGACAGCATCTAAATCACCCTTTGGATTCGTTTTACCTTTAAAGAAAATTCGACTATCGGCCTTATATATAACAATATTTTTAGACTCAACAAAACCATTTTTACTTTCAATATTGAAAGTAAGCTTATCAAAATTTTCTTTAGCAATTGAACCTCTAAAAAGTGTGGAATCTAAACTATAACTTAAATAATTAAACTGTAAGGGACCTTTTGCCGTTAAATTTGCAGCGCCCGTGCCTTTAATGTTAATGGGAAGTTTGACTTTTCTTTGGAATAGATAAGTTAAGTCTTCTGCATCCAAAAAAGATGAAGTGGCATCTACTCGAATAAGTTTTGAAAGAAGATTAATATTCAAGTCCCCTTTAATCCGTGTGTTGCCTTGAAGGCTTTGAACATTTCGAAAACTTAAAGTTCCTTTTTTATAGCCCAAATCAAATTTTGGATTGCCTAAACCGAAATCATCCAGCCACATATTTTTACCATCAAGATTTAACTGAATTCTTCCCCACTTACTAGTTCCCCATGTTTTACCAGTGATTTTAGACGAGCCTTCAATATTTAAATTCGCAATATTTGGGATGTCTTTTTTAAGATCTTTAATTTGTCCATGATATTTAATATCAAAGCCTTTGTTATAATCTATAACACCAGAGGAGCTACCTTGTGACTTATTAATTTTGATATTTGTATTGTATTTTACACTCTTACTGTTAACTACGAAGCTACCTAAAAGTTGAGTTTTACCAAAACTAACAATGTTAAATGATTTTTTTATATCATCCCACACATTCACACTCTCTAAATTGACTATGCCTTTGCACGTGACTAAGAAATCGGGTTCCATTCTGCCATAACAAGGTAGATCTCCACTCAAGGGAAGTTCAATGGGGACACCATCTATATGAAGAGCATCCAGTAACTTATGGATTTTTAAATCATAAAGATTTAAATTGGTGTGGAATTTTTTAGAACTATCAAGATCCATAGAGAAATTGGAGACCTCTATTTTACCTGAAGAATGGTGTAAAACCGCATTGCCAATATTCAAGTTATTGTTGTGGATTTTTCCAAAAAGATTAGCGTTACCAACTTCATAATCTTCAACAAATACTCTGTAAGATTTTAACTGAAAATTCAATTGAGTGTCATCCTTGAAATCATGTTTTATATCCAGTTCACTTTGAATGGAGCCTGACAGTTTAGGCAAATGAATGTCTGGAGCCAATTCAGATGTGACCCTTACCAATTCTGGCAGTAACAAATTGGATCGCAACTTGGCTTCCATATAAGTCATTTCGCCATTTAAAACATTTCCCTTTATTAAAGAGGTTCCGACGAGATAAGAGTTTTTCTTTTTTATTTTGAGTGCAGTTATCACGGTTTCATTGGGATCTAAGACGAAATTGGTACTCAGACTTATAGAAAGAATAGGGTCCTTATCTAATTTCTTAATGTGAATATTTTTAGATGAAAAATAAACACTTAATTTATCTGTTAAATTGTTTAATTCTAAGTCGAAGCTTTCTATACGCGTAGCAATACCTTGGGGATCTATTTTAAAAGTTAAATCCACATCGCTAATATAAATATCATCTATAGGAATCTTTTTTAAAAATTTAAAATCAAAATATGTAGAAGGTGAGGTTTCGCCATCTTTTATCTTTGGCTTTGATGGATTATGAATAAAAGCCTTTATTTCTGCTTTATTAATTTCTACAGAAGAAATTCTTAACTTACCAGTTAGAAGTGCCCACCAATTAAGTGAGGCGTTGACCTGCCCAATAGTGAAGGGTGCTAATTGAACTTTGAGTTTGCCTTTAGGTATTATTTTTACATTTGAAAATCGCACAACTAGGGGTAAGTATTCTATCTCAATACCTTGGGGCCAAATTGTTAGGGGCAAGTTCTCATTGGAGTATTTTTCGATTTCAATTAGCATCCATGTTTTAAACCTTGGCATGTGATATTCGTTCAAAAAGCCAATTAAGAAAAAAAAGGCAGAAAAAATAACAGCTGGAATTATAAACTTAAGTGCGCGTTTCACTGTCCCTCTCCAAGTATTTCATTGAGAAGAGTCTGGGCCGAGCGGTAATTGGGTCTTATTCTTAATATACTTTTAAGAAGTTCCACAGCTTTGGTTTGTTGCTTTAAAAAGCTATACGCTTGAGCCTTAATGTAAATGAGAGCAAAATTATCATCTGCATTTTCAATATCAATTTTACTTTCAAGTTTTTCTGCTTCATTTAATACTTTAAAGTAGTCTTCAGCTAACAGTAACAACTCTAATCTTAACCACATTGTAGCCGTATCTGCATTTGCGTCCTCTAGAATTTTCAAGGATTTGTTGTACATATCAAAGAATGTAAACATAACAGAAAGATTATAGGCAAAATGGGGGTTTTCCTTAGAAATTTTCAAAGCCTCTTTGAACAAAATTTCGGAAAATATTTCATCATTGGCATCAATGGAGTCTATGACCGAAAATGAAACTTCTTTTACTTTTCTTTGTTCCATTTTTTTGTTTACTAATTCTCGAGCTTGGCGTTCTTTAAAATCTTCATATACGGAATCAATAGATTTATCTTCAGGAAAGACTTCTTTGTATTTTAAATATGCTTTTTTCTCATCCTCAATAAGGCGTTGGTTTTTTAGAAATTCTATTTTTTGCTTCAGATTTCTACGCAACTTTTCAAGATTCTTATTTTTTTTATCCCAAAGATCTTGTCTAATTTTCTGAAAGCGAATATCAAATGTTATCCATTTTTTATTCAAAGCTAATTGTTGGATGCTTTTAGTTTCCTGGCAACCTTCATAAATGGATTGAATAATACTATTTGAGATACTGATTTTGTTTATGATTAAAATCTCAATAAAGTGAGGCCAGGCTATAAGTTCTCTTTCAAAAAACCTTCTAGGAAATTGACGGAACAAATCTTTATACAATCCGGCAAGTACAAAAAATTGTGAAATTTGATACAATTCTTTTCGGGCCACATGACTATCTGCTGACTTCATTAGCATAGTCTCTGCGACTTCAGCTAATGAATTGCCTTCATTTAACATATTGCGAATACTTAGTTCGATGCTCATCTATATTATAGTACCAAATGCTTTGGAGTAGCCTTAATGGATCGCGACGCATCATGCAAATTTGACTGAAAGTCCTAGGTCAAATTTACCTAACAAATAGTCCGCAATTTTTAGTTGTGTACTCTTTCTGAGTATTCACCGGTATCGGTATTTATCTTAAGAGTGTCACCTTCGCCAATGTGGAGGGGAACTTGTACAACAAGACCTGTTTCCATGGTGGCTGGTTTGAAAGTATTTGAAACGGTATTTCCTTTAAAACCTGGATCTGTTTGTACAACTTTTAAAACTACTGAATTAGGAAGCTCAATGCCAACGGCACGACCGTTAAAAAAAATAATTTTGGCTTCTAAATTCTCAATTAGGTAATTTTTATCATTACCAATAAGTTCATGATTTAGACAAATCTGTTCATAACTGGTCTGATCCATAAAATTAAAGCCACTTTCATCTTCATATAGATAATTCATGTCTTTATACTCTACATCAGCAACTCCAAATTTTTCTCCAGATTTAAAAGTCTTTTCAAGATTTTGTCCTGTGAGAAGGTGTTTGAGTTTTGTTCGCGTGAACTGGTTTCCCTTGCCTGGTTTTACATGTTGGAAATCAGTCACGGTATAGGGATCATTATCAATAAGAATTTTTAGACCTTTTTTGAAATCGCTAGTGGTATACATAATAGGCAAAAGTTATCAGAATGTGCCAAAGGGTCAATATTGAATTTTGTCTTTTCTGCGTTTGTTAATATTATGTAAGAATTTTTTTAAAAGTTGAACTTTTTCTTCGTCCTTCTCTATGGTTCTTGGTGCAATAGGAGCTAATGTTTCCACAGAAAGGTCTGAAATGCTCTGCGGCTTAATTATACGAAGTCTTTTTAAGAGTTCGGGATGATTGGCGAACTCTAAACGAGCGTCTTCAAATATTGCAAAAGCCTTGTCATTGTCGTTTCGAATTATGTAAGCATCAATTAAAGATAAAGATCTTTCCAAGCGATTCATTTTGGCATCATGTGTCAGAGGTGCATTATTAAGAAAAGATGGGGGAGGATCAATAGATTTATTCTTGTCTTTATTTTGTATAGGTGTTGTATCGAGTTCTTCAAATACACTATTTGGAAAGTCTTCTGCGGAAAGACTTTCCAATGTTTTTACTACTTTTTGTGCTTTTGCGTTATCGGGAGAGTGAAAAAGAACCATTTTGTAGGCTTTTAAGGCCTCTTTAGTTTTTTTAAGTCGCAATAGCAATTCACCTAATGTCTGATAAGCTAAAATATTTTCAGGGGAGAGTTCTGTGGCTTTCTCTAAATGATCTACAGCGCGTTCACTTTCTTCAAGTTCAATGAGAGCTCTTGCCATAGCAATATGACCACCTGCAAAGCTTGGGTGGTAGTTCAGGCCAGTTTTGCAAATAGTATAAGCTTTATGAGCTAGACCCATCTTGCGATAAGCTTCGGCCAAAGGTGCAAAGACTTTAGATTTTGGCTCTCTTTCTAAAATCAATTGATAGCGTTCAATAAATTCAGGACTTATTTCTTCCATAATTTATCTTCGCACTGCTTCTTGTTGATTTCAACTTTTAGCATCTGTTGCGAAAATAAATAAGGAGGTGTTAAGTTAGCTTATGCGTCTAATTATGGGGATAGACCCTGGTTCAAGGGTAACGGGTTGGGGAATCATTGAAATTCAGGGTGAACAGTATAAAACCGTTGATTTTGGTATCATCCGACTAACTAAAAAAAGTCTCAGTGAACGATTATATTTACTTTCTCAGTCTTTAAATAAAATAATGCAGCAATATCAACCTCAAGAAGTGGTTGTTGAGAAGATTTTTTTAGGTAAAAATGCCGACAGTGCGTTTAAATTGGGCCATGCTCGTGGGGTTTGTTTTATGTGTTCTGCACAAAATCGAATCGAAGTTTTTGAATACGCAGCCAGAAAAGTGAAGCAATCTATCACCGGTTCAGGGGGTTCCACTAAAGAACAAGTGCAAACATTGACCCTAGCCATGTTAAGAATGAAAACAGAAATCCCACTGGATGCCAGCGATGCTCTTTCCATAGCACTTTGTCACTCGATGGAATCAAGAATTAAAGCAAAATTGGAAAATGGTTGGAAAGGAGTCTTATTATGATTGGTTTTTTACAGGGATCCCCCATGGAGTTTGGCGAAGAAACCCTTATTATAAATGTTCGAGGAGTGGGTTATGAGGTGCATTGTTCTAAAAATACTTTGGATTTTGTAGTACAGAAAGACATTGTTCAATTGTATGTTTATACTCATATAAGAGAAGATCAGTTTCTGTTATTCGGATTTCATACTAAGGCCGAAAAAAGTCTTTTCATGTCTTTGATTAAGGTCAGTGGAATAGGGCCAAAAATGGCAACTAAAATACTTTCAGCGGCAAAGTCGGAAGCTATATTTTCAATGATAGATAATAGCGATGTAAAGGGCCTCACACAACTGCCCAAGATTGGTAAAAAAACTGCGGAGCAAATGATTCTTTCCCTCAAAGGTAAATTGGTGTTTGCAGATGATGAAGAAAAATTAAGAAAATTTATGGCAAAAAATGATATAGTTTCAGCACTTGTTCATCTTGGTTTTAAACTTAATGATGTTCAATCTGTTGTGGCCCAAATGGAACCAGAAACGGATCTTCACGAAGGTGTGCGAAAAGGTTTGGTGGCCTTGACTCAACAGATTTAGATTTTTTTACCTGTAAGGGGAATGGAATGGAGTCTCTATTAATTGGAGAGAAACAAGATTTAGAAAATAACGACAGTTCATATGAAATGAGCTTAAGACCTAAAGTATTTGAAGATTTTCCTGGGCAAGAAAAAGTAAAAGAAAAGCTAAAAGTATTTGTACAAGCAGCTAAAATGCGTGAAGAACCATTAGATCATGTTTTACTGTGTGGCCCCCCTGGTTTGGGGAAAACAACATTGGCTCATGTTATTGCCAACCACTTAGGTGTGGATTTTAAGTCAACATCAGGTCCAGCGCTTCATAGAAAGGGCGATTTAGCGGCAATACTCACTTCACTGACAGTAAATTCTGTTTTTTTTATAGATGAAATCCATCGTTTGAGTAAAGATGTGGAAGAATATTTATATAGTGCTATGGAGGATTATTATTTAGATATCGTCACAGGGGAGGGCTTAGGAGCTAGATCCATGAGATTTCAATTGGCACCATTTACTCTGATTGGTGCAACTACACGTGCGGGTTTATTAAAAGCCCCCTTTCGCGATAGATTTGGAATTGTTGAACACTTATCTTTTTACAACAGAGAAAGTTTAAAAAAAATCCTTCTTCGTTCAGCAAAACTTTTAGACTTAACAGTCGAAGAAGAAGGAGCAAATGAAATTTCCAAGAGGAGTCGTGGCACACCTCGCATAGCCAATCGACTTTTAAAAAGAGTTCGAGATTATGCCGAAGTTACTGGCAATGGTGTAATTACATCTGAACTTGCTAATTATGCTCTTGATCAGCTGGAAGTCGATCGCTTGGGTTTAGGGGAGATGGACCGTAGAATTTTAAGCCTAATTCTACATAATTTTTCTGGTGGACCCGTTGGTTTGGATACTCTTTCTGCAGCTTTAAGTGAAGAGTCAGATACTATAGAAGAAGTGTATGAGCCCTATTTAATTCAAGAGGGACTATTGCAAAAAACACCCAGAGGTAGAATTATTACAGATGTGAGCAAAAAACATTTGGCAGAAGTGAGTGTTTAAGTCATTTCTCAGAGAGATTACCAAGGGCCTGTACACTCATAAGAAGTTTTAGAGTAGTAAACCTTTTCGCCAATTTCTGAACAATGTTTAAAGTAAAATTGCATAGGTTTCCAATCCGAATGACTGGGCATGGGGCGACGAATGTGCATAGCATCTACCCTATAGGCAGCCCCAATCGCAGTATTGTTTTCATCGTAATCTTCCTGGCCAATTGTTCCTTGAGTACCAGAAGAGGAACACCCAGCAACGCATAACAATATAAAACTTAAATATAAATTAATCATAGGCCTAACAGATTTATCGGTAAATTAAATTAGCTCATCAAGTGTTATTTTTTCCACAAGCATGGCTAATAAGACACAGGACCATGGTGCGGCCAACTTCTCAATTCCAATAGTTTTGATCTCAAGATGATTTTATAGTTGCAGATAAAGGCACGAAATTTGTATATATAATATTAATGTTTTTACAAAGAACAATTAGAAAACGAGTGGCGATAGAGGGAATGGGACTTCATACTGGAAAACCCACTCAACTCAGTTTTGTTCCAGCTCCTGACAATACAGGAATATATTTCGTTAGAACCGATTTGCCAGGACGTCCAGCTATTGCAGCTCGTGCTGAATTTGTTCAGGCAACTTCTTATGCTACGACATTGGGTGGAGATGAATTTAGTGTTTCAACAGTTGAACATTGCCTGTCCGCTCTTGCAGCACTCCGCATAGATAATTTATTTATAGAATTAAATGGACCCGAAATACCTATTGGTGATGGAAGTGCGAAAATCTTTTTAGAAGCTTTGTTGGCAGCTGGAATGACAGAGCAAAATGCTCCAAGAAAATACGCTTATATTGATCAAAATATATACTATGGTGATGATGAAAAGTACGCTTATGTAGTTCCCTATAACGGACTCAGAGTGACTTGCACCATTGAATTTTCACATCCCCAAATTGGACATCAAACATTAGATATCGATATTAATGAGCACTCCTTTTCCCGTGAAATTAGCAGAGCCCGTACTTTTGGTTTTTTAAAGGATGTAGAAGCTTTAAGGCAGCGAGGTTTGGCAAAGGGAGGAAGTTTAGATAATGCCATTGTATTAGACAGCGAAGAAATTCTAAATCCTGACGGATTGCGGTATCCCAATGAATTCGTCAGACACAAAATTTTAGATGCTCTTGGAGATCTTGTTACATTAGGTATGCCAATGATGGGCCATTTAATTTTGTATAAAGCTGGCCATGATGTTTTAAACCGATTAGTTCGCAAAATAATTGAAAGTCCGGAGTCCTATCGCCACATAGAATTGGGTTCCAACCTTCCCGAAAAAGATTTAGATGGATCTTACCTTTGGGCTTTTAGTTGACCTTGAGTTAACACTTCTATAAAAATAGTAAAAAATTCATTTAGGAGTTTTAACATGATTATTGGGGTTCCCAAAGAAATTAAAATTAGTGAAAGTCGTGTAGGATTAACTGAAGCGGGAGTTAAGCAACTCGTTCTAGAAGGTCATAAGGTCTATGTAGAAAAAGATGCGGGGTTAGGTAGTCGCATTACAAATGAAGATTATCTCGAAGCCGGTGCTACAATTCTGAGTACTGCAAAAGAGGTTTATGAAAAATCTCAAATGATTGTTAAGGTGAAAGAGCCTCTTCCAGATGAATTTGATTTTTTAAGAGAAAATTTAATTCTTTATACTTATTTACATCTAGCTCCAGAGCCTAAATTAACAAAAGTTTTATGTGACAAAAAGGTTAAGTCTATAGCCTATGAAACTATTCAATTAGAAGATGGAAGTTTACCATTATTAATTCCAATGAGTGAAGTTGCAGGAAGAATGGCCACGCAAGTAGGAGCCTTTTATTTGCAAAAAGATAAAGGTGGAAAAGGCATTCTATTAGGTGGTGTTACAGGTACTCACCGCGCAAAAGTCACCATTATTGGTGGAGGTGTTGTCGGTACAAATGCTGCAAAAATGGCAGTTGGTTTGGGAGCTGAAGTTACAATATTAGATGTGAATCACTCTCGCTTAGAATATCTTGATGATGTTTTTCAAGGTCGCGTATCTACACTGTATTCTAATATTCAGAATATTGAGCAGTCTGTCATTAACTCTGATTTACTCATTGGAGCCGTGTTAGTTCCAGGAAGAAAAGCTCCACACTTAGTTACTAAATCTATTATAGAAAAAATGACTGAAGGCAGCGTGGTCGTAGATGTTGCTGTAGATCAAGGTGGATGTATTGAAACTTGTCGTCCTACGAGTCATCAAAATCCTACTTTTGAAATAAATGGAGTTATCCATTATTGCGTTCCCAATATGCCTGGAGTCGTTGCCAGAACCTCGACCTATGCTTTAACCAATGCTACTTTTAAGTATTGTTCTATGATTGCAGCATTGGGTGTGGAAGATGCAATTGCCAGAGAAAAAGCACTTCGCCATGGGCTTAATACTTATAATGGCTATGTGTCTTATGAGCCAGTAGCACGCGATCTTGGCATGGAATACAGACCTTTTAAAGTTCAATAATTATAGACCCCCACTCTTCAGTAGAGAGGAGTGGGATAAAATATTGTTTTAGTTTGCTTTGTATTTTTAAAGTTGGGTGTCCATACTTTTTTCTTCGTGCAGAGCTTATGGCTATATTTATATGACTGAGCTTTTGCAATAAATAATCGGATGTACTAGTAGAGCTGCCATGATGACCTAGAAGTAAAATTTGGATTTGTTTGCTGATTCGAGATAGCCAAATTTTTTCTAGAAAGCTAGGGCTATCTCCTGGTATTAAAATCTTCTTATCCCATTCAAAAATTCTACTGTAACAATTTGTAGTTTTTTGGGAATTACAATATTGAGAGGGATTTATGCTAATTATAGATGGATTAACAAATGAGTTACACATGGGCAGGCTTCTTAATAGCTTTTTTTTTTAAAGGATAGTGTTTCCTCTGGAAGATTGTTTAAACAAAATAAACCTTTTTTTCTTTTAAAATATTTTAAACCATTAATATGGTCCCAGTCGCCATGGGACAAGAAGATATAATTTTGAAGCCCAGAACACTTTTGGTCGATTTGTTTTAGTGGAAAAAATTCCCCGCCAGTATCGAAATGCAGACATTGATGGCCATTGATTATAGTGACCCATTGACCTTGCCCAACATTCCAGACAATGAATTGATGTTTCCACTCACTCTGTTGGAGCTGTGCGGGCATAAGAACAAACAATATTATGAGGATGCGCATAGCGACTTTCTTTTTTCATGGATCTCCCAATAAATAAATACAAAGTTTAAAACAAACAAGATCTGCCATTTGTCAGAAATATCTAAATTAAGTTTAGGTAAAATAAGTGGGAGTTCATTAGAGACATTAGTTAAGATTTTTAAAAAAATGGACCAAATAAAGTCTACACTCATAGTAAGTATCGAAAAAAATATATTTAAAAAGGACAGAGGAAGAAGAAAGTAGGCAATGATCGGAGTAAGTAACAAAGTTGCTAATATTGATAAAGGATGGGCTAAAGCCAGTGGGCTTAGAAAAATGTAAATAAACAAATACAAAAATATAAGCTTAAAACATGTAGGTAATATTTGATGAGTTATGATTAGGGCAGAGATCCAACTCAATTGTAAAGAAAGTGAACACCATAAACTAGGTTCAATTGCTAACAAAACACTTCCAACATAGAAAATTTTTTGTGAAAGGGTATTTAAAGAGATTGGCCAAATAAATTGAATGTAGGCTCTTAAAATTGGAGCTTTTAAGGAACAAAACAATGAATATAATAATAAAATAATTCGAATCAAATACAGATGAAATTTTGTGCAGTTACTATTTCCTATCTTTAACCACTGATAGAGAATGTTCAAATGGAAGCCCGAAACAACAAACAGATGAAGAAGACCCAGTTGTTTTATAGGAATTAAAAAATCACTATTATATAATGAGTGGCTGCAAATAAGGGCTTTATGTATATCTAAGTATGATGAATTTTTAGGCAACATATTTAAGCAATATTCGTGCATCTTAGACGATAGTGGTGCTAAATATGTAAGCAGACCCCATTCGTTGATCACGGAAAATAAAGATATGACGGAAAGCATTAGGATCATAGACCAAATGAGTTGCAATATTGAGAGCAATTAAATTCTACAAACAACAAAGTAAGAAAATTTAAGATATTCGAACTTCGAATTTAAGAATCTTAACCGGACAAGTGAATTATAGGAATAATAATAAAATAGACCTGTATTATTGAATACTTAGGTATTGATTATGTTTTAATCACTTCGCTAAAACCCAATGCTGACGTTAAGTCTAAGGTCTTGTTTGGCCATTAATTCACATTGGATGTGGATAAATCAATTTTATTCCACATATAAAAGAATTAATTCCCATATTTTTAACTCAACTATCTGTTATTTCGACAATATAATTAATACAACGGAGGAAAGTATGAAATTGTTTTCTATAGCTTTCATGTTCTTGTTTGTATTTTCACAAATTGGTTGTGCAACTCGTCAGCAAGCCAATGCCGATAAATTCCAGAAACAAGTCAATAGATTGACAAGTGAACTTACTAAACAAAAAACTTTGTCCAACCAACTTAAAGACGAAAATATTGTTTTGCGACAACTGGCGGGTGTTCCTGAACCCGCAATCCATCGTGTGAGGAGAGATGGAAAAAGAGAACTTAAAGTTTATAGTGAAAAGTTTTTATATTCTCAAGTTCTGAATGCTTTTAAAGCGGAGGATCGCACAAAATTATCAAGATCCGTAAAGGTTTTTTTAAAACAGTATCCAAAAAGCTCTAGAGCCGATAACGCTATTTATTTTAAAGGACTTTTGGATTTTAGATCTGGAAGATTGGCCGAAAGCTTAGAAGAGTTTGATAAAATACTTGATCAATATCCTAAAGCTAATAAACGTCCTGCGGCTATATTAGGGAAGGGTCTGGCCTATAAATCTTTAAATTTAAATGACCAAGCTAAATTGATGTTTGAAAATGTAGTTAATAAATATCCAAAAACTCCGGAATATGTAAGAGCTAAAAGAGAGTTAAAGGAAATTGAAACAAAAAGTTTATAGTATTTAGTTAAAGAAAAAGAACAAGGAAGTTCAAAAATGAAATGGATTTTGTATTTCACTGTAGCTATGGCGACGGTATCGTCCTTAATATTTTATCCCAAATATAGTTTTGCTCAAGATGAAAATGGCTTTGAAGATTTCGACGAAGAATTTGGTGGAGATCAAGAAAGTGTTGAAGAGAGCTCTTCCGATGATTTTTCTTTTGATGAAAATAAGGAAGATTTCGACGAAAACGAAACTGTGGAGGGTGATGCCAATCAAGAAGATGACGAAGATTTTTTTGCTGAAGAAGAGGAGCCTAAGGACGATAAAAAAGAAGATAAAGTAGCCACACCAGAGCCTGTTCAAGAGCCCGAGCCGAATCTGTTAAAAGAAAATGATACAGAAAAACTACAGTCTTCTACTGTTAATCCAGAAGATAGTGAAATTAACGAAAACAACGAAAACAATTTACCAGACTTACAGTATGAAGCTAAGCTTTACGATATTTACATAAAATACAACTCGGCACCCATGTCAGATGAAGAGTGGGATTATATAGCGGGTGCCAAAATGAGCGAAGTTTATACTATACAAAAAGGCGATACGCTTTGGCACTTAAGTAAGACTTTTTTTGGTGATGGCAATTATTGGCCGAAAATTTGGTCCGTGAATTCCAAAATTAAAAATCCACATTTGATTGAACCTCTAAATGTAATTCGTTTTGTTTTGGGATCTGAAAATGACCCCCCGATGTTTACAGTTACTGAAGGTAAATCGCAAAAAGGGCAAGAAGAAAATTTCCCCGCCGAAGAACAAAATTTAGATGTAACTATAGAAGATGCTCAGTTGGAAGATTTAGCAAAAGAAGTCGGAAAGTTAGAAAAAGAACTTACAGAAGAATTTTCTGAAGCTCAACTAGAAGAAGAGTTTATGTCTGATGAAGAGATTGAGGGGATTGTTATTCCACCTCCAGAGAAAATCATTAGGCCCGTAACTCAAGTTTTCCCACCCAGTTTGCCACAATGGAAATCCTTAGCGGATTCTGTTTTAGAAAGTTCAACCATAGAGGTTTTAGATAAAAAACCCGACCTTAAGCCACATACTGTTACATTAAGTTATTATATTGATGAAAATCAACCAGAAGGGATAGGTAAAATTGTTGGCGTTGAGGGTGGTGGAACCGTAGCTGCACAGTTTCAATATGTATATGTTCGAGCAAAAAAAGATTCAATTAAAGAAGGGGATAAGTATTTAGTTGTAGAGAAGCAAGGTCCTATTAAAACTGAAAAGGGAGTTCAAGAAGATGCCATTGTTTGGGAAGTACAAGGACAAATAATAGTTGGGCAAAAATTAGAAGCTACTAAAAAATATAGATCAAAAGATTTTGATGTTTATAGAGCGTCAGTTGCAAGTTCCATAACAGCCATTAGGGTGGATGCTGAAATTGTTCATTCAGATTACACCTTAGTAACTTTAGATAATAAGGGTCGCATTCCTCCAGTGTCTGGACTCATTATTGGTGGAGAGTTTAATACTAAAAGAAATTTATTGTCTAAAGAAAGTATCGCTTTTTTAAATGTAGGTTCTCATGAGGGTGTTCAAACGGGAGATATTTTACCTATATATTCGAATCATTATTTAGAGCAATTAGATCCATACGTTATTACGACAAAAAAACCCATGGGTCTAATAAAGATTGCTAAAGCCACAGAATTTTACAGTACAGGTTTTGTTATAGAAAATAATGGTTCAATAAATGTTGGAGATTTTGTTGGTTTAAAAGAGGGTTTTGAGCGTGAGTATCTTGGCAAAGCTGTCTATGAAAAAGTTCAAAAAGAGAAAGCAGATAAAGAACTCGAAGAACTTCAATCCTTAATTCAAGTGGATGAAGAAGAAGTGGATCCCGCAGAAACTGAATCTTATGAATATATATCTGAATAAAATGTGACTTTATTAATAGCTCTTAACTGGACAATTGTTCGATATTCGAATTCTAATTTTATCAGTAATAGTTAGTTGAGTGTAAGAATTTGTCATCTCATTGCATTTATATAATTAAATGGAAAGAAAACTATTTTATGCAATATTGTATTGGCAAGGAATTCACATATCTGTTGAAGAAATCGAAGATATCAGTTCAAAGGATTTCCTAAGTTTAGAAAAATGGACGGAAACTCTTAGAAATTCAGATACTAAAATTAAGGTGAGAAGCCTAGCTGCAACCTTAATAGATAAATATAAAAAAGAATATGATTGGCTAATTGAAAAGGGCATTCATGTTTTAGGTCCTTGGGATCACAACTATCCAAAAGAATTTAAAAGTTTAAAATCTCAACCACTTTTAAGTGTAATGGGAAATATCGATGTTTTGCAGAGCCCGTCCTTGGCTGTGGTGGGCAGTCGACAACCCAGTCAGGTGTCTATTGATTGGATGAGGAGAGAACTGAATGATTTTATTAAAAGTGTATCGGTTATCTTGGTGAGCGGAGGCGCAAGAGGAGTTGACCAAGAGGTGCATCGATTGTGTATAGCTAATTTAAAGCCGACAATTTGTTTTTTACCTTCGGGCCTAGCCAGAGTATATCCTAACAATCTAATTTCTTGGTTTGAGCCTATCTTGAATTCTGGTGGAATTATTGTTAGCCAATTTTCACCATTTACACAAATTTTTAAAAATCATTTTCATCGCAGAAATGAACTCATTGCTTGTTTGAGTTGTGCTTCTTTTATTGTTGAGGCCAAACTAAGAAGCGGTTCACTTTTAACAGCTCAAAAAGCTTTACATTTGGGAAGAGAAATTGCCACGTTACCTTGTTCTCCAAACATAGAGTCGGGAAGGGGAAATTTACAATTACTATTGGAGGGGGCGCAAATGATAACAGATAGTTTAGATTTACAAGTCTTTTGGCATAGAAATAAATAGACTTATGCCTAGGAAAGATTTGCTTTAATTAAAAATGACTTTGAATTAAAGTTTAATTTACCGATTATTAGTTATGAATCTCAATATGCACATCTCAGATAAAGCAAAGTTAAAAAGAATAAGCAATATAGAAATAATTCGACAATTACCATCAGAAGACATTCTCGCACTTTTGCCTTTTTTAAAATATTACGAATATCCTGCAGACACTCAACTTATTAAACAGGGCGATCATGGTGATTACATTTATTTTATTGATAAGGGAAGTGTGAAAGTTACTCAGGAAGATAGTGGAAGTTCTTGGGAGATCGGTGAGGGCGGAGTTGTCGGAGAGATATCCGTGATTACAGGTGAGTTACGTACAGCTTCCGTTAGGACTCTAAAACCTGTTGGAGTGTGGGTTATTGATAAAAAATCTTTTCTCCAAGTTATTGAAAAAACACATAGCCTTAAAATAGCTTTAGATGATCTAATTAAAAAAAGAAAATCAGGTCAGAAGATAAAAGCTTTGTTGTCTCCAGCGGCTTGGACGGGTCGAGCTCTCCGATCGATTGAAGTCAAAAAACAGGGGCTCCATGGATGGCAGATTGCTATGTTTATAGGTTTACTAGGATGGATAACTTTAAAAACTAACAATTATTTTTCGTGGTTTCTAATTGACGAAGAAAATATTTTGATAGCTTGTGTGAAGCTTGTTTTTGGTTTTTTGATTTTACAAGGAGCTTGTGAAGCCTTGGTCACAGGCGCTGAAAGAGTGGGGTCTCGACTTAATTGGGATGGCTTTATTTCTGGAACTGTAGGCTCTATTCTTAGTACTTTGCCTGAATTTGTGGTGATTTGGTTTTTAGTGCAAATTGACCCTTTAATGGCGATTGTGACATCTATTGTGACGATATTTAATAATTCGATTGCTTACTCTTTTTATGCATTTTTACTTCCCAAAGATGAAACTGGAACATTCAAAATGCCAAAGTCATTAACTGTTGCCGGAGGAGAACTCCTAATTGCTGGTGCTGCAGTTTCTCTTATCCTTGGTTTAGTAATGTTAGTTATGCATATTACTAAAGTAAAATCCGAATTGGCTGGGGGTGACCTAATAATGGCTGGTGTTTTACTTATAGTCATTTATGCATATTATTTTTTAACACTCATTAGGTATTATAAGGAGGGTGAAGACAATCCAAGTAGTTTGCCTCCTAATCCTGAAAGAACAGGTTACGATAAAAGAGTATCTCTCATCTTCTTTTCTTTTTTAGTGGGTATTATTGGTTCATATTGTGGTGGTGAAGCTGTAGGAGAGTTTGCTGAAACAGCACTAAAGCACACTAATTTAGGAACCATTTCTACTTCGGCCATACTTGCATTTTTTGCCGGCATTAGTGAGTACATTATAGTTTATAAATCACATAAAAGAGGTGAGTTAGGAATAGCTTTAAGTAATGTATTTGGCGGCATGACTCAAGTTATGTTTTTGCTATTGCCATTTGGTTTAATCATCATTGGCGCATTTGGAGTTTTAGGATATTCAGGAAACTATTACCTGCAAATTAATCCCGTAACACTACTGCTTTTTCTATTATTGTTTCCACTGTTTTATACCCTTTATCAATATTTTGGACACCAAAATAAAGTTAGCAATTTAGGTGCCGCAGGGATGAGTGGAATTTATATATTATTGCTATATTTTCTTTTTACATTACCCATTTAAATTAATTTACTTTCGGGCTTGATACACTTTGTAGCCACCCAATGTAATAAAAATTAGATTTCCAAGCCAAACCGCAAGCAAGACAGGAACAGTATTACTTTTGGCTAAAGACTCCATTGTGGCATAAATTACCCAAAAGAGGACAACCACAGCAATTGATAAAACAAAACCGCTGCTTTTTCCGGATCGGCGGTTGGTGGTCGTTCCTAATCCCACACCTAATAAGGCAAAAACTATGCAAGTGATAGCTAAAGATATGCGTCGGTGATATTCGATTTCTAATTTTTTATAAAAATTAGGTTCTATTTTACTTTTATTATCAAGATCTTTATTTAAATCATTTAAGTTATAGGACAAGGGCGTTTTGCTTTTTTCCGTTTGTTCTACTGGGTCATAAAGATAATTGTCGGAGGTTTCGAAATCTACCTTTGTATAAATTTCGTTTTGTGTTCGATGAATACTGCCATTATAAAGCCTTAAGAAAGCTTTTTGTCCAGTAAATGAAGATTCTTGAAAGATTTTTCCCTCTTCTGCAATAATGGTCATTGGAGAGGCCGCATTTCTTTCATCAAATATAAAAATTTTTTTTAACAAATTTTGTTTTGAATCCACTTCATTGGCATATATTACCATGTCAAAAAAACCTTCAGAAAAAACACCCTCTTTTATTGAAGCTCCGGGTTTAGTTTGCCCCAGTTTATGGACTAGGATTTCCATTTTTCGATTCCCCCAGGGGGCTAGAAAAAAAGAAGTTTGAGCAGATAAAAAAGCTATAATAACTCCCAAGAGAATGGCTGGAAAAGTAAGGTGATAAATATTCAAGCCCAAGGCTTTAAATGCAACTATTTCCGAATCGCCACTGAGTCTCCCATATGTAAGTAGTACTGAAAACAAAAGACTCATTGGTAAAATGACAGGTAAAAATGAAATGGAAAGGTAAACTAAAATCTTTCCAATAGTGTTAATGCTGGCCCCATGAACAATGACATACTCTGTGAGGCGAAAAGATTGAAACATTATTATAATAAACATAAAAAGAAAGGCTCCTAAAATAAATGTAGGGAGCATTTCAAAAAAAATGTATTTTTGTGCCAATCTTGATCTAAGAATGGATAGTTGCATTACAATGTATAGGTTCCCATTTTTTCTGGGCTACCAATGGCAGTTCTCACAGCTTTTGCTTTAATTATCAGATTTTCATAAAACTTTAAATCTAACTGAGAAGCAGCATCACAACGAGCAGTAATAGGTCGAGGATGTGACTCAAGAAACAAAGCGTCAGCTCCTGCGGCTACGGCAGCTAAAGTCAAATGAGGTATAAATTTGGGTTCACCACCAGCTGGGTCTGCACTAGAAATTCCGTAAAGTCGAATAACATGAGTGGCATCAAAGCAGGCGGGTGCACCTAAACTTTGCATAATGGGTATGGATCTCATATCTGCAACTAAACGATTGTACCCAAAACTCGCACCTCTTTCAGTTAAAAGTACATTTTTGTTACCAGTAGAGTGTAACTTACTCAAAGGGCTTTCCATGCCTTCTGGGGATAAAAATTGTCCTTTTTTAACATTTACTGGTTTTCCAGTTTCACCGCAGGCAAGCACTAATGATGTTTGTTGACACATATAAGCTGGAATTTGAAGTACATCTACATATTCAGCGACCATGGCCACATCTTCTGTTCTATGCACATCCGTTAAAACTGGAACTCCAAATCTTTCTCGAACGCCAGCCAAGATCTTTAAACCTTCTTCAGCTAATGGTCCCTTCCAATTGGAGGCACTGCCTCTATTGTCTTTTTCATAGGAGCTTTTAAAAATTAGGTTAATGTTTTGGCGATCGCAAATTTCAACTAGCTTTTCGGCAGTTTCAAATAGCAAATCTGGGCTATCAATGACGCAGGGTCCACTAATCACCATTAAAGGCTGGCCGCTGCCACAAGTGAACTCTCTGTTTTTGGTTTTTACTGTAAATTTTCTATCTGGTAGTGAAAAGGTCTCTTCTCTTGTTTTATTCATATATAAACTCCATTTAGATCTTATATCTAAAAACTGAATAATTTCCAAGCTGAACTTTAGCTTAGTTCATTGTCACATAGTTTACTTATGACATTTCTCTGGTGCATAATAATCCTATGGTTCGCATTCTTCTTGTCATCGATGATTATAACGAAATGATTTATCTACAAACACTATTAAAAAAGCTTGGGTTTGATGTAGATTCTTTGTCTAATACCAGAAAATTTGCAGATACTCTATTAGGCTTTAATCCTAAAATAGTAATCATTACGGCACATGGAAAAAAAATAAATGGTCTAGAGCTCACCAGTTCTATTGTAAGAAGAAATGGCTTGCCCAGAATATTTTTGATTAAAAATCAAGGGCAGGTCTTTGGAAATGGGGAATTGAGTGACGAAAAAATAGATAGGATATTAGAGAGTCCTGTTAATTTTTTAAATTTAGTTAAATGTATCTGTGAATTCGAAACTAGTTTGAATTATGAAAACATATCCCTCAAACTTTCTAATATAATGACCTCAGATAAACTTGAAAAAGAAGTTGATGAAAAAGAGTATAATATCAACGACTTTTCAAGAGATGAGAATGAAATCATTCATATAAGTGGGAACTCGGACAAAGATAAGTTCATAGCAAAACCTACATCATCAGTTCCTGTAGATCAAAGAAAAGAAAATTATCAAAATTTTTTAAAAAAAATGGAAAATCCTCCGCAGGGAAATGGAGGCTTTATTAAAGATAAAATCAAAGACTACAATAAAAAAAATAGAATTTCCCATAAAGAAGAGTCTATAGTGGAATTAGATTCGCACAAAAAGGATTTTGTGCGAGCCCTGTTTAGCCACTTAAAAAAGGGTTCTTAGTACTGCGACCACTTAAAATCCCTAGGCAGAGGGAGGAAAATTTAAGTGATTGTAGTACTTTTTTCAAGAAGTCTTCTTTTTAAAAATATTCATTAAAGAACCCAGTCCAGATCCAGAGCTTTTCATTTTTCTTTCAATGGAAAGCCATTCAATCTGGGCGGGTTTAAATTCTGGATTTAGAGTGAAAGAATGTTTAAAAGCAGTTAAGGCTTTATCGTAACTCTCAGCAGTTTTTAAATACAGACCTTTTACATAAAAATAAGAAGAACTGTGTCTAATTTCAGCTGGAATACGAGAAAGAAATTCATCAACTAAATTTAAGAGTTCTGTTCGTTGAGAAGGAGGCGTTGTTTTTTTAAGAAGCGCCCAGCAATAGTAAACCAAAAAGTCATCGCCGTAAAGTTTCAGCTGATAAACTTCATCAAAACATTCACAGGCTTCTAAGAATTTATTATTATTAAGAAGCATTAGCCCTCTCTCAAATAAGTTTTCGGTTTTAATAATAATTTCAGCGCGACCGTGTTCGAGTTCGAAATTATATTTTTCTCGAGTTTGAGGGTTAATGAGGGTTTGGTGTGCTTCAGTTAAAAACTGAAAAATTTCAGTAGTTAATGTTCTCAACTCTTCGGGAGCTTCTTCTGAAACTTTATCAGGATGAAGATAAATTGCAAAATTATGAAAGGCTTGTTGAATTTTTTCTTTAGGAGAGTGCTTTTCTACACCTAATATTTCATAGTAATTCTTGTCTACTAAATTTTCTTTTAAGTCTTTTAGCCTTTGCAAAGAGGCATCAAAATTAGTTGAAACCACCTTTTCTTCACTAAATTTTAATATTTCTAAAAGCAGTAAAAAATAAATGGATTGAAAAAGAAAAGACTTGTTTTTATTGTTGCTCATTACTTCAGAAAAAGTCATTTGATTAGAAATGATTTCATTTAAATTAGGACTCAAACTCACAAGAGCAATTTTCTTAAGAGTTTCATATAAACTATAATTAGGACCTTTTATTATCGGATTTTCAAGCCAAGGTGTAAAGAAACTCATTAGCCAATCAGATTTAACTTTTGTTGATATCCAATCATTGAGAAAGCGATAAAAGCTAGGGTCCGTCATGCTGAGTTTCACTATTTCAGTCAAGTTTTCTGTAAAGCTTATCTCAAATGTTTCTGGCTGTATTATTTTACTTAAGCGAATAGATAATTGTTCTTGGTGAACCAAATCAATTGCATGCGGACTCAGAGTGTTTGTCGACCACATTCTTTGACCTATTGGTAAATTACTTGAAAGAGCGAGACCTTTTGCAACTTCTTCTGGAGTGGCAAATCCATTTTCTATTAGTAAAACTCCAAAATAGGACTCTCGATCATTACTATCAACTTGAAAAATTTGTCCATTGTTAAATTTAATGTGAATAGGTTCTTTTAAACCTTTAAGTGTTAATTTTCCTGAAGATTTAGTTGTATTTAAAAGAGTTAAAACAAAAGGTATTTCATAACCATGAATAGTCCCCTGTGCTTTAATAACATCTGTTACCATTTTACTATCATAATTGAATTTTTTAGTAAATAGTTGCTGAAAAGGTGTGAGTTCAGGGGTAATCATACCATTAAAAGCGGTATGAACTTCTTCTAGAATATCCTCAATATCAAATGGTTTTTCTAAGAAACAAATGGCTTTGGTTTTTTCTATCGCCTCTTTTTTAAAAGTGTTGTCTTTAAAAATTCCACTAATGAGAATAATTTTTAGATTGGAACCTAATTTTGCTCTCATATTGGTCGCGACTTCAATGCCATTCACTCGTGGCAACATACAGTCTACGATGAGCAGATGATAATCTTTAATTTGAGTTTCACGTTGAGCTTCATCATAGTTACGAACATATTTGGCATTAAAACCGCTGCGGACAAGAGCTTTCGTAATAGGCTCAGCCTGCAGTTGTTCATCATCTATTACCAATATGTTGATGTCCGACTTCTTCATATTTATATTATCGGTTAAATAGATAGTAAATTAGAGCAATGTTTCTGTAAGCTCTTTAATTTTAAGGTGACGACCAACAATGCGTCGCAACATCAGTTTATTTTAAAGATATTTTAAAAATTAACGACTTTGGGCTAGGATAAGCAATTATAAATAAAAAGAGGTTAAAGATGGCTACAAATCCAGTAAAAGATGTTGAGTTTGATACAAAAGTTTTAAATTCTACAGGAGTTGTTCTTGTGGATTTTTGGGCAGAGTGGTGTGGTCCCTGTCGAGCTTTAGGTCCTAAGTTAGAAGAAATATCAGAAGAACTAGGTGGGAAAGCAACAATTTTTAAATTAAATATTGATGAGAATCCTCAGTCTCCAGCTAAATATGGAGTTAGAGGAATTCCAACTATGATTGTATTTAAAAATGGAGAAGAAGTAGAACAAATTGTTGGGAATCAACCCAAAGAAAATATCCTTGCTGCCTTACAGAAACATTTATAATCAAAATAAATATCGTCGATAAGCAACTGCAGATATAAGTCCCAAGCCAAGCATGGTGGTTAACATACTGGAACCACCATAGGATAATAAGGGTAGTGGAACGCCAACAATGGGTAGCAGACCAATTACCATCCCAATGTTTATAAACATATGCCAGAAGATGGCTGAAGTAATTCCTACAACCATGAGGGTTCCAAATTTATCTTTTGCACTGGAAGCAATATTTATAGACATAATAAATAAAATTAAGAATAAAGAAAGGGTAGTTACACTGCCAATAAAACCATGCTCCTCACTCAAAACCGAAAAAATAAAGTCAGAATGTCTTTCTGGTATAAATTCCAATTGTGATTGAGTGCCCTTGCGAAAGCCTTTACCTAATATTCTTCCACTGCCCACAGCTATTTTAGATTGGATACTGTTATACCCAGTTCCTCTTGGGTCCCGGCCTGGTGATAAAAAAGTGAGAACACGATTTCTTTGATACTCTTTTAAGCCGAAATTCCAGGCAATAGGTGTTGCAAAAAGTGTAAGAATTGTAACCAGTATAAGAATAGATTTTTTAATTCTTACAAATAGAATCATTGAGCTGGATATAAAAGTCATTAAGAGCGCGGTACCTAAATCGGGCTGTTTAACAGTTAAAATAAATGGAACCCCAGTGATTAGGGCTGGAAAAACTAAATCTTTGTATCCGAGACCTCTGCCTGCTGATTTCTCACTTAAATGTTTTGCCATCATAAGTATTACGGCAAGTTTAACTGTCTCTGAGGGTTGTAAACGAAAAAAACCTAAGTCTAACCACCTTTGAGATCCATATACTGATGTACCAAATGCCATTACAGCAATGAGCAAAAAGATATTAACAAAATAAAAGAAAATGGAAAATCGTTTCCAAAACTCATAATCAACTAGCGTAATTAAAAAAAATAAAAACCAGCCACCAAATAACCAAACCAATTGTTGGAAGAATAATCTTTCATTATATGTTACATTCAAGCTGTGTGTAGCGCTATATAGATTTATAAGTCCTATTACATTGAGAGCTAAAATGACAAATACAAAATTGAGGTCTAAACGCTGAAAAAAGCTTCTTTCTTTTACTTTTAGATTTGTACTCATGTTTTTTTCTTCTTTTCTTTAAGTTTTTCGGGATGGTATTTTTCAAAATAGGCTTTTATTACATCTTTAACAATAGGAGCTCCTCCAGAAGAGCCAGCACAGGCATGCTCGGCGAGAACGGCAACTGTAATTTCTGGATAATCAGCGGGAGCAAATCCTACAAACCAACCATGATGTCTTTCTTCTATGGGTCTTTCATGACATTTATCATAAATCTGTTCTGCGGAAAAACTTCGGACTTGTGCTGTTCCTGTTTTTCCAGCAATTTCTACTCCTGGAATTTGATACCATCGAGCCGTTCCGCGTTCACCATTCACTACTAGTCGCATTCCTTCTTTAACAACCTTAAAATTCTTTTTATCAATAAAAAAACCATTCTCGTCTGGGAGGGATATGTCCCTTACTAGATGTGGTGAGTACTCACTGATCATGTTTTCCTTGTGATCCATTATTTTTTTCACTATAAAAGGTTTAAATAATTTGCCATCTGTGCCAATAGCATTAAAGGCTAGTGCCATTTGTAAGGGCGTGGTTAGCACAAAGCCTTGTCCAATGGCATTACTTAGATTTTCACCCGGTTGCCATTCTTCACCATATTGCCTTTTTTTCCATTCAGAATTGGGCATTAAACCTGGGACTTCATTAAATAAATTTATTTCTGTTTTGTTACCAATACCAAAAGCACTTGCGTATTGAAACATTTTATCTATGCCTAAACTAATTCCCATTTTATAGAAAAACACATTGCTCGAACGTTCTATGGCTTGAATCACATTGATGTTACCATGACCCTGTTTTGAATGATCATGGTATAATCTTCTTCCGAATTTAATAAAGCCAGGGGCAAATACGATCGTACTTGGAGTGATCACTTTCTCTTGTAAAGCAGCGAGAGCAATGAGGGGCTTAAATGTAGAACCAGGGGCATAGTGATCTTGAATGATTTTGTTTCGCAGAGGTTTAAAGGGATCGTTAATTAATTTCTCCCAAATTTCATTTGATATGCCTTTAGAAAATTCATTGGGATCAAAAGAAGGGGAGTTGACCCAAGCTAAAATTTCACCATTATTTTTAATGGCTACTAAGCTGCCAATCCTTGGACCAATTTTATCATCTCTTTGCATAGCCTGATAAGCAGCAATCTGAATATCTTTATCAATTGTTAAAACTAAATTATTTCCCGGTTTTGCTTTGTAGGCCTTTAATCCCAGGAAAGAGGGTGTGTCTGTTGTTGCTTCTCGCCCTCGTGCATCTACTTCTACAAAAGTGATTCCCGGTTCACCATGCACCTTTCTTTCCCAGACCTCTTCGAGTCCGCTTTTACCAATTATGTCTCCCTGCTCAAATTGAGTGTCAGAAAATTTAGTATTTAATAATTGTATTTGGTTCTTAGAGATTTCTCCTACATAACCAAAAAGCTGAGCCCCATTCTCTTTTAAAGGGTAGTTCCTTAAAATGTTTTGCTGAATATTTAATCCGGGATGATTCATTCGAATCAGTTTTAATTTAAATACTTCAGTTAAATCTAAATTTTCTTTTATAGGTACTGGACGAAACGGACCATTTTTATACTTACTCACTTTTACAGATTTTATTATAGAATCTGCTGGAATATTTAGAACTTCACTAACTGCCTTGGCAGTCTCTTCCAATTTGGTCGAGTATTGAGGGGATATTGTAACAGAAAAGCCGGGCAGGTTTTGGACCAATATTTCGCCATTTCTGTCGAGAAAAAAACCTCTTGGAGCATCAATTTTTGTTTCTTTTACGCGATTTTTTTCTGAGTAATCTCTTAATTCGTGTCCCTGGATGATTTGCAGATACCAAAGGCGTGTTAATATAGTGAAGGAAGCTAGCATCACACAAAAATACAAAAATTTAAAACGCCCCCGATATTCTTTGGCCTCACTGTCAGTATTAGATATATATTTACTCATAATTGCTGGTTCCCGCCTCTGTAGGTAATTCTTTATGAGTTAGAGTATCTATTTTGGAAAAAACATAATAGAGGGGAAGGGAAACTAAGGCTGTAAATAGACCAGACAACATACCATCAAGAATTTCAGGATCACTGATGGGTTTTGATTCTAGCATCCACGACAATAAGAAGTGGAAGATGGGGAAGGCGAGAGAAATAACTCCTGAGATTAGCATTAGATAGGTAGGCCCATTCCAATATATTCTTTGTTTTATTAATAGGGCTAAGGCAAAACAAAGAAGATTCAAAAATAAAAAAAGGCTCAAGGGTATTGAGGAAAGTGCAATAGTGGATATCACCAAAATATAACACATGAAAAGGCCCTCATGGACTCTACGAAATATAGACCAATATGCCAAAGTGGGGATCCACATGTAGGGAGATGGGATGTAACCAAAAAACTGCAACCAAAGTGAGCATTGTAAACTTGTTAGGGCAATCGTTAAAACAAGAAAACCAAAATAATTGGAAAGAATTAAATAACGTGAGGTCATAAATCCTTGTTTTCCGCTTTTTCTTTTTGCCCATTGTTCTCTAATTCTTCAGGTAGAAAATTTTCTTTATTGGAGTTTAAAACAACAAAGACCTCTTCCAAAGTAAAAGGATTCACAGAGGGTGTAACTGTGACTTCTTGGCTGATATCATATCGACTTTTTTCTACCTTAGTGACATTGCCTATAGTAAAGCCTTTAGGAAATATATTATTAAGGCCACTAGTAACGATGCGATCACCTTCTTTAACATCATCATCTTGCTGTAAATAATTTAATCGACAGGCATCTTTATTTAACCCTTCAATAATTCCTCTTGCGCGGGATCTTTGTACAATTGCATCTATGGAAGCGTAGCGGTCGGTGAGCAATAGTATTTGAGAAGTATAGGCTTGGGGTTGTACAATGTATCCAACAACACCACCAATTGTAATAACAGCCATAAACTCTTTAACACCATGAGAGGTGCCACGATTAATAGTTAATGTGTTGTGATCTATAAGTAAGTCCTTACCAATGACTTTTGCCGTTAAAAGGTTCATTTTTGTGTTTTCCTTGAAATTAAGAAGCTGATTGAGCCTTTGGTTTTCAAGTTTAAGTTCGGTAAGAGTACCTAATTGAGCACTTAGCTCTGAGTTTTCAATTTGCAATTGTCGGTTATTCTTTTTGATGTCAACAAGGTTTAAATAAAGAGCAGTTGTACCTCTGACACCTGAGCTGAAACCCGAATAAATGTTTTCTATAAAACCGCTTACAAAAATAAAGGGTTTAACAAACCAAGGTCTCTGAGCTGGATTATGCTCCATGTTAATAACTACTAAAGGTATAAAAACTAAACTTAGAATAATTAGCAGTTTTTTAAGATCAAATGTAAAGTAGTTCAACGCATCCTCGCCGTATAAATAATATTAAAATTAACAGATCTCCTTGAAAAATTTAAGAAAAATAGCGATTGTATGGAGTTTAAGGAGAAAAATATGTTTGAAAAACTGCGCAAACCTGGGAGAGCTAAAAATATTTTAGCCTATGTTATTTTTGGGAGTATCTGTTTAGTGTTTGTTTTTCTTAGCAATGTACCTGGTGGTGGGGGACTTACGCCCGGTGGGCCTGTTGCTATTGTTAATAAAGAGCCAATTTTATTTTCTGATTATAGAGAGATTTACAGTCGACTTCAAGAGCAATACCGTGCGGGACTCGACACACTTCCCGCTGCGCAGCGCCAAATGTATATGGACAATTTGCGAAATGAAGCTCTTGAACAGTTAATAAACTCTCTAGTGATCTCACAAGCAGCACATGGTTTGGGCATGTACACTTCTGACGATGAAGTGAGAGACTTTATAATGGATGTACCAGCCTTTAAAGAAGAGGAGAGATTTCGCCGAGAAAGGTACGATAACTATTTAAAATATAGGAACATCACTGCCGAGAAATTTGAAAAAGAAATTCGCAAAGATCTGGCTAACAAGCAAATTATTAAGCAATTTGAAATGTCATTGACGCCAAGTAAAATGGCCGTGGATTTTAATAAAAAGTTAGAGCAATATAAATTGAATGTCGCCTTCGTTAGATTTTCTGATAATCAAATAAGGAATAGTCTAAAAGTGAATGATAAAGAACTTTTGGATTTTAGCTCTAATCCCCAAAATGATCAGGAACTAAAAGACTATTATACTACAAATAAAAATAAGTACGAGGAGCAGGAACAAGTTAAAGCCAGACATATATTAGTTAAATTTGACGAATCTAAGCCTGAAGATATTGAAAACGCCCTTAAAAAGATAAATGAAATTAAAAAGAGATCGGAAACTGAAGATTTTGCTAAATTAGCAGAAGAATTGAGCGACGACCCTGGGAGTAAAAGTAAAGGGGGAGATCTGGGTTACTTTACTCGTGGCAGAATGGTTCCCGAGTTTGAAGATGTTGCCTTTACTCAGAAACTAAATATTGTTAGCGAACCTGTGAAATCTCAGTTTGGTTATCACTTAATTAAAGTGGAAGAAAAGAAAGAGGCTACATCAAAGACATTTGAGGATGTAAAAAAAGAAGTCGCAAAAGAGTTAATTTTAGATAAAAAGCTTAAAGATCATAAAGTTGAAGTTTTAAATTGGCTAAAAGAGGGCAATGAAAAAGCTATTTCTTTATGGTTAAAACAAAATAATCTGAGCTGGCAAGACACCGGTGAATTCAGTTTAAATAGTCAATACATTCCAAAGTTATCTGGCTTAGGAGAGGGTGAAATTAAAAAATTATTTAAATTGGCTAGTGAAAAGAATAAATGGATGAATGAAATTATTGAACTGGATGGACAAAACTATCTAGTAAAATTTAACTCATTTAAAGAAAGTCCCCTGGAAGCCAAAGCAGACACTTTAATGAATTTCGAAAAGGCTAGAGATCAATCAGTTAATGATATTTTCAAAAATTGGTTGGATGAGAAAAAAGAAGCAGCCCTAATCGAAAGGAATCCACTAGTACTTAGACAATAGTTTGGTGGCGTGTTGTTTTGGTGGCGTTTCATGTTGAAACGCTCAGCATGAATAATTTGAAAGCCAAATTCTGTGCCAAGAAAATAATCTCCTTATAGGACAAGTACTCTTTTTTACTCATAAATAAGTACAAAAGTCAGATAGAATAATTGCATAAGGGGACTTTGTGCTTAAAGTTAATGTATCATTATTTAATCTCATAACTTTGCTTATTTTTGGGCTTATTCCCCATCAATTGAATGCGCAATCATATGTGCAAGGCGAAGTTATTGTTAAATTAAAAAGTTCGCCACAATCCTTGCAGACTCAACAGTTTTTCAATAAAGCTCAGAGACAAAATCAATTAGTTTTAAAAAATTCTTTTTCTAAAATGAAAATGTATCATTTTGCAGGTAAGCCTGGGCAATCAGTAGAAGAATTAATTTCTGACCTTCGAAAGGACCCCAACGTTGAATATGCTGAACCCAATTATTTTGTAAACAAAAAAGATCTACACGGATTAGAGCAAACATATACTGCTGATGAGATAAGATCTTTGTCGGCCAATAGTCCCTATCTTACCACGGGGGCAGATATTCATGTCACCGAAGTATGGGCGTCAGTGAGTGTAAATGAAACTAAACCTATAGTAGCTATTATTGATACGGGTTTGGATATTAATCATAGTGTTTTTTCAGATTCTAATGCTGTATGGGTAAATCAAAATGAAATTCCAAATAATGGAATTGATGATGATGGTAATGGATATATAGATGATGTGAATGGTTGGAATTTTGTTCATAATTCAGGTTATATGTTAGATGACGATGGTCATGGAACACATGTTGCTGGAATTGTATTGAGTGTAGGACAGGATATTTTTGCAAATTCAATTGAAGAATCCAAAATTAATATTATGCCTCTTAAATTTTTAGACGCAGAAGGAGTTGGTAAAACCAGCGATGCTATCAATGCCATATATTATGCCATTGAAAATGGGGCTAAAGTTTTAAATAATTCATGGGGAGGGCCCAATTATAGCGGAGCTTTGCATGAAGCGATTGTTTATTCTTACGAACAAGGTGTAACTTTTGTCGCAGCAGCTGGAAATGCGGGCACGGATAACGACTATGTGCCGATGTATCCCTCCTCTTATAATGTTCCACATGTTATTTCTGTAGCTGCTACTACAGATTTAGATTATCTAGCTTCTTTTTCAAATTTTGGTCACTCCTCTGTGGATTTAGGGTCTCCTGGTGTTTTCATTTTAAGCACGATTCCTGGTGGAGGTTTTGGCTCATCTTCTGGAACATCTATGGCCGCGCCTTTTATATCGGGAGTGGCAGCCATGATGTTGGTTGAGTCTCCGGAAATGTTAGGTTATCAAGTTAAAGAAATCGTATTCAATCAGGCTGATACATTACCTCAACTTAATAGTAAGCTTGCAACGGAAGCGAGAGTCAATGCCCAAGCTGCAGTTCAATTCGCTAAGTCCTCTGTAGTTACTACGAGTCAGCCTAATTATTCATTTACTAACGAAGATCGTCAACTCGCTTCAAGTTTGGCCGGTGGTGGTGGTTGTGGAATGGTTGCAAAATTATATAGTCATATGTCAAATGGCGGTGGAGGCACTCCCGGACCAGGAGGAGAAATAGGCGCTTGGTATATTATTGTTATTTTAGGAATTGTTTCTCTGCCTTTGATGTTTTTGTATTACTTGCGTTCACAACTGCCAGAAGAAAGTCGAAGACACCAACGTTTTAAAATTGATTCTGAAGTCAAAGTTAAAATTGGAGATAAAGAACTCATTGGATCTGTTAGCAGTATCTCCTTGGGTGGGGTTCAGTTGAATACAGATGCTCTACTTGAAAAGGGTTCTATTGTTACTATGATGATCTCAAGCCCAGACGGTAAGGAACAAATTGATGTCAACGGGCATATTGTTTGGAGTGAACAACAAAAAAGTTATGGTGTACAATTTGAGCGAACTACAGAGTCGCTTAAAGAAAAGATCAATCGCTGGTCTAAATCCTTAAAGCCAACATAATCTAGCTAAAATCTGGATTATGTTGAAAGTAATGATTTTATTGTTTTAAATTTATAATGTTAATATTCCATTATTGTTCAAATTTTTCTTGTCCAAGATATACACCAGCCATTTTCATTAACAGTAATCTCACCAAAATTAATAAGGATACATTTTCCACAACCCTCAGCAGTTTTAGTAAAAAACTGGCAGTTGCCACATTTATCATCTTTATCTTTGCGTTTTGTGGTGCCGGCCTTAACAGCTTTGTCGATATCGGCAACATATTGAAGGCCTTTAGCTTGTGCAACAGCCTTTGCATTATTTGGATCTTTACTTTTGCCTGTAAGATCAATCAATGTTGAGCATTTTCCTGCGGCCTTTGCTATCCCAGTAAAGAAGGCCTGAGAAAAGCTGGCCAGTAAACTCAATTGCAACATATTTTTAAGAAGTTTTCTTCTTGTCATAATTTCACCTCATAGTTCTAATTAAATTACTATTATAATTCTCTTTGGTTTCTGGCAATATAATGAGAATTTAAGGTGGATTACGAAAATGAAAATCCTTCTCAATAAGAAATAGATCCACTGATATGAATACGCAACACTAATGCAACATTTTAAAACAAATTACAAACATCTGTTAAAAAATGTCATGGATTAGACAAAGTACTACTTTAAAAAACTATAAAAACCAAAAATTAGCAGTATAAAGAGTATGAGTTACATTTATCTGTAATAGATTGAGTTTCAATGTTAGTACATTTATTGCATAAAGAAATAGTAGTATATTTATTTTTTCTACTTGTTTAATCGGATTAAAGTAAGGCAGCTAAAATTAAGGAGCATGGAGTTCTTAAATGAAATCCTTTTTGGTTGTATCATTTTTTGTTTATTTAAATCACATTGCCTATGCCAATGGGGCTATATCTGCTCCACTGGAGGGGTTTGAGCGCTATTTGCCTGGTGTTTCTGTTAAAGTGAGTGAAGAGGCTCGTGGGTTAGTGCCATTAATCTTTGAAGCCTTTGAAAGTTTAGAGCCACTACGTGAACCTATAGATGGGGGATCTCGTGCTACATTTTTTAAGAAAATATTTATAGTTGTTGGAAATGAATTAAAATTAGTTAAAATCTATGAAGAAAAATATGTAAATTCTGTAGCGAATTTAGGTTTTGGAATTTCCGGAACAATTGAATATGAATTAACTATTCCTGTGAATGTCACATTCTATGATTTGGAAATATTCATAAAACGGAATTTCAAAGAAAAGTTAGTGAGACCTGTAATTTATAAATGGTATCATGGTGAATGGAAATGTCGTCTTTCTGAAAGCGAATTGTCTAAAAAGAGTCTTTATGAAAGTGCTAAGGAGTATTTTTTTAATAGAAGTTGTTTGGACTAAATATCATAGACCGCTTGCACCTCATAAATTTAACCTGGGAACTTTTTTGTGGGGTATAGCCACCCATATTTTTGAACAATATACAAAACCAAATTAATTGTAGTCGATTTATTTTAAAAAAATATTCGTCGTGCTAAAAACAGCTTTTAACAACTTAAAAAGGAGGTTTTCAATGAGAGTTTTTATGGGACTAATCATGTTATTATTTTGTTCTGGTGCTTTTGCTTATCCGACAAGTGAAGTCCAATGGGGTGGTGAGTCTGACTTAGACGCTTGTGGTGCATCTGGCTATACTATGGCTGAGACGGTATTGATAACAGAAGATTCAAATGGACTTACTTCTTTTAAAACTATTATTCCGGCGGGTACTCTAGTTACAGTTTGTGATGATGACTCTGGTTATTATGGAGTATTAATTAATGAAGAAGGTATAGATTGTGGTGGTGGAAGTGCCATTGTTCCTGTTAGAAAAACATATGATGGGCCTTGTAAAAGTGGTTGGATTAAAAAGGTTTTTTTGCAGCTTGTTGCTGGTTAAAGCAAAAATAATTCCTATAAATTAAATTTTAATAAGCAGAGTTTTTGTGATGCCTGGGTTTTATATTGAATCCCCAAAGGGAACGGATAATATTACCATATTAAAATATTTTGTGGGGGTATTATGAGGTTTTTTGCTTTCATTTTTTCTGTTCTATTTTCGATAGCATGTATTGCTGCTAATTCTGATTCAGTTTCAATTTTCAAAAAATCAAAGGACGGTACCTTATATCTTGTAGATAGCAGTGAAGATTTAAGTGAATCTATTGGAAAGAAATTCACGCTTATTACTGATTCAGGGGTTACATGTGGAGAGTTAAATAAAGGTAAGAGCAAAGATACCTTAGCGGACTACGCTTGCAAGAAAGACTTCACGAGCTCTATGGTATTTGCTCCAGAGAAAAATATTTCAGCTGAGCTTCCTATTGGTTTGGTTGTGAAGGGGTGCTCAAAGTCGAGTTATAATAGTAAGGCAATAAAATGGGGATCAAGAGAAGCTAAGGAAATTGTTTCCAAGTTTCCTAACAAAAGTTATATTGGTGGTGAGATCAAGGTTTTTCAAGCTGGGAAGAAACGCTATATTTTATTTATTGGAGTCTTTAGAAAAGGGACAGAATTAGAAGGCCAGGAGACGGGAATAAAAAATTTTGAAGGTAAATATTGGAAAGATGTTCACTTTTTTGAAGAGGGAGACGGTAAGAGTATTGTCGGTAACTTAAATTTCGAGTGTTGTGATTCACAAAAAGATCCCTTCTGTCGTCACAAAGAGCCTGCGATCCGAAATTGTACATCGATGTTTTTTGACAACAAGTTTAGTGGAGTTCTTTTGGCTTCTAACGGAGATGTGGAACCTTATGCTATTGGTTACGGGCAGGAAGGATTACATGTAAATTTGTGGAAATTAAGAGGCAGTCAGCCAGAGAAAATTTATCATAATTCTGTTTATGCTGTAGGTGGATGCGAATAAGAATATTTTAGATAACCCAGATAAGTATCTCAACGTAAGCGCCTCATCGCAACTGACTTTTACCCACAAATTGGTCTGATCCCTTAAACATTCTCAAATCTACCACCTAGACATTAAGTACAATGTGACTCCCCAGAATTGTGCATACTCTACAGGGCTCTGAGTATTTGAAATTTAATTTCTACAAACAAGTTTATGTTAGTTAAATAAGAGTGATTATTTTGCCACATTCAAGAATTAGCCTCTGTATAAACTTAATCTAATTCTTACTGCAAACATATAGTCTGCGAATCAAAGCTTCGGAACTATATAGGTTAACACTACCAGTGCGACTTGCCCTGGCGGATTTCAATTCCCTTTTGCTTTAAGAGTGCCCTTAGCTTTTCTGAAAGTTCTACTTTGGGGCCAATCTCAATAGCAATAATTTTTTTGACGGGCTTCCAGATTTGAACTTCAAAATATTCTGGATCTGGTCCTAAACCGGAAATAGAAAATGTTCTTTTAAGATCGGATAACTTCTTTTCTTCAGTAAATAACTGAGGTACACCTTCTAGGCTAAACTCCCAACCCCATCCTCTCGGGGACCAATTGTAATTTGAGTTTTTAATTAATTTATGGAAAATCATTCGATACTTCCATGGCACATAAATTTGATCCCATCCATTTGGAGAGTTATATTTCACTTGTTCAGGAACTCTGGCTTTGACATAATCCTGTAAACTACTCATGCTGTCTCCGGCAAAAAGGGAAAGTGCCTCCTTGTAATCTTGCGGATCTAATACAATATTCATGTCGCCAATCTCATGAAGATGAACAGAAACTTGTTCGGGCATTCGATCTTTGGCTACTACCCCCTCAATAATTTCAAGTCCACTGATTGTTTTAGCATCTGGTGAAGGAGCTAGGAAACCAAAAGCTGGAAGAACTTCCGCTGGGAGGGCAGCAACGTCTTCAGGAGGAAGGCCTAAAAAAGAGGCTTTTATTAAATCTTGCAAATCTCCTGAAAACGAATTCTGAAGTGAGCCAATACCGCCATTGGATTTATTTTTGTATCCTTCATTGAGTATGCTTTCTAGATACTTATATTTAGTTCGAATTTTAATTTCAACTCTTTCTTCTTTTAAATCTTCTAATCTATAAACTTCCATTAAACGCTTTCGCCAGAGGCTCTCCTGAGAAAAGTAATCACTTACCTTTTTAATTTGACGAAATAATCTGGATTCAAATTCTTCAAAACTTGAGAAATTAAGCTTCATAAATAACTCTTCAAAGAGTTTTTCACGATGAATTGTCAACTGATGACTGAGGGCTGATACATCCGGTTCATGAGAGTTAATGCGGGCACTAATTTTACCTCTACTTAGTTTCATAAGTAACTTGATCCGCTCTGATTTAAATTCCATACCCTTGTCAGATTTTACAAAAAACAGGTTTTGAAGATAGGGGTAGGACCCAGCATCTATTTTATAGAAAAAAACTTGTAATTCTGTAAAAATATCTAAATCCATATTATTTTGAGTTGCAAGATGATCCAATTTGGCTAGTGTCCTGTAAACATCACTGTTGCCCTTCATATAATTACCAATAACATTATGGCTCACCAATGACTTGGCCAGTTGGATATCCCTATCAGACCAGCCCAAATTACCAAGAACATCAAGTAATATCGGAAGGGTAAACTCATGATGGCGAGTCAAATCTCCCACTTTCATGGCGATTGGTTTACCAATGTTATGGAGTACAATGACTGTTTCTATAAAATTATCAAAATCTTTCGGAGTTTTACCAATTCTTCTTGCGAGAGCAAATAACTTTGGCCCCTTTTCTGCTTGGTAGATTTCAAATAATCTCTCATTGTGAATCTGAATTGAGTAACCTTCATACACACCTGAAAAATCACTTAAGAGATCAGCTAGATTATAAAAATTAGATTTGTATTTACCAATTTCAGAGCTGAGCCTTCTAAATCTTGCAACATTTGACAGTGATATATTTGGTTCTGAGAGTGCCCTTTCACAGTTTGCCAACCCAATACCCTGTCTTCTGGTCATCGTCGTTGTCTCAACAAGCTCATTGCTTAAGACGAATGAAGGGCTCATTATCAGAAATGAA
>JACKAN010000013.1 GCA_020635055.1 Pseudobdellovibrionaceae bacterium
TTATAACTTTTTGTAACAGATATATCTATCCGTTAAACTCGGAAACAGGCCGTTAAACAGGACTAACATCCAGTATGTATATTGAATTGTATAAGGAAAAATCTAAACGTCTCAATATAATGCACCGATAAGTATCTAAATGAGATTTCTAATTTCACTACTTTTTTTTAATTTAATCAGCCCAAGTGTATTGGCCGACTCTATTCTCGATCAATCCTTGTGGCAAAATTATGTTGTTAAAAAAGACGAGTGGATATACAAAATAGTTCGTGAGTCAGCCCTTGTAAAATCTGGCGTAGTTAATGAGGACGAAGTTGTAATTGCCATTCTTAAAAAAAATCCCGAAATAAAAGACCCTAATAAAGTCATACCGGGTCACAAGCTTTTAGTGCCAGTGATAGTGCTGCCCAAAAATCAAAAACTAACTGATGGTGGAATAGTGAATTATCATATTTATGTTAATTCCACTGTGTATAATGGAAATATAGCTGCGTCAGAAAATTTATATAGATCTCAAAGCTTGCAAAATCTCACACCGACTCAAGGCGAAAACAATAATAAAAAAGAAAACAAAAAAGAGCGGGAGCCAGCTTCGCATCCAGAAATAAAAAGCCCCGTTGAAAAAATCATTGAACCAAAAAAAGATTTTGAATTTGGCAGCACTGTTTCTGGAGGAATGTTTTATCGATTCATCAGTGCTACACAATTGTCCAATTTAAGTAAAGCCTCCCGTGCTTCCAATTTAAATTATCAATTAGACTTAGACTTTAAGCATTTACTTTATAATCAAGTAAAGATTCATTACATAGGCGAACTTGAATCCGAAAGCTATCAAACTTCAAGTGCAAGTCTATTTAAGTTGGGTATAGATCTTGAGTATCCAGCCTTTAATTTTTTGAGTTTAAGAGGTGGTTTGTCTTATAAGCAAACTCCAATATTAAATTCAGAGTCTGGTACAATTCAAGTAGATTCTGTATCTCACCCTCTAGTGAGTGCTCAATTGAATATAGATTTATTTTCACTCTGGAATACCCAAGTTGTATCAGCTCTCACATACAATTACTTACTTGGGACCACACAAGATAATATAGAATTCGTTTCTGGAAGTACTTATCAATTAGATCTCGGTCTTATGCAAAAACTTATGAGCCAAAATCTGGGCTTAAATTTTTGGTTTCAAAATAGCGACATAGAAACTAAGGCCACAAAACAATCCAGCACAGCTCTTGGCACCAATATAACTTGGCAATCAACTTTTTAAAATAAATTTAAAAAAATTCATATTCAAATGCTACAGCTTTAACTAGCCAGTGAATGTTTAAAATAGACGGGTTCTAAGTTTTTTAAAAGTAGGTAGGCATTTTCTTTGTTGAGATGCTCTGGTTGTAGCCAGGAATCAATGTTGGACTCTTTCAAAAAAACAGGGCAACGATCATGCCCTTGAGCAGCAACTTCTGGTGGGGGATCGTCAGTGATCAAGGCAAAAGAGTCAAAGTGTACAAGTCCATCTTTCGAGGTCCAGGTATCAAAAAGAGCAGGAGCCCACATAATTTCTTTTTTTTCAGGCTGGAAAACAATTAACTGTTTTCGACCCCCCTCATCTTCAACCCATTCGTAGAATTTTACAAAAGGGAAAAGGGCATGTTGTTTCATAAACAAAGATTTCCATGTTTTGCGTTTTTCTAAGCTGTCTAAGCGGGCATTAAAAACATTGTACTGCGTTGGAATTTCTTCTTTGGAGCCAGCAGGTCGTACTCTGTAGCGCATGGGTTTGATCACACGATTTCTATTTTCCCAAACAATGACGGGAGCAATGCCATTGGGATAAATACGACCATTATGATCCGCTTCTTTAAAAAGTGAAGTGCGAGGTTTTCGCTTTAAGCCCAATTGTTTTTTCAATATTTCTATATCCGCAGACTTTTCATAATTTTGCAAAGACTTAAGGTTTTCAAAAGCCGAATCCGAAATCTCCGCATTAAATCTTTTTGCCAATTTTTTTAGGTCTTTATCGACCTGAACTGAAAAGCAAATAGGTCACTCCCTGTGAGTTTATATATTTTTGCACTTCAAAAAGATTATCAAAAAAAATTCCAGTTTTTAATCTAATTCTATTGAATTTCGACTCAAACAAGCCTACTAAATCTCAAAATTTATTAAAAAGTAACATCCTATGAGTTAGCTTTGGATATAACGCAGCGGTTTAGGCTGATCCATCTCTATACAAATTAAGGAGGACTTAAGGTCTAGTTTTGTTAATAAAATAACAATTTGCCGCAAGGTTTGACCACAAGTAGGTGTATATAATATCTCATATTATGCAAACAGCCTTACTCATCGATATCCATAAGCCATATCAAACTCCACAAGTTATTCCGCCCGCAAAATGGGAATTTACTGAAGATATGCCCCAGGGCCCACCAGAGGTAACTCCTCACGGAAATGTTTTTTGGGTTCCGCAATTTTCCGCTCAAGTCAGTTGTGGCTTATTTGGCATTGCAGATGATCACATCGAAAAGTACCAGTCCCTGGATAGTCGCTTTATTAAAAACAAAGCCTCAACTTTCTTTTTTACTGCGGCCAGCAATTCCATGGAGCCTTTAATTATGGAGGGGGATGTTCTTATTGTGGATCGCTCTGTCGAAGTTATAAGTGGGCGCGTGGCCGTAATTTGTTTGGATGGAGAAATGTTGTGTAAACGCATTGTTTACCGTGGTGGTCACGTCCTTTTACGTTCGGAAAATCCTGATTATACAGATCTGTTAATTACTGAAGGAATGGATCTCGTAGTTTTTGGTGTTGTAACGTCAATTGCAAGAGAAATTATTTAATGCAAAAAATATTTGCTTTAGTGGATTGCAATGCTTTTTTTTGCAGCTGTGAACAGTTGTTTCGTCCCGACTTGCGCCATAAGCCGGTGGGAGTGCTAAGCAATAATGATGGTTGTTTTGTTTCGCGCACAAAGGAGTTGAAAGCTCTAGGTGTAAAAATGGGTGAGCCTTATTTTAAGGTGAAGGATATTTGCGAAAAACACGGCGTTCATGTTTTTTCTTCGAACTTTTCTCTTTATACGAATATGTCCGATCGCGTGATGTTAACTTTGTCGGAATTTACTCCTGAGCTGGAGGTCTACTCCGTCGATGAAGCCTTTTTAAATCTCACAGGTTTCGAAACCTGGGGGCTGGAAGAGTATGCGCGGAAAATAAAAGCAACAGTAGAAAAAAACACGGGCATTCCCGTTAGCATAGGTTTGGGTCCAACAAAAACCTTAGCTAAGGTGGCCAATCACATAGCTAAAAAATCAGACAAAGCAAAGGGCGTTGTGTGCTTACTCGATCCACGTTTACAGGATATTGCGCTCGCTAAAACCGAAGTAGAAGATCTTTGGGGAGTGGGGCGAGCCAATGCTAGAAAACTCAGGTCTCTAAATATTCGCAATGCAAAAGAGTTTCGCGATTATAAAAACGACAAGTTAATTAAAAAGATATTTACTAAAGTAGGCTTGCAAATCAAAGAAGAACTGCAAGCTTACCCGCGTTTCGAATTAAAGTTAGAAAATTCAAATAAAAAACAAATCAACTGCAGCCGCACTTTTGGCACTCCTGTTTTTGAATTGCAAGCTTTGCGAGAGGCTGTGGCCAACTACGTCTCTTCCGCTTGTGAAAAATTGCGCAAGCAAAAATCAGTTTGCTTTGCTGTAGAAGTTTACATGCGCACATCTCCCTTTAAGAATGTTCCTCAGTACTATGCTATCGAGGAGCAAAAAATGTTATCTGGAACATCCGATACTCGCAAAGTGATAAAATATGCTATGGAGGTTTTAGATAAACTTTATCGAGCAGGCTATGAGTACAAAAAAGCGGGTGTCCGACTTTCTCACATTATAGATCGCAATCAGGCACAAATGAGTTTATTTGATCTCCCGGATGACGTTAAATCCGACAGCCTAATGAAGTGCATGGATAGAGTGAATGCACGGGATGGATCGGGCACACTAAAAGTGGCAGCTTGCGGTGTGAATAACAAAGCATGGGCCATGAATCGCAATCTAAAATCACCACGCTATGTGACAGGCTGGACCGAACTAAGAAAAGTGTACTAGAGACCATTGATGTAACCATTAGCGATCTCTCCAAGCGATCTCTCCAAGATTTTAAGAAGCATCAATGGCATTTTTCAAAAAATGTCTTTGGCTAAAATATAAAAAAATAGTGTGTTATCATCAATTAAATGTTGCAACGCATTAATTTGTGTGGTATATTTTTTAATAATGTCTAATAAAATCAAACAGGAAAGAAAATAATGAGAAAATTAATATTTGGAAGTTTTTTGAGCCTCACATTGTTGTCACACAATACATTTGCTGAAGTCATCTACTCTTTATTACCTCCTGGAATGACAAATCAGTATGGTGAATCCTGTGGTAAGAATTACGGTATTCTAAAACATGGACAGTTATATGATGATTTAACAACTACTAGTGATAATTACGGAGGTTGTTTTTATAATGTTAGAAAGGCGATTAAAACCATAGAACTTTTGTCGGAAGTTAAAATAGGAAATTTGCAAAACATTAAAGATCATGAGTGTAAATCAGTTAAAACTTATTTGGGTGAGGCGGTTTCGTCTTGGATGAATCTCAGTGAAAAGATTGGCAATATTTGTGCAGTGGTTTACGGGAACAGTCGACAACTAAATGGGAATCAAGTACAGTTAGAAAACTTTAAGGCCTCCTTGTTAGACGAGACATATCGATCGGCTGGTTTTGCTAAAAGTCAAAAAAAGTTAAGAGTCAGCTGTCATTACGAGGGATGTCTATAAAAACTTGTAAGGCCTAACCCCTCCACACCTCATTTGCGCTACTCCATTGGTCTCTGTCTCTATCTTGCTTAACAAGTCGCTTTAGAAATTGAGAACGACTAAATAGCGTACGTCGCGCGCGTATCTATCGGACTTCTAGTCGTCTAAGGAAACCGTCGACTTCAAGTCGACAGTGGTTCATATAAATGAAAAAATGCGAGTTTAAACCGGGAACCTGCGCGTGAATCTTCGCGGGAACATTTTCAATAGCAGGTTGGTACAGTTTTTGTAGAAGTTGCTAATGAATACGCCCCAAACTAGGTATATGTAATATTTTACTGATCATACTATATACAGTTTGGTGACAATTAAAGGAGAGCTACAGATGAATAAAATAATAATTGCTTTGGCCATGCTTACTTCCCTTAATGTAAGCGTAGAAGCGCGAACGAATATACCTGAAACAGTAAGCATTATAAATTATGATATTAATATACGCTGTTGGGACGGTGTCTCAACAAAGACCTTTGTTATAAAAAAACTTCCTAAAGATATAGAAGTGTTCTGTAAAGAAAAGGGATTGAGTGCAGAAATGAACCTCGAGAACAAAGATTATATCTCACCTCAAGGTGAGATGATCTACGAATTAGTTGATCCGGATCTTATTGAAATGCTTCTAAGTGGTGATTTCGATAGCACCATCTATGCAGAAAGTAATGATAGTGTAAACCAAAAATCATTCATATTAAGCTTCATGGTTCCCTATGTGATTAAGATTTTGGGAAACGCTCGCAACTATCCAAGGTTCGAAAATCGTAAAGCTGATATTGATACTAAAATTCAAGAACTCAACGCTACATTGGATAAGCATTAAGAAGTGATTTCGCCAGACGCTTGATGATGGCGTCAGGCACACTTTTTCCTGACTTCGTCGATTTGATTTGCGTCATTGAGTGATAGCACGTGTAAAAATATTTTACAGTTAACTTTAGAGCTATTTTATTTATCATTCGTAAACTACTGAAATTACACAATAAAATTAGCAAGGTATCATCCAAGTTGGCTTTCAGTTTGCAATAACTCTAGTTATGCAAATAACGGCTACAATAAAAACCATATTAATAGTTAGCTCCTTAATCTTGACGGCTTGTCAGCAGGGGGGGTCTCAAACGACAGTGGATAGCAGCGAAGTCTTTCGTATTAACTATGAAAAAAACTTCAAAATATGGCAGGAAAACTCAGAAGGACAATCCTACATTTACTCTTACTCTCGAAGCTGTTTTTGTTTGGAAGAGTTCGCAGAAACACGAGTCAGTGTAGGTGAAAATGGGCAAATTACTCAAGTTCAAAAAATATCACCAATAGGAACATTTGAAACCTTAAGTGTTGATGAGTATAACCAAGTGGTTTCAATAGAAAAGCTTTTTGAAATTATTAAAAAGAAAATAGATAATAAAGTTGCTCACGTGGATGTAGAATATGACAAAGAACTAGGATTTCCATCTCAAATATATGTGGATTATGACTTTCGTATGGCTGATGATGAAGTGAGTTATGTAATTAATGAGCTCGAGTTTTAAGCGAATTCTTTAAATACTCTACTTTAGATTTAATCCCTCAATCACAATCGATAAAATACCAAGACATACAATTCAGAATCAAATATCCTTATTATATGAAAAAATTATTAATACTTATTTGTTTTACTCCTTATTGGAGTTTGGCGCAAAACTCATTGCCCTATCTCCTTAAACCTTTAAATCAATTGTCTAGTTTAAGCCAAGACTACTCAGGGGAAACCCTCCAAAGAAAAACAAAACTTTCGGAACGAGCACAATTACAAACACTACAGTTCAGTCAATTAGACCAACCCCCCTCACGGGTTTGGAATCAAGAACGTTTTATTTTACCTTTAGAAAATTCGGTAGAGATCATTGTTAAAGTCCAAAAAAAGTACTGGGACGATAGAGGGCATATACATTTAACTGGAAAGGTACAAGGTGATTACTACGGACGGGCTCACTTAATATCAACTACTCAAGGAATTTCCGGAACAATATCGGCCGGGGGAAAAGAATACAATCTAATGCCCTTAGGGGACAAACTGCATGCCGTTTATTCCTACGAAGAGTCAGAAGGTCAATCCTACCAACATTCAAAAGCCTTAGATTCTTTAAGAGAAAAAATGAAAAAAGAAAAAGTAGGTGTTCATCAAGATTCTTCAAAGGAAATTCATCTGAACGCCACATCGGATAATTTTATTGATGTCCTCGTTGTTTATACTGATGATGTAGCGGCGGCATCCACCGATCCTGAAGCCGTTATTGAGAGCCATATGGATTACACCAATCAAGCTCTAGAAGACAGTTGTGCCAATTATCGCATGCGAATCGTCCATCAAGCACAAGTCAATTATACAGAGAGTGCTAGTGCCGTGGCCGACCTCAATTGTGTAACTACTCCTGGCCATGCAGACTGTGCAGGTAATGACCTTTCTATTGTTCCAACCTTAAGAGCTACTCATGGTGCAGACTTAGTGCAATTCGTTACCAACACTTCAGATTATTGTGGGTTGGCTTGGGTGGGTGCGGAACCTTTTACTGCAAATTATGGATATAGCCAAAAACTTTTTCTATGTGCGGGTGCGACGATGGCTCATGAATTGGGTCATAATATGGGTTTGGGGCACGATCGCTATCAAACGGGTTTTGGTCCAAGGGACAGTTCTACATATGGTGCCGGTCATGGCTATGTTGATTTAGTAAATTATACTAGGACAATCATGTCCTATGATGATCAGTGTACAGCTTTAGGTGTGAGTTGTTTAAGGGTTGGAATCTACTCTAATCCTAAAATCAGAAAGCAAGGACAAGCTCAAGGCGATTTCGGTTTTACTGATGCCACCTCAAGAATCAATGAAACCTATAAATCAGTAGCAAATTTTAACAGTCCCGCAACTAGCTATGCTGTTTCAATTAATGAAAGTTGTGTTTCATCTTCAGAGTCAGACAAAGACGTACATTGTTTTATTGCCACAGCGGCCTATGGTTCTTATTTACATTCTCATGTCGTTAAATTAAAGGCATTTAGAGATCAATTTTTGAAATCTACTTATTTGGGTCGGAAGTTTATAAAAATATACTACAAATATTCACCTGAAATGGCTTTTTACATTAGTCAGAAACCACTCTTAAAAAAAATAACACGTTGGATTCTAACACCCTTTGTATTTGCTGTAGCCTATCCCTCTTCTGGGATACTAGTTATATTAGGTTTGTTATTTTTCTTTTTGGCTTATAGAAAAAAGAAAGTTATTTATCTGATCCCTCTTTTTTGTTTTTATCCATTAGACTACACTCAGGCTCAAGTGGCACAGCCTTCACTGTTTGATAATCAGTTAACAATAAATCCGGCAGCTCTGTATGCACCTTTTAGATCTAGCTATATTGGCTACACTCAAAATGTAGTAAAAGGTGAGGCCTCTAGTAACTTAAGTAAATTAGAAGTGAGTGGTAGTCGAGGGCAAACCAATGCCGCTTTGATGTGGGGTTCAGGTGGTTTTGCAATACAATATCAACCTGAATCAAGCCTAAACTATAAAACAACCATCGGAACATCTCCAAGCTTCACAGACAAGTATAGTGAAGCCATCACAACTGTGAATTTAGCTTTCGCTATACTAGAGTCTACCGATTTCGGATTTAAATTTGGTCAAGAAAAGTTTATTATCAATCAAGAAAATTCAATACTGCCTACAGAGGTGGAAAGATCCAAATTTGGCTTGGGTCTTAGAATGAAATTTGGCGAATGGTTTTATGTAGGGGCTTCAGCGGATCATGTTACAGAAAAGGGGACCTCTAATCCCGAGACTAAATGGATAGAAGCCTCTATGGGTCTCGGGTTTTCTCAAAGAATGGACGGTGATGCATGGTTAGTAGAGTTGTCTGCCACTCGAGGTCCACAGATTTTAAATCAAAATAGTGGGAATGTGACTAGTTATGGAGAAAAATTAAATTTGGGTTTAATATTAGAAAAGGAGTTTTCAATGAGTGACTCCATGTTTAACACGATGACTCTGGGTGCATTGTACAAAACTATTTCAGAAAAAGAATTCCAGCCATACTTAGACGAAGAGCAAAAAATATCTATTACAGGCGTAAACATGGGGATAAAAACTTTAAATAAATCTGTTAATCTTACTGCCAGTTATGAAATACAACAAATGCACTTTGGTGATGAGCGAAAGGACGACAGGATTTCTCTCACTCTAATGTATAATATTGCAGGAAGTATATTTCTTTAAATTATTCCCAAATGTACAGAGTTTCGCCATCAAGATCTTTCCATTTTCCGTTTACAAGCTGTTTAGGTTTTGTGCGACCAACAAATGAAATCAATTCTTTAGTTTTCATATCAAAATTAAAAATTATAGGGTCTACAATAGCAGCAATTATAAAACTAGAGGGTTCCATTTTTACAGTCATAATTCCAGTTTCTTTTTCTTCATCTTTCAATCTAAAAAGAGAAAAGCCAACTGTGTCTCTCCTATAATCAACACCAAAACGGACTTTCAGTGTTTTTCCATCGACCAGATCTTGCCAATGTTTAGTTATATACTTTTTCATAGAAAGCCCAACTATAAAATTGTATACCCATTTTTCTTCGCTATTTTTTGTTTTTCCATTTTCTGTATAATGAAAGTAAACTTTTCCATCTTTTACAGAAATCTCTCCTTGTTCATTTCGCCTGTGATAATTAACCAAATATTTTACAAGTTGATCTTTTTCAAAAAAAGCTTCTTCTGTAACAGCGATTTTGCCTTGGGGATCAATAAACTTTAAAGACAAATATTCATTGTCGCCATTAATTGTATTAACTCTTTCTATGTTAAAGAGAACATTTTTCCTATTGGAGCCTATTTCATAAACAAACCCCTTAAAGGCCCAAATTGGATTAAAGCTGAATAAAACAATTAAAAATAGCATTATTTTCATTTAAATCTCCGTTTTTAGCTTACTAATTTTGACAAGCAGCACTTTATAAGTCACCATTATTCTATTTCTAGCAGGGGTAAGTTCAATGAGATTTTATATTTTAACTGTTTTTTCACTTTTAATTTTATCTTGTGGTTCGGCACAAAAAAAAATGGCTATCGAAGAACCCTTACCAGAAACAATAAATGTGGATGGAAAAAACCTTATTATGCAGGGCCAAGGCTTCCGCATTGGTAGTAAAATGGGTTTTACCGCCAAGGTGTATAAAATTGGTTTTTATACAGATAAAAAATATAAAAGTGCTGAAGAAATATTAAACAGTCCAGAAACTAAGCATATGTATTTGAGATTCACTTATACTATTACAAAAGGGCAATTGGTGGAAGGCTGGCAAAAAGCCTACGAACACAGCTGTCAGAAAAATTGCAAAATTACAGAGTCCTCTTTCCGACAGTTTTTAGATGCTTTAACGGGCATGAAGATTGGCGATATTATGGAAATTACCTACAAGAAAGATGGAGTAGAGCTTCGCAACCCTAAAGGTGAAAACTCTAAAGTATTTATTAGCTCTCCAGATTTTAGTTATAATTTATTATCTGTTTACATTGGTCCTAAAGTTTTGGATGAAAAGTTCAAACAATCTTTACTGGGATTCTAAAAATAAACTGTATTCTTGTATTACATTTCTTAAACTATAATTATCAATAATTTTTTGTCTGGCTTGTTGACCCAATTCCTTACGCGTTTCTAAATTGGCTTCATAAGCTTGATTAAAAGCAAAAAACAATTGATTTTTGTCATTTATAGGGACCACCCAGCCCGTGTCGCCAATAATTCTTTTAACATCACCCACATCACTAGCTATGCAGGGCACTTCGCAAGCCATAGATTCACCAATAACATTGGGAAAGCCTTCTGTTGTTGAATACAGGCAGTGAACATCAAAACAAGGGTAGAATTTTTGTAAATTTTTTTGTTCACCTAAAAGGATAAAACGATTTTCAAATTCAAAATCAATTAATAGATTTTGTATCACTTTATTTGTTTTATCCATGTTCTTACCTATAAATACAAAATAAATGTTTCTATTTTCTTCTTTGATTGAACTTAAAAATTCTTTTGCATAGTTGATGAATTGAATTTGATTTTTTAATTTATCAAAACGCCCTACCATTCCAAACAAAAACGAGTTTTCCGGCAACTGATGGTCTTTTTTAAATTGAATCTGTGTATTAACATTGGAAGTGAATAAATCTAAATTGAATCCATTGTAAATAACTTTTGAGTTTTTTGGATTGTACCCCATATCTTCATGGACTTTTTTTCCCGCATATGAATTATAAATAATGCCGTCGACTAAATGAGAGATTATTTTAAGAACACGAACTATTAATATATTGCGGAAATTTGATTTTGGAAATTCAGAATAGCGGATATTCCAAATGACTTTTGTTTTAAAACCAAAAATTAATTTAACAAAGGCAGAGAGAAAGCAGCCATGAAAAAGCCAACCCATCAGGATATCCGGTTTTTCAGTTTTAATTGTCTTAATCATCTTCCAAAAACTAACTTTAGTTATATTATAACCATTTTCAATAAGCTTAAGGGCTCTTGGTGAGTGGGGTCTAAATGTAAGGACCAAATGTTGTAATGTGGGTGGACTATTTTCTATCAATTTTATGAGCATAGTCTCCGCACCACCGGTGTCCAAGCTCACAATGATGTGAATCACTTTCATGATTTTTTAAATCCAATGGCAACCCAATAGGGTATGTTATTGCTAAATTCAATTTTTTCTAGCCCTGCTTGAGTCATCATTTTTGCAATTTCTTCTTTGCTAAATCTCTGTTCTAAGCCTGTGCCAAATCGATCCAAAGAGTCTGTTCGCATAGTATAAAAGCTATTGTGACGATAAGCGGAAAGAGGAAGATTATCTACAGAGCACCCAAGTTTCTCTAGAATTTTAGCAGTTTTTGCTAAAGGTAAGTATACACAAAGAGCAATTATATCAGTAACTCTTTTTCGCAGACTAAAGGGCATAGAGGAAACTAACTTTCTTACCACCTCAGAAGTTTGCCAAATTAATTTAAACCACCATGGTCGATTATCAAAAGAATAATAAAGGTACAAAAGAAAGGGAGCACCAGGTTTTAGCAAATTAACACAATGTTGAATTCCCTCTTGGGTATTAGGGATATGGTGCAATACACCCAAGGAATAACCAAAATCCATGCTCTCTTTTTTTAATGGAATTTCATCCACGGAAGAAAGAATGAATTCGCAGTTACTTTGATCTTTTAATGTGATTTTAGAAACACTTAAGGCTTTTTCACTGGCATCAATGCAATAAAGTTGACTGACCTTAGGGGCCACAAATTTAGCAAAACGCCCACTACCACAACCCAAGTCAAATCCCTGGGCCTCTTCTTTTAAAGTTTTCCACGGGAAAATTTGGAAATAACGTTCACAAAGTTCATTAAATTCAGTAGGGCTGAGTTCGTTTTGTTGAAAACGATTCCACTCTTCGCCAAATCCGTTCACAGTTTTAATATCTAAATTTTTTACCGACATAATTAACAGTAATATTTAATTTCTTCATCGGCAATGAATTAATTATTTTGCTCTACTCATGATTGTGGCATACTCTTTATCACTAAATCCATCGGGCCTAAAAATTTCATTAGGTTGTGGAAATAAAATCTCTCTATGGCCAAAAGCCTGCTGCTGTTCATTAAATAATTGGATGGCTTCAGCTAGAGGAACATATCTAGCTTTAAACAAAGTGTAGCTTTTGGGAGTCACCATTCCAACATCTGTTAAATCGATTCCTTGTGCCTTAAGAACATGGTAAAGAGCTAAATTTGCGACGTCCGCAAACTCTCCTCTAGGAACTTCTAGAATATCACCTTCTTTATCAGTTAAATACTCCAATTTGCCATCGGGACCTGTTTGATCTTTTCTGGAATCTTCCCAAACATAAGAAGGCTTTGGTAAATAGTAACTCATATTTTGAGCAATTTTTTCTTCGGAAAGGCCTTGTTCTCTAGCTCTCTGTAATAATTCTTCAGATTTTATTTTTGCCATATCTTCCGTGAGCAAAAGTCCTTCACCAACAATGAAAAGAGGTTTTTTATCTTGATTGTAATTTCTAACTTTTTTCATGCTGATATAAGCCAAACTATCTACTTTTAGAGTAGAACCCACCATTTTGCCAAATGTACCACCGATAAGTTTTGTTTTTGGATCATTGGGATCTCCATCCCAGACTTCAACAGAATAGGCATTATTAGTTGCCATTAAATCCAGATAAGTTTGGCGATTGGCTTTATTAAAGCGCGGAGACTCCTTTTCTACATCACTTTTTTTTGATACTTTATTAGTGCGGCCAATCCGTGCCTGAGTTCCAGCAAGAATTAAAACATCATCCATGGCACGGTTAAATGTGATTCTCACACCTTCTTTATAGAATTTTCTTAATAATTTATTTAGATCCTTATAATGGTTAGAAGCTTTGCCATCTCCTTGGGAAGAAAGCATAAAGCGACTAATAGATTCAACACCTTTAAATTTAGGAGCAAACCATCCTGGTACATAAAAGAAATGATCATCAGGGTTGTTCATCATATAGAAAACATTTTCTAACTTTTTAACTTCATCAGATTTTAGTACCACCTTGTTTCCATCTAAACTGTAATAAAACACTTGTGATTTAGCTGCTAACTGATGAAAAAATTCATTTACTTTATTTCTGTCAGAAACTTTATAATTATAAAAATCCAAGTAACTTTTAGGATCATCTTGAGTAACAATAAAAACGCTGGCCTCTGGAGGACTAATATAATGGCTATCTCCTAGCTCGGCTCTTTGTTCTTTGGTTAAATTTCGATGGAGTTGTAAATCGTGAAGCTCAGCAGCCTCTTGCTCCGATTTGACTGCATAAATTTTTAAACCCCAATGCATTATCAAATATTTAATAGCTTCAAGTTCTGCATCTGGTGTTCTTGGTGGGTTTTGCCCTAAATAGCCACGGTAAGTGAGTCCATTTGCGAGATCTCCAAATGGTGTATTGCTAAGGCTCCACTCACAGCTTTCAGGCAAAGTGCTAGCAAATGAATTCCATGAAATTAAAGTTAACAAAAATAGAATTCCAATTTTTAAATTTCTCATTATTTCTCCCGTCTCCACAATGGGTGCGAAAGACAGAAAATTAGCAAAAATCAGGTGATGACTCAATATGTAAAATATTTAAAAGCATTAAAAAACTCAAGTTTTTCAATATCATAGATAACGGGGGGCAATTTGGAGCCACAAAATAAAAGAATTCTAGTTGTTGATGATGAGCCAGAATTATTGAAAGCGCTAAAAGAGGTATTTCAGATATTTGGGTTTTTAGTGACAACAGCTACCAGTGGCAATAAAGCCTGGAATTTATTGAAGGACAGTGACTTTGATTTAGTTATTTCAGATATTCGCATGAAAGATGGTTCAGGTATTGAGCTTTTACAAAAATGCAAGAATCGCGATCCCTTAAATCCTAGATTTTTAGTTATGAGTGGTTTTACTGATTTTTCAGAAGCGGAACTCTATGAATTGGGTGTTGATGGTTTTTTTGCGAAACCTTTTGATGCAAATGCCATTAGAACTGCAATTAAAGATTCCCTTTTAAGTTTACATATTTTATGGGGGACAGATCACAGTCCTAAGGCAATTCACCATTATTACAATAAATGGGAAACATTAGATGCTGCAATAAATAGTGGTAAAATACAATTTGGCCGACGTGGTTTTTTTGTTCCTATTAAAAAAAAATTCCCAGAAAAGGGTCAAATAGTGAGTTTTGATTTTGAAAACAAATTAGCTTCACCCAGTCCAAAAATAACTGGTTATGGTAAAGTTTTATGGGTGAGAGAAAAGTCAAGTAAGGATGCGGACAGTGGAGTCGGAATTATGATTCAACATATTGCTGATAATAGTTTGTCATCTTTTATTCAATGGTTAGAAGTAAAGAAGTATAAATCTCTAGTGCCATTTGGTAGAAAAATTAAAAAATAGGGAGCACGAATGGAAAGACCCATAGCCATAGTTACAGGAGCCAATAGAGGTTTAGGTTTAGGAACCAGTGAAGCCTTAGCACAAAGGGGCTTTCATGTTGTAATGGTAGCTAGAGACAATAAAAAATTATCAGAGATTCAGTTAAGATTAAAAGAAAAAGGCCTTCAAGTCTCATCAGCCAATTGTGATTTACACAATTCTGAACAAATTAATAAGTTAATTGATAATTGCCTTTCTCAATTTAACAGGATGGATGTTCTTATTAATAATGCTGGAGTTTTTTTGGATGAGGGAGACTCTTTCGATACATCTAGAGAGCAGTTGGAAGAAAGTTTTTTGATAAATAGTATTGCCCCTTTTTTGCTTATGAAAAGAGTTTTACCACAAATGATTAAAACGAATTATGGTAGAATTGTTAACGTCACTTCAGGAATGGGGTCATTAACTAACATGAATGAAGGTTGGCCGGCATATAGGGCCTCAAAAGCGGCACTCAATGTTTTTACCAAAGTCATGGCTCATGAAGTACAGTCCTACAATATTAAAATCAATTCCGTTTGCCCTGGATGGGTCAAAACTGATATGGGTGGCGAGAATGCTCATCGCAGTATTGAAGAAGGCATACAAGGAATTTTATGGGCTGCAACTCTTGATGAACGTGGACCCTCTGGTGGTAACTACCGTGATGGTAAGGAAATATCTTGGTAATTCACTTAAAAGGTTGCTCCTAATCCACCAGACAATTGAAAAAAGGTATTATTTTCGAATTGAAATCCACCTGTGTGTAAGGACAAATAAGCAATTTCATTAAATAAAAAAACATCCATACCTAATCCATAACTAGTGGCAAAGGCTTTATCTGTGGAACCACTTGCATTTTCGCTAGCTACTTGTTGAACAATCCCATAAAAAAAGGAGTTCACCGGCCAGTTTTTTCCTCGTAAACTCGCAAATTTTGAACTGCCGCCAACAAAAAATATACCTGGTAAATCCACCTTTAAACCCAAACCAAAAGATTGTCTTTCAGTAGATAAACTACTTACCGGTGAATTTTCATCATGAATAAATCTTTTTGCCGTTAAAGCTATATTAAAGATAGACATTAGTCTTAATGTTAGCTCGACATCCAAACTAGGTGGGAGCTTTACTTTGCTTTCAGTATCACTCAAACTTACATCATCATAAGTGGAGTAGTAAGTAGTTACTGCGAACTTGCTTTTATTTCCCTTTGCCCAGCTGACTTGTGGCAAGCAAATAATAAATAATAAGAATATTTGTATACTGGTCTTCATTGGTTTTATATCTCTTGTTATTATATTCTAAGGCTATGTTAAGAAAATATAAAAGTTTATATGTACTATCTCTACTTTTGCTTTGTATTATTTGGACTCCTTCGACTTATGGACAGTCTACACAAGGGGCAAATTTTGCTAATGACCAGAAAGTACACGCGGGAATAAGTGCTGCAATTTCAGCGGGCCTATATATTTCATTAAAAAACTCTGGTTACAGTCGATGGTCTAGTTTTTTAGGTTCCTTTTTTCTTACCCTTTCCGTGGGGGCTATAAAAGAAATTACTGATGATCATGTAACTGAAAAAGATTTAGTGGCCGATACCGCAGGAGCTTTTGCAGGGAGTTTGCTATTTGTCTCACTTGATTTTTAAATTTTATATATTTGTATTACTGTTAGTACCTCTAAATTTAAAAGCGGAAGAAAATTTGTCGGAAGGGGGAGTGAGTCCTCATTGGGAATTTTCAACAACTACGGGCGTATCCATGCCAAAAGATTTTGAAGGTGTGACAGAAATTCTTCCTTCTGTGTTATACAGTCTTGATAAAGGTTTTACTTATTTTAGAATAGAGGGAAACTATTTGTTTGCTAGTTCCGAGGGTGTACTCAATCAAAGAGCCTATTTATGTATTAAAAACTATATTGATATCGCTGACATGAAGTTCTATTGGCGATTTGGTTTTGGATTAACACAGTACCATCGTAACACTGCTAATTTTGTCGATACAAATAATTTACAGTCAGGGGGTTGGCACTATGCTATGGGATCTAAAATAGACATAAATAAGAATGTGTTTATAAAAGCAGACATCAGTGCATTCATTCGTCCTGGAAGAACTATATATGTTGGCATTGGTCTGGGATTCAATTTTGGTGATGAAGGTGGCTCCGAGAGTGCAACACCAAAATAATTTATTTATACATATCCAAGTATTTATTTAAAAGTATATGACTATCGTATTCATTTTCAATTTTCTTTCGAGCTTTCATTCCCATTTTGTATCTTAACTCAGGTTGTTCTATCAGTGCTTCAATGGCCAATTGCAAAGCAGAGCTGTCTTTGACCTTAACAATAAGACCATTTACATTATTTTCTATTATGGAATTGCACCCAGGTACATCCGTGGTAATGGCGACTTTGCCATAGGCTCCAGCCTCAATTAAAAATAAAGGCAAACCCTCGCGATAAGAGGGAAGACACACGAAGTCTGTTCGTTCAAAAAAACTTTTCATATTTGATTGGAACCCATGACATTTAACAAAAGGCAATGAGCTCAACTTTTTCCACTCTTCATCTGAGTAGCGTGAGGGATTATCAATATCCAACTCTCCACAAATATTTAATACTAGTTTATCGTTTTTCTGAAAAATATTTTCACAGGCATTAATGAGTTCAGTGATCCCCTTATCTTTCATAATTCTTCCAGCATAGAGTATTTGAGTTTTCTCATTGCGAGTGGAGTAACTGGGTACAATTTTGCTACAATCCACACCTGTTCCTGGGATAATTAATGTTCTTTTAGGGTCAATCCAGTTCTTTTTTTCAAAATATTTTTTATCTTCTTCATTTTGGAAAAGAGCTACTGATTTTTTAGATGCAAATATCCAGCGGTAAAGAAAACCAACTAGTTTTTGTAATTTGAGAAAATGTGGAGAATCATTTAAAAAAAGTGAGCCAAGTCCCGTTATTGTTAATATGTACTTTTTAACTCGCAAGATTCGACAACAAATACCACCATAAATCACCATTTTTATAGTAAAGGCATGATAAATATCAGGTTTGATTTTTCTCATAATGAGATAAAATTGAATGAGAGTGAAAATTGAATGAGAGTCCACAATTCACGGAAAATATTCACTCCATTGCGATTAAGCTCTATAGGTACGTGATGTATACCTACAGATTGCATTATAGAAACCTCTGTACCAGTGGGACACATAAAATAAACTTCATAGCCCGACCTTAGGGCAGTCAAAGCTAAGTCTGAGCGATGTCGCCACGCATGTCTAGAGGAGTTGGATGCAAATAATATTCTTTTTAGTTCTTTCATTTTACTGTTTCTTAATATTACCGATAAGTTGCTGATGATTGAAATACTTTTTTCGATAATTACAGGATTGGTCCTGATTTTTACTTTAATATACCTAGGTCGTAACTTAAAAGTCTATGGACAAAAAAGTTTCAGGCGTATTAAGGAAGAATCAGTTCCTCAATTGGGTGGTTTGGGAATTCTACTCACATGTTTTATCTCTGCTTGGTATTTTGATGACAAAAATTTACTCGATTTTCTAATTATTTCACTGCCTATTGTTATTGGTGGAGTCATTGACGATTTTTTAGAGTTGTCGGCTCGCAGCAAATTACTTTTTCAGTTTTTAAGTGCTATTTTATTTTTAACTTTAAAATTTGATATAATACTTTGGCATCAGTGGAATCAGCATCCCATTGTAACTTCTATTTTGACATTGTTTTTTATTGTTTCACTTTGTAACGCAATTAATTTTATAGATGGTTTAGATGGTTTAGTGGCGGCTTATTTTTTAGCTGTTATTCCGACGATTTATCTAATACCTAATGAACTGTCTGGGAGTGTGAATATTTTGCTAGGTAGTGTGCTTGCCTTTGCCTATTTTAATAAAAAACCTGCAAGCATTTATCTTGGTGATGTCGGTAGCAATTTTATAGGATTAACTTTGGCCTATAGCTTTTTGACTCATAAGCCAATTTCAGGAGGGTGGCATTTTAGTATCTTAGGATATTTAATGATATTCTCATTGCCACTAATAGATATGACAACTTCGACTCTACGAAGAATAATTTCTGGGAATTCCCCTTTTTCCGCAGATAAAGATCATATTCATCATCGTCTATTAAAAGTAGGATTGGATGACAGTCATGTCGCCATTGTATTTTTCTTAGTGGGAGCATTGTGTAGCAATGTAGGTTGGATACTTGTTAACGATGTTTCGACCTTACTTAAGTGGTCGACTCTTTTTTCATCAGTGGGTGTTTTGCTTATAATATTATATTTGGTTTACAGAACCGAAGGACAATTGGGTAAGCATGTATCGAGTTTTGGAAGAACTCTAATTGAAACTTACATTCCTCTTGACCCTATGAATGTAAATTTTCCTGATCACTATATTAACAAAGCCCTTATATTTGATTTATTTAATTACTATAAAGAATTGCAAAGAAAGGGTTTGCCGACAGTGGTATCTTTTGTAAAGGATGTTTCTGGATTCATCACCTTTAGATTCAAAGGAGCTAGAATTATGCTTTTAAGCTCCTATTCTTTAGCTATCATATTGCCCGAGGGTGAAAAATGGAGCCAAAAAGAATCGAATTTAATAATAAATGATTTTTTAAAATTAACAGATAAACATAAGGCCACTCGTCTGAGTAAAAATGAGCCAGAAGGAATTTATTTTTACGATAAAGATGAATTTAAAATTTTCTTTAATCAAATAGTTGAAAAACACCAAGCCAAAAGTGCCGCTTAATTAGTTTCTTTAGTGGTCACCTCTTACTTTAGCTAATATCCAATACATATCATATTTTATGGCGGCCATAAAACTGGGTTTAAGATAGTGTTTTAATAAGTAGTAACGAAATTTATTTTTTTGTGGTTGTAAAAGAAAGCCGGGAGTCATGACATTTTCTAAAAATAAAAATTCATATTTATTAATAAAAATATTTATAGGCAGTTCCAAATCAAAATATTTCTTTAGTAAAAATTGTATAGTTTTTAAATCATTGAGAAGGCGATACTTTAAAAATAAATCGTAAACTTTTTTCCATTGAATTTGATTTAAATATTTTTCAGAAAGTAAATATATATCAATTAACCAATTTAATCTTAGGTAGGTATGTTGATATCCAAGATGAGTCACTAAATGAAAAAATAAAATTTCTAAACTAGGGGAAGGCAGTACGAAATGACTTATCGATGTTATACTTAAAGGAATATCTAATAAAATATTATAATGAATATCTATATGCATATCGACCAATGACTCATTTGTTTTTGAAAAATCATCTTTATGTGCACAAAGTTCCCAACGAGGAGCCGGATACTGTTTGTAACCCATTTCATTCATTAGTGTGTAGAGGAGTTGCTTGTCTTCAGTATTAATGTAGACATCCATATCCGATAAATAACGCTCACCTAAGTCTGTGTAAACAGAATTCAACAATACAGTGCCCTTTAAAAAAACAATAGGAAGTCGCATGTTTTGTGCCTTTAGATTAATATCTTGCGCCTCTTTGAGAATGGCTAAATTAAGAGCTTGCTGCCATTGATATTTATTTTTGCAAAGTTCAGCACCCTGTGAGCAGAGATGTTCATTTTCCCGTGAATAGAGATATCCTAGTAAATTGTGCTGATCTAGAAGTTTGAGCATGGGTAAATCAAACTTGCCCTGCCTATTTTTATAGTGGTCGAGTATTGTCATCAGTTTTTATTTTAGGGACAATTATACAAATGGACAATAAACCTTTAGTAGAAATGCGTAACATAAGACTTCTGTATGGTCGTAAGCTAATTTTTGAGGATCTTAACTTCACTGTTCTAACTGGTGAAAAATGGTTTATATATGGGAATAACGGGACGGGAAAGACAAGCTTTTTAAAATTGTTAGCTCAGCTACAGGCGCCCAATTCGGGGATTGTTAATTGGTATAAGCAGGATAAAGAAGAGCTTCCGAGAGTGAATTATGTGAGTGCCTCATCACGAGGACTTTTTACTCAATTAACAGGTGCTGAAAATTTAAAAGTGATCATTGCTGTCCGGTTTAATTATTAAAAAAGCATAAGCTGAAGTCCCGGCGGATGACGGGTTACGCGAGGTAGATCCCCTATAAGGTCCTTCAGTGGCTGTTTTAAGAGGAGTAATGTGCCTACAACCGCCATTAGATCTGGGATTGAGATACTTGTCTTAAAACTAAACCTTAAGATCTGTAAAAGTAGAAATGAAATCAACGCTACTAAAATCTGAGCTTTCACAGCATTAGCAGTGGTTCCAAGGAATTTTTTGATCTTTAAATTTTGCTTTAAAGTTTTAAAAGAAAAGTTCCACTTTCCACCGTGCCTTATAAAGATCAAGCAAATTGTCTGAACTGCTAGATCAAACCTGTTGGTATTAAAGCGGCCGTCTCTTTCCTGTGTCAGGGCAGAAGTTATAGGAAATACGCCTGAGCTTGGTTTTTGTATTTACTGCCAACAGCACTTTTTAGGTAAATTACTTGATCATTATTATAAATTTCGTGTCCGGTTCGTTGGTCGACTCTCAACAACCTTAAACTTCATATTGGCCTTTGACTTCCAGGACAAAATATACACCTGTTCAGCTGAGTTCATTAAGCCATGAACAATCAATATAGCCTCGATCAACCACTACAGTAGATTTGGGAGGAAAAGAAACTTCATTTTTTAATAGCCCCATATCGTGACTTTCCAGGTGTGATAACAGCAAACCGAGGCGGCATTTGGTTTGCAACATCAATCGCTGTGTGAAGCTTTGTAGCGCCCTTTCCATGGTGGAACTGAGCCCAGGGACAAAGGCTCAAGCACAACTCACCTGTTGTTGAGTCCATGGCAAAGACATTATCGCCTTTAACTTAAGGTTTTTGTGTTTTGATGGTGCCACTTGATAAGCCCTGCCTAAAAGGTATTGAAAAGGTCTTCAAGTACTTCACAGGCCTACTTTTGTTAGCATCTGCCAAAGTACTTTTTCTAACAGGGCTAAACTAAGTTTTTAAATTGACCGTCCTGAGTAGAAAATACACGCTCAATGGCTCTGATGCTGTCGTGTCCGGTTAATTGACCAAAGAGCAGAGATCCAAACCAAGTCCAGCAGTCTAAGGAACGTACTCCTTTGTCGCCGTTGTTTTTTGAAACGCATGATTGAAACTCTGATCTAGGAATTAACTTGATTACTTGATGAAAAACAGTATTTTGGGCCAAGGCTTGATCTCCAGTGTGTATTTGGAAAGTAGTTTTTAGTCGAACCACCTTCAAATACCCTAGAATCGGGCCTTTTTCAATTTATGCTACGCTCCGAACCGGACAGCTATGAAAAGTGATAAAAAAATTAAGAATGCCTTTGGACCAAAGTGAAGAATTGTTTATCAAATTTCTTAGGTTCAATAATTTTAAACAGGCATTAGAAACTCGTTTTTGTGAATGTTCAATGGGAATGAAAAAACTCTTAACATTAGCCCTCGGATTGCTTTATCCAGCCCAAATTATTCTGTTAGATGAGCCTTTCCTACATTTGGACCAAGAAAATCAAGATTTTCTCTCTGAGTTATTATCCAGTCTCCATGCAAGTATTATTGTCGCTTCACCTGAGAATAAATCGTTAAAAGGATTTGAATACAAATGTTTAAGTTAATTCGATGGCTGTTTAAACAAGAGTTTAAAAATCACTATACTTCAGCTTGGTATTTGGTTTCTGAACTGGCATCTCTTCTATTAGGATTATTTATTTACAAAATGACATCTAAGGCTTTATCCCCACATCTTTCCCAAGATTTGGAATGGATGGGTCTCGATTACTTTAGTTTTGTAATTTTAGGTGAAGCCTTATTAATGGTCCCTTTGCAAGCTTTCAGTGGGGGTGGAAGAATTATTAAGGGACTTATTGTCGATGGAATTGTCGAAAATTTTATTTGTTGGCCAGGAGCCTTAAAAAAAATCTTAACTAATTTGGTACTTGCTACATTAGTAAAGGATTTTTTGTATATTTTAGTTATGCTCATCATTGCTAAATTATTTTTCGGAATAAGTATATCTTGGATGAGTTTGTCAGTGACTCTAGTTTATTTGTTATTATTTATACCCGGCTTTTTTGGTTTGGGTATGTTAACATCAGCCATTGTTCTTTATTTGGGACGTGGACAGGGATTGTTGGGTCAAATATCTGGTTTGTTATCAGTAATGTCAGGAGTATATTTCCCTTTAGGGCTGTTTTCTGATTTAAACTTAAATCAATTTTTACAATTTCAGCCCTTTAGTTATTTTTTAATCACTTGTCGCAATGCCATTAACATAAAACATTTAACTTTGGAGCCCTTAATTTACGCCCTCGCATTCGCCTTTATCGCAATTTTATTTGGATCATGGGTTTTCAATAGAGCGGTTACATTACTCCGCCAAAAAGGTCTCCACCTCTACGCCCACTACTAGTGAGCCGTCCGATTTTTTTTCATTAGTAGTTATATTTTTCACTGGAATCTTTTCATGTAAACTTCAAATTTTTAGCAGCATTTCGTGTCAAGAAATATTTCCCCTTTTTTGGAAGCAGTAACCTTGCTTTTATAATACTTGCAGAGAATTAAGAATAGGAATTAATTAATGTAATTGGTATAAATACCAACTCTAGAAAATAATTGTTGAATTGAAACTACTGAGAAAGGCTTAAAATAAGGAAAATTGGTTTTTAATAAGGGGATTTATTTTCTAGAATTGGTATTATTTTTCAGCATTGTTTCAGGGCTTTCAGGGCGACGTTCCGTAGTAGATAAGTTATAAACTTAGTAGAGTGAGGGCGACGGGTTGGATTTAAATTACCAGTGCAACCCTTTTGTTAAAAAACACTTCAAATGGTGTTTTGGTCTGCACTGTATACTTTGCAAATGGAATTTCGTTTTATTACCCTGTTAAAAGTTGATTTAGCAAAACCTAAGAATATAGAAATCTCTAAAATTGAAAATCAGCTTGTAAAAATGCTGAAATGCGATGCCTATTTTCATAAAACACGCTGCAATGCTTATGCATTTGCAACTCCTTATTGTTTCGCGACTAAAGGAACTGCAACAGTGTTACCTTTTTATTTAGTCGCGGAGTTGCACTGGAAATGTAAATCCAGTCGGTCGACTTTTTCGTAGTTATACCAATTACAAGAATAATTTTCCTTTTGTGGAAACAGAAAGCTTGATTTTATAATACTTGCAGAAAATTAAGAATAGGAATTAATTAATTAATGTAATTGGTATTAGTGCATTACAAACTCAGTTCTGCTTACTGATAATTAATAAATTGAAGATTTGAAGCCTCTTGTCTTAAAAAAGTTACCTGACTCTTTGTATTATTTTTTATTTCTTAACAGGGTCTTTTTTATAAATAGCTTTCCATTCGATTTATCCCCAATACATTTATAGCCTGTCGCTGATTACAGTTAAAACATAACAACCTTAAATTATCTAACTTGGATTCTCCACCTAAAGCTATAGGCTGAATGTGATCAACATTTAAAAAACTTTGACCACCGCACTTTTGACATTGCCCTTGGTCTCTCTGCCAAATTTGATACATCAATAATTTTGAAATGTATCTACTATTTGTTGATCTATTAGTTGGATTTTCAGTTCGTTTTGGTTTGCTTGTTAATTCTCTAAATCTATGATTTGTAAATCCAAATGGAGCTTTCGGATCTTTCATAGTTTTATCTATTTTGTTGCAAATGAACTCCGGCGCAGTTGGTTTCTTTACTAACTCAACTTCATCGATATATGTAAGACATTTATTGTTCATAGCTGATATGTTCATACTGCATTGTAACTCCGGCGCTGTTGGCTTCTTTTCTGACTCAGCGTCATCGATATATTTAAAACTATTATAGTTCTTAGCTGATATGTTCATACTGCATTGTAACTCCGGTGCTGTTGGTTTCTTTTCTAACTCAACTTCATCGATATATTTAAAACTATTATTGTTCTTAGCTGTAGCGTTCATACTGCATTGCAACTCCGGCGCAGTTGGTTTCTTTACTAACTCAACTTCATCGATATATGTAAGACATTTATTGTTCATAGCTGATATGTTCATACTGCATTGTAACTCCGGCGCTGTTGGTTTCTTTTCTAACTCAACTTCATCGATATATTTAAAACTATTATTATTCTTAGCAGTAGCGTTCATACTGCAATGCAACTCCGGCGCTATTTCATTTTGTTGTATTTTAAATTTGGTTTGTTTGCTGTAAAAGAAAATTTTCTTTAACTGTAAGTTATTTTTAATATTTTTTCTATTAGTGATTGCACCATAGGGCAGTTCCGACTTTGTTTTTGAATCCTTGTTTTGGTATTCAAATAAGGAATTGTTGTTTTCTTCTTCTAAATGTCTTTGCACTTCTATAATTCTATCTACTTTATTTTGTGATTGTTCGTTTAAGACCCGCTTCTTTCCGAACTTTTTAATTTTTATCGCTTCGATACTGGTTTTAGTCATATATTCGATAAGTTCCGCCATGTTCATCGTGGCACCCTTTGCACCCAATAAGGATCTTAGTTCAGCAAGCCTATTTTTTAACTCTTGATTTACAACAAATCTGATTTCTGTATGATTATCAGAAAGTATGCGTTCTTTTTCTTTTGGTAAGGTGATTTCTGGTAACATTTGTAAAAGTATTTTTTGTCCCTCGCGACTAGATTTATTTTCTAAATTTTCTAGTATTTTTACTTTGTCGCTAGCTTTAAATATTTTATTTGATTCTGTTTTAGTCGTTGCGGATTTTATGGATTTTGCGGATTTTTTAACTTCCCTAAAATAGGCTTGAGCTTGAGAGATATTGGTTAAACTTAAGGCTCCTGATTCTATTTTCTTTTCGATTTCTGGAAGTTCCTTTAAAAGCCTCATCGCTTGTATTCTTCTGCCGACTTGGCCCTCGCTATATTTGAGTTCTTTAACTGCATATTCAAATAAACTTTGATATCCAAGGTCCGAAAACAACCTGCGCCGTTCTACTTCCTTAAGGTGATGGAGAACTTGGGTAAGCAAGTGTCGCTCTTTTTGCACAAGATCTAAAGTTTGTGTTAAAAGCTCATGGTCTTTAAGATGCTTTAAATTTATAGTAGCGCTTTCTTTCATATTATAACTCATTGAATCTCCTACTGGTTAATATTAATTAGTTAATTAGTTAGTTAGTTAGTTAGTTAGTTAGTTAGTTAGTTAGTTAGTTAGTTAGTTAGTTAGTTAGTTAGTTAGTTAGTTAGTTAGTTAGTTAGTTAGTTAGTTAGTTAGTTAGTTAGTTAGTTAGTTAGTTAGTTAGTTAGTTAGTTAGTTAGTTAGTTAGTTAGTTAGTTAGTTAGTTAGTTAGTTAGTTAGTTAGTTAGTTAGTTAGTTAGTTAGTTAGTTAGTTAGTTAGTTAGTTAGTTAGTTAGTTAGTTAGTTAGTTAGTTAGTTAGTTAGTTAATTAGTTAATTAGTTAATTAGTTAATTAGTTAATTAGTTAATTAGTTAATTAGTTAATTAGTTAATTAGTTAATTAGTTAATTAGTTAATTAGTTAATTAAGGAAGTTATAACATTGGTTTTAAAAGTGAGAATTTTCTTTTTTAAATGGGTCTGGAGAGTCTTTTAAAAATTCATGATAAATGTTGATGTTCATTCAGAAAACTAGCCTTAGAGAGGCTTTAGTGTGTTTAAACGACTATTGCAGAAGGCTTTTAAAGTATTACACTTCTGTTTTCGTTTTTTAAGAATTCTATAGTCAAGAACAAAAAAATAATTCGTATTTCGGATGGAAGTGATTTCAATATTGCCATTGCCATTGGTGCAAGGCAACGCCGGCGCTGTGAAAAAATTAGGTATAATTAGTTTTAAATTGGATTTAGTTTTAGCTTCCTTGTTTCTCTATAAATATTTATTGTTTTCAATTTATTACATTAATTCTAGAAAATAATTCCTCTTAATTAAAACTAATTTTCATTTATTTGAGTGTCTCTCAGCAGTTTCAATTCAACAATTATTTTCTAGAATTTGTATAAGTCATAAATTTGAATTTTCACTTATGACCAGGTGCTTATCGGAAATTTAACCGATAGCCATACAATACTATGAGAATATAAAGATAGAGCTGTATAGCTATTTTATAAATTGTAACAACATTCAAAATTCTATAGTAAAAGTCGACAATCGACCTTTTTTGCCATTGCCATTGCTGCAAAGCAACTCCGGCGCTGTTGTTTTTAGTGCCGACACTTCAAGATATTTCAGCCCTGTATTACAATTATTATTATTATTATTATTATTAAGTCATAAATTTATATGGTCACATGTGACTGGGTGCTTATCGAAAAATTAACCGACCCGGGAACCTTGCAGCACATTCTTAACCGGAACCTTGCAGCAGAAATTTAACCTAACTTTGCAGCAATACATTTTGCTGCAAAGCAACTCCGGCGCTGTTGTTTTTAGTGCCGGCACTTCAGGATATTTCAGCCCTGTATTACTATTATTACTATTACTATTACTATTACTATTACTCATAAATTTACAAGTTCAGATGTGACTGGGTGTTTATCGAAAAATTAACCGGCCCGGGAACCTTGCAGCACAGAATGCTTCTTTTAGTTGAACCTAAGTTCTCCGATATGAGACCATCAGAGGCTTTCCTAAATCACTCAAAAGAAGACTCTTGTCGGGGTAATTTCACTGGCTTTGGACGTTTCACTTTTAATAAATTGACGAAGTTGCTCCTTTCTTTTTATTAAGTTTAATCCTTATTTCACTTTTTACTGTTCGTTTCATACTATCCCCCCCATGAATATTAAAATTATGGGAGAAACTCAATAAACATCACTGGACTATGTGCCTATTCACTAAATAGAATTCAAGGGTATCTTACAACCAAGCATGCTTCCTTTAGTGAGCCAATTTATTTAATATTTGGTCAGATAAAGGCATAGCCTTAAAGGTACATTGATCAAACAGCAATTTACCATTAAGGGTAGTTTTCCATCGCCAAATTGGTCCATCAGGAGCTAATTTGTTAGACATAGAAAGATCAAATTGGATTTTATCACCAGATTTTAAATCAATAGGGTTTTCCAAGGGCAAATAAATATGGCTCCACAAATCTGGATGTAACTGTGAGCCTGGCATAGTAGAAATAAAACTCTCTCCACTTAAACAGAAATCGTACCAACCCAACCAACCATGAACAGTGGCATCTTCCGCTTGAGTTAACTCATGGGTCCATGAATATAGATTTTGTGGATTTGTATATTGGATGGGAGCCAGGTCCACAATTTCGTTTTTTGAATTAAGTGATTTAATTTTAAAGTAAAAAGGATGATTGGTGGCCATTTTGCGCAAGGCTGAAAAATCAAAGCCCAAAGGCTGCTGTTCCCAAAAATTTACCATGCGTTTATAAAATGCCTCTTCATTTACAGGTGAGAAGTGCATTTGTGCACTGTCGGGAATCATAATTCCATTAGGTTTTAGAAATTTTTTAAAGGCATGGGGCAAATTTTCTAAGCTTCCAAGAAAACCCAAATTAGAAATTATAACATCCACTTTTTCAGGTAGTTCCAATTGTAAAGAATCGCCCATTAAAAATTCAACACGGTCTTGAAAACCATTATTAGCAATAACTTCTCTGGCAATTTCGATCATGGGATTGATCTCAATGGAATAGACCTTTTTTGCCCCCGCTTTTAACGCCATTAATGTGTGAATGCCAGTTCCACAGCCAAGATCTAGCACGACATCCCCAGATTTTACATTTTGTTCAATGATTTTTTCAAAAGCACCTTGGCAAGTTAGATCCGAAAGAAGAACTTGGTGCTCTTCCAAAGGGGAAATAGCGCTTATACACATTCTTTTATCTGAGGGAGGAGCGCCGGCGTCATCGGGTCCGCCATGGCTTAAAGTTCTAGTAAAATCTTTTACATTTCCATATTTTTTAAGGATGGGCTTATTGTAAGGTTTTGTTTTTTTTGTGTTTTGAGCCATGTTTGCTCCTCAAAGTTGTTAATATATAAAAGTTTAATCATCTGATCATTATCTAAATTAGATGTTATCATCGACTTATTTAAGTGCAAGTCAGAAAAAGGTAGAGGCCATTTTTCAAAATTAATTTTTGTTAATGTAGAAATTAATATATTTTTTTTCTGCATTGCTATCAATTTTGTGTAGTCCTGTTGGCTCAGGTAATAAGCTATTTCTTTGGGTAAATAACGCTGCGCTAAAGACCGCAGCAGGGGTTTATCTATTGGAAATTGAGTATGTAGCTTAAGGGGTGCAGAAATTATTGTTTTAAAAATTTCTTCAGAAATTAAGGGATAGGCCATCTTTAAGCCAAATGTACTGGCCCGCTCTTGTTCTTGAGTAAACACAAAACTGTATATTCCAGAGTAAATCATCCGCCAATTCATCATTTTTTCTAAAAACATATGATTTTTATGGGCCATAAAAAAATCGTCATACAATGTTGGTTTATTAAAAAAAGACTTTAAATTTTTCTTTAATTCTAAGGGGAGGATTTGGCTTACTAAAGATGGAATTCCTTCTTTCTTGAAGTATTTGATATAATTATAAATATATTTTAAACGCTCTAGCCTTGCAGCTTCTTGTTTTAAAAGAGGGAGTAAGTAACTGGAATTAAGGGTAAATAGATCATCGCCACCAGTGCCGGTAAAAACAGTCTTGCAAGCTTGTTGTTGAGCCCATTTATATAGGGGAGTAAACAAATCAAAATTCAAAGTCCAAATGGCTAGCTCGCCCTCAGTATACCAAGGTTGTTTTTGTGTAAAACTATCTCTATCAGCCCTGACTTTATGAAATTTATTTTTGAAAAATTGTTCAAGGTGATCGGAAGCTCCAGTGTCTTTTTCCGGAGCTTGCTGAAAATCCAAATGGACCGCAGGAATATTCAGCTTATGTCTTTGAATCATCGCAAACAATAAAGTCGAATCAAGGCCACCGCTTAAAAATAGAGCCGATTTTTGTTTTTCCAACTCCTTTAAATTTTCTAGAATATGAAACTCTAATTTATCTAATATATATTCACAAGAATTAGAATTTTGATTTGCTAAAATAATTCCAAGATCTTTAAATTCGATGCGGCCATCATTGAAAATGTAAAGCTCTGTATTAGCTGGAATTGTTTTTATTTCCCCATAGGGAGTTTGATCTTTTAATATATAATCATTATTCCATAATTTTTTAAAATAATCCCAGTTTATGGTTAAGTTTTTCAAACAGAGAGCTAATTCTTTGAGTTGGTCACTAACAATTATTTTTTTTGAATCTTGTATGTAATAACAAGGTTTAATAGCAAAGGTTCCACGAGAAAGAACCATGGGTTCAGATAATTGGTCGAATTGGATTTCTTTAATCATATTTTCTGAAAAACAAAACTGTTTGACCTAGTTTTTTGCAAATCCGTTGTAATAATTTGATGATCTGGCAATTCCACCCAAGCGTGAGCTTCAAATTCACTATCTAAGCTATTGGCATGAATGTGCATTTTACTATTTTGGGGAGCCATAGAAAAGTAACTGAGAGCTGTCATTAAACAGGTATTATCTAATAAAAGATAATTTAATATTTTTCTTAACAACTGAAACGATTTCAGTAATTCATCACAGTCCACTTTTTTGCTAGTAAAAGCATGGCTTTTTTGAGAGTTTTCAATAAGTCGTTTGAAATTAGTTTTCCTTAAAACTACAGAAAAATATATAATTCTAATCAAGCCTTCTATTGCTAAAAAATATCGCATTAAAGCTCAACAACTAAATTATTGTTTTCTAATTCAGAAATAAATTCTAAACTGTCTGTTCGTGCCTGATCTTTAGTTATCTGATATTGATCAACTAAGTAATTGGTAAGAGATTCTATGTTTTGTGGCTCTTTAAGCTGCAACCAAATTTCATTGGCCACAGTATCTAAACCAAAATACACACCGGTTTGCATATGCAGAAGAAAGGACCCATCTTTATTTTCCTGTGTTACGACATCACTTTGTTGTTTCCAGCTCATAATAACCTCATTTATTTAATTCTTATTTATACTATCCAATAAAACCCTTTGGAAGTAGTCAAGAAGCAATCTTGTGTTTTCCTCCAATTCCACAAATTTTTTAGGCCATAAGACTTTATAGCAAGGAGTGTGACTTATTAAGTCATTAAGCCTTATCACTTCATTTTTAAGTAGTTGGGGGTTCTCAGTTTCTAATCTGAAAGTATGAGATAAAAGTTGGGGAAAAGCCTCTAGGGGTTTTGTTTTTTGAATACAAATTTTAGGTCCTGTTTCAAGAAATAGTAAAGCGCCAACCTTATAACTGGGTAAAAGCTTAAAGTGGTCTTCCAGGTGGATTACTAATTTATTAAAATAACTTCCTTTAACTTTTAGATTTTTAGTTAAATAAGAGGGTAAGTCCTGTTGGAACCTCAAAGTTTTTGTGCCCGTGTAAACATAGCTATTTTGATTTTTACAGTTCAGCAATAGGGCATCATCACCTAAAATTGGCTGATTTAAATTTAACAATTGAAGACTCAGTGTGGATTTGCCAATACCTGATGGGCCTAAATAAAGGTAGGCAGTGTTATCGATAAGGAAAGCGCCTGAGTGTAGCACGGTTTTACCCTCCAGACTTAATAAAAGAGGTAGAAGGTGATGTAGATAAAATGATTCTACTTGCTCTTTGTCTAGGTTTTTTAAATTAACAAATTCTACAAGATGGTTTTTTTTATGAAGCCTTGCTATTCCTATGTCTGGAATGTCTAAATAGTAATACAAACTATCTTTGCCAAATCGGCCCCACAATTTGTTTTCCGTACTAATGTCGTGATACCAATTAATTTTTCCATTAAGACGCCATTCGGAATTAGCGACAAAGGTATAAGGTAAATTTAGTTTTTCATAGCCAAAAATCATATAAAATATTCTAACTAAAAAAAATAATATTTTAAATAAATTTAAATATTTACCGATAAATTTAATACTACTTGCAATGGAGGGCAAAATACATAATGGAGAAACAAGAAGAAGTTTCTAGATTAGGGAGTGTAATGTGGTTAATCTCCCTTTTAAAGCGACACTATCGATCTTCATTGCTGTCCGGTTTAATTATTAAAAAAGCATAAGCTGAAGTCCCGGCGGATGACGGGTTACGCGAGGTAGATCCCCTATAAGGTCCTTCAGTGGCTGTTTTAAGAGGAGTAATGTGCCTACAACCGCCATTAGATCTGGGATTGAGATACTTGTCTTAAAACTAAACCTTAAGATCTGTAAAAGTAGAAATGAAATCAACGCTACTAAAATCTGAGCTTTCACAGCATTAGCAGTGGTTCCAAGGAATTTTTTGATCTTTAAATTTTGCTTTAAAGTTTTAAAGAAAAGTTCCACTTTCCACCGTGCCTTATAAAGATCACAAATTGTCTGAACTGCTAGATCAAACCTGTTGGTAATAAAGGTCAGTCTCTTTCCTGTGTCAGGGCAGTTATAGGAAATACGCCTGAGCTTGCCTTTGTATTTACTGCCAACAGCACTTTTTAGGTAAATTACTTGATCACACATGTGCCCTCGTGTCCGGTTCGTTGGTCGACTCTCAACAACCTTAAACTTCATATTGGCCTTTGACTTGGTGACAAAATATACACCTGTCTGGTTGAGTTCATTAAGCCATGAATAATCAATATAGCCTCGATCAACCACTACAGTAGATTTGGGAGGAAAAGAAACTTCATTTTTAATAGCCCTCATATCGTGAACTTTTCCAGGTGTGATAACAGCAAACTGAGGAAGGTCATTTGCAACATCAATCGCTGTGTGAAGCTTTGTAGCGCCCTTTCCATGGTGGAACTGAGCCCAGGGACAAAGGCTCAAGCACAACTCAATTGTTGTTGAGTCCATGGCAAAGACATCGCCTTTTAACTTAAGGTTTTTGTGTTTTGATGGTGCCACTTGATAAGCCCTGCCTAAAAGGTATTGGAAAAGGTCTTCAAGTACTTCTACAGGCCTACTTTTGTTAGCATCTGCCAAAGTACTTTTTCTAACAGGGCCAAATCCAAGTTTTTTAAATTGACCGTCCTGAGTAGAAAATACACGCTCAATGGCTCTGATGCTGTCGTGTCCGGTTAATTGACCAAAGAGCAGAGATCCAAACCAAGTCCAGCAGTCTAAGGAACGTACTCCTTTGTCGCCGTTGTTTTTTGAAACGCATGATTGAAACTCTGATCTAGGAATTAACTTGATTACTTGATGAAAAACAGTATTTTGGGCCAAGGCTTGATCTCCAGTGTGTATTTGGAAAGTAGTTTTTAGTCGAACCACCTTCAAATACCCTAGAATCGGGCCTTTTTCAATTTATGCTACGCTCCGAACCGGACAGCTATGATCGATCTTATATTATGATGATCGTAGCTTCTTTACTGGGTGCTGTTTCTATACATATTGCGTATCCTAAATACCAAACATCAGCAACAATTTACCTCAATTCAGCAGACGACAGCCAATTAATGAATCGACTTGGTAAAATTAGTGGATACTATCGAAATCCATATAAAGAAACGGATGAAGCCGACAAATATTTAAAGCTTTTTGAGGCCCAATCTTTTAAAGAATTTATAGTCAAAAAAATTCTAAAAGAAAAACCATTAGATCAGTTATCAGAAGATGATAATAATTTTCAGAAACTCTACGACCAAGCAGAAGATTTACTAAGTTATGTGGAGTTCAAAAAGGCGGACCCCGAAACTATCATTATTACGGGCATTTCAACAAACCCAGAAACAGTTTTGAAAGTAGTTAATCAAGTGGCTGTCTTTGCAAAAGAGGCCATTATTGATTTAGAGCTCACAGAAATTGCAAATTCAGAAAAATATTTAAGAAGTGAAATGCTTAATTCAAAAGAACGATTAACAAGACTCAGTGGTGAAGTTGAGGCTTTTAAAAATAGTCGAAAAGATATGGAATTTTCACTTTCAGATAAGGTTTCTCCTCTGAAAGTGAGCATCTCTCGCTTAAGAGAAGAGCTAGAAGTTACAAAAGTTCAAATTTCCAGAAATGAGATCCTGGCAAAACAATTCAATGAGCAGCTGGAAAATTTAAGGGAGAATAAAAATGGAATATATCACCCCAATGATATGATGTCATCGAGGGGACGCCTAGTGGATATGATTCAAGCTGCAAATCATGAAATAAAAACTTTATCAGCGAATCAAAAAGCCTTACAGATTCGGTTAGAACAGTTACAAAATGACATGGCGCCTGGATATGAGCAAAAAGTTTACGAATTTCAAAAGCAAATTGAGCTGGAATACTCGTTTTACGAGTTACTTCAGGAAAATTTATTTCAGTCAGGAGTACAATCCATTTCTGTAAAAAATCGAGTCCGATCTGTAGATGTTCCTTCACAAAAAAATGTGATTCAAAAATTACCTCTATTTTACAAAATTTTATTATCGATGCTATTAGCTACTTTGACTACAATTATAATTGTGTCTTTGGTTGAGTACTTCTATCCCGTGGTGATAGGTAAAAAGGAGTTAATAAATATAGGGTATCATTATTTATCACATATACCTAAAATGCAATTTACTTCAGTTTTATCCCCCAAAAAATGGATTGGAAATAAAAACGATATGGTAGTTCAAGTTTGCGCTGACAACCCGGAGTCACAGGGGGGGACTGCATTTCGCTATCTAAGAGTGCGATTTTTACAATCCATTGCCAAAGCTCAAAATGTTCAAAAAATTATTTCTATTGGAAGCTCTAGACCTAATGAGGGAAAATCTTTTGTTTCAGTAAATATGTCTATTAGCTTAGCTAGTGTCGGAAAAAAAGTGTTACTTATTGATGCCGATGAGCGTGTGGCATCAGTTTCTAAGTTGCTATCGGATTTAACAGCCGACGGGTTGATACAGTACTGTAAAGGAAAAGCAAACTTAGAAAGTATTTTAATAAAAAATGTTTATCCTAATTTAGACGTATTGCCTGTAGGTTTTCATGTAGAAAATGAACCTATTGATATTCTTTCAAGTGGCAAATTAAATAGTATCTGTGATGAATTAAAAAGTGTTTATGATTTTATTATTATTGACACCCCAGCCTTTTATGCCGGCGCGGATGCATTATTAGTTTATGAAATTGCCGATCGAGTAATTATTACTCTAGAATCAAATAAAACATCCATGGCGGAAGCTCATAATGTGCTGGATATACTGCATACGATTGGTCACAAAAATATATATGCGGTACTAAATAGATATACAGAAATTTTTGAAATTAAACCGCAAAACTATTATTATGCAATACCCAAAAGAACTAGAGGTGAAGCTGCATGAAAAAAAGATTCCTCACTCTTTGGCTGATTTTTAATCTGTTTAGTCCGCAGTATATTTATGCTCAGTCGGGGCTACCTCAGTATAGTTTAACTGATGAAGCTTTCAGGACTCGATTATCAGAGTATTTTTATAATCAAAACAATGTGGATGTTTTAGTTCCAGTACGATTAATGGGAAATGTGAATAAACCAGGATTGTATCATGTCCCATCTCAAACCAGTATGTTAACTCTTCTTTCAATTTCAGGTGGTCCAGGTAAAAATGCCGATCTGGATAATATTAAGGTATCATCAATGGATGGCAAGCAAAACAAATTGTCACTTTCACAGCTTATAAATACAGAAAATCATTTTATAGTTCAGCAAGGTGATGTTGTTTATATCCCAGATAAGCATGTCACTTTCGATCAAAACACACTGAATGCATTTACAGTTATCACTGGGATTGTGAGTTTGTTATTGACAGCAGTATTAGTGTCTGAACAGCTAAAAAATTGAATTTCTTTATTCTAGCTTTTGTTTTAATGCCTGCAAAAATTCATCATAATTAAATGGTTTAGAATATACCATTTCCGCTCCCATATTTAGAAGCTCTTGGCTGCTGTAATCATTGTAGCCCGACATAACAAAAACGGGTATATGAGAATAGTTTTGTTTTACTTTTTTTAGAAGTTCAGCACCATCACCTTTTGGCATGCGAATGTCCGTAAGAATTGCGCTTATATTTTTGTTTTGTACAAATTCGTAGGCTTCTTGTCCGCCCGCAGCGATTTCCGTATGGTAACCAGCAGACTCTAAAACTTGAGAAAAAAGCTCTCTAAGATCCTCTTCATCATCAACAACTAGTATTGTTTTACTCATTAACTCTAAGCTTACATTAATTAGTCTCATTTGGAAAGCGCAATTTCCATTGGTAAAACTCTGAAACTTAAATTAGTATTTTCTAATGAGCTTTCAAAAATTTTATTATCATAGTCTTGTTAAAAAAATTTATAAGATATTTTTTATTTTTCTTTTGTTAATGTGCGTAATAATTATTCGTTGGAAATTAGAATCCACAATATCCAGTGAGAATTTATTATCAAATGTGATTAATATTTTACTTTCTCTATCCGTACCCCTGTCTTTATTGGTTCGTTTATTATTTGTTGTTCGTCCTAGAATTTACTCCAGCTATACATTTGAGGGGAGTACAATCATCGTAGATTATCTTAACAATAAAAAAATATTAGATATTAAAAATATTGATGATATCGTATTAACCCTATTGCCCCCTCGGTGGTTTGGGGGATTTAAAGTGAGATTTAAATCTGGTCAAAAGTTGGTGTTCCTTTCTCTCCTAGAGCGAAACTATCAATTGTTAGAATATATTTTGAAATTACGCCCCGAACTAATGCCCAAAAACAAGGCTTCAAAGTATGTCAAAGCAGCTAAACTTTTTAAAAATTCCTGGGAGAGAAGTCTTCAGCGCTTTAAATATAGGTACTTAAGTGCAGTAAAGTTTTTGTTAATACCCATTTTAATTGCTGTTATCTTTACAAGGCACTCCTATTTGATCAGTCAAAAACTAAGCCACTTCGAAAACTATCTTGGTCTTTTTACTTTAGTGCTATTTGCCGTTGTTCTACTTCAGGTGTTTTTAACTACATTCGAGGATATTGTGTTACATACAACAGCAGTAGAAAATAAAGATTCATTTATAGTCAACCCTAGCGCTGAAAAATGGTCATTTTTAGTTGTTCAATGTCTTTATTTTTTAATAATCTCTTTTAGTATTTATTTGTTGGTTAAATAGTCTAAAGCCAGCTGAAAGCTGGCTTTAGAAGGGGTTTTGGGAGGATATATCTTTAATTTACTTTTTTGTTATCTTCTTTTTTGCCAAATACTTGTGAAAACAATCCACCTTTTTTAGCTTCAATCTTTATAGCTTTTTTGTCCTCAGTTTTCTTTCTGGGGATCAAAACTTCAAGAACTCCATGTTCATTTCTTGCCTCAACATTCTCAAAATCTACATTATCTGGCAGTTGAAAAGATCTTGAGAATTTTCCATAAGATTTTTCCACTCGATGAAACTTTTCATTTTTTTCTTCTTGTTCAAAGTTTCTCTCTCCACTGATACATAAAATACCATTGTTAATTTCAACATGAATGTCTTTTTCATTCACTCCAGGCAAATCCGTACTAATTAAAAAATAATCTTCAGTTTCTTTAACATCTACTTTTGGACTGAAGGCGGGTAACTTATCCCAAGTCTCTTTGTTGCCTGTAAAAAATGAATCAAATAATCTGTCAAAATCACCCCATAATTCTTTTTGGGTGAATGGGCTTAATTGTCTCATATAAGAACCTCCTTTTTTTCACAATTAATATGTGTTTGCAAATTTAACTGTCAAGGGGGAGTAAAATAAATAATTCAATAATTACTAACACTTACATGAATATATTGTATAAATATGTGGATACTTACTGGGTCTGTCAAGAGGGAAAACTTTTTTGTTTTTTATAAAAAGCTCGTAATCTATTGCTTATTTTTTAAGCCTTGCTATATGACACTGTCGCAAAGCGGACTCTAATTGGAATGGTTTTTGTAATTTGTAGTCAAAACTTAGCTCAAAGAAGAGGAAGAAAGAGGAGGAAGGTAAAAAGGTGAAAATTATATATTCTCGTCCTAAATTTGGACAATTTTTATTTTTAGGGTTTATCTTATTAAATACTTCTCTTGGAACTCACAATTTTGCCGAAGCCAAAGTAGAGTTAGACTGCGATTCAGCACTAGAAGTACAACCACTGCAAAACTATATGGCTAGAGCTCAAGAAAAAGTCTCTCAAGCCTTGAAAGAAGCCCCTCACCCCAGCTTTGTTGATCCTGCGGAAGATGCTGCCATTTTCCGAACGGGCGAAGAATTACCACTCACATTGCAAGTTTTTATTTCTACTCAACAAGGAGTAAAAATATCAGCTTTAAAAACTCCCTCACTCAATACAGAACATCCTTCTGCAGCCGCAAGATTTATACCCTCAACAGGTGTGTCTGCCCATTTGGAATTAGAATCAGAAGGGAAAACTATTACTACGCAAGCTTATTTCAATATGCCCTTGTTAGTTTCACCAGATCAGTTAGATACTGAGTACTTATTCTCTCCAAAGAAAGGTCACAAAGTGATGATCTATCATGGTCACGGTGGTGGCACTCCTATGGCGGAGTCAATGAATGGAAGTTCAGTGGCGTTACACACTGTCAAACACGGAATTCCATTTATGGCTGTGGACCAACATGCCCATGGCAAAGGACCCAACGCACCTTTACTAAGTTATGACGACAAAATTGAATACAATTTAAAAATTCTAGCGAAGACGGTTCATCCTGATGTGAAGGTGATTCTTTCGGGGCACAGTTGGGGAGGGGAAGATCTCTTTTATTTTTGGACACAATATTATCCCAAACATAAAAATGGTCGTTTTAAACAGATACTCAGTCAAATTGTGGGGGTTATGCCTTTAAGTCCTCCCGCTGATGTGGCTATGGGAAGTGGTTCTGCTCGAGAAAGGGTGGAAATAGAAGAGCGGCTTTTTAGGGAATTAGCAAAAGATCCAGAATACATGAATCGGATTGCTGAAAATGATAAAGAATTTTTGCAAAATGTTTTAAGAAGCGGAAAAAGTAGCTTAACAGCACTATGGCATACTTTATTAACTCAAATATTTTTAAATATACCAATACCAGCAAAAGAAGAATTAAAAAACCTTCCAAAAATTAAAATTTATCAAGGAAAATGGGATGGCTTAGTTTATGTTGGTAGAGAATTTGCTTTCAAGCCTTGGCAAGATCTTTTACAAGAAAATTTTGTACTTATGGATCGCTATGACACACAAAGAGAATCAAATGTAGCACAAGGGCATCAAACATTTGATGCCATAGATGCTAATGGCAAACCCGTTGTTTATTCTGGAATGATAGACATGGCACAAGAAACAACAGGGCAGAGCTTTCCAGAAATCAACTTTGATGCCAAGGGAAATTTTGATGCCGTCACCAGTCTACATCGCATATTTGTTCAATATATGAGTTTCTTTCCTGCAAGAGAATATTATTCTCAGAGAAAAGTATTAGTCCCTCAAGATATTCCACAAGGAGTACAATCTATAAAGCTGCGTTTGCTTTTAGAGAAATTTTCTGTTGGTTTAGCTCAATTGCGTGAGGAAAATCAAAAGCAAGCTGAAGAAGAAATGAAGAAAAGAATATTACAATTAGCTAAGGAATACGCCATTCGTGGTGGGGATGAGGAAGGGGCCATTCAAGAATTGCGAATGCACAAACCCTCCCCCGCAAGATTAGAACACTTAAACAATTATATTGCTGAAGCAAACCAAGTGGAAAAAAGCTTATATCATCATAGAGTTTTTGATGCCGATACAAATGCGCTAGCAAAAGTAAAAAAGTTTTCTCAAAAAATTGAAGATGAGTATAAGAACTTATATGAACAAAAAAAAGCCAAATTAAAAGAGGGTGTGGTTTTGTCAGAATATGAGCCCCTGGGGATAACAGTTTGGAAAATTAAAGAGTTAGAAGATGGGCGAGTTAATTTATCTAGTCTTTTTAAAAACAAGAATAAAATACCTAATTATGTGGTTGCATTAGACGATGTTATTACAAAATACAATTTAAAAGAATTTTTTAAGGATATTGAAAGCATCACATCCACAAATATGGATGAGGAAAACATTATTTTGGCAAAGATTGCCGATCAAATAATAGCCGTTAGTAATTCTTTTGAAGGCCCAGCGGAATTAGTAAAGGAACGCAATAGTAGAATTGGTAAAATACTACAATCCATTAAGGAGTCTCGAACTGAATATAATCGTAAAACTCATACACTAGTGGTCGAAGCAATTTCAAAAATTCAACCAGAATTGGGAGTTAAATCCATAAAAGATGCTCGATGGGAACTAAATAAAGATTATTCAGAGGAAAGAAAAAAACAGCTTAAAGAGTTTATTGCTAAAGTTAATGAGGCTCGTTTTCAACTCAAAGAGAAGTCGAATGCCGACATAGTCAAAAAAGTAGAAGATTACCAAGCCCAACAATTGCCCCTACTCAATATAAAAATAGCCGAATTAAATGACAGCAAAGAATCGATTATTTTTAAAAACGAGCAAGATGTGACTCAAAAAATAGCAGAGTTGCGTGAGATTGAGATGCAACATTATATACCTAAGGGAAAATCATCAGCCCATGAAGATTTAAAACTAATAGTTAGCAATTTAAAAAAATACGAAGCTCAACAAGAACAATTGAGGTCCAAAAGAGATCAATTTAACCAAGAGTATGATATTAAAGATTTATTAAAGCATAAAAACACTCTTTTGCGAAAGCTAGAAGAGCTGTTCGTGCAAAGTCATGTTAACGATGGGCCAGATAAGTGGCCCAACGAAATTATGCCTAGATGGTGGCCCAAAAAAATTCGCAAAAAAGTACAAGCCAGAGAAGAATCTTTAGAGAAGTGGAAAAAATTAGAGGCGGCAGTTTCCTCTGAAATTTATGATTACATGTTAAGTAAATTTGAGGCTCATGGAAGGTTTTACCCAGATGATTTTAATAATATACCAGATTCCATTCGCCAAAAGATGAAAAAGTTTAAAACTTATAGAAGTAAATATTTTAAAAAGAAACAAGAAGTCATAGCTGCTTTTTTTAAAGCAATGCGAAAGGGAGAAATTCCTGCTCCCTTTACTCCAAATGAAAGTGAAATTCCTGATTTTTCCAAAACTAGTGAACACATTAACACATTAATAGGTAAGACAGATTTAAAAGACTCGCCCATTTATTTTGATCCACAATCTATAGAGGGAAAATTGCGAGTAGCAGAGAAAAGGCTTGAAGACATATCCAGTGAAGAAGCTAAAGTTAAGGCACAAATAAGTCTTTTAAAATATAAATATAATGAAGTTGTTAGAAAAATAGATCCCTCATTAATTGTTAAAGAATACATAATGGTGGATGTCGGAAATCTGTTACAAATGGGCATGGATGATGTCTTAAAACAAACCCAGAGCCCCCAAGGGGATCTAGTGGCAAAAGGTATACACCTGGCACTTAAAGATTGGGAGGAATTGTGGAAAGATCTTGTCTATGAGACTCAAGTATCTAATCCAGAATTGTATCCTTTGAATCCACAATTTCTAAGAACTGCCTCTGGAGATGAAAACTGATATAAGATTTTGTTATGTAGCTAGTTTAGAGCTTATAGTTTTTGTGTTTTTTAAGATTTTAAATCTAAACAAGTAGTATCGTAAGTTACTGATTTTACTAGATAAGAATTTGTATAAACTGCAAGCTACAATGTAGAAACTTCAAGCTAATTGATAATGCGGTGCGTCCATAGTATATAAGAGAAGCTTATTCCTAAGGGTCAAAAGGTCATTTTCTATGTTGTTAGTTATAGCTAATAAATTTAAAAAAAATATTAAGTCTTTTTTCCAGTTAAGCCTAAGGATTGTGTTGATTTGCCAACTTGCAATCGGTTCGACCTTTGCGTTTCAAGCTAATGCTGCCCCCAGTGGATACAAAGAAGGGAACTCCCTTTTTCAGTATGCCGTTCGCCAAGGTTTAAAAGATGATAATGTTCGTAAATACGCTGCTAAATATGATAACTTTGCTGATGAGCTTGAAAATGGGGATTTGGCTAATGAATCAACAAAAAAGTATGACAGTTTTTACCTAACACGACAAAAAATAGAAATTATAGAACCAGATAAAACATTTGAAGTACAAATTGGTAAAACTCGTGTGGGATTACCATTAATATCGTTCACGTCTCTAAAAGTCGTTTATGATAATGATAAAAAAGAACTTGCTTTCGAAGCTTACCGTGGAGCCGATGAACAAGGTGTGGGTGGTCGCTTAGTAGCACGGCAAATTATTTCTGATTTAGATATCGTTGCAATGGCAGAAGATAAAGAGCTTTTGTCTTTAATAGATTCAGAGGGAAAACTTCATGTGATAGACATGGGTTATGTAAAAGAGCAGGGTTTTAAAAGCCCTATTCCTGTTATGAGTAACTTGTGGATACCACCACAAAAAGTGGATCTCAGTCAGCAAAAAGTAAAAGCTATGTATTTAACTCGTGGCTTGAAACCTTTTTCCGAAAGGGAAGAGAATTTAAATGCTGTTTTGCCTCGGGATGATGATGGCCAAATTCGTATGCGGGCAGGCGACTTAGTTGTAACCATTGAAAAAGAAAATGGTGAAGAAGAACTCTATGGTGTATTTTCTCGTTCTGTAACTTATGAACATATTGTTTTTGCGGCCACTGTCCTTGAGTGGATTGCATTTATATCAAATCCTGACGTCAATACAAATGCCAACCTTAAGGCTATTATTACTCAGTTAGAAGAAATGGATGCACAAAATGAGGCTCATCAATTACAAATAATAAATAATAATTCAGAAGTTCACAAAGCGCTTTTAGGAGTCAAAAAAGAACAAATTAAATTTTTAGCAAAAAGAAAATCAGACATAAAGGGTGATGAAGAAACCGAGGGTTTAAAAAATAGAAATTTCGATACTTTTAGTGTTAGTGAGTGGTTAGAGGAGTACACTAGTATTCAAGCAAGAGCTAAAGAAGTACAAGTCATAACAAATGCAGGATTAGAGGAGTCAAAAAAAAGTAAAAACATTGTCCGCACTTATGAATTAGAAAAAAAAATAAAAAGCTTAGCTCAACAATCAGAACACCAAGACTTCAGTTTATCATGGAAGGAGTTGGCCATTCCAGGTCATGACTCGGTGGCATTAAAAAAACAAGAACAAGAGAATAAAGAAAAGAAAGATTCCATTCGTGTTAAGAATGCATTTTCGAAATTGCGTAAAATTATGCTTCATCCGGCTTCTCTTATTTTAGGTGGGTTTTCAGCTTATATCGCATATCCCTACGTTTATGAATCCAGCGAGCTTTTACAACAAGTGAATGCCTTATCATGGGTTTATGAAAATGCTATTTCTGATGTGGCTAAAGATCAAGCCTACCGAGTAGTTAATAACAAACATATGTTAGCAGTAACAGCTTTATGGCCATTGGGGATTCTTACCTCTGTCTTTGCTGGTAAGCTAATAAAAACCCTGACTGTTGCTTTCAAGGACAGCCAATCTAAAATTGCGCAAAAAATGCGTGATTTAAGAAAGCATTGGGTAGAGATCACTCCCTGGCAAAGAATCACCAGTTTTGGCATGCGTTTTTACGGTACAATTATTTATCCCCTTTGGAATGTAATGGTCGAGAAAGGCTTGCGACAAAAAAGTTTTTTACCAGCGGTTAGGACAGGCCTAAACCCATTCAAAACAGTAAAGAAAGATTCTGTAATAGGGACTCGCGTAGGATTAGAAAATGACACTACTTTAGGTCTTAATAGCCCGTTGGGTGGATGGGTGGGTTCTAGCAAAGATGAATTTGAAAGACAAAAAGACTTAAAATTAAGATTGCAAACAGCTATTCACGAACAAAAATCTCAAGTAGATTCTTTGGCTTGGATGTTGGCTGTTTTAGTTGTAAGTGAAAAAGAAAATGTTGATCCAGCTTTGTTAACAGCATTGGGATCAGACTTAATTAGTCCGCAAGATATAGAAGAAATATATAAAGATGAAACTAAAACTAATGAGTTTACGATGTTGCTGGCGTCTATGTCTAAACAACTTAGAGAAATGCAATACAATACCTCTGATTTAGATATATCTGCTCTCAATGAAGAGAATATGGTTAAAATGTTAAATTTAGCTAAAGAGAAGGCAGAAATAATTAAAGCAAAATCTAATCATATAAAGCGAGTCAAAGTATTCACGGAATGGTTAAAGTATAAGGGAGGGCAATTTAAAAATTGGGTACTCAATTGGGGGCTTTCCGAACATGAATTTTTAATGAAAGTCTTCACTAATAAGTTTGTCTCTCAACAAGTTGAGAGACACTTTGTTCCGGATCACTTAATGGTTGCAGGTATCTATGCACAAACTGGAGATAGAGCGAATCTTTTAAAACCTGAAGATTTGGCAGCCGACCCCAATGGATTTTTGTTTACCAATGGCGATCATTGGAGTGACATCTCTTTAAACACTTATGTTCATTTTTTTGTATCTGGTTCTCAATTGGCTTTAGTGTTTCAAAGACTTCATTCTGAAACAGAGAATAATTATAGTCCTATAGAGGATCAAATATTTAAAACAAAAGATCGAAGCGAAAGTTTCTTAAGAACTACATCATTATGGCTTTGGAATGTGGCGAATCCATTAAAATCTGATTTGGGAAGTGTTATGTGGAAACGCTTTGTTAGAGCTTTTGGCACTATTCAGGCAGGCTTTATTATGTTCTTGGCTACACGAATGGTATTTAGTGATCAACCCTTGGAATCCGCATTCTTAGCATTTTTGATTTATAGATTTGCAGCACAATGGGTGTTTGGTTATCCCTGGGATATAATTGATAGAGGTACTCATTTAGAATCAGAACGTGTTACTGAAATGGATGAAGCCTTAAAAGATGCTCGATTCAAAATATCACAGGGATTAAAGGAACAAAGTACAATGCGCTCACAGGAATTATTAGATGAGGGCCTTGATGAGATGTTTACACTCTTTAAAAAATACAATCCAAAAGCTCTCCAAGAAGCTGAATTGAATATAAAATCAGCTATAGATACTCAGAATTTAATAGAACAATCTAAAAAGACACAGGTAAGTAATGAGGCCAAATTATATTACACAACAATTGTTAGTTTATCTATGGCAATAACTAAAAAGAAGCCAGAAGATATTGAATTCTATTCGGAACAGCTTCGCAAAATAATGGCGAAAGATGAAAGCATAAATATTCAGAAGTTGAATAGATTAAATGCCCAGAACTTGCTTCAGTTCAGTATTGAAAATACGCCAATTTATACCAACGCACATACATGGACGGCATGGATGGCCTCATGGTTGGGAGGGGCAATATTAACAACTTGGCTTTCCATTCCATTGGCTGTTGCAACATTTAATCCAGAATGGGTAAATGTAAGTACATTGATGTCTTGGATGTTAGCTAGCTTGGGTTTATATAGTGGTGCTTATTTAACGCTTGGAAAAAAGCCTTGGAAATTTTATTTAGAAAAAGTGATTCCAAAAATTAAAGAAAAGCTGGGTTTTAGAAAATCAAGCTGTGACAAGGCATTGGATGATTAATTGAAAAGTAAAAATAATTTTAAAATTTTAATTATTATTGGATTATTTTTTACCAATACAGTACTGGCGACGACTGTTGAGCCTTCAGGAAATGAAAAATCATGTAGTAGTGCACTCACAAATGAAACTCTGATTCCACGGGAAAAGGGCTTACATTATCGTGGTTTTCTGGGCACATTACCTAAGCGCACAGAGGCTACAGAAGTACTTATGCAGGAGAGGGGAGTGAGTTGGTGGGGCTTACGCATTTATGTTATGCCAACTTTAGAACTTGCCAGAAAATTTGATAATTTTAGTGATAATCAAAATCTGCTTATGAAGGGTGTCTATCTTATAGACCCTGAAATGAATCTAGATGAAACCTTAAATATTTATGACAGTCTTAATACCAAAGATGAACAGCTCAAAGAAGCTGCCTCCTTAAGGCAAAAAGAGATAGCCGCAAATTCTTTTAAAACCGCACTGGCTAAAAATGGCATGTGGTATTTTAAAGATAATGAAGCCATACAAGTTCCTACTTCTCAAATAGAATTGTTGTTCACCCCGGACCAATTGGAGTTGAAAGAAACAGAGACAAATTTAAAAATGCCTGAGGAGGGTAATGAGGATCGTTTTTTTGGCAGTGCTTTTATTTATCAACGTGGATGGTTTTACACAAAAATAGTGGGTGTTATTAAAACTCAAGACTTCATAGATAAACATGCTCCAGGGGGTTCCTCTAGATTTATGAAGCTTAGGCAAAAGGCTCGGAGTCTAATCGAAAATAAAGCTTGGAAAGTTTTATTCAATACAAACATAGAAGCGGTGATTGAACTTTCAAAAAAACAAGTGCGGAAAGGCCAAGAAGGGGATTCTGCAAATCGTTTTACTGAAGAAGATTACATAAATTTTCGCAAATCTTTTAGTGAGGGCACTTTGTTCACCGTAGAAGTATGGGATGGTGAGGGTCAATTAGCAGCAGCTACATTTGGCTTGCAAACAGGCAATATTTATCATCCAGAATCCTTGCTTTATACGCTTGGTATAGATTTATCCAATTTTACTTTAATGGCCTTGCTAGAGCGGCTCCACGAAAAGGAAATAGCATTCCTTAATGCCGGTATGGTTACACCGAATACTGCAAACATGGGTGGAGTTTACTTGACCCGCAGTGAGTATGAAGCTTTATTGGCCACTTTGCCTGCAACAACTCAAACGGTGGATTTTAATACGCCTTGGGAACCCTATCCCCAGTGGTTAAAAGATTTAAGAGGAAATAATAATTAGTTTCTGTCGCTTTCGCGACAGAAAACAACTAGGGAGCTTTCCTTTCTTTTGCTTTACCAACAACAGCTGTCGGTTGTTTTTTAAAGACAAGGGTGTGGTAAACAAGAGATTTGTAAAAGTAGGGTTCTTTATTGGTGCAAGCGACTCGGCTACTCACATTTTTAGGTTTTGCAAATACAAACTGTTTGTTATTAGCATATATTGTATTTTCTAATTTCGTCTTGTCGTTATAATTAACTATAAAAGAGAAATTACCAATCATTACCCCACAATTATCAAAATAAACATCAGAACTTAATGGCTTTCCAATATCATTATTTATTGAATTTACACTTTCCATTTTATGTTTAGCTAAGTAAAATTTTTGTTGGGCTTTATTTACTTTGTATTTTTCATAAGTGCTTTCAATATGAACAGTGTCAATAATCATTGATTTTAGCTTGAAATTGATAGAGCCTGTTCCTTCTTGATGAGTTTCCCACTCAATGTTTAAATCTTTTTGACCACTTACCTCGGTGGAGTATATGAATTGCGAGAAATCAAAAGTATTTTTTACTGAATCGATGTTTATTTCTGTATTCAGTACTACTTCTACTGTTTTGCCCTTAGCTAAAACTTGTAAATTCTTAGTCCATAATCGTATGCGAGTTGGCAATTTATTGGCGGCATAATCAATCAGAATACTTTCATTTCCCTTTAAAGTGAATTTATACTTATCTAATCCCATACGACAATTGATGTTGCGCCAATCAATAGTGATTGTAGTTTTATTAGGTAGATCCTTTTTAACATTCTTGATTGCACAGGCATTAGAAATTTTATCCAGCTCATTTGTGCTATCAAAAGAATAAGAAAGAAGTCGATGCAATTGTGATAAGGAGTCAGTACTTATCTTAGCTAAGTTTTGGGTATCATAATGAACTTGCTGAGTTTTTTCATTGTTTTCGAAACTGAAAACATTTTCTTCGATGGGTCGTTTTTTGTCATCACAACCCAGATTCAATGAAGTCATTAGAAGTCCCATTATAATTAGCGAAAACCATTTAAGTCCTGGTTTTTCTTTTTCTTTTTTATTGTGTTGCGACATTGTTGTCCTATTTTTTAAGTTCATATATCTATTTACTACAAATTACATACCATTGAAGCTAAGTTTTCTATCTATGAGCATACCCATAGATCCAAATAAATGGCAAATGACAAGTCATGTAACTCCTAAGGCATTTAAAGAGTATGCCAAGAAAAAAGGTTTGAATACAAAGTTAGAATCAAAGAATGCCATTTTTTCTTGGGCAAAGTCATATACGGAAGAATGGCTAACTCTACAAAATATCAAAAGCTATCATGTGCTCAATTATAAAGTATTTAAACTCTCAGATTGTGGCGTGAACACTCGTATGGGAATGGGTGCGCCAGCTGCCGGAGTGATCTTGGAAGATTTTATTGAAATGGGTCTTGAAAACTTAGTTTGCATAGGTATAGCGGGTGCCTTAGATCCAAAATTAAAAGCTGGAGATGTGATCCTATGCGGAGAGGCTCTAAGAGATGAAGGCACATCTTATCATTACTTGCCACCTGAAGAGAAAATAATTTCTGCAGATGTTCAACTTTTAGGGTGTATAGAAGCTTTATTAAAAAATAATTCTATAGATTACAAAATAGGAAAAACATGGACTACAGATGCTCCTTATAGAGAAACAAAAAATGAAATTGTAAAATACAAAGATCAAGGAATTCACACTGTAGATATGGAAGCTTCGGCTTTATTCTCCATTGCCAAAGTCCGAAAAATCAGGGCTGTTTCCATTTTTATTGTAAGTGATGTTTTAAATGTTGAAGAATGGCAGCCGCATTTTCACCATAAAATTGTAAAACAAAAGTACCAAGAATTAATACAGGTATTAGTAAAGAATTTTGGCGGTGGTTCTTGAATTTCTCATTGAAGAGCATCCATCATTTTGCCACTAGTTTGTCAGATTTAGCATGGGGATGGCCCTTAGTGTTTTTATTGGTGGGTGGTGGAATTTATTTAATTATATATTCTAGGGGCCTTCCGCTACGTGGTTTAGGTTTAGCCATTCAATTAGTCTCTGGTCGCTTTCACCATAAGGATGAAGAAAAGGCTCCGGGACAGCTTTCTCATTTTAAAGCCCTGAGTAATGCAATAGCGGCAACAGTAGGTTTGGGAAATATAGGCGGAGTAGCGGTGGCTATTTCTACAGGTGGGCCAGGTGCTGTTTTTTGGATGTGGGTAACGGCTTTTATCGGTATGAATACAAAATTTTTTGAATGCACTCTTTCAGTTATGTTCAGGGGAAAAGATTATTTAGGAGAAGTACAAGGTGGACCTATGTATGTTATTGAGATGGCACTTCCTAAAAAGCTGCATTGGTTAGCATATCTTTTTGCAATTTTCGGTTTGTTGGGTTGTATGGCCATGTATAATGTCAATCAACTAGCAGAGTATTTAGAGGTTCACTATAATATGGAACGTATGTGGGTGGGAATATTCGTTGCCATATTCATAAGTTATATTTTAATGGGTGGAATTCGTAGGATGGCTCAGTTTACATCTTCCCTAGTACCTTTTATGTGTGTGGTATATATATTGAGTTGTCTAATAATTTTAGTAATAAACTATCAGCTTATACCCTCCACACTATGGAGTATTATTCGTGAAGCCTTACTTCCCTCAGCTGTGGGAGGGGGTACTTTGGGTTGGGCTTTTAAAGAGGTATTAATTGTTGGAGTAAAACGAGCTGCATTTTCCAATGAAGCAGGGATAGGTACAGCACCAATGGCTCATAGCAATGTTAAAACAAATCAGCCCATCAGTGAAGGTTTAGTAGCTATGTTGGGCCCACTTATAGATACTTTAATTATTTGCAGCATGACGGCTTTAGTTATTTTGATTAGTTTTCCCAATAGAAGTTACATGCAAGCAGAAGGTGTTTTGCTTACTTTGTCAGCTTTCGAAAAAAGTCTTCCCCATTGGGGTGGGCATATTCTTGGGATTTCTATAGTTTTATTTTCAATTACTACAATGATAGGCATGGCAAACTACAACGAAAAGTGCTGGAACTTTTTATTTAAGGGTCGTTGGGGCTTAGGAGAAAAAACTTTTATTGTCTTTTTTGCATTTAGTCTCTGGTTGGGGGCTCTTTTTCCCTTAGAGACGGCTTTAAATTTTATTGACGCTGGTTTAGGCTTTATGGCTTTCCCAAACATGATTGCTACAATTATATTGGCACCAAAGGTTGGAAAGGCTCTTAAAGAATATTTTGCTGAATTTATAAACACTCAAAAAAAATAAATACAAAACCTTTTGCCAAGATCTTCTTTCCCTCATAATCTGTACTACGTCTATATTATGGAGTGATTTTATATGTTGTATAATTCTATTCTCGAATGCATTGGCAAAACACCCTTGGTTAAACTCAATAAGGTAGGGCATAAGCTTAATTGTAGTTTGTATGCCAAATGTGAGTTTTTTAATCCTGGTGGTTCAGTTAAAGATCGCATAGCTTACAGAATGATTATAGAAGCCGAAAAATCTGGAAGAATAAAGCGGGGCGATACCTTGATTGAGCCCACAAGTGGGAACACGGGCATAGGTTTATGTCTTGCGGGTGCAGTACTTGGCTATAGAGTTATAATTGTTATGCCAGAAAAAATGAGTCGAGAAAAACAAGTCACCATGGAAGCTCTTGGTGCTGAAATTATAAGAACTCCCACGGAAGCGGCTTGGGATGCACTGGACAGTCATATTTCTGTATCGAAGAAATTAGAAAAAGAAATACCAAACGCTCATATTCTTGACCAATATGCAAATGTGGACAACCCCAATGCTCATTATGAAGGGACTGCTAAAGAAATTTGGATGGACCTCGGTGGAAAGGTAGATATGGTAGTTGGTGGTGCAGGAACAGGGGGTACAATCTCTGGCGTAGCTAAATTTATGAAAGAACACAATCCAAAATGTAAAATAGTCGCTGCAGATCCCGAGGGTTCTATACTTGCAGGTGATGGCGAATTAAAATCTTATCAAGTAGAAGGAATAGGTTACGATTTTATTCCTGATGTTTTGGATCGATCATTAATAGATATATGGGTAAAAACACGGGATAAGGAATCTTTTCAGTTAGCCAGACAACTTATTAGAGAAGAAGGGCTACTTTGTGGCGGATCTTCCGGATCGGCTCTATATGCCGCTTTAGAATCAGCCAAGTCTTTAGATAAAGGACAAAACTGTGTAGTGATTCTACCTGATGGCATCCGTAACTACATGAGTAAATTTATGGATAACAATTGGTTAAAGGAAGTTCTTGTTTAACTATAATATTATAAACAAGTCCTGTTTAAAACACAACTGTTACATTGTCTTTAGATAGGGTGATCTGGATAATAATTCTATGTTTTTTCTGCTTTTAAATTTAGATTTTATATTTATAATATCTTAATGCAGAAAAATTTAAAAAAATGGATACTTATAGTTGATGACGACAAAGATCTGGTGGATTTATATGAGTCTTTTCTTGAACTCCATTTTGCGGACACCGTAAAATTTATTAAAGCCGAAGATGGTTTAGAAGCGACAAGCAAGCTTCCATTCCAAGCTTTTGATTTGATAATTACAGATCTGAATATGCCCAAAAAAACTGGGCAAGCATTTATCCAGGCAATTAAAGAAAGTCAAATGAATGAACACACCCCTGTAGTGGTAATCACCGGTGAAGAAACCACAGATGTAGATCCACAAAAGGTGACTATTTTATTAAAACCATTAGACCAAAAGAAGTTTGTAGATGTTGTTGCAAATCAATTAAAATTGGGAAAGACAGACCAACGTGTAGCTGCCGATCTATTAAATACTTTTATTGAGTCCGGTCATTACTTATTGGATAAGGCAGGCGGACTAGAAGTGACTCAGTTGACACCTTTGCCTAAAAAAGATGGAGAAGAAGTAGAGGGTGATTTTCTAGTTCATATTTCTATTAAAGTAGGAAAAATAAAAAACAGTTTTTTATTTGCTTTTGATGGAAATGTCGTTAAAAGACTGGCCCACAAAAATCAAGCTTCAAGTGAAAGCGAATACAATAAGATAGTACAAGCTGCTGGTGACACAATAGTACGTTACTCTATAAAGAAATACAAAAACCAAAGTATCCAAATTCTGAATGGCAATATAGTAAGTAAAGAGTCGGCAGAATACAGTAAATTTAAAAGATCTAAGGGTCTTAAAATACCACTTCGTACACCATTAGGAATAATGACAGTGTACGGTTTAATGTGAACAGCAGAAGACTTCTAAACACCACATAGAACACCGCGCAATTATAGATATTACAATTTTCAAGATTCTCAATGGTTTTAAGATAACTCCATTTGAAAATCATTTGTATAGACCTTGAGCCAGCAGATACAAGAGGTTTTTTTGTAGAGTGTACTGATCTAGCCTCAATAAGTCGCCCACTTATTCAATTGATCTTGAGTAACAGTAATATTTAAGGGAGACTGTTAGTTACTCATAAAGGGAGACAAAAATGTTGGAAAGACACTTATTAAAAACTTCTGTAACAGGTATTGGATTGGCAATGTTAGTGTTTTTTGCCTCATATGTGGCTTCGGCTGAGACGGTTTATGTTTTAGAAATTAAAACCAAAGGTGTTGATGAGGCTTCTTTAGAAACGGTAAAAGAATTAATATCTTCGGCGGTCCAATCCGAGGGTCATAGTTTAACTTCCAATAAAAACGAGGCAGATAGTATTTTGCGACCGGCTTTATTGAAATTGGGTGATTCTTTTATTTTGAAAATCGACAAATTGAAAGATAATAAAGTTAAATATTCAAGTAAAATGAAAGCTGCAAACCTTGAGGATATGGATACTGTTTCTACTCGTGTAGTAAGGTCAGTTTTAAATGAAGAAGCACCTTCTAAATCTGTAAAGGTCACTGATGTCACGGCAGATGAAGAAACACGTGGTACTCGAAGATTCAAGGCGACACGTCAATTTAGATTTGGTTTTGGTCCCGCTTGGAGCAGTGGTCTTAATGTTAATGGTGGAGGAACTCAGTGGTCACTGGGATATATATGGGGAATAGATCCCGACTATGATTTAAAACTCAATTGGTCTTTTTATGTTCCTCGTGCTGATGAGGAAAATGCACGTTATTCGGAATTAGCATTGGGAATGAATTATTTTATGACTCAAGCTAAACACAGTCCATATTTAAGTATTGAACTGGGCTACGCTTCTGCGGCGGCGAGTGAGAAGATTAACAATCTTTTTAATTATTCTGACGACAATGCCTCTGGATGGGCTTTGGGTGTAGGCTTAGGTTACAAATTTTTTAGAACTTCTACAGTCAATGTCGGTCTGTTAGCCTCTTATAAATATCTTTTTGATAAAACAGATAAATCGGATCAAACTCCACGTTTAGGTTCTTTGAACATACTTGTTTTTTACTAAATATTACTCATGAATCGTATCCCTTAATAACAGATGTTGGGCATCAATCCAACATCTGTGAGTTATTTGAAAAGGTAAAACAATATACTAAAAACAGGCTTGTCAGTATAAACAACGACACTAGATAAATTGTAAATAGAACTATAAAAAGTGGCACAGATATAAGGTATAGCAAAAAATTTAGTATCATTTAGATCTCCTCGATCTCCAATATTTTTATATTTTGCAAAATAGTGCCAATCCCAGTTGATTGCACATATTTAATGATGTGTATTTTTGATTTTTTCATGAAGAATCTATATTCCGTTAAGAATTCTAAATAATTAATTAAATAACATCCAATGATTTTAGAAGTTGAATCCAGTTAATCTCCTAAACAAATGGAGATTCTATGAAAAAGCCCCCTAGACGCAGTCAGAATTGACAGCGGACTTTAAAAGCCCAACCGTCGGTTAAAACAAAAAAACTTAACCAACGCAAAGGGGGCATAAAGTGATTTATATAGGAATAGACGTAAGCAGCAAGGAATTTGTAGTGCACGCAGTAAATGACAAGAGAAAGGTGTTAATCAAGGGCGGCAAAATAACGCCAGACAAAAAAGGACTGAAGAAAATGTTGGACGGTTTAGGTAAAGAGCAGAAATTGGTGGTCATGGAAGCTGGGAATCAGATGAAGTGGATAGCCCTTTATTTAAAGGGTCGTAGCGATGTCAATTTGCATGTAGTCCATCCGAACGAAATCAAGTGGATCAATCAATCTAGCGGTAAAACCGACAAAATAGATGCTCGTAAAATGGCTGAGCTCGGTAGGGGTAATTTATTACCAAGAAAGGTTCATGTTGTGGAAGGCCATATTCGAGAACTAAGGGAGCTGCTGTCTGCCAGAGAAAAGTTACTTCAAAAGCGAGTTGATCTAGTCAATTGTGCTCAAGGTTTGATGAAGCAAGAAGGTGTTCGCCTACCCAAGGGATTTTTTACTCCAGGTAATTGGGAACAGATGTTGTCAAAACTAAAGGTGGCAGACACTCAAAAGTTAATTTTAAAAAGTATTATGACTTCAATTGATTCTTTAAGGGCATCGGAATCAGATATTTTAGTAAAAGTGAGAGAAATAGAGGATCCGCGTATTGAGTTGCTTGAAAGTATTCCTGGCATAGGTGAACTCAGTTCACGAGTTTTGTTGGCGGCATTGGACGAAGTCCAGCGATTTGATAATAAGAAGTGTGTGGCCAAGTATGGGGCTTTAACACCAAGAATTTACCAAAGTGGTTCTAAAACTCAATTAGGGCGAATAAACAATGATGGTCGCCAAGAGTTAAGGCGAGTGCTGCTACAGTGCGCCCATACGATAGGTCGAATGAGTAATAATTATGCAGCTAAACCGCTGTACGATTTTTTTAAAAGAGTTGAAAAGAAGAGAAACAAAAAAATAGCCGTTGTTGCGGTAGCGAGAAAGTTGCTAACGACAGCGTATGGAGTTTTAAAACACGGTTGCTTTTACGAGCCAAGCCTATTGACACTTGAAGTGGCTTAAAAGGTAACCATTAATGAGAGAGATAAAGTTGAACATTAATTCGATGATTATAAGTATAAAGGTAAGCCCGCATAAACCTTGATTGGGAAATCGATTTGGAGATTGGGACGCCTTTTTTGAACCAGAATATTGGGCCTGAAATAAAGCTCGAATGGGAGGTTAACGTGATCATCTTTTTATTAATGGATTAGTTTATGAAGAAGAATTTAAAAATAAAATTTAATCGAAAAAACTTGGGTTTTTAAGTTGACTCAGGCTTTTTCATGGGAGGTTCAAAATGAAAGACAATAGTTATAAAAATTTGTTTCTAGTAGATGGCTTTGATGAAAGCTCTTTTAAGGAAGTATATCTTTCAAAGTATCTATATCACGATGTCTTCGAAGATGATGAATTTGATTACGATGAATATGACGACTATGAAGAAGAGGAATACGAGTTAAGAAAAGATATTGATCTCACGGGAGTTAATCTACAAGGTGCAAATTTAAAAAAAATCAATTTAAGTAATTCAAATATAATTGCAGCTGAACTTCGGTTTTCTGAATTGGAGGAAGCTAATCTTTCTTGTTCCTTGATAAACATGTCAGATCTTTATGGTTCTAGTTTTAAAAATGCAAGTATGGATTATCTTGAGATTAGAAATTCCAATTTTAATTACTGCAATCTAAATGGTGCAAATTTAGAGGGAGCTTTGATTAGTAATTCTGATTTCAGTAATGCAGATCTTCGCAAAGCTAATCTAGATAGATGCATTATTAGCCGAACTAAATTTATGAACACTGTGTATGATAAATACACAATTCTACCGTTTAGTAGAAAAAAAGCTGAAAAACTAGGAATGATTTATATCAAACAGGAAATAGATCAAGTTTCTTAATTCTAAATTAAATAGAAACAACTCTTAAGGAGAAATTCATGAAACCAATTACGTCATTGTTAACATGCGAACTTATTCTATTTTCCATGCCATTTCTTCTGATGGGCTTAGGTTTTTTTGTGCCTATCATTTTTCCACTAGCACTTGTAAGTGTGATTTTCATTTTTTTACCGGGATTATTATTCTATTATATTCTTAATAAGATTGAGATTTATCCAAAATTGGATGAAGCAGTTTCTCCTGTAAAATTTCAAGTTGAAAGCACAAAAGTCATTTATTTAAGGAGATTACCTCAAAGAGACAGAGCTACTGAAAGTCCAATTGAACTTCTTGAAGCTTAAATGATTACTTCATTAAGTTATCTAGTGCTGGACCAGAAATGGCAACAACTGTGGGCCTTGGGATGTGATCACCACCCTCTGGCCAATGACTAGTTAGATTTTGAATAGATTTTGATGTTTCTCCAGGGTGTTGAACAGATAAAAACAAAGTTTTAAAGTCAGCGGAAAAACAAGGGCCAGTTAACTCGGCATCATTTGGTGCAGAGGCAACTTGGAAGGAGCGGCCTGCATGTGCACCCGTCAATGGAATATAAAACAAACCATTATTTCTAAAGGATGCATAGGGGGGCTTGTTCATTTCCTTGCCAGAGATGTCATTAGTCATCCAAAGATTTCCTCTTTTATCAAACACTAAGTTGTCTGGTGAACTGAAGCCAGTAAGCTCTCCGCCATTTAGAAATGTTTCTGCTTTAAACTCTAGAGAGGCAGGATCATTATCTTTTTCAATAATTTTTAGAATTTTTCCATGAAAATTTCCTCTGGGTTTGTTATTTGTCAAAGAGACATAAACATGACCTGTTGTTGGGCAGATTTCAATATCCTCAGGTCTATCCAGAGCAGAAGCGCCAACTTCATGAGCCGCAAATCGAGTATGGGTAAGTACTTCCAATTGATTTTTAAAATATTTTTTTAATTGAGGCTGATCTTTTAACTGCAGAGAAATCCAGTGACCCTTTTCGATATCTGCGACGTAAAGATCCCCCTTTTTTATGGAATTTTGGTCGTAGGATATCAGTTTGTAAATGCATTCATCATTTTTATCATCTCCAGAATAGACGACAATTCTGCCATCGCGAGCTTCTGTAACAGTGGCACATTCATGAGCATAACGACCTAAAGAAGTATGTTTTATGGTATATCCGGTTTGGGGATTAACCTCCACACACCATCCATAATGTTCGGGTGGGTAATTAAAAAACTGATCCCAACCCATTGAATTTTTAGCAGAGATTTTTGTAAATGATCTTTTTGTTTTTTGGTTTTCTCCATAGTAGTCATGGTAATTTTCTTCACAACTTAAAATGTTACCCCAGGGAGTTATGCCGCCGGCACAGTTGGCAATAGTACCTATGGTATAATTCTGACCGGCAATTCTTTCACCATTAGCAAAGGGTATTTTTTTTCGCCCATCTATTCGGCGATTAATGGGGTCATTACTAACAACTTGCCAAACATTTCTTTCATTCTTAATTTTAATTAAACTTCCACCCACTGATTTTTGTTCTTCTATGACTTGTTCTTTAGTTCTTTTTCCACCCCTAATATAATTGGAAACAAAAATGGGATTAGGCGACTCATGATTTACCCATAAAATAGATTCATTCTCATTTATAGGAATAAAAGCAATATAGTCACAATTAAAACCAAAACGTTCGTTTTTTTCATTTATCCTTGTGCCCCAAGATATTACATTTTCCCACTTAAGTCCTGGTGATAAGATCAATAGATCTTCAGCACTTGGGGCAATAGCGGTTATCGGTGGAGTTTTACTAAATCCAAGGCTTTCACAGGCATTAAGCAGGGGCAAAAGGCTTAGTGAGAGGCCACTCTTTCCCATAAACTTTATAAATTCTCGGCGTTGCCAGTTTGACATAGGTCTTTATTGCAGTTTTTGTTCTAAATGCAATTAGATTTTTTGAACTTATTGGTAGATTTTTTTTTCACGGAGAGTTTTTCTATATATATCCACGTTAAAGTGGCCATAGATTTTTTTGCGCAGCATTGAAACCACTTCAAATTCCACATCATCTCTTAAATCTAACTCAAATTGCAGACAAACATGACCTTTGGTCTTAAGATCTTCAAGATAGGTTTCAACTACGGTAGAAATAAAATCAGAATGGCTTTCCTTTTCTATGTCTAATTGCAGTAAGTGAGCTTCAAAAAGATGGTATAAGTCATCGAGGTTTTTCATAATTTATATTTCGGTTTAAACTTGCGGAATATTAACTTTTGAAGGTCTAATTTTATATGAAAAGTATGAACCAAAAAGAGATGGCTAACTTTGTGTCTAGACTGAAGTCATTGGAGGGGTTTACTTTAAATGCCGTTCATTCGGATTCACCCATTTTGATTTTAGAGTTTTATAGCAAAAAAGAAATTCAATTTTTAATGATCGACATGAAGCCCTCTCAGCCCATTGCACTATTGTTTGCAAACCAATTGCCTTTTAAAATAGTTAAACAACCAAAACCCATTAGCTTGTTTTTAAAAGCTCATTTTGTGGGCAAATCATTGAAGAGTGTAGAGTTTAATCAGGAGAAGGGGAGGCTCTTTAAATTAAATTTCACTAATGATGGTGTTATTGAGTTAAGGTTATTTCCCCATGGGCAAAACATTATTGCTTTTGCGGATAAAAAACAAATTTCCTGGTCGAAACCAAAGCCATTAGTTTTAAATAATTTAGATTTAGATCTAGATTCTTTAAGTGTTAGAACGGAATCTGAGATTAAAGAGGAATGGCTAAGTTTGAGAAATAAATCAGCTCAAAAAAATTCTTTCATTCCAGAGGAAGAGTTAAAAAAACAAAAAGTAAAGCTAGAGAAAGCCATTTTAAAGGTGTCTCATTCTTTAAAAGAACAAGAGGACGAATTAAAAATACAAATGGAAAAGCTGGAAAACATATCGAGTTCCATGATTTCCGAAGAGAATTTAAGTCAAATTTATGAAAATAAAAAACGAATTGAAAAAAAGATAATTGGACAAAAAACTAGAATTAATGAGCTTTTATCACAGAAAAAATCTTTAAATTTGGATAATATAAAAAAGATAAAAAAGGTACCCTTAGCTCCACCCAATGTAAAAGAGATTAAATCTAAACGATGGACACTTCCCTCGGGCGTGACAGTTGCAATTGGAAGAAATGCAAAGGAAAATACAGATCTTTTAAGGAAGTCAAAACCCTGGGACATTTGGTTGCACTTAAAAGACTTCCCTGGGGCTTATGGTTTTGTGTTTCGAAAAAAAAATCAAAAAATATCTAAAGAAGATTTAAATGTGGTTTCATTGTGGGTAGCTAAAATGTCATTGAAAAATAAGTGGGAGACACATTTGGGTGAAAAAGTTTCCCTTGTGCTAGCTGAATGTAGATACGTTCAAGCTATCAAGGGGGATAAACTAGGAAGAGTTACTTTCAAAAATGCTAAAACCTTAGTCATAACTCTCCGCTGAAGCGCGGTGCGTAAAAATTCATTAACTTGACAGAATTCTCACAGGTAATAAATTTTTAACATCGTTTAAAATATATGAGGTAAAAACCATGATAGAAGTTAAAAATCTTACCAAGAGATATGGGGATCGAATTGCTATCGACACTCTTAACTTTAAAGTAAAGAAAGGTGAGATTGTTGGTTTTTTAGGACCCAACGGGGCTGGTAAAAGCACAACAATGAAAATCATTACAGGTCAAATGGCTCCCTCCGATGGACAAGTGTGGGTAGGTGGAGATGATGTTTTTGAAAAACCCATTGAAGTCAAAAAACGAATTGGCTATTTGCCGGAAACACCACCGGTGTATATGGACATGTATGTCCGTGACTTTCTTACCTTTGTGGCAAAGTTAAAAGGTTGTGAGTCAAAAAAAATAAAAACCTCTGTGGATCTGGCATTAGAAAAGACTCATTTAACGGAAGTATCCAATAGATTGATTCAAAATCTCTCTAAAGGTTTTAAGCAGAGAGTAGGAATTGCTCAAGCTCTAGTCGCCGATCCAGAAATTTTAATTTTAGATGAGCCTACTGTTGGATTGGACCCTAAGCAAGTCTCAGAAATTAGAAAACTCATTCAAGCTCTAAAGGGTCATCATACTGTAGTTTTATCTACACATATACTGCCTGAAGTGCAAGCCAGTTGCGAACGAATTATAATTATCAATCAGGGTCACATTGTAGCAGAGGACACATTGGAAGGGCTGACCTCTAGAATCTCTGGAAGTAAAAGAGTGCGTTTGAGGTTGAGAAAGGTCAATGGAGTTGTTGATAAGTTAAATTTACTTAATGGCGTAACTCAAGTGAACACAAATGGAAATTTTATGGATGTTGATTATGATGGGAGCGATCAAACTATAGAGAGCATATCCAATCTGGTGGTCTCTGATGGGGCAGGTCTTTTAGAATTAAGACCCGATGACGTAGCTTTGGAAGATATATTTATTCGTTTGACTTCTGAAGGAGGTGCGAGATGAAAGCATTATGGACAATTGCATGGAAAGATTTTAAAACATTAGTAACTAGCCCCATTTTCTTTTTAACAACTGCAATATGTACCGCTATTTGGAGTTTTAATTATTTACGATCGGTTTCTAGATTTGCACAAATGTCTTCATTGCCACCACAGATGAGACAGGGGCAGGAGTTAAATATTCACTATCATTTATTTATTGATCATATTTCATTGATTAATTTAATATTTATATTTGCAATTCCCGCTATCACTATGCGACTTATTTCTGAAGAAAAAAAATCTGGAACTTATGGTTTATTATTAACTTCTCCCATTACTGCAACTAGTATTGCTGGTGGGAAGTTTTTAGCTGGTTTTATGGTCAGCTTGGTTCTCATCCTTGTGGCCTTTGTTTACCCACTAGGAACAAGGGCTTTTACCGATTTTAGCATGGGACCCTTGTTAGCATCATTTTTAGGTGTTTGCTTAATGACGGGCACTTATGTAGCCATAGGTTTATTTGCATCTTCACTTTCTCAATCACAAGTTCTAAGTGTTATTTTAGGCATTTTGTTTAATCTTATCTTATGGTTAATTAGTCAGGGATCGCAAATGTCAGATAACGAAATTCTTTCCAGTGTTCTTGATTATATTCATGTTCCACAGCAGTTTTTTTCTTTTCTCAAGGGAACTATTAATACAAGTTCATTCTTATTCTTTTTGAGTGCTATTGGATTTTTCGTGTTTCTCACTCAAAGAGTCGTTGAATCATCACGTTGGAGGTAGATTATGAGTAAGTTAGCAAAAGTTTTATGGCTCGTAAGTGGATTGAGTTTAGCTGCACTTGTAACAATTAGATATATTTTGGGCGGCTGGACCACAGATTGGTTGTTCTTACCCTTAGGATTGTTTGGTATCTGTTTTCTTGGTGCTTTAGTGATTGATTATAAATTCTATTTAGAATTTTTGACTCTCAAGACGACCAAGCATGGGATGAACATGGGGGCGATGATTATACTTGTTATTGTCTTTTTTGTTTCAATTAATTATTTTGGCAAAAAATATTCAAAAACATGGGATTTAACAGAAGAAAAACTTCATAGCCTTTCGGATCAATCCCTAAATTTAATTAAAAATTTAGACCAGAATATTCAATTTATTGCTTTTTATAGAGGAGCAGAAGACGAAGAAGAAAAACAACAGGTAAAAAATGCTTTAAATTCTTTCAAAGAAAATTCTTCTAAGGTCAATTTAAGGTTTGTAAATTCTTATGTAGAAAATGAGCTAGCAGAGAGTTATTTAGGAAATATTCAAGAGAAAAATAAATTAGTATTGTTTGCAGAATACAAGGGTAAAAGAGTGCGAGTCGAAGAACCTTTTTCTGAACAAAATATTACTTCATCAATGATTAAAGTGACAAGAGAAGGACAAAAAACAGTATATTTTCTCACTGGCCATGGTGAGAGAGAAATAAAATCAGAAGAGAGTGAAGGAATTGCACTTTTTAAACAAAGATTGGAAGAGTCATCTTATATAGTTAAAGAATTAAGTTTGATAACAGGTCAAGTGATACCTACAGATGCCGACATTATAGCAATCGTGGGTCCCACCTTACAAATTCTTGAGGGTGAGAGAGAATTGCTTAAGGATTATTTAAGAAAGGGTGGTCGCTTGTTCATTGCTGCCGATCCTGGGGAAAAACACGATATTTCTCTTTTAACAAAAATATTTGGAGTTGAATTTAGAAACAACTATATTTTAGATGTTGGACTCAACCGACTTATGGGCAGAGGTGTAGCTGGCATTTTAGGAATCGATTTTGATCGAGATAGTGAAATTACAAAGAAATTTATTGGCCAAAGAGGTTTTACAGTTTTTGATAAAGTCAGTGAGCTGACTGAAGATCCTAATTTAGATCCTAATCTTAAAATAACTTCTTTAATTAGAAGTGCTAAAACCAGTTTTATTGTTAATGAATTAAAAAACATTAAAAAACCAGAAGTTCAAGATTCTCATGTATTAGCAATGTTGGTAGAGGGGAAATTACCTCCAGCCAAGGGTGAGAGTTCGAAAGACAAACCTAATACTGAAAATGCAAATAAGGAATTTGCAGCAATTGTATTTGGTGACAGTGATTTTGTAGCTCAAAAAGACATAATTAATGGTTTTAATATAGATTTGGCATTAAATGCCATTTCCTTTTTAGCCAAAGAAACTGATTTAATAAGCATTCAGCCAAAGGCACCTAAGGGAACGCAAATGACATTAACAAGCACTAAAATGAATGTAATGGTTGTTTTGGGTTTATTAATTCCTCTGATTTTCATGGTTATGAGTGGAACCATGTGGTTTAGAAGGAGAAGTGCATGAAATCCTTTAAATCCACTTTTGTGTTTGCTGTTCTAGTATTACTTCTTGGAATTGCTACTTTTTTGGAGTTTAATCGTTCAGAAAAAGAAGAAAAAAGTAAGGATGAGCAAACAAAAGCTCTCCCATATTGGGATCAAAGTCAAATTTCAGAATTGAGGATAGTTAGCGAAGATCGGGACCTTCACCTTATAAAGAAAGATTCACAATGGCAGATCTTGTCACCGATCAAAGACAAAGCGGATATTTCCACTGTGGAATCTATGCTTTCGAGTATGATTACTGACAAGCTAAGCAAATTAGAACTCGAAGGAAGTGCATTTAATCTTTCACAATATGGTTTTGATGAGGCAAAAAGATTTATGGAGTTTATTAATAATTCCAATACTAAAAAGAAACTTATGTTGAGTTCAAAAAAAACATATGATGGAAAATATTATTTAAAGTATTCTGACTCCCCAGATGTTTACTTAGCTTCTTCGACATGGGATCAATGGATACGAAGATCCGTAAATGAGATTAGAAATAAAAAACTTTTTTCTGATCAAGATAAAATAAAGAAACTTACAATCATTGATGGGAAAAAGAAAATTTCCTTTGAAAACATAGATTCTCAATGGATCATTGATGGAGACAAAAATTTTCCTGTTAATGAGACTAAACTCAAAACACTAATTAGTAGTTTGCAAAACTTTAGAGCTGCTGACGTCTCTGCAGAAGAGCAAAGCACCGAGACTTTAAAAAAATATAAACTGGTTAAACCGGGTTTAAAATTAATATTAGAACTAGATGGGTCCGAAAGCCCTATAGAATTAAATGTGAGTGATTTAACCAAAGACTCGGGAGATATATTTTTATATTCTAATCATCTACCATTTATATATAAAACTTTTAAAACTGTTGTAGAAAAATGGGTAGTTTCAAAATCAGATTTTAAGAAAGAAAGCGATAAGAAAGAAAGCGAAAAAGATATAAATAAAAATAAAGAGCCAATGGAAAGTGTACACTAGGAGAAACCAATGAGAGTTGAAGTAGAATCTCCTATGAGGGTAGATCTCGCTGGTGGAACTTTAGATTGTTGGCCATTATATAATTTTGTAGGAAGCTGTTGGACCGTAAATTTAGCCATTAGTGTTTATTCCTCGGTTTCATTAAATACACGAGAAGACAAAAAAATTTCAATAAACATTAAAGATTTAAGCTATTCAAAAACATTTGAGTCAATAGATGAGTTGTACAACTGCAAAGATAAAGAGGCACAGTTAATAATTGCAATATTAAGATATTGGGAGCCACAAAAGGGATTTGATATAGTTACCTACTCACAGAGTCCCGTCGGTGGTGGTTTGGGTGGAAGTTCTAGTTTAGTGATCAGTCTTTTAAAAGCTTTTTGTAAAGTTCTACACAAAGAGTGGAGCCTCAAGGAATTGGTAACAGTTGGACATAATATTGAGGCTCAGCTACTCCATACTCCTACAGGGACACAAGATTATATTCCAGCAGTTCAAGCCGGACTCAATTTAATTCACTATACGGCAGAAGGGTTTAATGTAGAAAATATACCCTATGATGTCGATTATTTTGCTCAACGAATGTCTATTGTCTATACTGGAAGATCACATAATTCAGGAATAAATAATTGGCAGGTAGTTAAAGAAGCTGTTGAGAAAGACACAAAAACAATGTCTGCTCTAATGGAAATTGCTGAAGTTTCTAAAGATATGAGACAACTCTGTCTAAACGCAGATTGGCAAAAACTGCCAGAACTGTTTAATAGAGAATTTAGTGCTAGAGTTAAGTTGTCCTCTGGGTTTTCAAGTCCTGAAATTACTAATTTAGAAAGCATTGCTTTACGTCACGGTGCTGAAGCTGTTAAAATTTGTGGAGCAGGAGGTGGTGGTTGCGTAATGCTTTGGAGTCCACCAGACAAGAAGAAGAACTTAGTCCAGGCCATTCAGGAGAAGGGCTTTCATGTGCTCGACGCAAAGCCATTAAAAAATTAAAGAAAAAGACAAAAAAATCTGTTGATCATTGGCTTAGAAATTCATTAAAAGTTCATAGTTTTGTAGGTTTATCCCTTGCGGGGGGTAAGACAGATAAAACCTGTATAGCCGTTCTTGAGTATTATCCAGATCCAGGAAAGATATTTCTAAAGGAACTTAAAGATAAAATTAATTCTGAAGATGGAAAAACATCATCAGATTTAGAGCTCCATAAGGCCCTTGAAAAAATATCAACCCCATTAGAGATGATAGCTTTTGATGTACCTTTACAGCTGCCCAAGTGTATTCGCTGTCAGTTGAAGTGTCCAGGTTACGATGTTTGTCAGGAACCAGAAATTAAATGGTTAAGAAAATTCTATATTAAGAATAATTTAGAAAAGAAACCCATTAGACAATTTACTCCTTATACAGAAAGATGTATTGAAAACTATTTGAGAACAGAATTAGAAGAAGCCTTTAACCTTCCTCATGCTTTAGGTGCCAATGCCGCTCCTCTTACAGCCAGAGCTCATTACCTTTCTAGAAGATTAAATGTGGAATGCATTGAGGTTTTTACTAAGTTGAGTCTTTGGCGAATAGGAAGGTCTTTGGGAGTCCAAAAATCATATTTAAGGTATCACAAGCATTCTATAGAGGGTGAGGACATACGCGAAGCTATCATTAAACACTTAATTCAAAAAGATTTTACTTTTATATATAGTGAAGATATCAAAACTCTTATAGCTAATACTCATGCTTTTGATGCCTTTTTATGTGGACTTACGGCGGTCTTAAAATTTACTCAGCAAGTTGAAAAACGGCCCAAAGGATTTCCTAAATCAGAGTCTTGGATTGAAATACCAAAAAAAGATATTATTTGGCCAAAATAAGCTAAAAACTTAACTGATGTCTGGGTCTAGTTTGTGGTTTAATGATAAAGTATTACAATTGTTGTGTGAGAATTATTTATTTTTATATGGCATTTTTATTTTCATTCAATGCATTTGCCGATATTTATCATACATTAGCCAGAAGAGTTGTCGTATTTCCAATCCAGGCGGAGTCACAATTTAATGAAGAGGCTATGGAAGCTTGGTGGAAAATACGAGAAACACTGACAGAAGGAAAAAGATTTTTAGTTGCTAGTAAGGATTTTTTGGAAAGAAAAGATGTTTTCCAAGCGCGCGATAAATTGTCTCCAGCAGATGCGATTATTTTAGGTGAATTACTAGACTCACAATTAATTATTACAGGTCAAATAAAAAACAAGACTCTAACTTTGAATGTTTATGAATCAGAGAGAGGTCAGTTAGTTTGGAGTCAGTCTTCACAAATGCATAGGTCATTGCCATTAAAAGATCAAATTAAAAAAAACAGCGTCGAACTCACTTCTTTATTAATTGCAGAGATTCCATATCATGGTTTTGTTATTAAAGATGAGCTAATAGGCCAGAGTGTTTATAAAAAAGAGGGCAAAGTATTAGTGCATTTATCTGTATCCACGGTTTCTAATGTTAGTGTTGGTGATGAAGTTCAATTGATCAAATTATTTAGTCGAAATCTAAAACCACTTTTTCAAGGTGGAGCACATATAGAGATTTTTGCTGTAGGTAAGATTTTAGAAATTCAAAATGGAATTGCAACAGCAGAGCTTTTAAGAATAACAAATCTAAAAGAAATACAAGAATCCACATTAGTGAGATTCCCTACAGAATTACGTCGCATCAAAGAAATCTATGCTCTAAAAGACAGTATAAAACGACGTATAAATCCTGATTATTTTTCACCAGAGATGACGGATATAAACAAAGAGGCACAAGAAACACAGCCCTTAATTACTGCCTTTGCATTTTTATTAAATATTGCGACTATTCTATTAATAGCTTTCTAGGAGACTTTCTTTGTTTAAAAAAATTTTGATATTCGTATTTTTATTTGTTTTATCAATCAATACCTGGGCAAAGAATTCTTTTTTGGAAAGTTTAAACCAAAAAGTAGAAGTAAAGAAGAAGACTAGATGGACTCTCAATGATTGGTTGGATACGAAAAAACAAATGAGTCTGATGGACTCATGGCTAGCCGCTAATACTTCAGACCATCTTTTTGAGTTTTATCTAGGGGTTTTGCATTTTAATTACACTCAGGATCTGACTGGCCAGTTAAAAACTGAACTGTCAACATTGAGCTATACTTTCACAGGATTTGTTTCCATTTTTGGTTTAAATTTTAAATCAGAAAATGAAGATGATTCCAGTCATTTGCAAGGGGAAATTTTATTGCGCCTGTTGGGAAAAGCAGAACAAAGTACAAGGTTAAATATTTTTTATGGTATAGAAAATGTAGATAGCAATACATTTACAGAGACTTACAATATTCCATTTTATGGTGCTAGTATTAAATTGTATGTGTTTAGTTTCTTTGCATTACAGGCTAAGTATTTAACTTCACAAAAAACGAAATTGCCAAACCTAGTCGATGTGGATGGAAAGACGTTGGAATATGGAGCGTCTGTGGATGTAGGTCCCTTTCAGTTGTTAGGAGATTGGGTTCAGAAAGAAATGAATTACTCCAGTAGTGTAAGATCCAAAAAAGAGGGTCTGCGGTTAGGACTCTTGATTTATTTCTAAAAAATAAAATGTGGCTTCATGGATCTTATAAGATTTTTGCAAATAATAGAATAACCTAGATTATTTGGGTGGTAATTATCTTCCATATACCAAGGGTTGTTCCAAAAAGGTGTCATTCCTGAGTCTGAATAGAGAACACCATTTTGAATAGCTAAATTTTTTATCTTTGTTAGTCGGTGTTCATTCCATGGTGGGATTATTCCTAAATGTACAATTAAAGCTTTTGATTTAAGTAAAATGGAATAAATATTTTTTAGATTTCTCAAAGTTTCGGCTTCAGAAAGTTTCGGTGTTTTTACTGACTCAAACAGATCGTAAATACCCAGGCTAACAATTATAGCCGAAGGATTTAAGTTTAAAATATTTTCTGCATGCTCTATTGCTGCATGGGTAGTTTGTCCTGCTTTTCCACTACTTAGGATTATTTTATTGGTAATATTGTTAAGACAGCCACTTAAACTGTATTCTGAGGATGTCGAACCAGTGCCAAGGGCAAAATCATCACCAAACAATACTATTGGGCCATTAAAATTAGGTTTAGAATGTTTGATTTTAGGATTTTTATGCCCTCCTGAATTTTTAATACTTAGTTTACCACCCCCTTGACCACAGTTTATTAAAAACAAGCAAATAAAAATAAAAAAAACTTTCAAAATCATCCCCACTCCTTGGTTCTCTTATTTATAGGCTATGTAATCTGTTTTGAGTTGTCAAAAATCATTCGGTAAAGACTTGTAACTTAAACAAATGGAATACATAATTTCATTGGAGGAAAAATTGAAAAAAGTTAAATTAAAACCCCTACTTGGATGGAGAGAAATATTATCCATACCTACACTAGGAGTTAAAGAAATTAGAGCAAAAGTCGATACGGGAGCAAGAACTTCGGCTCTGCATGTCACTGACTTAAAAATTAAGAAACGAGGAAAAACGACCTTTGCCTATTTTAAAATACATCCAAAGCAAAAATCTAAATTTCCTATAATCGAATCCAAGGCAAAAATTATTGAATTTCGGCATGTTATCAGCTCCAATGGCATTAGCAGTGAAAGACCTGTTATTTTAGTTGATATTGTTCTCGGCCAAAATAAAACACCCATAGAAATAACCTTAGTCAACCGAGACTTGATGGGTTATCGAATGCTTTTAGGAAGAACGGCAATGAAGGGTAGATATCTTGTGGATCCAGGCAAATCATTTTTACAAGCTAAGAAGGGTATAAAAAAGATTAAATAGATGATTTCAGCTATAGTTTATCACTGGCAATGCGACATATAATAAATGAATAGTCATCATACTTTTTCAACTTTTTTTCGATATCTTTTTTGAAGTAACTCAAAAGATTATCAGCCACTAATTCTAATTTTCCAATCCTTATTAAATCAATCAACTGATCGATACTAAAGTTATCAAATATTCCATCGCTGGCAAGTAAAAGAGTGTCTTTTGGGCTCATATTCATTTCTGGTCCAATATTAATATGCATCTCACCTTCACCCATGAGATTGCTGACTTGATTTAAATCAGGATGGCTAAGGGCTTCGTTTTCCTGAATAAGTCCAGCTTCAAGACCATAACCAACAGGGGACTGAAAAAGTGTTTTGAACTTTAAACTTCCACGCTGTCCCACCAATAAAGCTCCAGAATCACCCACTTGATAAATTCGTACAGAATTATTTTCGATGGAGGCTATGGTGAAGGTGGTTCGGCATCCTAAATTGGACTCAATAATATTTTTATTGGAGAGTTCCATTCCATCGAGTATCAAATCTCTAATATTTTTTTGAGTGTTCTTAGACTTTAAAAAAACAGAGTGTAATGTTTCTGTTGCAATGAGGGAGGCTTTGTTACCAGCAGGGTGGCCACCGGCTCCATCTGCAATTGTTAATACAAGGCACTCATTATTTATTTGAAATAAACCAATAGTATCTTCATTGGGCTCTGCTATTTTGTTGGGATTTTTTGCTGTAAATAGAATCAGTTCATATCCACCAATTAGTATTTTATCGGATAAAAAATATTCTTGTTGTGACATCAAGTTGTTAAATTCGTTCATATGACTAATTCCAATTTATATTTTCAATGTACCCTCTTAATTGAGAGGCGGTTTTAAATTTTTGCAAAATAAGGTCTTTCCTGAGGCCAAGACAGATTTCTTTGATTTCCTTTGGCAATTTAGAATATTGTTTTTTTCCGCCAATAGTTTCAACAAAAATTTTAATAGAATTAACAAGATCTTCCATTCTATTTAATACTTTGCCATCTTTCCAGTCGTACATGTCTAGGAGTTTAAGTTGAAAGCCTAGGCCATACCTTTTAACAATGATGTTGTCCGAATGAAGATCCCCATGATACTCTCCAAATCGATGCATATCTTCAAGCCCAGTGACTAAATTGTGTAGTAACTGCAACCCACTATATAAATCTAATCTTTTATTTTTTTGATGCTTGATAAACTCAGAAAGTATTTCTCCCTCTACAAACTCAGAGATCAAACAAGAAATCTTATATCCTTTAAACTGAATATGTTCTAAACTATGATATTGAATTACAAGTGGACAGTTGGAAAGCTTATGTAGTTTTTTTGCGTATTTGTTAGATTCTTTATTTTTAAGATTTCGATGAGGAAAGAAAAATTTTGCAGCTCTAACAATTTGAGTATGGAGTTCTTCTATTTTATAAACTTCTCCCTCCCATCCCGAACCTAATTTTTCAATAATTTTATATTTCCCAGCAATCTTTCTGCCAACTTCAAAATCAAAACTTTTTATTCTCATTTTTCCTGCCATGTTAAAATTAAACTAAAGAAAATGGAGGGAGTCATTAATTTCTTAAAGAAAGTCGGTTTTCGGTGTTTTTTATTATCTTATGGTCAAACAATTCTTTCAGACCATGGACGCTTTTTGGTAGAGATTTAAATGTCGACTTCAACCATGTTTCTGGTGTTTCCATACAAAAGAAAATATTCCAAAGTGGATTTTTGTCTTTAAATTCTTTCACTATGTAGTCAAACATCTCCAGTCTCAATTTTTTATCATATCTGAGTTTGCCATCAGAACTTGGAAACACTTCCGCACGGGTAACCCAACTTTTAAAGCCAAATCTTTCACGCATTATAGCTTTTTGTTCGGGCTGAAATCTAAGAGCTCCTACGGAGAGAACTAAAACATCTGAGGGGGAAAATACTTGAGTTATTTCATTTACTAATTGACTGTAGTTCTTCTTCCATTCGGGGTGCCAAATCATGGGATCAATATGAAAAGATAAAGAAAAGCCAGAATCCAAACACTTTTTAGCTGCTAACAAGCGGTTCTTTAATGAGGCCGTGCCATGCTCTTCTGACTCTATAATGTATTGAGGATTTACGGACCAGCTGGCGATGACATTTTTAGCAGGGCCTAAATTTAAAAAATGATCCACTTTTGAGCTTTTTGTTTTTAACTCTAACTTCCAATTGGGAACTGTCTTAAAAAAATCAATTAATTGTCGGGAATACAGAGTAAGGTCATCAAGGCTTAAACTATCTATAACTTCGCCGGTACCAATTCGAAAATTGTCTTTTTCATGTATTAACTTTAAGTTTTCAAGTTCTTCAATGGCTTCATCAATATTCGTATAAACAGTCATTAGAGGGGTATTTATAAAGCTTTGCAAGTAACAATAAGAGCAGTTCATGTCACATTGTAAGCCAAGATTAAGAACAAAATAATTACAGCAAGACAGTCCCGGTCGAGCACCGGGGCATCTTTTAAAAAAACTTCCTTTGAATTTTGTAAAGAAAATATTTTTTTTGCTTCTATCAAATTCACTTTTAGAAAGGTCACCCTTAGAATCAGAAAATGGAATTTTACTTACAACTTTTGTTTTTTCTACAGGAAGAATGCTTTTGATTCTTTTAATTAATGGAGAATCAAGAACTTCATGATCAATATAAAACATATCAAATCTACTTAAATCCAATCTTGATCCTTATTTGTTTCATACCACTTGTTTAAACTATTGAGTCGTTGTTGAAAGTCCTTATTGGTTTCACTAAAAAACTTGACTTCGACTCCACTTTTATCGCCATATCTTCTGCTGAGAGCTTCCACCCCGGTCACCTTAAAAATATTGTCTAATTTATTTTGTACATTGTTTTGTTTTTCCGTTGCCAGTGGGTATCGCATTTCCATTAACTTTACATGAATGGAATTTGGAGAGCCGTTCATAAGTGAATGTAGAACTTCTTTAGAGATTTTCATTTCGATGAGTTCAATTAACAATTCTAAAACTTGTATGCCCTGTGATCGAGTGAGATTGAGTTCTAAAAATTTATTTAAAAAGGGTTCTATATCAACAAAATTGGAAATACATTTTAATGGGCTTAATTCTCTGGCTTGAATTTGCTTTTGACTAACCCAAAGTTGAAAGGAAATGGGTGTTTGAACAAGTATATCTAGTGTAGATATCAAATTCTCGCAGAATCTAATTTTATACAAAGAAAAAAAATGTCCCCAATCTTTAATTTCCTTAATAACTTTTAACTTTGTATAAAGTCGAGCGAGTTCTGGAAGTGTAAGCTGTGGATAGATAAAAGCCAAAACATCGGCCATTTGAGTTTCACTAGACTTCAAATTAATTACAATTTGTAATTCATTTTTAATTTTTGTATCAAAACCACAAAGAAGTTCATCATCCCAACAGAAAAAAGGAAGAGTAGATGGCCATTGGACAAGAGGCTTAAAATCATAGCTTTTATTGCAATCACCGAGATACCTGGTTATCATTAGGGAAGCCCTATCATGTAAGGGGCATAATGTCCAAGGAATCCCTAAATGAGCTGGAAAAATAGAGCCCAAATTAATGAAGATGTAGTGAGATTTACTTATATACAGTCTTATCGGCAGCAAAAAGCAAATGAAGTTTACGTATGGGATTTAGACAAAACATATTTAGATACAAAATTGGAAAGCTTAAAAGGTTTGTTTAGAACAATTACTGAAAAACCTGGGCAGAAACAAAATGTTCCAGGAACGGCTTCTCTTGTTAGAGCCCTTCAGGATGCTTGGCATCAACGTTTCGAAGAAGATAATTTTCCTATATTTTTTATAACAGCTTCTCCACCTCAGATGGAAGCAAACATTATAGAAAAATTGAATTTAGATGGAATTCAGCCCATGGGTCTTTTCTGTAAAGATAATTTAAAAAATCTTAGACCAAAAAGACTTTGGAGACTTTCTAAACAAGTGGGTTATAAGTTACAAGCCCTAATGGAAATGCGTTTAGATCTGTTGCATGAAGTTCAACTGGTCCTATGGGGGGATGACAGTGAAGCCGATGTAATCATTTATAATTTATATTCCGACATTTGCAGTCGTCGTATGTCTAAAGTACAAATTGAGAAAGTTTTAAAACATTTCTTTGTTACTGGGGAGCAGTTAAAAACTATATTTTCACTACAGGAAAGAGTGCCTGAACAGGACCCCGTTGAAAAAATATATATTAATTTAGCAGAAGATACTGATGCAGAATATTATTTAAAATTTGGACGTAGGGTGTTTGCTTCATATAACACTTTTCAAACCTCCTTAGATTTACTTCAAGATAAGAAGTTAGCTCCTCATCACATAATATCTATTGCAGAAGATATGATAGATCAATTTGGTTTTACTCGAGATCAGTTAGAAAGAAGTCTGGATGATCTTGTTAGAAGGCAATTGTTAGGGGCTGCCTGTGTGGGGTTAATACTGCCCGTATTGACGGAAAATAATTTAATTCATAAAGGCTGGGAGCCTTCTATCAACCCAAAAGAAGTGCACGATATTCAAGGTGAAAGAGTTTTGAGTTTAGAGGGAGCTTTTGAGCCCTGGGTGCCAGAGCAAATTGATTATCTTCACACTTATAGATAACTAGTAGCTGTCGCCATCGCTACAGAAACTAGTTATTCAAATCTTAATGGATAACTCACAACAATGGGATCACCAGAAAATTTTTGAAAAGTCATTCTTTCAAAAATACTTTTAACACAAGCATCTAACTGATCACTTCCTGTATTTGAAGAAATAACAAAGATATTTTCAGTTTTTCCTATTGGGGTAATTGAAAAGGCAACGTTCATTTGACCTTTAACTGAGAGGTCTCTTCCAAGGGCATTGAGTTGACACTTTTGAAATTGTTCTAAATAACTTTTAATTTTAAAAGAAATATCTTTATTTGTTGGTTTTAATTGAGAGCCAGCTGACATGGATTTCTGTGGATCTTGTGGGAGGGTTTCCATAGTCATGGTGTTATTATTTTCAGTTATAGGCGCCTTATAAGTATAGATACTGGGGAGATCCTTTGATATTTGTATTAATCGATCATCAGTTTCTAGAATGACTTGATCTTGAGGTCCTTGTTTCAACCATTTATATTTTCCATGTCGTAAGGATACAAATATAGGATAATCATCTACAGAATTATCCCAAAACCTAATATTAATTTCGGAGTTTTCTAATACTTTTAACTGATGACCAGTTTTAAAATCTAAAACGGCAAAGGAGTCTTCAGCAATGAGAAGGCGATCGTATTTGAATAGTTTCAAACCTTTGTAGGCTCGAATTCTTTTATGAGTTGTGTTTTCAATATATAATATATCACCACTCAATTCACCCACAGAAGCCATAAAAGAAGACGTATCTTTTTCTTCATTATATAAACTTAACAATATCCAAGTAGATGCTAGTAAACTAACAAACACAAATGAGGCAGTTAAACTTAGTATTAAATATTTTTTATTTTTGTTGTTCTGTTGTACTGGCTGGATCATCTGCATTAGCTTTAGTATTCTCTTGATTTTCAGCTTTTTCAACTGGTGTGAGAGAATTTTCTAAAGATTCACTAACGGCTCCCGCAGGCAACTGATCCAATACACTGTCAGTTTTATGAGTAGTTATATATGCCAAACTTATTGATGTAGCAGCAAAAAAAATGGCCACCCATCGTGTTGCACTTACTAAAAAATTGCCTGCCCCTGTACTGCCAAAAACACTGCTGCCACTACTGCCACCACTAAGCATTCCCATAGCACCACCTTTAGAATCTTGGAGTAAAACTAAAATAATAAGTATGACGGCCATAATAATGTGAATGATAGATATTAAAGTAATCATATGAGTCCTTTTTAAATGAGTAGGGAGTATATGGGACTTCAGGCCCTGCGTCCAGGGTGTTTTTTTAACTTAAATAACGCACTCCATAAGTGGTGACTTATCTATAATATGGTAGCAAAAACGTGAAATGGCGTTTTTAGTTTTTGAGGGAATTGATGGAGCGGGAAAATCTACCCTCATTTCTTCCTTGCAGCAAAGATTATTAGAACAAAAACAAGAGGTTGTGATCACACGCGAGCCAGGAGGCACACCACTTGGTGAGGCCTTACGCCAATTACTTTTAAAAACAGATGGGGACATCCCTGTTCCCAGAGCCGAATTATTGCTTTACGAAGCAATAAGGGCTCAACATGTTGAGCGTGTAATTAAACCTGCCCTGCAAAAAAAACAATGGATTTTGTGTGATCGTTACACATCTAGCACTTTGGCCTTTCAAGCTGGTGGGCGGGAGCTCGATAGCCAACCTATTCAATGGTTGAATTTTTTTGCAACAGATGGGGTTGAGCCGAATTTGTTTATATTACTAGATTTGCCTCCCACAGAGGGCCAAAATCGTATGCAAGCTCGCGAAAAAGATCGGTTCGAAATCGAGGAATTGTCTTTTCATGAAAGGGTGCGCAATTATTATTTAAAATTAGCATCAGAAAAACCCAATCAATGGTTAGTTCTCAATGCCCTTCAATCTCCACAAAGTTTGTTTGAACAGCTTTTGCATCACTTGGAAAAGCAGTCATGGTGATTTTAGATTCGGTAAAGGGACATGAACAATTAATAAAGAAATTAGAAAATGCGCAATTTGCTGGTAGATTTGCCTCCACTCACATTTTAGTTGGCACAGGAGGAATAGGTAAAAAACGAGTGGCTTTGGGTTTAGCTCAAAATTTATTATGTGAGAAAAATATTAATAAAATCCAAGTTCGAGCCTGTGGGAATTGTGGATCTTGTAAGCGTGTTCAAAATCAACAACATGAATCCATGTTATTCATCCAACCAGAAAAAAATCAAATCAAGATAGAACAAGCCAGATCTATCCTACAGTTTTGTCACTTTAAAGCTATTCACTCCGCCACTATAGTAATTATAGACAAGGTGGAAATGATGAACCCACAAACGGCCAATGCTCTTTTAAAAATTTTGGAAGAACCAGCTAAGCAAGTTTATTTTTTTATGATATGTGGAGTTCTCGGGAGGTTGTTGCCCACACTAAGATCCCGTGCACAGATTTGGCATTTTAAACCATTAGAGTATTCTGACATGAAAACATTGACCTCTTTACCAGATTGGGTGATTTCGGCATCTCAAGGCAGTATGGAAACGGCGGCTATGCTAAGCAATAATGGCGATGAAGAGATAAAGCCACACATTATGCATTGGCTACAAAATTTTCCCACTAGTAAAGTCGATGTTTTGTTGGAGGAGGGAAGAAAGCTTTTTAGTGATAAAGAAAAAGTCCTGACTCTTGCTCGACTTTGGCAACAGATGATCCGGGATGCCATTGTTCTTAAAATTAGTCCTCATCTTGTGATTCACCAAGATTCAGTTAGTGCATTGGGACCATTATCAAACTTTACTTTTTTACAATTAAAACAACTTTTCGCCTATGGACAAGAGATGGAATCAAGTGTATTTCGCCATTGGGACACTCAACTCATGGTAGATCATTTAGTTTACGAATCTTATAAATGCTTAAGAGGAAGTTTATAATGAGTTGGATAGATCTTCACTGTCACCTCAATTTTTTGGAAATTTCCCCAGAAGAAGCAATTAAAAATGCATTGAATTCTGGTGTGAGTAAGATGGTGACGATTGGAACGGAACCTAAAGATCATAAAATTGTTTTAGAACTTGCTGAAAAATGGGCGCCCTATGTTTATTGTACTTTGGGAGTGCACCCCCACGAGGCAAAACTTTATGATGATGACTGTGAATTGTGGCTAAAAAAACATCTTTCTAATAACAGAGTCGTAGCTGTGGGTGAAATAGGCTTAGATTATTATTATGACCATTCACCTCAAGATATCCAAAGAACAGTCTTTCGCAGGCAATTAGAATTAGCGCAAGAATTTCATTTGCCAGTTCAAATTCACACACGGGATGCAGAAGAAGACACAATAAAAATACTCAATGATTTTAAAGGAATTTCTGGTGTGATTCATTGTTTTACCGGTACGGCGGCTTTGGCCAAAGTGGTTTTGGATTTGGGGCTAAATATTTCTATAAGTGGGGTTGTAACATTTAAAAATGCCGATCCACTTAGGGAAATTGTGCGCGACATCCCATTAGATCGAATTCATGTTGAAACTGATGCTCCCTTTTTGACTCCAGTTCCTTTTCGTGGCAAGAAGAATGAACCAGCTTTCGTTGTTCAAACTGGAGAATTTGTTGCTAATCTTTTGAAGCTAAATAAAGAAGAATTTTCAAAAATAACAAACGAGAATACATTAAGAGTTTTTAAAAAAATAAAGGAGTAATTTGTGAGTTTAAGAGTAGGTATAAATGGTTTTGGACGAATTGGAAGAATTTTGTATCGAGCCGGATTTGATAAATTAAATATTGTCGGAATAAATAATTTAGGAAGTGCAAAGGAATCAGCTCATTTATTGAAATATGACAGCACGCATGGAAAATTTCCTGGTGATGTGGAAGCTGGTGAAAACTATATTAGTGTAAACGGAAAAAAAATAGCCCTATCTGCGGAACGCGATCCAGGCAAGATTCCATGGAAAGAGTGGGAAGTAGATATTGTTTTAGAGTGTACGGGAGCTTTTAAAGATAAAAAAGATTTTCTTAAGAATATTGAAGCTGGAGCTAAAAGAGTATTAGTATCAGCACCAGCTCCTGGGGCAGATCAAACAATTGTTTATGGAATTAATCATGAATCTTATGATCCTAACAAGCATCAAGTAATAAGCAATGCATCTTGTACAACCAATTGTTTAGCACCTGTAGCGAAGGTATTAAATGAAGCTTTTGTTATTGAAAGTGGTTTGATGACAACGGTACATTCCTACACCAATGATCAAAAAATATTAGATGCTAATCATAAGGATTTTCGACGAGCTCGTTCTGCGGCATTATCAATTATTCCTACGACTACAGGTGCGGCCAAAGCTGTTGGCCAAGTTTTACCGGAGTTAAAAGGTAAAATTGATGGTGTGGCAATGAGAGTACCAACACCCAATGTGAGTCTCGTAGACTTTGTTATTAATACTAAAAAAGAAGTGACTAAAGATAAAATAAACGAAGCTCTAATAGCTGCTGCCAATGGACCTTTAAAAGGTATTTTACGCTGTGAAACAGAACCTTTAGTCAGTGTTGATTTTATGGGTGATTCAGCAAGCTCCATTGTAGATCTTGAGACGACTATGACTATGGGGTCAAATATGGCTAAAGTATTTGCATGGTACGACAATGAGATGGGATTTTCTCATCGCATGGTGGATATGGTGCTTTACATGCAAAAAAAGGGATTTTAAATGGCCTTGAAGTCAATTGAAGAGCTGGATTTAAAAGGGAAAAACTTATTTTTAAGATTGGATTTAAATGTTCCACTTAAAAATGGCGTTATTAAAGATGACACTCGAATTCTTGCGGCATTGCCAACGATTCGCTATGCAATAGACAAAGGTGCAAAAATAGTTTTAGCCAGTCATTTGGGAAGACCTAAAACGGAAGAGGATAAAAAAAATCTAAGTTTACAGCCTGTCGCCGAAAGATTGGGGGAACTCCTTAATGTGGAAGTTTTGCTTGTTGCAGAGCCAAGTAGTGATGCTCCTAAAGCTTTATTGAATGGACTTAAGAAAAATCAAATTATATTACTTGAAAATCTTAGATTTGAAGAATCAGAAGAAAAAAATAAAAAATCCTTATTCGAAAAATGGGCTCAATATACCGAGGTTTATGTCAACGACGCCTTTGGTTCTAGTCACCGAGCTCATGCAAGTATAGTTGGACTTCCTCAAATGGTGAAAACCAAGGGAGTGGGCTTTTTGATTAAAAAAGAAGTCGACATGTTGGATAAAATTTTAAAGGGTAATCATTCACCCTTTGTGACTCTCCTTGGAGGAGCTAAGGTCAGTGATAAAATTTCTGTTATTGAGACTCTTGTAAACAAAGTGGATACTTTAATGGTTGGTGGAGCCATGGCTTATACTTTTCTTGCAGCTCATGGGACAAACATAGGAAATTCATTAGTAGAAAAAGATAAGATTCACATTGCAAAAGATATAATTGAAAGATTTAAACTGCGGGGAAAAGAATTGTTATTACCTATCGACCATTTAATTGTTGAATCATTCGACAAGCCTCATACGGCAAAATTGACCGATGGTGAAAGTATACCTGATGGTTTTATGGGCGTTGATATTGGACCTAAAACTATTGATACCTATGCTAAAATAATAAAGAATTCTGGAATGGTTTTTTGGAATGGTCCGATGGGAATATTTGAAACATCAGACTACTCCAAGGGAACCTTTGCTATGGCAAAAGCTCTTGCTGAAAATCCAAATTTGACGATTGTTGGGGGAGGAGACTCGGCAGCAGCAGTTGCCATGGCTGGATACAGCGATCAAGTTACCCATGTATCTACAGGTGGAGGAGCTAGTTTAGAATATTTAGAGCAGGGTCAACTACCAGGAATTGAGGTTTTGAAATGTTAAAAAAACCCTTTGTCGCGGCCAATTGGAAAATGCATAAAAATCCGCAAGAGGCGACAGAATTTTTTAATGATTTTTTATCAAAAATTTCTATTGAACAAATGGAAAACTTTGCATTTTTTCCACCGACAATAGATTTATCAGTGACTTCAGAGAAACTAAAAAAGACTCGTATTTATTGGGGAGCACAAAATATTTATACTGAAACTCAAGGTGCTTTCACCGGAGAAACTTCTGCTGAAGTGGTGAAATCTCTTGGAGCGAACATGTGCTTAGTAGGTCATAGCGAGAGACGCAGTTTGTTTGGTGAAGATGACGATCAGGTTTCCAAAAAAGTAAATTTAATTCAGCAATTAGATATGACTCCTATGATCTGTATAGGGGAGTCATTGGTACAAAGAAAATCTGGAAAAACATTCGATGTTGTTGAAGTTCAGTTGATAAAAGCATTGAAGGATTTGGATTCTAAAAAGGAATTCATCATTGCTTATGAACCAGTTTGGGCCATTGGTACTGGACAAGTAGCTACCCCTGAAATGGCTGAAGAGGTTCATTTGTTTATAAGGGAGAAGTTGTCAGGCCTTTTCGGTAAAGCCATTACAGAAAAAACACTTATCCTTTATGGTGGAAGTGTAAAACCAGAAAATGCCGCTGAATTATATAAACAAAAAAATATAGATGGCTTTCTCGTCGGTGGGGCAAGTTTAAAAGTGGACGCCTTCCTTCAAATCTATAGAGCTCTTTTTTAGCTGCAAAGCCAAATTAGTATTTTAAATTAAAATTGATTCACCGAAGCATTTTGATTGTTTTTGTGTTATTTTGATACGATTTTGTAATTTAAAGGCAAAAGTCTATATCCTATGAATAAGATGACTTTACGCATCAAGCTTTGGATTGTTTTTAACAAATTTTAAGACAGTTTTATTTTGTATATTAAATGATCTTTTCGAGAGCCTTTATTTTTTTAATTCTCACTTTGGACTATTGTAAAAACACAAGCTGGACTTTAGACTTATTAGTGGGCAAGACATCTCTGTGGGCTAGAGATGAAATCAATTCTATGTGGGTACATTGGAGAGATCTAATGAGTAAAGCCATCCATATACGGCGTTGTCACATTTGTAATGGTGTTTCAGAAATAGAGAAAGAGCGAGTATTGCGTTGCCAGCATTGTGGACAATCCTTATCACCTTTCTATTATTTTGATGATATGTATATGAATATACAAACGGAAAATGAATTGAGAGTTCTCCCCCCTGAAGGTGAGTATATACCTATTTATGGTCTAACGGCATACTGGGACTCATATTGAATAACAATTCAGACGTTAATTTAAGGCACTTATGAAAGTTGAAATTGAAGACATCGAGTACGCAAGAGAACAAATAAAAGATCGAATTATAAAAACAGATTTGAATTATACTCGCAGTTGCACTGAACTTATTGGTGTACCCACATATTTAAAATTTGAGAACATGCAATACACAGGAAGTTTTAAAATTCGTGGCGCATTAAATAAAGTGCTCAGCCTTAGTAATAAAGACACCATTTCTAATGTTATTGCGGCATCTGCGGGCAACCATGCTCAAGGTGTGGCATTGAGTGCAAAACAAGTGGGACTTAAAGCAAAAATTGTGATGCCTGTTATGTCGCCAATTGTAAAAGTACTTGCAACACAAAACTATGGTGCGGAAGTCATACTCCATGGAGAAATTTTTGATCAAAGCTATGAATATGCTCGACAACTGGAAAAAGAAAAAGGCTATATTTTTATTCATCCCTATGAAGACGAAAAAGTCATAGCCGGACAAGGGACAATTGGACTAGAGATTCTTGAGCAGTTACCTGATGTAGATTCTGTTATTGTAGCCATCGGTGGTGGAGGACTTATATCTGGTGTTGCCATTGCAATTAAGAATAAAAAACCAAACTGTAAAGTTTATGGCGTAGTCAGCGCAGGCTTTCCAGCCATGAAATTAATGTTTAATCAAGAAGAGGTGCCTCCTTATAGTCCCATTGGTACCATAGCCGATGGAATAGCTGTAAAAAAACCGAGTCAGATAATGTATAATTTTATTTCAAAATATGTTGATGATGTTGTTGAAATCACTGATGACGAAGTGGCGAAAGCCATAGTGTTTTTGTTAGAAAGAACTAAAACCGTGGCAGAGGGCTCTGGTGCCATCACTCTTGCGGCTGCGGCGATGGCAAAACAAAATAATTGGAATTTAGGAAAAAAAACTTGTGTCCTTATTGGTGGCGGAAATATTGATATGAACATGGTAGCCAAAGTTATTGAAAAAGGACTCACTGCCAATGGACGAATCGTAAGGTTTAAAATTTCTGCCAGTGATCGCCCTGGACAGTTACAGAAAATTACAAATGTAATTGCACAACATGGTGGAAATATTTTAGAGGTCTTTCATAATCGAATAGGAAAGGGAATTAAGTTTAGTGAAACTGTAATTCAGATTGTCATAGAATCAAAAGGTTTTAAGCATATTGAAAGTATGAAAAAAAGTTTAGTGGAATTAAATTTTAAAGTAAAAATTGATTAATTATAAAAAGTCTTCAGAGTTATCTCCAAAGCCACCACCACCAGCAGATTGAATTATCACTCTGTCTTCAGCATTGAGTTCAAGACTTCCAATTTTTGCTAATGCTTCCTTTTCTTTTCCTTTTCTTATAATTAGAACATCTGCATTTTGAGCATCTTTGCCACCCATCATTCCTAATGGTTTTTCATTTGGCTCATTGATAGACCAAGTAAATTTGCATTTTTCTTTTACTGTTATCGACTTTACAACTCCACGTCCTCCAATGTAGCGACCATCTCCACCAGAATGTGGACGATAAGAACAGGAATCAATACTTATTGGAAATCGTCTTTCTATTTCTTCTATAGAGGGTTCCAAGTGACTTCTTTGCCAAATATTTAAGCCATCATAGCCGTTTTTAAATCTAGAGGCTGCACTTCCAGGTTCTAATGTTTCAAAAAAGTGCACTCCATTTTGAAAATCAAGATTGAAACTGCAAGACGAACTTCCGCTTAGTGGAAATCTTTTACTTTTATCTAAATTGCCAATTGCTTTTAAAACAAAATTAGCCAGAAGAGTCACACCATCTGTCATTCCAAAGTAAACAGGGTTTGGATATTTTGCATGTACTAACGAACCCTCTGGAGCAATGACTTGAATACATTGAAATATCCCTTGATTTATAGGTAATTTTTTTTCGCTCAAGGAAATGAGTGCACCAGTGCATCCACCCAGTGCAGCTGCATGGGTGAGGTGAACAGATCTTGAGTTTTCACAACCACTGAAATCAAAAATGATGTTCTCGTCACTGACTTCAATAGAAAGTTTTAATTGACTGCCATCATTTAACTCCAGTTCAGCTAACTGCTCACCGCTTCTAAATTGACCAATAAATTTTTTCATGGCCTCTTGGCTATCTTTAAAATATTCTTTGATAAAACTTCTTGACCATTCAATTTCAAAAACTTCGTTCATTTTTAAGAAGTCTTCTCGTAGTTTTTTAATATCATCTATACCCGCGCGCAAAGCTTGTTCAAACCCTGCTGGGGCAAGTGGATGTTGTGCCATTGCAGATAAAATATCTGTATTTAACTTTCCGTTTACAACCAGTGGTGTTGGAGGAATGCGGATGCCCTCGTTATCTATGTTATCACCTAAGACGATTCTAGGTTTTAATGAAACTTTTTTAACTATGAGTAAATCCACCTGTCGATTCTTTTTTTGTTCACTGCTTATCCCTATACTCAAATACAAATTGGATAAGATGGTTCCTCCACTATAGGGATCATTTGTAATTGCGACATCACCATCCATCAGTTGTAAATATTGATGAGTTGTTTGAACAACCATTGGAAGAGAGCCAATTTCAGCCAGATTTTGATATTTTAAATAAATCGGCATACCGTCATAGGTAGTGAGTGTCGTAACCTTTTCATTTTTAAACAACAGATGGTTGAGAAGTTGTATTTGTTCGTATTTATAAGTGGAAATCACCTTTGTACCTCCAGCCACAATTCCTCAAGAACACAATTATCAGTATCTTTTATACGAAATTGTTTTTGTGAAGCTACATTTTTAAACAATGGCAATAAAACAGGAGCCAATGGTCCCACACAATAAACAATATTATTAGGGTATTTATTCACTTCGGAAACAATACCCTGTATGCCCAACTTCAGAATGAGTTCAGCGGAAAAGGAGTTTTTGCTGTAAGTAAAAAAAGTATCACTGATTCGCTTCATAGACTTCTCTACTAATTGAGCATTGATCTCGGGTACTTTTTGAAGGTGTCCCTCCAAATATAGAGAGTCTAAGAATGTGGGCTTTACGGACTTTCCGAAACACATAGGGCCGGGCTCGTATCCTGAAGTTTTTTGACTTAAATAAGGGTTGTTCCAAAAGCCTTCTTCGACAATGGAAGTGGGCTGAATAAAGAGGTCCAAGAAATAAGGTTGTCGAATGGCTACAGGACCTAGTTCGCTTCTCCACATTTGATGGCCTTCTTGAAAAACTTCAAAAAGTTGAAATTTTTCAATACCTAAATAAAGTCCTAATATTTTACTTTTGCTAGGTAGCTGATTTTTAAAATAATTAAGTGTTAAATATTCTTGTGCAAAAATAGTCTCCAATGGAAAAACAGTGGACCAACTATCGAACAAGCCATTATTATTAGCCACTTTTAAGTTCACTTTATCATTTGCGACCTCACTTAAAGTATTTTCTAATAAAGTCATTTCTTCTGACCAAGTAGGTTGGATATAGGCGTTGAGTACAGCAACCCACCAACGCTGTTTTTCGGAGTCAACAAAGTTTTTATCTAAATCTGTATGAGCACATTCATGACTGCAGTAAACATGAAATCCTCGCTCTTTAAGAAAATTACCAACAATTTTTTCATTTTCTGGATTTGTTTTGGAATGCAAAAAACCAATGGCTACATTTTGAATATTATTTAGCATTAATTTTGAAGCTAAAAAATCTAATTCATCCAAATCCACTTGCTTTAAGATTTGACCATCGGCTTGAGTTCTTTCGTTTATTGCAAAAATATAATCTTTGGATATTGGTGATTTAGGTTTACTGACGTGAACAGTAAAAAAGTCTTCAGAAACAGGGATGTTCATATCCAGCCAATTTTCAAATCCATTGGTCACTAAAAAGGCAGGAGAAACACCTAAACTTTTTTGCATGATAGTTTGGGCAAGTTTTGTAACTAGGAAAACATTTTGAAAGGAGTCAGATTTTTCAATTTTATTTTTTAGGGGAGTGGATGTAGAAAACCAACTTTCATACTTAAGTTTTTCTTGTTGAAAACTTCCCATTTCAACAAAGGACTCGTTCATTTTTAGTAACAAAGCCTTTTTCATTTCTTCTTGCAACTTGAATCCTTCTTACATCACTGGTAGTTATTCTATATTATCGGAGAAAAGCAAACAATATTTAAGGTAATTTGGAAATTACATATGAAAATATCTCAACAAATACGTGATTTAAGACCCTATCAACCGGGTAAGCCAATTGCTGAAGTGCAAAGAGAACTCGGTTTAGAAAAGATCTATAAATTATCAAGTAATGAGAATCCACTGGGCCCAAGTCCGATGGTAAAAAAAGCGATTATAGATGCATTAGATCAAATTTCGCTTTATCCAGATGCCTCGTGCTATGATTTAAATCAAGCCGTTTCAAATTATTATAAATTAGATAGCCAGCAAATATCCTTTGGCAATGGCTCAGAAGAAATTATAGATATTTTGATTCGTCTTTTTTGTGAACCAGGCGACCATATACTTACAAGTGCTCATTCTTTTTTGATTTACAAGTTAAGTGCTCAAGCTGTTCAAGTTGAAACCATAGAAACTCCTATGCATGAGGATTTGAAATTTGATTTAAAAGCAATGAGTTTAGCCTTAAAAAATAATTTTAACAAAATTCGTTTAGTTTTTATTGCTAACCCCAATAATCCGACGGGAACTTATTTAGCAGAAGATGAGCTTAAAAATTTTCTTGATGAATGTTCACAATATGAAAACACATTGGTCGTAATTGATGAGGCCTATAATGAATATGTAAGAGCTCCAGATTACCCAAAGACGGCCAGTTGGTTAAACAAATATAAAAATTTAATTATAATTAGAACATTTAGTAAAGTCTTTGGTATTGCTGGACTAAGATTGGGTGTACTTTTGACTCACCCTGAGTGGGTTTCCTATTATCAAAGAATTAGAAAACCATTTAATGTGAATGCTCTGTCCCAAGTGGCAGGTGTTGCTGTGCTCAAAGACAAGGAATATTTAAGAAAGACACAGGAAGTGAATTGGCAAGGGCTTGATTTTTATAGTCAAGAATTTGATAAAATGGGTTTAAAGTATTGGCCATCTCAAGCTAATTTTGTTTTATTTAAATTGCCATACTCTGGAGATGAAGCCTTTCAAAAAATGCTTAAATTAGGTGTAATTGCGCGTCCGGTCACTGCCTATGGATTAAACAATTACCTTCGTTTGAGTGTTGGATTGCCAGAGGAAAATCAGGCGGCTATTGATGCTCTTAAAAAAATACTATAGGGTAATGTCCAAATATGAAAACTATACCTGTAGTTACAATAGATGGCCCGGCGGCTTCGGGCAAAACTTCCGTTAGCCGTGAACTAGCTCAACGCTTGGGTTGGTCATGGGTTTCTACGGGAGCCTTTTATCGTGGTTTGGCCTACGTTGCCATCAAGGAAAAAGCGAATCTTGACAATGAAAAAGAGCTTGTTGCTCTGGTCCATAAAGCCAATTGGCAGGTTTGCATGAGCCCTGACCGCACCCAGTTTTTATATAATGATAAAGATGTAACTGATGAAATATACAAGGAAGAAATAGGTTCTGCTGCTAGTCAAATTGGTCGTCATAAAAAATTTAGAGAGAGTCTAATTACAGCTCAAAGAAACTGTGTGTCTAAAGTTAATGGCTTAATTGCAGAGGGTAGGGACTGTGGAACTGTAATATTCCCGATGGCTCAAGTAAAATTTTATCTTACTGCCAAAAGTGAGAGCCGCGCACAAAGACGAGCCGATGAACAAGGTGCCAATTTAATGCAGACATTAGAAGCGCAAAAACAAAGGGATAAACAGGATAAAAATCGTGCTGCGGCTCCATTGCAAATACCTGAAAATGCTCATATTGTGGACACAAGTGAATGGGATCTACAGCAGGTAATTGAACACTTAGATAGTATCGTTAGAGCAGAGTTAAAAATTTAATCTAATTCTCTTTGACTTTGTGAGTAAACTCTCTATAAACACTAATTATTCCGACTATAACGGAAAATATATAGGATAGTTTTGTAAAGAAATTATCCACGAGGAGGTACTTTTTGACTATGGTTGATAGCAATAAACCAAATAAATCCAAGGCGGCTATCGAAAGAGAAAGGGTTCTAGCTGCACTTGATGCCTTTGACTCTGAGGTAACAGAGAATCCAGGAATTTTCTCCGCAGGTGGATCTAAAGATAAAGATGTTAATTTTGCCCAATTATTTGAGCAATCTCTCGACGAAAGAGATTTTACAGTGGGTGATGTTGTAAAAGGCAGAGTTGTTAATATTCTTGAGGACTTTGTGCTTGTAGATATCAATTACAAGAGCGAAGGAATGATCCCTATATCAGAGTTTCGGGTTGTCGAAGGTCATAAAGGAATCAACGTCGGTGAAGAAGTCGAAGTTTACATCGATCGAATTGAAAATGATAATGGAATGGTTGTTTTGTCTAAAGACAAAGCCGATATGCTTCGTGCATGGAATGATATTTCTAAAGCTGCTGAAAATGAAGAAGTTATAGAAGGTACAATCATTGCGAAAGTAAAGGGTGGCTTAAGTGTTGATATTGGCGTTAAGGCTTTCTTGCCCGGTAGTCAAATTGATTTACGCCCAGTTCGCAATATGGATCATTACATTGGCAAAAAATATAAGTTTAAAGTTATAAAGTTTAACAAGAGAAGAGGAAACATCGTTCTATCTAGAAGAGCTCTGCTTGAAGAAGAACGTGAAAATCTTCGTTCACAAACACTTGATCAAATGTCTGAAGGATCTATCGTAAAAGGTATTGTTAAGAACATTACTGATTATGGAGCTTTCATAGATTTAGGCGGTATGGACGGCCTTCTACATATTACAGATATGAGTTGGGGACGTGTAAAGCATCCTTCTGAATTATTGAAGGTGGGTGATGAAATTGACGTTAAAGTTCTTAAATTCGACAACTCTAAAGAGCGTGTGAGTTTAGGACTCAAACAGATGCAGGAAGATCCTTGGTCAAATGTAGATGCCAATTTCCCCCATGGTAAAAAGATGAAAGGTAAAATAGTTAGCCTTGCTGATTATGGAGCTTTTGTTGAGCTAGAGGATGGAATTGAAGGTCTAATTCACGTAAGTGAAATGAGTTGGACTAAGAGAATCAAGCACCCATCACAAATTATCAAAGTGGATGATGAAGTTGATGTTATGGTTCTTGATGTTGATAAAGAGAATCGTCGTATTAGTTTGGGTATGAAACAATTAGAGTCCAATCCTTGGTTAGAAATGAAGGAAACATATCCTCCAGGGACCATTATTGAGGGAGAAATCAAATCAATTACAGATTTTGGTGTCTTTGTTGGTATTGAAGAGGGCATTGATGGTTTGGTTCATATTTCTGACTTCTCTTGGACCAAGCGTGTAAATCATCCTTCTGAAGTATTTAAGAAGGGCGATAAAGTTCGTGCTGTGGTCTTAGGCGTTGATATTGAGAACGAAAGATTTAGCCTTGGTGTTAAGCAATTAGAAGCTGATCCTTGGTCGAATATTGAAACTAAATATCCTATTGGTTCACAGAATGATGTGAAGGTCACAAAAACTGCTGATTTTGGTGTTTTTGTTGAATTGGAAGAAAATATTGAAGGCTTAATTCATATTTCTGAACTTTCAACAAAGCGTATTGAAAAGCCAGAAGAGGTGGTTCAAGTGGGAGATGTCATCAAAGCTGAGATCATTACCATTGATAAAGATGCGCGTAAAATTGGTTTGAGCGCCAAATTAGTTAAATTACGTGAACAAAAAGCCGATGTTGAAGATTATGTTAAAAAAGCCACTTCGACTTCAAAAACAAGCCTAGGCGAACTTTTTGGAGATCAATTAAAAGAGGCCAGTTTAACGTCTTCTACCACTAGCGAAGATTAATTTTACAATTTTATAATAATATTTTTAAAAAGGCGGTTACACACCGCCTTTTTTATTGGGTTTGGGCTGGAAACTGAATGAAATTACTCCTAATATATTAAAAAGTATCTGGAGGATATGTGGGAAAATTTATAAAACAGTTTTTATTAGTGTTCGCTACCTTATTTGTAATTTTATTTTTAATTTCATTGGGAACTCTCGTTGGAAAAATCGATCCTAGAATGGGGGTCCATTTAAGCAAAAACTCTATATTAGTTCTCGATTTAGATGGAATAATTTTTGACAATAAAGATTTTCTAGAAGACCTATCTAAATATGCCAAGAAAAAAGAAATCAAAGGCGTTCTTGTCCGTATAAATAGCCCTGGCGGTGCAGTTGGACCGAGTCAGGAAATTTACTCTGAATTAAAAAGAGTACGTGAAGAGTTGCAAAAACCAGTAGTGGCTACAGTAATGACCTTGGCTGCAAGTGGAGGTTATTATGCAGCCGTTTCTGCGGATCAGATAGTCACTAATCCTGGAAGCTTAATGGGATCTATCGGTGTTATTATGCAGTTTGCAAATATGAAGGACTTATATAAATGGGCAAAAGTGGACAGATATGTCATTAAAACAGGGGAGTATAAAGATTCTGGAGCTGATTACAGAGACATGCGACCCGACGAGAGAGAACTCTTTAGTGAAATGATAACAGAAGTGCATACGCAATTTAAAACTGCAGTTATGAATGGTAGAAAACTTAATAAAGATGTTGTTGAAAAGTACTCTGATGGAAGAGTTTTTACTGGTGAAACAGCTGTTAAGCTTGGATTTGCTGATCAACTGGGAACCTATGAAGATTCATTAAGAATTATTGGAGAACTTTCTGGCCTGGGAAGTGAACCTGAAGTTTTTATCCCACCTAAGCACAGACCAGATTTTTTTGATTTATTAGCAGAGTCTAAAACTGAGAATATCTTTAAGAAAACATTAGGTGAAGTTTTTAAATTAAAAATAATGGCTCAGCCAATGTATTTAATGCCAGGAACTATGGGGATGTAATTTGACCGAAAACAAGAATAAAATTTCAATTGAAGATATATGGCCTCAAGAAAGAGACTATATTTCTAGGCCCGAACGCTTAAAATATATAAGAAAATTAATTCCATCTGAAGAGTGCGTTTTTTGCAATGAAGCTCGATTAGGTCCAGAGGGTAAGGGTCTTTGTATATACAGAAAACATGGAGTTATGGTTGTAATTAATAAGTACCCCTATAATACAGGTCATTTGTTGGTATTACCTGTTCGACATGTCGGAAATTTATGGGATTTAAACGAACAGGAGTACAATGCTTTATCTCAGCTTTTAAGAAAAAGTGTAGAGATCTTAGAGTCTGTGTATCAACCTCATGGTATGAATTTAGGTATGAACCATGGAAAAGTGGCTGGTGCTGGAATTCCAGACCATCTACATTGGCATATAATACCTCGATGGTCTGGAGATACTAATTTTTTTCCACTTATTGCTGAAACAAAGGTGCATCCTGAAACTTTGGAGCAAAGTTATGAAAGATTACATGCTGATTTTAATAAGTTGGAGTTGTAAATGGAATTAGATCATATTGGAATTGCTGTAGAAAATTTAGATCAAGCAAAAAAATTCTATGAAATATTAGGTTGGAAAAGTATGCCCACTGAGGTGGTAGAAAGTGAACACGTAAAAGTTGGTTTTTTAAACTTAGAAAACAATTGTGCTATTGAACTTTTAGAGAGTACGTCACCAGAGGGTCCTATTGCTAAGTTTATCGATAAAAGAGGTGCTGGGATACACCATGTTTGTTTGCGGGTAAAAAACATTTATAAGACCTTAGATGACCTTAAATCTAAGAATGTGAGACTTATCCATTCGGAGCCAAAAGTCGGGGCACATAACTGTTTAGTTGCATTTGTACATCCACAATCCACAGGTGGAGTTTTATTGGAGTTGAGTCAAAAAAAGGAGAGCCTATAGTGAGAATGGGTGGTGGACAAATGCAAGTAAACATTCCTTTGACCCCAATGGTAAAAAAATTGGTATTTGTTAATGTGGCAATATGGGTTGTATTTGTAATGATATTACAAAAAGTCTTTTTGTCGCAGCCCTATGTTTTTGATTATTTTGGTTTGATCCCAGCTAAATTTTTTAATGATTTTTTAATTTGGCAACCCCTAAGCTATATGTTTCTTCACTCATCTAATTTGTTTCATATTCTTTTTAATATGCTCGTACTGTGGATGTTTGGCAGTGAATTAGAAGCAAGATGGGGTGGACGCTTTTTTTTAATATATTATTTAGTTTGTGGCATAGGTGCCGCATTTATCTATATCTTTTGTACCTTTGCTTATTACTTTTTTACAAATGATGCTGCTCCACTTTTAGCACCGGTGATTGGGGCTTCAGGGGCAACCTTTGGTTTGATTTTAGCCTATGGTTTGGTTTTTTCTGAACGTATGGTTTTATTTATGTTTATTTTCCCCATGAAGGCCAAATACTTTGCTCTTCTACTAGGATTCATTGAGTTTATGACCCTTTTAGATTCAGGCTTTGGTAGCCAAGTCGCTAATTTGGCTCACTTAGGTGGAGTTGTATCTGGTTTTTTATTTCTCATTTTCTATACTCGTTGGAAAAAAAAGAAGGGTGGAAAGAAGAGTTCAAGCCATGGACGCCGCTTAAAATTAGTGGTAGATAATGAAAATAACAATGAAAAAAGAGGTCCTAGATATTGGAACTAGTTTTTGTTGTTCTGAAATAATAAAAGGAGTTTTTGATGAAAAGTTTAGATAGGGCCTTAGAAAATCTTAAATATGACAGTCGCATGGTTGATTGGAACATTCAAAACGGACTTATCACAAAAGTGGAATTAGAAAAACACCTTAATGATTTAAAAGACCTATCACATCAAACCCAGAAGCTAAACTTAAAAGAAGAAAGTGATTATCAATCTGATAATTCAGACGATAATTAGATCATTAACATCCTGGGATGATGCATTTATCTTCATAAGTAGCAATCATCCCATTATTTACAGGCTTCCATTCTTCGCCAATAATTTTATATTTATCTCCAATTTGTTTAACAAATAGAGTTTTCTCTCCGAAATCATTAAGAGTGTTGGATTCGTATTTCTGTAAAAATCGAACTATATATTCGTCTTTGTGTTTAAAAACGACAGGGGTATAGAGCTTGATATTTATATATTCATACTTTTCACTGAGATCTGTTTTATATTTTTTCCATTTCTCTTTATTCATATTATTGGCTTTGAAATCAGAGTGATAATGTTCCATATAGTGTTCTATTTTTTTAGTTTCCCAACTTAATTTCCACTTTTCTAACCAAGTATAAAGATTTTGTTTCATATTTTTTAAATCACTGAAATTGCTGTAGCTTATCTTATCTTCAATGATAAGCGGGGTTGTGAAAGTATTAATGTATGGGTGAACGCTTTCTATAGCCTCATTTCTGATAACAAGGCATCCTCGGGAACCTCTATTTAAAGATTTTGTAGGTGGAATAGCATGCAGCCAGATTCCCGATCCAGTTTTATGTTCGAGTTGATCAAAAAAATTAGGATAATTGGTTGTAAAAGCTAATGCGCCATACTCATTATAATCCAATTGATTGCGCGAATAAGAATTATTAAAAAAATACACTCCTTCAGGAGTTTTTAAATCCCCTAATACTTCTTTGTCACCCTCTTTTTTCCCCATATCAAAAGGGTAAACTGCAAGCAGTTCAAAGTTTTGATTTTCATTTTGCCAGACGGTGAGAGTGCGGGTGGATTTGTCAGCAACAAATGCATATTTAGAAAAGTAGTCACCATCGCCAAGACTTAAAATATTTTGAGGAATCAAACCAGCAGGGGGAATTTGTGGCTTTGGATCTGGTAAATAGACTTTGGTCTCGTCCACATCCGTTTCCGATTCCTTAACGGCTTCTCTGTAACCCTCTGCTGTAGCCTTTTCTAAATCTTCACCAATACACAAATTAGTCTGTAATAAGATACCAACTGCGAATATAAAATTGATTAACAAACAAATGCCCCTTTTTATCATTATTATCATTAACGGCACTAGAGTAAGTCAAGTTTAACAATTTGTTGCCAAAATGAGCTATAAATTGAAAAATATAGAAATTACAATAGTTTATCAGCTTAGATAAGGAGTCTTCAGTCTTTGCTTCAAGACGCCGATATAACAAATATGGCAGATGAAGAAATAAAAGAGAAAAAAGATCTTGGGAAAATCTTAGGTCTGGCTTTTGTTGTACTAGATTTGGTTGTAGTCAGCATAGGAGCGTATCTTGTCTATGCTTCTACACTGGGATTTAAAAAACCGAGTGTGTCTAATGAAGAACTCAACAAAGAACTAATTGAGTTTCAAGCCTCACTACAAAATAAGCCTATTGTTTATACATTGGATACGTTTAATACAAATCTAGAGGGGATTCCCCGGCGCTTTCTGCGTGTTCAGGTCAATTTAGAAATGTTGGATGAAGAGGGTTATGAAGAGGTTATAGACCTTGGAGCAGAAGCCAGAGATTCCATTATAAAAATCCTAAATACTAAACAATTTAATGATATTGATTCAATACAAGGTAAACTTCATTTAAAAAATCAAATAATTGCACAAATTAACAGTTTTTTACAACGTGGTGTAGTTAAGAATGTTTACTTTTCTGAATTCGTTGTACAATAATTAATCCAAACAGACCTAAGGGAGAGACTATGAAGAGCTTTTTTCTCTTGCTACTTCTTTTATCACAATTGGCTTTTGCTAATATCACTGATACTACCAATACTACCAATACTAATAGTGATTATGCAAAACAAGTTCAATTTCCAGTAACAAAATTCAAACTGGATAATGGCTTGGAAATATTGGTTCATGAAGATTTTACGACACCCTTGGTAAGTTTTAACCAATGGTATCGAGTTGGATCCAGAAATGAGAAACCTGGCATGACGGGTATTGCTCACTTTTTTGAACATCTTATGTTTAAGGGAACCCCACAGTTTTCTAGTGATGACTTTGAAAATCTTATCCAATCCAATGGGGGGACAAATAACGCTTTTACCACTTATGATTATACCGGTTACTATGTTGATCTTCCCGCTTCAAAAATAGATCTCATTTTTAAAATAGAAAGCGATAGAATGGTGAATCTGATTTTTAATCCAGTGAGTATTCAAAGTGAAAGAGAAGTGGTCAAAGAAGAGCGACGTTTCCGTACCGAAAACAGTGTTTTTGGTTATATGAATGAGGCCACATTTGCCTCTGTATTTAAAGTTCATCCTTATCGTTGGCCAGTGATAGGGTCTATGAAAGATTTAAATGCTGTGACCCTAGATCAATTTAAAGATTTTTATAGAACCTATTATGCCCCTAATAACTCTATTGTTGTCATTGTAGGTGCCGTGAGTGCAAAAAAAGTAAAAGAACTCGCAGATAAATATTATGCGCCAATTCCCTCACAAAAATTACCAGAATTAAATATACCCCCTGAGCCTGAGCAAAAAGGGCAAAGAGTTGTGACTTTGCGAAAAGATGTCCAAAATCCTTATTTTGCAATTTCTTACAAAACGGTGGGAGCCGGTCACAAAGATCAATATGCCCTAGATTTGTTATCTAATATATTAAGTGAAGGGACATCAAGTCGTTTATATAAGAGATTAGTTTATAATGAACAATTGGTCTCTTCTATAAATTCCTATGATTATACTCCTAAAGACGCAGGTATTTTTACAGTAAATGCTACTGTTAAGTCTGATGTAGACTTAAACAAAGCCATAAAGTCAGTTTATTCTGAATTATATAATTTGAGAAATAAAACTGTGACTGCCGATGAGCTTCAGAAAGCAAAAAATCAAGTTATTAAATCTTATGTGGATTCCTTAAAGACGATTTCTGGCAAGGCGAGAGCTCTAGCCACCAATCAAATTTTATTTGGTAATTATGAAGTGATGTTTGAAGATATTAATAAATATTTAGCAGTTACGGAAGAAGATATCCAAAGGGTTGCGAATACTTATTTACAACCACAAAGAAGGTCATTAATAAAAGTTTTACCCAGCGTTCATACAAGAAAAACGGCAAAGAATAGTCAATAAAAAAGAGGTTTCATCGTGAAAGCATATAGTGTTATAACATTTGTTTTTTTATTTATCCTTACAGCTTGTACAACAAAAGAAGGTGAAAAGTACCAATTGCGCCCCTATGAGCAGGTGACACTACAAAACGGTTTGCAAGTGCTTTTGGTAAAAGATAAATCGCTTCCCTATTTTTCTTTGCAAATGTTAATTAAATCAGGGGCGGTACAAGATCCTGTTTCAAAAGCGGGTTTGTCCAATATGGTGGCCAGTTTATTAAATAAATCTACAGAAAAACACAATGCGACTCAAATTGCTGACATTATAGGTCAAATGGGTGCCGATTATGGTGATAACGTAGAAGATGATTATACATTTATTGCAGCAAGTTCACTTTCGGGTCAAAGAAACAAGCTTATCGAAATATTTTCAGAAATTATCACCCAAGCTAATTTTAATGTTGGAGAAATAGAGCGTACAAAAAAGCAAATCATTTCTGGTCTTAAAAAGATTGTGGATAACCCACCAACTTTTGCGAGTGTTGTTTATTCCTCTTTTATTTATGGTCCCCATCCTTACGGAAGAAATGTGTTAGGAACTATTAGAGATGTAAATAGTATTAAACAAAAAGATTTAATTGAATACTATAAAACTTTTTACACTCCTAACAATTCAGTGTTGGCAATAACAGGCGATTTTGACGACTCAATTATTCAGGAAATAACAAAGGCATTTTCTTCTTGGAAATCCCATTCCATTGAGACAAAGAGCTTTCCTATGTTTCCGGCGATCACAGGGGTGAACATTAAATTGATAGATAAGCCAGATTTGGCACAAACTCAAATTCGGATTGGTCACAAGGCTATTAAAAGAACTAATCCCGATTTTTTAAAGTTAAGATTAGCTAGCATAGTTTTGGGCGGAGGGTTTTCAAGTCGTTTGATGTCTCACATCAGAAAAGATAGAGGTTTAACTTATAGTATAAGTTCATTTTTTGGTGCAGAAAAAGATTTTGGGACTTTTACAGTTTCTACTTTTACACGACATGATAAAGTGGGGGAGACGGTTTCCGAAACACTTTCTGTTTTGAATAAATTTAAAAAGGATGGAATAACACAAGCGGAGTTGGATTCAGCAAAAGCTTTGGCAAAGGGAACTTTCCCTCAGGCCTTAGAAACGGCAGAGTCTTTTTCTCGTAATTTGTTATTGTTGAGATTTTATGGAATCAGTGACGATTACTTGAGTGATTATTACAAAAATATAAATAAAATTACTTTGGATGAAGTTAACAAAGCAATAGAAAGTTACTTAAGTCCGGAAAACCTTAAAATATTAGTGTATGCGCCGAAGCAAAAGACCATTGATCAATTGCGACCCATAGGCTTATTGGAAGTTGAAGATTATAAACAGTTTATTGAGTAGTAGAGAAGACACTACTACCTTCTAATTAATAAAAATCCGAAAATTAGTAAGAGCCCAATACCAATGTAAATCATCAGGTGCATGTTTAAGCCCAGTAAGGGCCTTTTTTCTTTTTGCTGGTTTTCTCCTATAAAGGGAGCTGTGGGAGTGGGGACAGGTCTAGGTTCATTTGCAGCGGAAGCTCTTTGTGTTGCAATGTTATCAACTAAACTAATATTTTTTATAATTTCATTCATCTGGTGAATATATTTGTTGTAGCGACTTTGATGAAAGGTAAGTTCAACACTTATAGCAATGTCTCCGTTAACCGTAACTAAATACTCAGTGAAGTAATTTGCTGATTTAGAGTTGAGGTGCAAAGCTCTTACCCAAGGATGATCTTGGATTTTAATTTTTTGTGCAGAGTACACAGTAGATAGTCCACTTTTCCCAGCAGAACTAGTCATAGTCAGTGGACGACGCAAACTTTCAAAAAAAGATTGATTGTTGTCACCACGTCCAGAGAGTTTTGCCTTAATAACAAGTAATGATTCTTTACGCTCTAAGGGGTTTTGGCTACGGCAAACATATTCTGCATGCAGCCTTTCGCATGTCCAGTCTTTTGGCTCTTGAATTTTGATAAAGCTAGTTTCTAAAGCTGTTGCTGGATAAATTAAGCTAAAAAAGATCCATAAGTGCAAAAACATTAGGCATTAACCTTTTTTACGTTTTCTAATTAAGTAAAATCCAATGGCCGCTAATAACAATGCTAAAGCCACAACTTTTTGTTGAGATTCTGAAAAACCCGATACATTTTCTTCTGGAAAAGGATTTGCATCCATAGGTAAGTTAGAAGATCCACCACCGCCAAATATTTCTTGATTACTAGTATTGGAATTTCCAGAATTGGGGCCTTTGGCTAATCCCATTTGATGTGGAATCACACGTAAGCTCTGAATGGCCTTATAAAAATCAGCTGAATATTTTGTGTAATGTTGTTTATGTCCACTAAAAGTTATTAAAACAGCAATGCTATCTTTCGTTGTTGCTAAATAACGAGAATAGTAATTTTCTACTTCGCTATTAATATGAAGCCCATCCACCCAGGGGTGACCATTAATTTGTACCTGCTTAACAGCATATACATGAGATATCAATTGTTTGCCTTGTTTAGATGTTAATGGTTTTTTCTGCTTAAGGTAGTCTTCGTATTGCCTAAGACTGTCTGTGGGCCCTTTTTCTTTAGCTGTTAAAATAATAATTGCCTCTTTAGAGCGCTGACTGTACTTGCTTACACAAACCCATTCTGTACCCTCTATCTTGCACTGCCAATTGGGTGGCAATTCGAAGCTCATATATGCATTTCTAAAAAGTTCTGAATGAGCCAGAGCCGGCAGAAAAACAATAGTCAGGAATAAGTTTAAAATATGAGTGCGCATACAAGAGCTCTCCAGTAGTGATCTCATTATGATATATTTTAACTTATTACAGTGATAATTATGAGGTAAATTTCATTTCAGTATCATTTTGAAACAAGTTTTACCGACGTAAGTCTTGACTGCGCTTCAATAACTCAAGGCTTAAATGAATGGCTTCTTGAGCATTTAAGATTCGGCCAGAAAGCACTTTCTCTTTGAGTTCATCTATTTCAGTTCCAGTAGTCATTAAAATGTTTTTTATCTCCTTAATGGATAATAATGGGTTGATTTCCCAAAGTAAGGAAACTACACCAGCGACGATGGGACTGGCCATAGATGTTCCTGAAAGTCCTTTGAAATCAATGCCCGCCGGATTTTTTAAAAAAGTAGAGTAAATCAGATGTTCATCGTCACCACCTAGAGCAACAAGGTCGACACTCATTTTCCCATAATTGGAATGAGGAGATAAAATATGATTTTCAGAATAAGCAGCTACAGAGATGATATTGTCATTGGGCAGTGAAGATGGGTAATTGGGAGCTTTATCTGTATTTACGGGGAGACCTAAAAATAAATCTCCATTGCCCGCAGCAGCAACGACTATAACACCCATGGATTCCGCGTAATCAATAGCTGCAATCAAATGTGGGTGGGGAGTGCCATAGTTTCCCAGGGAAATATTAATGATTTTTGCCCCCCGGTCTACGGCGTAGTAAATTCCACCAACTAAGCTTCCGGTATCACCACCAGAGGGTGACATGGCTTTAACAACAAGTATTTTGGCTTCTTTAGCGATGCCAAAAATATTAGAGGCCGCAAGTCCAGCAACATGACTGCCATGACCATGATCATCAAAAGGGAAGGGGTCATTATTTACTAAATCATATCCAAGGTGATCATCAACAAACCCATTGTTGTCATCATCAATTCCATTTCCTGGAATTTCGTTTTTATTAATTAAAATATTATTTTTAAGGGCATAATGATTATAATTTACTCCGCTATCTATTATTGCAATAACTTGACCCTTGCCAGTGGCTGAGTTCCACAATTGAGTGACTTGTAATTGTTGTAAGTGATGGAACAACTTCAAATCAGACTCTAATTGCATAGAATTAAATAAGTCAGATTCCGTTGGAGGAATAAAATCTTCGTTGGATGTAATGTTAAAATTCTTTACAGTAATGTTACATAGGTTTTTTTCATCTTGAACTAAAAGTGAAACCACATAACTGCCAAGGGCATCTGGTTTGTAATTGATTTCTGGCCCATACAAAAACTCTATTTTTTTAAGTGAACCTTCCGGAGGTTGAATCACCCATGCTGAACGCAGGACCGTATTGGATGACTTTGGAGAAGAAGAGGCGAAGGAATTGATTTGTAAACCTTCTTTAAGTTCTAAGATTTTATTTTGTTTTTCATTAACATCGGATCTTTGAATAACAGCTTTTGGACTTTCCTCGCCCTGGAGGCAATCCTTCGGATTTGCCAAATTTAAAGGTTTTGATTTTCCTTCTTCCGCATAGAATTTTTCAGAGTAAAAATTGTTCTCTTTTTTGGTATCAACATATAAGGGCTTAAAGAATTCGTTTTTAGTAATTTGTGCCTGAGGCAATTGTGTTTTTAAATTGGAACCATCAACTCCATAAACTTCAAATAATTGGTGGGCAGAATTGATGACTCTAAATTTTAATTTAGGATAAGTGTCAGATATTTTATGAATTTCGTCTAGTGAAACTCCTGATACTAACCAACCCACTTCTTCCTTTGATGAAGGGGCTGATTGAACAATTTTTTGTGAAGAGACCATGGGTTTTTGGTTACAACCCAATAATGACAAAGCTAAAAAAGTTAAAAAAACTCTATTCAATGTCCCCCCTCGATAAACCCAGGAACATAGTCTAAGATAAATATAGTTTCTACAATTTATAGTAATTATTATTATGTATAAAAATTGTTTATATATATTTAAAAACACAGTGAAATCATATAGATACTATTGTATGCCGTAAGTTATCTATACAACTTTCAACAAATTATGGAATAATTTTCAATAACACAAGGCATAAGCTTCTAGTAATTTAGAAAATGTGTATATTGTGCTGATGAATCTTCAACAACTCACTACATTTTGCACGGTTTTAAACGAAGGTAGCATGACGGCTGCCGCGGATAAACTTTATTTAACTCAACCAGCAGTCAGTCAACAAATACGCAGTTTAGAGGAAGAGCTCAATGCTGCTCTTTTAGTTAGGGGTGTTCGTCAAGTAAAGCCGACTATGCAAGGTCAATTACTTTACGATTATGCCAAGCGCATTCTTCACCTTACACAGCAAGCAGAAGTGGCGATTCAAACAATTTCACAAGAGGTTTCTGGTGATCTCACTATTGCCACAGAAAACTCAATAGGTTTGTATTTAATTAGCCCCATCATAGGTATGTTTTTAAAACACAATACAAATTTAAAAATTAAGCTTACTTATGGTTACTACGAAGAAGTTATCGATCTTATGAAAAATGGATTGGTAGACTTAACTGTTCTTCCAGAGCTTGAAAACAACACTAGTCCAGAGTTAAGGGGATTTGAAAGTCGTTTCTTAATGAAGGATCAAATGATTCTTGTAGGTTCTGGCAAAGATAGTTCTATGCCTTTGAAAATTGATTTAAAAGATATCAATATTAAACCCGTGATCTTTTACTCTAAAATGTACACTCCCTTTAAAACTCTACTTAACAATAAATTGAGCAGCAAAAGTACTGAGATTGTACCCACATTTGAATCAGACAATGTGGGCACTTTAAAGCGAGTTATAGAAACTGGATTGGGTTGGGGTTTTATGCCTGAACACAGTATAAGAAAGCAATTACGATCAGGAAGGTTAACTCAAGTCCAAGTTGATGACCTTCACTATTCAACCAATGTGACTATGTATTACAGAGGAAAGCCAGAATTTCAAAAAATGGCAGATGTTTTTTATAGAGCTATTTTACAGCAGGCGCTTAATAAATAAAAAATTATTGTATAACTCCATAGGGGATTCCGCTTCTTGAAGCAACAACACGAATAATTTCGGCGGCAGTTTCCTCTAAGGCCCTATCGGTGACATTAAAAACAGGCCACTTTCTGTTTTGTTTAAATAAATTTATGGCATAGTCAATTTCCTGACTGATATGGTTCAAACTTGCGTATTCTCCGCCAGGGTCTTGTCCAAATTTTTCTAATCGCTTTCTACGGATTCTGTGTAAACTGTCATTATCAATAATTAAACCCACTACTTTTTTGGGGTCGACTTTAAATACTTCTTCGGGGAGAGGCTGATTAAGTACTAAGGGGATGTTGGCCACTTTCCAGCCTTTATGTGAGAGAAATATGGATAGTGGAGTTTTGCTGGTTCGACTTATGCCAACTAAAATAATATCGGCCAAATCTAAATCTGTGAGAAGCTTTCCATCATCATGCTTTACAGTGTATTCAATGGCCTCAATCCGTTTGAAATATCTTTCATCTACAGAGCGTAGAAGCCCCGCTGTTTTTATTGCCCCTTGTGCGCCGAGGTAATTGTTGAGTTCACTAAGAAGTGGACCTAATAAATCGACACTTTGTATATTCTTGTTAGCACAAGACTCCAAAATTTTATCGCGCAAACTTTCACTTACCACTGTATGAACAATCATGCCTTGGTTTTCAAAGACTTGATCAACAACGGACTCGACTTGCTCTTCTGTTCGAACATTTTTACAACGCATTATATTTACATTTTTATCTGCATATTGAACAAGAGCTGCGCGGATCATTGTGGAGGCTGTCTCTCCGGTTCCGTCAGAAATGATATATATCATTTTGTCTTCGTGTTTCATAATTAGCTTTGTTGTTGTTTTTGGCTGGGAACAAGAGTGATTTCTGTAATAGAATTTCTATCAGGCCAATATATTGAAAATTCATTAATGGGAAAATCATTAGGTAAAAAAATTCTAAGATTTGGCTTAAGCAAATTCAACCAGACTTGATAAATACTATCTATCCAATCTTTTAAGTTATCTCTTAAGGGCACAATGACTAACATTTTAGTAGGCAGGCGGCCGCCACAAGATATCATTAATAAATCTGATTTTTGTTTGAATTCCAGTGGTTGTATTTCATAATCAAGCAGGTTTTTGCTGAATTCGGGTGAGATTTTGTTGGGTATATGTTCCATGGCTTTTGAAATTTGAAAATTCAAATACCAATCCAGTTTTTTGCTCCACTCTGAAGAGTCGCCATTTGGAACCACCCATAAATTGGAACCTGGTCCAAGGGCTCCCGTTCTGAATAAGGATTGAGGTCCTTTTTGTTGTGTGAAAGTTTCTTTTGTCGTCAATCTTTACCTTTTTATTGCTTGATCTAAAATGCCATTAACAAAACTTGAAGAGTCATTGGAGCCATACTTCTTAGCAATTTCTATGGCTTCGTTTATAACCACTCCGTGTGGGATATCATTAAAGTAATTTAATTCCACAAGCGCTAAACGAAGAATATTCTTATCTACATTAGCCATTCTATCAATAGTCCAATTTTTACTTAGGTCCTTTAATTGAGTGTCAATTTCTTTTTTATGACTATCAAAGGCTTCAGCAATGTTTTCCGCATACTCATAGACATTAGATTCAATACCAAAAAGAGATTTTAAATTGTTAAGTGAATCAATTAATTTTAAACTATTAATGAACTCCAGTTGAAAAAGGGCTTGAAGCACCAGTTCTCTAGATTTTCTTCGAATGGGAAAGTGATTTTTATCTGAACTCATACTGTTGGGCCCGGGGGGACATCAGATTCCAAAGTTTTTACAAACTCTTGGATATCTTTAAAGGTTTTATAAACACTTGCGAATCTTACATAGGCTACATCATCTATGCGACGAAGCTCTTCCATGACCCAGTGTCCAATTTGCATGTAACTCATTTCATTATCCTGATACTCTAAAGCTTTGTGACAGATGCGATCAACAATACCTTCAATAGTCGGAAGAGACACGTCTCTTTTCATACAAGCCAATTGAAGGCCTCTTCGCAACTTATCTTTATCAAAGGGTTCGCGTCGGCCATCTTTTTTAATCACATGGGGAAAACATTTTAATATAATTTCTAAAGTGGTAAACCGGGACTTACAATCTAAACACTCACGCCGCCGCCGAATACCACCGTCTTTTTGTACACGGGTATCTAAAACTCTATTGTTTTCACATTCACAAAACGGACACTTCATACTAGGAAAAATTTTTAGGCTATAAATGCAAAAGGGTCAAGAAAGCAACTTCAGTACTTGATGATTTGATTTGAGTGTGGCAAAAACAGTAATGCACCGTACCTTTCACCATTACTTAATAGGATAGACTGTCTACAAATTTTTGACAGTTTCTAGGATGAGCTATGAAATTTACTTTTATATTGTTTTTTATCTACATTTTTGGATCCTGTGGCGTTCACCCCATTTTCGCAGAAGAGAGTCCTGCTCCTCCAACAGGCAAAAAAACAGCAGATAAGTTCTTTATAAAAAGGCAAGAGAGCAATGAAGATAGAAAAACCTCGGCTACAGGGGCTCCACGTTATTTGGCTATACAATTTGGCTTTTTTACCGATGAAGAAACCTATAAATGGGGAAAGAGTAACAAAAATGATGTAGGAAAGCTGATTAGTGGAATTACATATCGTATAGGCGAGTGGACGGATTCAATGGATTTAGCTATTCGGGCGGATTTTGTTTCCTATGAAATTGATGATAAAAACCCTTTAAAGATAAGTTTGATGCCAATAGTGACTTTTCCTGATGCAAAGTCAGGATTCCCCTTATATTTTGGAGCTGGAGCTGGTTTAGGGGTGTTTTTTAAGCAAGCTAGAGATGAGTCGTCACTGTCTTTTGATTATCAAATTCTGGCGGGTGCTCGTTTTTTTAATATTATAAGTTCTATGGGTTTAATTTTTGAATTTGGTCTTAAGAACCAGCTTTTATTACTTTCTGATGGTCAGCACAATGGAGTTTATGGAACATTGGGCGCTGTATTCACGTTTTAATTTATGGAAAAATTCATAAGATGGCCACAGATGGCGGCTATATTAGACATTCTCAAGCAAAGCTTCGAGCAAAATAAATACACTGATAAAATAATTGAGCTGCAATTTAAAAAAAACCGTCATTGGGGAGCTAATGACAGACGAGTCATTGCTGAGGGCTCCTATGATATGCTTCGGTGGTGGCGGCGTTTGCATTACTACTTAAATTGGGACTGGAACAGAGCTAAAAGCGAAGAAGACTATTGGCGATTAGGCTTACTATGGATGAAGTGGCGGGGATTTAAGGCACCCAATTGGGAGATTTCAGAGAAGATAAGTATTAATGATAATTTTGCAGAAAAAGATTTGATCATGAGTGATGCAGATCGCTTTTCTCTGCCTGATGAGCTTTTTGAGTTGGGGCAGTCAGAATTGGGAGCGAAGTGGTCATTATACCTAGAAAATCTCAATGAACAGGCCTCTGTTTTTTTGCGAACAAACTTATTAAAGATCTCACCAATGGAATTACAAAAAAGACTTCTGGAGGAAGAGATAGAGGCTGAAATAGTCTCAGGCACAGAAGCTTTGAAGTTATTGGAAAGAAAAAATGTTTTTATTACGAAAGCATTTAAAGAGGGTAATTTTGAAGTCCAGGATTTAGGCTCACAAGAAATATCTAAATTTGTAGACGCTAAGCCTGGAGAGCGCATCATAGATGCCTGTGCCGGGGCTGGGGGTAAGAGTTTACATTTAGCAAGCTTAATGAAAAACAAAGGAAAGATAATATCTTTGGATATTCACGAGTGGAAATTAAAAGAATTGCGAAAGCGCGCAAGACGAGATGGCGTTGATATCATTGAGTGTCGTCCTATTAACGACTTAAAGGTGATTAAAAGGCTATATGGAAAAGCCGACAAATTACTATTGGATGTTCCTTGTAGTGGTCTTGGAGTACTAAAAAGAAACCCCGACACGAAATGGAAACTGACACATCATAGAATAACTGAGTTACATAAGATTCAAGAAGAAATCTTAAATAATTACAGTCCTATGGTGCGAATGGGTGGTGAATTAATATACGCCACTTGCAGCCTATTGCCCTCAGAAAACGAAGCTGCTATTGATCGATTTCTCCTCTCGCAGAGCGGGAAATGGCAGTTGTTATCACAAAAAAATATAGAACCCAAAAGCCAAGGAAGTGATGGCTTTTTCATGGCAAAACTACTACGCACAACTATTGAGTAATACTGTTACACAGTCTGAAAAGTGACAAAAGTTGTCATCATGTTATAATTTATTTATCTTGTATTCATCTACCACTGCGATTTTACTTACATTTTGACCTATCCATGAGTCTTTAAAAGTGGAACCTGTTTTGCTTTTAAGTCTGTAGGAGTTTGTTGGGACTCCCAAAATAGGAGGTCGTTTTGAAGAAGTGGGTCACAGTTGGAGTTTTATTGTTTAGCCAGATGGTGATGGCACCAGCATTTGCTGATTTTTTAGATATCGGTTATAGCCGGATTAATTATGAACTTTTTAATTTTTTTAATCCAGGATCCGAAAAAGGAAAATACATTACAGAAATCTACAAATACAATGTTAAATTAAGAACTAATGAAATCCCTTTTGAAAGATTACCGAGAGAGTTTGAAGACACTATAAATGCACTTCACAAATTTATTCTTGAAAATTCAGTACAAAGCTTAGCAAAAAACGAAAAGGATCCTTACGACTTTTTCTCTGGTAAAAATGGAGTGAGAAATGGACGGGGATTTACTTTTAATAGAGATGAGTTACCAAGAAAAATAGCAAGGTTGGCCTTTTGCTTTGGCACTGATCCTTTTGTATATGCATCTATGTTACAACAAGAGTCTAAGTTTTCAGTTCATGCAACCAGTAAAAGCGGAGCTTCAGGATTAGCACAGTTAACAAACTCATCAATAACAGAAATTAATGAACAATTTGGTCTTCTAGGTCCAAAATACCGTCCAAAAGATTCTGTTGAGTTTTTAAACCAAGCCATAGCCTGCTATTATGGTCCTAAGAAGAAATGGGTAAATATGTGGGAAGATGGGACTATCCCAATGGGTGCAAAAGCCTATGTGGGTTCAAAAATTGGAGACGGTAGAATTTTAAAGAATATTGATAACATTAAACAGTGGTTAAAAAGAGACCCTGATAGAAATTTAGTTTATGGTATGGCATATTTTAAAATGCTTATAAATAGAGAGAACAAAACTTACGCAGATGCCATAAAAGACTATAACGTTGGTCAAAAACATGTTTATTTTAAAAGTGTTAAAAATTACTATGGAAATCTTGTTGATGATCTAGTTAAAGCTTTCCGTGCTAAGAAAGGAAAGTTTAGTTTCAGACCCGTTGCTTTGAAATACATTGAGTTTCCTATTGAGAATTATAAGTGCACTATACCTGACGATGACAGTTCTTGGTTGCTTCCTGCCGTGACTTTGGGTTTTTATAAGGAAAAAGAAGTCGATCAAATCTTAAAAGACGAATGGATCAGTAAAGGCTTTTGTAGCAATAGTAAAAGCTATCAGATGTAATCTGTAATCATATTTTATTGATTTATTATTTTGAGACGATCTTCGAATTATAAATAGTTGATGTCCGTGAATTCCAATGGATTTCCATTTGGAAAACCCTGAAGTTGACCTTCAATTTGTATGATATTTCCATCTATGATGGTTGCTATAGGGTAGCCAACTATTTGCATTCCTTCAAAGGGTGACCACTGACACTTGTATTGTAACCAATTATTTTCAATTACCCATTTCTTTTTCAAATCTACAATTGTGAAATCCGCCTTTTTATCCTGTTCAATGAGACCGCGATCTTTAATTTTAAAAATCTTTGCTGGTGTTTCTGCCATTAGCTCAACTAAACGAAAAAGACTTAAGCGACCTTCGTAAACATGATTTAACATAACTGGAACAATGGTTTGTACCCCAGGCATACCCGATGGACTCATGGGATAGGATTTGTTTTTCTCTTCTTTTGTGTGAGGAGCATGATCCGAACCTAAAACATCGACAACACCTAAATTGAGCGCTTTCCATAAAGCCCTTTGGTGTTCCTGGCTTCGAATGGGGGGGTTCATTTGTGCATAGGTACCCAAGCGGTCATAAATTTCAGGTGCAGTAAAAGTTAAATGTTGTGGAGTTACTTCGACGGTGCAG
>JACKAN010000014.1 GCA_020635055.1 Pseudobdellovibrionaceae bacterium
ATTAAAACTAATTTTCATTTATTTGAGTGTCTCTCAGCAGTTTCAATTCAACAATTATTTTCTAGAATTGGTATTATCTAAATTCAACAACAAAAAGTTTTAACAATTAAAAACACCATGATCCACATTCTTCTTTTATAAAAATAGAAAAAGTTTTTTTGAAGGCCAAAGAGTTCATATAAGTTACGCTGAGTTCAACCTCCACGGATTTTCCAACAGCTTTATTATTGTCAAAACTAAAATCTAAAATAGCTCCTTGGCCAGAGGTTTCACCTGAAGCCAGTTTTGAGTGGTCTAAGCTAGCTTTTTTCTTGTGGTAAGTTATCCATTTTTCAGCCTCACCTAAGGCTTTGACTTCAACAAGCAAATCTTCAGTGGGAGAGTAATTGCTCACATTTTTAAAATAAAGACGCCACTGACTCTTTTCTTTTAATGCTAGCTGTGGAGTGTTATTAACATGTGTACTGATCTCCAGCTTTACATGGGGCTGTGTTTTTAAAGAAATTGTTTGTTCTTCCATTGTTCCGTCAGGCAATTTAGCAATGACTCTTAATTTTACTAGTGCCACACCTGCATCTTCTTTAATTTGAATCAAAAACACATTGCTTATGTTTGCAACTGTATTCTCAGGGATGAGAGTTATCGGAACCCACTGTTCACCAACGGGTGTAGTTACATTGTCAGTCTCGGCAATTACCTTAACTTTAATGTCTCCTCTTTGAGTGGGCTTAGCACCAAAATTTATCATTTGTAAATCTAAGCGCAATTTGTCACCAGCAATAATTTTATCTTGAGGTCCAGGAGAAGCTTTAACATAGGAGGCAGAACTAAATGATATCACGGGTTGAGATGCAAAGAATTGAGTTTCGTCTTCTTTTCCTTTATTGAATTGAATTTCGCGATACATTTCAATACTAAGTTCGTAAGCCTCTTTTTTACCATCTTCGTAACCCTTATTTTTAGCAACTCTAGCACCCTTCTTGTCCCATTCCTGATAAGTGGGTCCATAAGTTGTGTTATAGCCCTCTTGCCAGCGTACACTTTTGTTTTTATTAAATGCTTGCTCATATGCGGGAACACAAGAATTATACTTAGATGGAACATAAACTTGAGAATAAGTATCTTCGTACTCGCTAATGAAAGCCTTGTTGTAAGATTCTTGGCAAGCATCATTAAAAACAGTGTAGGTAAAATCACATTTTGCCTGTGCAGGCTGAACATTGCGATGTTGAAAGGGAGATTCTGCAATGAATTTACATGCCTGTTCGCTTTGAGAATTCTGACTCAAAAATCTCAATTCATTATTCAATTCAATATTGGCCAACAAAGGAGTGCTGGTGGCTTTAGCTGAATTAGAATGGGTTTCATTAGCAAAGATTTGCATATCTATTTCAGTTTGATTAACTACATTTTGATTGTTGTCTATTTGAATTGTGCGCTTGGGTCTTTTTGCCATTAATTCATTTCGTTTTGATTTACGGCCATCAGGATAGCTAATTCTTTCAGCTTCTTCTAGGGCCATTTTGTCACCTTGAACAAGTCCTTCCCTTTTTCCATCTTCATAGTTAATTGGATGTTTTAATCCATGTTCATAGCCGTTCTCCTTACCGCGAAGTCGCCCCTCTTCCTTTCCCATTTCCAAACCAGCTATGAGTCCTTGCTCCTCGCCCTCTTCATTGCCGCTTTGAAGTCCTGATTTCTCCCCATCTTCTTTCGCGTCATTTTCAGCCTGTGGTTGTGCATTTCTTTTTCCTTGATTTGAACCCTCTACTTGCGCCAAATTCAATTTATTATCAAAACGGGTTTTTGTTTCTAACATATATTCTTGTTTATTTTTTGTAATTTGCTCGGCTTGAGAAGCCAACAAATTTTTATTTTCAAAATCTTTTTTAGCTACAGACTCGGATCGTTCTAAAGTTGGTAATTCATATTTTATGCGAGTGATATTTTTTTCCAAACTCACATTGTTATCGTTTAAGGAAATTATATTGCGACGATGACTGTCCGTACGATTATTGTTGTATACAATTTGATTTTCATAACTGAGAATATTTTTTTCCAACTGATCAATTTGAGATTGTAAATAAGCTATGTTGTTGTTCAAAATTCTTAAATCTGATTCTAACTGATTGATCTCGCGATCATAATTTCTGATAACATAAAGCAATTGTTGTTTTTGACTTTGTAAATATTCAATTCTTCTAACTTGTTGATCGTGAATCTGGTTGAGTTTGGTCAGTTCGACTTCAGTTTCGTTTCTCCTATGATTTAAACTTTGAATTTCGCTCTGTAAGTTAACAATTTTATTTTGATTTCTGGTTATAAGTTCTTTGTGTTCTACAATTTGCCTTTCAACTTCGACTTTGTTGAATTCTGCTTTTTGTATCTTTTGATTTTTGTTTTGCAACTGAGCCTGTAGATGACTCACTGCCTGTTTCTGCTGTTCAAGAACGTCTTTAGATTTTTGTAATTCGGATTGCTTAACAGATAAATCATTTCTTAACTGAACTAATTTCTGCTCAATAGGCACTAGTTTTTGTTGAGCTTGCGAATAGTTTCTCGACTCGATATCTGTTTGTTGTTGTTCTCGCAGAATTTGCTGTTCGGAATCAGCAAGATGTTTTGTGTTTTGGCTAACAGCAGCTTTTAGCTTTTGGATGGAGCTCTCAACTTGTGAAATATTCTGTGCCACTTGTTGCTGTTGTTGTCTTGTCTTTTCAATATTATCTATATTCATTTCAATATTTTTTTCAATTTGATCTTTGCGGGCTTGTAAATTTTGAAATTGTTTTTTGATGTCATCGGGTCGGTTTTTAGGGTTGGGATATTGTTGCCTTAAGGCCTTTAATTCGTCCTGTACACTTTTTAAGTTAATTTGTCTTTTTTCAAGATTGTTTTGCTGGTTTTGTAATTGGTGGGTTAAATGATTTTGTCTACTTAAAAGGTCTTGTTTTCGAGAAATGGCTTGGTCCAAGGCTTGGCGATCATTGTGCAAATTTTCAGCAAGCTGAGCTCTACGTTCTTTAGCATTTATAAGTTTTTGTTGAGCTTGATGGTATTTGGTTTTTGCTGCATTTATTTCTGCTGTAAGTTCTTTATGTTGACGCACAATATTTTGATATTGTTTTTGGGCAATCAAAGCTTCCTCTTGACTTCTTTGGAGTTGGTTCTGCAGTGGTGTCAATTTGTCCTGTTCTAATTTAATTTGGCTTTGAAGTTGCTTTTTTTGAGAGCGCAAAGATATTAAATTTTGTTGGTGCTGTTCTTGTTCATGTTGTAATTTAGGTAAATTAACGCGTGCAGCCTCTTGGTCTTTTTGCGCAATAGTTTTCTCATTTTGTTTTTGAGCGATTTGATTTTTTAGATTTTCCAAAAGCTGTTCTTTATTTTTTAAATCACGACGAGTCTCATTGAAACGATCTTGTACTTGTTCTAGTCGTTGATTTAAAGCTCTGAGCTCATTTCTATTTTCTCTTTGTTTTTGTTCTAATGATTGCAAATCATTGGATAGAGCAAAGTGTTTTTGGTTAAAAGTATCAATTTCTTTTCTTTTGTCAGATATAGAGTATCGAGAGTTAGAAATCTTTTGATTGAGATCTCTATTTTCCGATTCTAAGCGGGGAATTTCCAATTCAAGATACTGAATGCGCTGCAGGTTTTCTTTGATACTATTTTTGTTATTCGCTATTTCTAAATATAAGCTTTCAATTTTATTTTTAAGATTTTTATGTTTTTCTAAGGCTGAATTAGATTCATATCGCAGTTGATCAGACTTGGCCTTAGCTTCTTCGTAAGCTTTTTTTTGTTTTGGATAGTTAAGGTCATCGGGAAGGGGGGTCATAGCCCAAGTTGATAAATTAAAAAAAGCAATGCTTAGCAAAAAGATCTTATTCATTATTCCCCCTAAAATATAATTTGCGGCCCCAGTGTCATTTTAATACCAAAGTCTCATACGCTTTGAAGTTTATACAATAAAGATGCCAGATTTAGAAATCGAGACGACGCGCATGGACATCAAATCAAAACCTCAGCTGAATATTTTTCATTCTCCCTAAGATCTGATGCACAAGGACAATAATTTAAGTTAAAAAGAAATATTGAATTCTTGCAGATTGGGAAGAATAGGGGATGTCGCCTGAAAAAACTCGTATTACTTTTGTTATTAACTGTAACTACTGAATGTGTTGCTAAAGGTGAAAACCTTCTCTTTATGCAAGAAGAGCGTTTAGGATCCAGTATTATTTATAATGGATGGAATGAGATTAAAAATCTTATCTATCGTCCCAATTTCGTTGAAATACAGAATATGTTTCAATTAACTCAGAATAGTAAAAATTTTGGATCTTTAAACTTTGTTCTTAGGATAGACGAATTACGGCTTCAGTATGTATTATTTAATGGAGATTTGTTTGGAATAATTATGGAGGGTAAAATAGATAGGCAAGGTGACTTGAGCACATGTTTTATTTATTCTCGCGTTGATTTTTCTCAAATGAATTGGTCATTAAATAATTATAAATGTGAGGAGTAAAAAATTGAAAACCATCGAGGCTAATTTTGATGGACTGATTGGACCAACTCATAATTATGCGGGTTTATCCCTTGGGAACATAGCCTCAATGGGAAATAAAAAGCAGATTTCTAATCCCCGCGAAGCCGCTATTCAGGGATTAAATAAAATGAAGAGCCTAGTTGACCTAGGATTTGTGCAAGGAGTATTAGCGCCACAATCTAGACCCGATATTTCCACACTTAGAAGATTAGGATTTTCTGGCACAAAAGACATAGACGTTATCAGTAAAGCAGCAAAAATAGCTCCTGATATATTAAAAAGCTTATCCTCGGCTTCAAGTATGTGGACAGCCAATGCGGCTACAATTTCCCCCTCCGCAGATACCCAAGACGCAAAGGTACACATTACTCCAGCAAACCTTGTTAATAAATTTCATCGTTTTATTGAGTCACCATCAACAGTGAAAATTTTAAAGTCTACATTTTGTAATGTAGACTATTTTGTTCATCACAAACCATTACCCGCACACGAAAGCTTTGGCGACGAGGGAGCTGCCAATCATACTCGACTATGTAGAGACTATGGAGACACTGGCGTAGAGTTATTTGTATATGGTCGTTTTGCCGAAGTTAAAAATGGACCTCATCCTAAATTGTTTCCTGCACGTCAAACTTTAGAAGCCTGCGAGGCCATAGTTCGACTGCATCAATTGAAAAAAGAAAAAGTCGTTTTTGCCCAGCAAAATCCAGAGGTGATTGATCAAGGCGTGTTTCATAATGATGTTATTGCTGTGGGTAATAGAAACTGTTTTTTTTATCACGAAGAAGCCTTTTTAAATAAAGAAAAAGTTCGAACACAGATACTAAACTCCTATGGATCGGAGGAGTTCTTTTTTATTGAGGTTAAAAATATAGATGTTTCTGTTAGTGATGCCGTTAATTCCTATCTTTTTAACAGTCAATTGTTGTCTATAGATGATAATAAAATGCTATTGCTTGTGCCTGAAGAGGCAAGGAATACAGAATCGGTTTGGCAATATTTAAATGAATTGGTTAAAAACAAGTCACAACCCATTTCTGAAATTATAGTAAAAGATGTAAAGCAGAGCATGAAGAATGGTGGTGGACCCGCCTGCTTGCGTTTGCGAGTAGTATTGAATGAAAAGGAAATATTGGGAGTCAACCCAAAAACTCTTTTAAATGATAATTTGTATAAAGAGTTAATCAATTGGGTAAATAAATATTATCGGGATCAGCTGAGTGAAGAGGATTTAGCAGATCCGCAACTTTTTTTGGAGACGAAAACAGCTTTAGATGTTCTCACACAAATTTTAGACCTGGGAAGTGTCTATGATTTTCAGTTGAATGAGTCACAATCCAGCTAGACTAAAAGTAACAATATTGAAACCATATAAAGCAGATAACCTAACTGAGAGGATCTGGTCTATTTATTTGTTTAAAATCTTAATTAAAAAAAGTACTATATATCTATGACAAATGTAAAAAAAGAACTCCTTGATGAGCTATTAAGAAAAATCAATCAAGAACTCAAAACGCTAGCCTCTGCGGAAACGAAAGAGGAAGAAAACTTATCAGAAATTGATGAAGGAAATCATAAGCCGGCCTCCTATTTAGAGGGCGCTCAAGTGAAACGAATGAAGGAGTTGTCAGAAACTATTGAAGCCATAAAGCATACTGATGTTTCAAAAAAATCTGAAAAAGTGATTATGGGCTCGTTGGTTGAAGCCGATGTAGATGGCGAGGAGCAAAAAAGTTTTTTTGTACTTCCCGCGGCCTCAGGAGAGAAAATTGTAATTGAAAAGAAAAATACATTTGTGGTTACGCCAAATTCTCCTATAGGACAGCGTTTAATGGGAAAAAAGATAGGAGATTATTTTGACTTACCTGTTGGGTCAAAAGTCCACGAATATGAAATTATTGATTTAATCTAAAAAGACTACTGACGCAGAGCTCGTTAGTTGAAACTCATAGTGGAATTCTCTTATAACAAACCCTCAACTGAGCGGGGGATACAATATGAAAATGATAATAGTGGAAGGCAATATTGGCGCAGGTAAAACTACATTAACAAAAAACCTAGCTAAAATCATAAATGCAAAATTATTTCTTGAGCCTGTAGAGACCAACCCCTATCTTCAGAAGTATTACGATGACCCTAAGACCTATGCATTACCCATGCAGTTCTTTTTGATGTCTACACGTTATGATATGCATAGACAAGGCATAGAACATACGTGGAGGACAGGACAAACCTGTATTTTTGATCGTTCCATTTTTGGTGATTATGTTTTTGCTAAAAAGAATTGGTTAGATGGCAATATGTCTGATTTGGATTTCCATAATTATAATCAAATGCGTAGGGTTATGTTCAAAACACTAATGACTCCTCATTTAACTATTTTTTTAAAAAATGACCCCAAAGTGACATATAAAAATATTGTAAGTAGAAGTCGTGATTGCGAAAATAAAATTCCATTAGAATATTTGCAGGGTCTACACGATCTGTATCAAGAATTAATAGTTGAAATGCAGAAGATTGGCAGTGTTGTTATTGAAATAGATTGGAATGAGTTCAAGCCCTTAGATTATGTCTTAGATCAAATTAAAGAACACTTGCCGTCCTTAGAATCTATGAGCATTTACCCTCAGATTGTTAAAAACAATAAGGATTTTATGTTTAAAATGCCCGAGCACTTTGCTTCTTTGTAAAAATCTTATTGGCTACACTGAAAGCTTTTTAAAGTTTTTTAAAAGACTAGTAAGTAGTTGATTTTCCGCATACAATGCGCTGCATGAAGCTGTTTCTAAGTCTTTTTGTTATTTTTTTCAAACTGTATAGTCCAGCAGAAATTTTAGAAAAATCACAACCATATCAAGTATTCAATATTGTTAATAATTCTATTGATAAAATGAAGCTCAATCCCGTCACAGTGGCGATTATTGATACAGGTTTGGCCCTAAGTCATCCCGACCTTGTGGGTAATGTATTTAGTAACATACATGAAAAGGCGAATCCGCCGAATTATGATAGAGATGGTAATGGATATTTTAACGATGTTAATGGTTTTGATTTTGTTAATAATACTAGTGAACTCAAAGACGTTAATGGCTCTGGAACTCATATAGCAGGGTTAATTGTAGGTATAAACCCCAGTGTGATAATTCTACCGCTGAGAGTAATAAACGAACAGAATCAAGTCACCTCAGAGGCTGTATATTTAGCAATTAAATATGCAATTTCTTTTAATTCCTCTATTCTTTATTTGTCCTTCACTGCTTATGAAGTCTTACGCAGTAATGAGAAGTTTTTAAATCTTGCAATGAATTCGATTCAGTCATTTAAAACACTTGTAGTCGTCTCCGCAGGAGACCAAATGCTAAATCTGGATCAAGTTAAAACAAAATATGAATATGAACTGCAAGAACAATTTTTAGTTGTGTGCTCAGTCAATGAAAAGGGAGAAAAATCAAATTTTTCTAATTACGGACCTCGTTTTGTAGATATCTGTGCTCTGGGTGAAAATTTATCATCAACAAGTGCTAATTTTTCAGCTAATGATTTGTATGAGATGAGATCGGGAACGAATCAAGCAGCAGCTTTAGTTGCAGGAGCCGCGTCGCTATTACTTTCGATAAACCCCAATTTAAAAGCCCATCAAATTAAAAACACTCTTTTAAATTCCTCAGTTCGGTTACAAAACAATAATATGCCCATTGCAAATTCTAATGGCATTTTAAATTTAAAAAGTGCTGTTGCCACTAATTCCTTGTCTCTAGGGGATATAATAAGAAACCTTATATCCTTTGATTTCCTCCATTAACTTAAGTCCAGGTGCAAAGAGTTAGTTGTATTAATATCTGTATAAATATAAAATTTTTAATAAATGGATAAGATTAAAGTGGCTGGTAAATGAAAATTTCTTTAAAATACAAATTAGTTGGCTTACTTCTTTTAATTTCAGTAGGTGGACTTTTTTTTTATGCCATCTTTGCCATCAATTTATTTATAAAAGACAAGAAAGCATATATTTATGATTCGTCAGAAGTGGTGGCTAAAACTCTATCCAATCAAGTGCGAGTTGAAATTGGTAGTTTTGAAAAAATCATTGAACCAATGATTAAATCCATAGACCAAAAAAAGTTTAGTTTTTCCAATATTTCCAATGAATATTTTGTACGTCAAAACAGAATTGAACATATTTTCATTTATCTGCCGACGACTGGCAGTTCTTTTCAATTAATGGATCACATGTACCTTCCGGAAAGAGCTGTTAAAAAATATGCCCCTGGTGGTGAAGTTGTTGAAGAGATTTTAAAGCAAACAATGGAAAAGGGATTTGCAATTCAAGAAGTAAAATCTAATAAAAGATATTTTGTAATTGCAAATAAAGAATATTCAACGGCTATGCAAAGAGATTTTGTAGTATTATCCATTTTTGGCTCACCGGATTTGTATGAAGCTTTTGCTACGCCCTCTACTTATAAAAACTATCTATTAAGTAAAAATCAATTTATGTCAATGGAGCCAAAGTACAAAAGAAATAGTACGGAGAGTGTGGAAATAGCTTCTGTAAAGTTTTTTGATCCTATTTTTCAAAATCAATTTCCCACAGGGGTTGCTGAATTGGATAATTTTGCTGGAAAAAGAATGTTGGTTTCATTTTCTAGAGTGGGAATTTCTGACTTAATTGTGGCTTCGGTTGTGGAAAAAGATAAGATAATGTCAGTGGTAGATGAGTTCTCACATAAGTCTTTGTTTTTTGTATTTAATCTTATTAGCTTGTCTGTATTAATTGGCTTAGTGGCCTCCCAAGGCCTAGTTTCGGCTCTTAGAGAAATGAGAATCTCTCTTCAGGAAATTCAAAATGGCAATTTTAAGAAATATGTAAATGTAAATAGTGGTGATGAAGTGAGTGTCTTAGCCGATGAACTAAACTCAATGTCAAAAAAACTCCAAGACTCAATTCCTGAGCAGTAGTCTTTATTAGTTAATAATTTCTACAGGTAATTTCTTGTCAAAAGCTTTTTGAAAGTTATCAGAATTATGGATTAAAACATCAAATGTTCCTTCGATTTCTTCACCGCCATCAGAAAACTTCCATATCACTTTTGCTTGAGTATCGGCTTTAATATTTATGTAAACAAAAGGAATCATGTCACGGGCAAAAACATTTTTAACAGATTTTTTGCCATTGACAGAGATAGAAAGTTCGCAGGGACCTTTGCAATGAGTCTTAGGGAACACAGGAATTTTTCCTCCGGTTTTATGTAGGAAAATATGTCCTTCTTTGGGGTAGGGTGGGGCAAGAGCCATGCCTTGTTTATTTACTGTAGGATCAATACTGATGGATTTATCATTTCCTAAACCACCTTCTGCATTTGCCGATTTGCTATTTTTGCTATTTGTGCTCGTTGGCGAGTCCTGTGACACAAATCCTTTTTTCTTAGAGACTGAGGCTTGTGTGTTCGTTAGAGAAAACTTTTCTCCATTATATTCTACTTTCAGTTCTTTATCAAAGCTGCCAATCTCAGTTTCTCCGCCCTCGGTATGGGTAACGGAAAATTGCGTATCTTTTTCGCCATTGAGAGTTATGATCTCGTTATTTGTTAATACATCAAGGACATCGCCTTGCTCAAAGGTGCCGGAAAAGCTACCTTTTTCTATCATTAAGTCGGGTTGACCTTCCACCTCTCGTAATGAAATTAAACTCTCTTCGCCGATCACTAGTTTTGGACCATTAATGAATTTAACTAAAATTTCTGAGTTTTTACCGGAAATAATATTATCGCCATTGATTATGGGATCATCCTTTTTGATTTCGCGATATTCATGGCTATCCGGGGATTTTACCAGACTCCCTTCCTTGGCACTGTCCACTCGGGCAATGATCTGTCCTTGAGGTTCAGCTTTAAATAATTTGTCATAGCTAAAGATGACAATGCTGGAAGCACAAAAAATAAGCAAAGATATTGTGGCAATAATTTTTTCTATTCTACTCAAGGCTAGTCTCACAAATTTCAATTTATAAAACAATCATACTTTAGTGAATTAGGTAAGATCAAGTTTAAACCGACTTGCTATCAGGAATGCTAACAACTAGAATAAAGTAGGGGAGGCTAACATGAATATTAAATCTATTATTGCCTTTTTAATGGCGGGAACCGTTTTTTTTGTGGGGGTATTTACTTCGACTAAAAATCCTATGGCATTTGTGGATTTTCATGCGGCCTTGATTGTTTTTGGTGGTACGGTGGCTGTTGCCGCTATTTCGTTTCAAGTCGATCGTATTTTTTTGATGATGAAGGTGTTTTATCTCCGTGTTGTGAAAAACTCCAAAACAAACTATGTGGGAATTATTAGTGAACTCATGACTATTTCTGAGGCCTATAGAACGAATGATCCAAAATTAAAAAACTTAGTAGAAAACACCAATGACTATTTTATAAGAGAAACGATGGGAATCTTGTTGGATGATTTCCTTGATCAGGAGGAGTTGAGACATATTTTAAGTCTGCGTGCGCAAACCATGGCTTATCGTTACAGAGAAGATGCAAAAAAATTTAAAGCCCTTGGAAAATTTCCACCAGCCATGGGATTGATGGGTGCGGTATTGGGTATGATTGCCCTTTTGCAAACTTTAGGTCAACCTGGGGCCGAAGAACAGATCGGGCCAGCTATGGCGGTGGCACTTGTGGCAACACTTTATGGTATTGCCTTCGCAAACTTGGTAGTTATACCTATAGCTGAAAATTTAATGGATGGAGCCGGTGAAGTTATGGCGAAAAATACTATGATAGTTGAAGGGGTTATGTTGATTGCACAGAGAAAGAATAAAATTTTAGTTGCGGAAGAGTTGAATTCATATTTATTGCCTAATGAGCGATTGAATTGGAAAGATATTGAGGGTGCTAGAGTTTAATTATGTCGGAGAATAAAGGCAATAACTCATTGGGTGGTCACCACGAGGAAGAGGGCGATGAGGAGCCTTGGCTCATCTCCTATGCGGATATGATGACCTTACTTTTTGGTTTTTTCGTTCTGATGTACGTTTTTGCCTCAGCCAAATCAGGTGATGCTGAAAAAGTTAGGGAAGGTTTGGCAAAATCATTTGGTGGAACCTATGTACCACCTTATGAGGAGTTGGCAGAGCAGTTAGCTCAACAAGCCGAAGAACATCCCATGGTAAATTTAATTGAATTGCAACAGCCCAAAGACGGTATGGAGATCACTTTTCGCAGCAATTTACTTTTTGATAGTGGAAGTTCAGAACTTAAGCCAGATGTTAAAAAAACAATGACTATGATTGCTAAACTGATTTCAAAAAATGTTGAAAATGCTGAGATTTTTGTAGGAGGACATACTGATGATGCTCCAATTAGTACTTCACGTTTTCCTTCTAACTGGGAGCTGTCTACATCGCGAGCTTCGAGCGTGGTAAGAGAATTTGTGGATAGTGGTTATGATCCTAAAATGTTAATAGCTGTGGGTTATGCTGAAACTCGACCCGCCTACCCCAACCGAGATGAAAATGGAATTCCAATTAAAGAGAATAGGGAGAAGAATAGAAGGGTTGTAATTAAAGTGGTCGCCCCGGGTTTGGTTAAACAGCCTTCGAGTATTCAAAAGCCTGACGGTCACAAAGGAAACCCAAATACGGATTCAGACAAAGCTAAGCTTTAAAGTAAGTTAGCTTCCATGGCGCGTTGGAGATGAGATCTTAGGATGGTTCCTTGTAAAACTTCGGTACCTATTACAATTGTAGGTGAGCTTATAACTCCGATATCCCTTGCATATTTAAGTTGATTATTCACATCATCTTTAAAGGTTTGAGTCACAAAGCATTTTTTAAATTTATCGAAATCAATATTGGTTGATTTTGCTATATTATTAATTTTAGTTTCATCAAATGTATCTTGAGAATGAGTGATTTTTTTAAAGAAATCCCAGTAAGCATCGTAATTTTGAGCATGGATACAGAGTGAGGCTTCAGCAATTAATCTTGATCGCCAATCATTATCTGAGAATAATTGGACAAAGCCAATACGTACTTTGTCTTTATGATCGTTTTTAAGGCTTTCAAGGGATTCAGCCAATATCTTGCAAGTGTTACCACAATTAAAACTTGAAAAAACAATAAGGGTGGGCCTTTCGGCTTTATTCACTGACACAGGTATGAGTGCTTTATTTTCCACTATTGGAATTTTGTAATTAGGAGGTAAGAAAAAGATTTTTCCTATTTCATTTGGGTGGTTTTTAGCAATATATTTATCAATGGCTGCATTTCGACGATTTTGTAGGATGATATTGCTAAGGGTAATTTTTAATTCCTGACTTTTTTGACTTATATCTACATTGTTTTTTCTAGCAAAGGCTAAAATTTCATCATTAGAAATGGAGTCATCAGGCATAATTTTGTCACTAATTAGTTTTTGGATAGTTACATTTTCCTGTTTTGAATCTTTAAGTAAAAGTGCTTTAGTATATAAATCTTGCAAGACGAGTAAGCGTTCGTAAAATTGATCAGTTTGAATTCTAGAAAGTTGAACTTGATTTAATACAAGCTCATTGCGAGTGTAATCCTTGCCATTTATTTTAATTATGGAGTCAATATTGGTAGGAGCTTGATCCAGGAATTGAATATTAGCTTGGGTCTTGTATTTTTCAAGGTTGAAGTTTTCAGTTGGTTGTCTAATAAACAGTTCTATATTCGGTTTTTCTGATGTTTTTATTTCTGTTTCAATTTTGGTGATACCGGCTTCTATAAGAATTTCCGCTTCTTGTTTGTTAAGATCTTTGAGAACTGGAGATCGTTCGTAAAGATCCTTAAAGCTATATTTTTTTTCTAAAATTTCAGCCGCGACATCTTGACTTTCAAGTGGTGAGGCTTGGAACTTCAGGGGACCGCTAGTATAAATGCCATAGCGATGGACTTGGTCTGGAGCCTTGGGACCTTTGATCAGTAAAAAGATAGTAAGGACAACAATTAAGGCAACAAAAAGTAATACATATTTTTTCATATTCGACTCCTAGATGTATTTTAGAAGAAGTACAGGCACTCTACAACAATCAATATAGAAAAAAACTTAGCCTAGCCCATTATCCAGTTCTTTATTGTAAGTAGAGTTAATGATTCAGCATTAAAGATGAACTTCCGAAAAATATATTGATGAAAAAATTAAACATAGTTACGAAACTTGTTTTGGGGTTTTATTGCCTTATATGCATAAATTGCTCTTCTATGAGCTTAACAGTAAATTCTGTGCCCGAAAAAGCAAAAGTATTTATGCGACCTGTTGGTGGGGGAGAGTTAGTAGAAGTTGGCGTTACTCCCTCAGTAATAACATCTGAGAAACTAAAATCTGCGGGAGCTGAGTCGGGTCCCATTTTCATTGAAATTCAAAAAGATGAATTCAAAACAGAAAAGGTATTAATTACCGAAGTCGCAGCCACAGACATGAAGCTCAATTTTGCCTTACAACTAGTTGATGAAAACAAAGGCTTAAGTGGTTTAGGTAAAGGAACTGAAGATGTGCAAAGCTTAAATATGGCTATCGATCGCCTGTTTGAAGTAAGAAAGTATATTTCTTTAGAAAGTTACGATCAAGCCATAAATCATTTAAAAATTTTGGAAGACAAATGGCCGTATATTTCGGCAACTTACGAGTTAAAAGGTGGGATTTTGTTTTTAAAGAAAAAATATAAAGATGCTCTTGCCGCATACTCGATGTCATTAAAATTTAACCCCAACAGTGTCCCTTCTAAACAAATGCGCGATAGCCTTGAAAAACAATTGGGGCTCGATGGTGACCAGTTAGTTCGAGAATATGAAACCAGCCGGATTCCCGCTTCGAAAAATATGAAAACCAATAAGAAAAGTGGAAAAGCTAAGCCCAATGTTAAAAATAAAAAAAGACGAGTAATTAGAAGTAAGAAAAGGAAATAAATTTGAATTTTTTTGTCTTAATTTTTTTGTTAAATAGTATTTTTTTAACTTCCCCTGTAAAAGCGGAAGAGGATGCTGTTTATACTGTTCCCATTGAATGGCAAAAAGTTAAGTTGCAAAAGCAGATTGAAGATAAAATTCAACAGTCCATAAGCGCAACGATTCCTAGCAATAAATATATAGTCAATGCAGAAATCACGTTAAGTGAAGCAAAGACCTTTGGCGTGAGCAGTGAAGTTGACAGCAAGGGTGGACAAAATTTCCCACTTGCAAAATTGGGTTTAAATAAAAACAGCACGGCCTATAAAAACGCAATTGTTTCAGGTGCTAATAGTATTTTCACAAGAATAAACACGGTTAACATATCTTTAACGGTGGATTCATCAGTGAGTTTAAGTCAAGAAAATTTAGCTAAAAATTTTATAAATATGACGGTTCGTTCCTTCACAGGAAAAGCAGCAGGAATTCGGGTTTCCAGAGCCGCTTTGCTTCCAGACACAACTTTAAATAATGATTTAAAAGTAGCTCAAGTCAATGTTGAAGCAGCGAAAGCTCTCGCCGAGGCAATTATTTCTAGTAATGATAAAATTGCACAAGCTATAGCCGCAACCCAAGGGGTGAAGTTACCAGAGGACACAACTAAAGATAAAGAGCCAAAGGAGAAAGCTTCTGCAGTCTTTGAATTGCCACAAAGTTGGCAAGAATGGGTGATGGCCTTAAAAATTCCCATCGGATTTGTGGTAGCAACATTTCTTTTGTTGTTGGGAGTCAGTGGTTTTAAACGGATTGAAAGTCAAAAAGTGGCATTGATGGCGCAGGCGAACAATCAAGCAGCACAGTCAAATCAAGGAAGTTCTCAGGGTTCGGAGAGGGAAGTAGTTGAGGACAATAAGGAAGATGGAAAGACCCAAGACTTAGCTGTAGCAGGAGTGATGGGGGGCACTGGTGTTGGTGAAAATACTGGCTTTAATCAATTCAAAAAACTTTCCGAACAGTACCCAGAAACAGCCAGTTATTTAGTGAAACTTTGGTTGAATATGAATACAAAAGAGTCTAATGAAGCACTTTCTGTTCTTCCTAAATTGATTCCAGTAGAATCTTTGGTGGGAGTATTTGGGGGATTGGAAGATAGCTTAAAGTCAAAGTTAAAAAAAGCTTCATCACAAATGATAGACTCTAGTGTTGTCGCGCGAGCAGATTCTTTTATTGTTTCGCAAATGGTGGATACCTTTTTAATAAATACCATTGTCTTACCTGATGATTTGAAAATGGTTTTGTCAGAAATGACTATGGAAGAATGCGTGGAGTGTTATCGTAGAGATATTCAATTTGGGGCTGCATTTATTAATGTATTGCCAACAGCCCAATTGGGAAAGCTCTTTACTTTACTTTCTGAAGAAGAAGTTTCTTCTTTGTTTCAAGAAGGGCTATCCTTCAGTGAAGAAAACATAAAGCATTTGGCTGATAATTTGCCAGCTATGATCAATGATATTAAGAAAGATAAGCAAAAAAATCGCGTTCCATTATTAGATAAGGCATTGGATTTAATTAGTGAACTGGGAGTCGAAAAAGAGAATCAAGTATTTGATATGTTGATTTCATCTGGTGATAAAGAGCAATTGTTAGAAGCCACTCAACGATATTTTCCTTCACAATTATTGTTGAAGTTTCCGGTAGAGAAAATTCGTTTACTTATCAATCGCCTGCCAACAAAAGATCGTGCTGTTTTGATATTCTCTAGACCCAAAGATGAGCAAAGCCTTTTTTTGGAGTCTATTGGACAGTCGGGAAGATTGCGAGAAATTATTAATTCTGAATTGAATGAAATTCAAAAGAACGATCGCTGGAAAACACAAATATTAAAGGATCAGTCTAAAATTTGGCAAAATTTTGTTACTACCTCTCGAGAGGTTATTCGCAAGGATGAGTCCATCAAAGAAGCTGCAGAAAGTTTATTGGTTAAATGGTTGCAGGAAAAGGGCGTCGATGCAGCTGGGGGAGTTGATGAGACTGCAGCAGCTTGAGGAAATGGTTTCATTCAAAATGAGTCTCTTTTTAAGCGTATGTAGTTTATTATTTCTTTATTCCCATACCACTTTAGCTTTGGATTTGAGTAGCAAATATCAGATGCATATGAGAATGGGAATGTTTAATGGAAGTTATGCCGGCTCTGGAATTGAAACTCGGGCATGGTCTGTTCCCACGACTCTAGACTTAGAGTTAGAAGTTTTTTTAAACCGCGATAAGTCCTTTAACTTGCGTTCCATTATGGCCATGGAGCTGAGTACTAATAAAGTAAATTATACCTATGCTGGGGTTGGACAAACCTATTACTTTTTATCTCGGGGGAAAAAAGAATTAAAAACAGAAAAGCTAGTTAAGATTTCTAATGTACCTAAATGGAGATATTACTGGGGATGGAATTCAGGGATATCTCAAGTGTTGACTATTGATTTTGGTTTAGTATTAGGAACCTATAGCACCACTTTAGATGTTTCTGCCAATACGGGTTTTATTTATCAATTGGGCGAAAACATAGGATTGGAAGGGCAGATGGGTATGGGCTTGGGTTATGGATTCTCCACTGTAACTGTCACAGGAACCACGATGAGAGCTCTTGTGGGTATTGCCTATTATTTTTAAATAATTTCTTGGTATAAGTCCTGCTTTAAAGAAAGTAGAAATGAGACCCATAGGATTCAGGGTCCTATTTAACTATTAGCTTTAAGGAGTTGAAATATGTATGATATTTTAAAGATCAACTTACAAATAGTAATGGTTTTTTGTTTTTCATTGAGTGCTTTTGGTTCAGTGGGACTGACAAAAAATGACACTCACTCTGTAAGATTTGCTCAGGGACTGTATTTAGATAATTACGAAGGTTTGTTACTTGTTTCAGTTGATAAGCAGAATGTTTTAAAAAAAATATGATGGCTAGACTCTATTGTAAGAAGACATTCAGCGCTCGCGATGTTCAATTGGCGATTAAATTTTTAGATGGAAATAACCTTCAAAATAGTGACTACAGTAAATCATCAGGTAACTCTGCTGTTTCGTTTCTATATTTGCCTGACAATACATTAAAAACAGACGAGGGCAATTTAAAATCAGTAGATTATTCTCAGGAGAATTGCATTAATATTCTGCAAAAAATTGCAGAGGTGTTTAGAGACACAGATAGTGTACTTGAAATTGTTTTTTTAACTCACAATCAAAAAAATTATTTTAACCTACCTCAAGGTGATTTTACGCCAACGGAATTAGACAAGGATAATACTTATAGTAGGAAGTTTAATACATTTAAGGATTTGTTAGCTGAATTTATAAATTGAAGAGACGTTTAGAAATAAACATAAAAAACCAAGCTGAGTAATTAGACTCAGCTGGAGATAATTTTAAGGCTGATATAGATTGGACTCTTTACCGTCCACATAAAACTTTGCTGAATTGCAACTGTATCGAAGCTCGTAAATACTACCACTGCCATCAGATATTTTAATGGAGCCAGTATTGTACCAACGGCTGCATGTACTATTGTATATTAAGTTTTCACTATAATAGCTCACTTGCCAACTCCCCTCATAATTCTTGTGCTGATTATTGACTTCGACAATAAATTTACCTTCCATAGTATAGGTCCCAGAGAACTCCACAGATCCTGTAGTAAATGGATTGTTGCTATCATCAGCTATGAGAGAGTAGTCCCAAGTGTAAGCAAAATTGTAATCATTAAGGTAGTTATTGTTAGGTGATTCAAAAAAATAACTACCATTAAATTCTGATGTAGAAGTTAATTTACCAGCGGCAAATACAAAGTCCCAAAAACCAGAATAAGTGTTGTCACTAATATTCCCTAGTGTGTCTTCCGATCTAAATTTAGTAATAGCAAATTCGTAGCGAAGTCCACCAGCAAGATTGGCAACGCTGTCGTCCTTGTCTGTAATGGATATAGTTCCCTTTCTAGTTATTGAACTATCACCGCTGCTTTCGTTAGTGCAATCAAAGCTATAGTTTTTTATTGCAGCTATGCCATCACCGTCCGCATCCAGTAGGATAGTGGGAGTAATAGTTTCGCAGGCTAAGGCTTTAGTTGAAAATTTATTTGATGAAGTTGTAATGCCCGCAATGGGTAAAGCGGGGGCGTTGCCAGAAGTAGGGATTATAGAAAGAGCATTGCTAGCTAAACCTGTTATGATAGTACCAGCGGTTTCCTCAGTAAGAGGCTCGCCTCCTCCGCCTACACAGCCAGTAGAGCTAGCGAGCCCCAAGAGGCTCAAAAATATAATTATAATAGACTTCATTCTTAACCTCATGTTTTAGAAGTTATAGGTTAATGAAGCTTGTGAAAGAAACTGATTGCCATTGATATTGCCATTGGCCGCTGCAGTTAATGATCCATCAAGTATGATATTGTTATATCTTAAGCCAAGACCTGCTGCCACAGTGGTATTAGATCCTATGCCATCGACTTTAGCACTTGCTGAAGCTGCAATTTCATCTTTAGCACTTCCGTAAATAACGTTTTGTTTAACAGAGGCGCGAACAGTGGCCCAGGAATTGGCTTTGTATTCAAGGCCAAGATAAACAGGTAAAGTGGTAGATTCAGCAGTCAACTCAGTGGCCCCTGACTTTGCTGTTCTCTTGTCCATACGATATTCAATTCCATAATAGGCTTGAGTCTCTTCTGACTTCATAAAAATATTTTCAAAGCCCAGTGTTAAATTAAGGTCATCAGCTTTTAAATTTCCTCCAGCACCAAAGCTTTCTTCTCCAGTTCCATAATCTACTTCTGCATAAATACGTTTATCAGTCCAGTAGGAGTAACTACCACCCAAAGTAAAATAAGGAGAAATTTTAGCTTCATCCTTGGTAGCACCACTGGGTTTTTCTGAGCTCTGTATTAGGCTTAGATGGGCATAGGACCAGCCTTTATCGTTGTCGTAGTTCATGCCCCATTTGCCAATAAGTGTAGTTTCATTTGTTTGTGCGGCGTCATTTTCAACACGTGATACAGAGGCGCCAAAGGCCATATTGTTTAAGCCATAGATAATTTCTAGAGGGTTATTTTGGGATAAATAACCAGCACTTGTACGCATATCCCCTGCGGCATCAGAGGCTGTTGTATTTTGATGTCCTAAGTACAAAAACAGTTTGTTTCCATTGCTGAGCTCTTTTAATAAACCACCCTCAGCACCCGCACCAGCGGCGCCAAATTCGAAGGTAAGATTTGGGTCCAATAATAAAATGTGTGAAGGAGAAGTGAAAACAGTTTGTGTATCTATTAAATGATTTGCACCTTGAAGGGAATTTACGCGAGCTTTAGAAGCCCAAGCTGTAGAAGCCATGGCAACGGCTATAAAAAACAAAACTGATTTCATGTATCAACTCCTCATTAATGGTTTATTTTAAAATGAGATTAAAACTATCTGAGGATTCTGTGTCAATGTACAATTCTGTTTACAGAGTAATTAACTCAAAGTGTCTGATCGCCATAGGAAAAGTGCTTAAAATATAAACAATTTATCAGCCAGTTAATTCTATGGATTTTTTAAGTCAAAAACTTTATTTGCATTAAATTGCAGTTTATTGATTTTCAAATAATCACTGCGATTAATATTTTTATTTTTCACAATAAAATCATGAACATTTTGAATTGCTTTTAACTCAAATTTGTTCTGAGTGGATTTTGAAAGTTCATCTAATCGAGTTAAAAGTTTATTGGGATCCCATTCTGGACAAACGATTTCTTGGCATAGAAACTCTGAAAGTATTTGAAATGCATCGAAAGAAAAATTTAAATTAAGTTCACCCTGTTCGGACTTATTTTCTTTTAATTGTTCAGACAGAGCCAACTCTTCTTGTTTTAAAGTTTGAAGATGAACAAGTATGCGTTGTTTCTCTTTTTCTAAATCGGTAGATTTAATTCTGTTGGCAATGTAATGTTTTTCTGCAAGTTTTCTAATGTTGCCTAGGAAAGCCTTATAATCTTTAAGTATTTTATTTTTTCTTTCTAATAGTAATTTTTTGAACTCATCGGGGCTTAAATCGTAATCTATTTCCGGAAAGAGAGCTTTGTTTTCTTCAAGGGGCTTGTCGGAAGAGTAAAGCATATTATGGTCCAATAAATTTTTAAATAATCTTATATATAAATCGTCGGGCATTTTATTTATATATTCGGCTAAAGAGAGGAGTTCTGTGTAATTTATGTCGTTTTTCACAATGACTGAACGCCAGTACCCTCCGTAGCCGGCTTGTCTTACTTGCCATAAAATAGGGCTTTCGTACTGTAATTCTAAAGAATCCGATTGGATCAAGTACCATTCAACAGCATTATCCACTCGCATGATTTGTGGTTCGTCTGTGGGTTCCTCAACAACAAAAATAAATTGTCTTGGATGAACATGGTGGTTCAAAGTCAGCCAGCTCAATAGATGGGTGCGTGCAAGATAATCAATATTGTCTTGATTAAGCTCAAAGAAGCTTCGGTTTTCTAGTGTTCCTTTTGTGTTTAAAAATCTTTGCAAAGTTCCAGGGGTTTTTTTGCCGTTGATTATTAAGGTTTTAGAAAAAATGGCTGGACTACGATGGCCAAATGCAAGGAAGAAATCGTAAACTGTTGCAGACCCAATAGAGGAGACGTTTCCGATTTTAAATAACCACTTTCTGCCCAATTGATCTTCAAGTAATATTTTGGGGTGTTTTGCAATTTGAAATTGTTTTTTTGAAACAGAAAAACTGAGCTTTTCAAAGTTATCTTGCTGAAGTTTTTTTAGTTCGTCCATGTTTTTAATAACATCGGAGTAGTTTTCTTTGCTCAGTTGGGTGGATTTGCATCCTAGTTGTGGTAAAACAAACAGTAAAAAAGTCGTGATTATTTTTTTCATTATTTAAGTATTACTAATTACAAATTATTTAAAAAGGACTTTATTACATAGGTATGGGGTGTCACTTTGGACTTGTCTTTAATGTAATAGCCTTTACTATAAATTAAACATATTTTATCTGAGGGTTGACATGAATCATAATGAATTAAATCAAATAATTGAAACTGTAGTCGCAAAAAATGCAGAGAAAATAGATCGGGAATCCTTTTATCCAAAGTCAGCACTGGATGCTTTAGGAAAAGCTGGAATTTTAGGTTTGATATCAGCCAAAGAAATGGGAGGACAAGGATTCGGTCTCAGGGAGGCGAGCCAAGTTGTAGAAAATCTGGCAAAAGTTTGCCCATCAACAGCGATGGTCACAATGATGCATTTTTGTGGTACTGTAGTTATAGAAAAATATGGAGCTAAGGAATTAAGAAAAAAAATAGCAACAGGAAATCATGTTACTACTTTGGCTTGGTCAGAAAATGGTTCGCGCAGTCACTTTTGGGCACCTATAGGTACTGCAAAAAAAAATGATAATAAAATTTTAATAAATAGCCAAAAGTCTTGGGTAACCTCTGCCTGTGAGGCAGATTCTTATGTATGGTCGACTCAACCCTTAAGTGCAGAGGGAGCTAGCACGCTGTGGCTAGTCACCAATGACAGTGTGGGATTACAACAACCATTTAAGTTTGATGGTCTAGGTCTTCGAGGCAACGCTTCTTCACCATTAAAGGCAGAAAACATTAAAGTGGATGAATCGAGCATGCTAGGAAATGATGGCGCCGGCTTTGATATAATGATTGGCGATGTTTTGCCAGTTTTTTCTACTTTAATTTCAAGCGGATCCATTGGTCTTATGGAAGGTGCAATTTCTAGAGCAATAAAGCACGTGTCCAGCACTCAGCATGAGCACATCAAAACCAGTTTGGCAGAGTTGCCTACCATTCGTGCTTATCTAGCAAAAGCTACGATTAAGAAAGATATGGCAAGGACCTTGCGTGACGATACCATCCAGGCCATTGAGTCGGGCAGAGAAGATGCAGTTTTGCGAGTATTGGAAGTGAAAGCAGCAACAGCAGAAATTGCATTAGAAGTTACAGATACAGCTATGAGAGTGTGTGGGGGAGCTGCCTTTCGCAAAGATCTTGGCATAGAAAGATATTTTCGTGATTCGAGAGCGGCCTTTGTAATGGCACCTACTAGTGATGTGTTATATGATTTTATTGGTAAAGCTGTTTGTGGCTTGCCGGTTTTTGGGTGAGGCTAATGAAAGATAAAAAATTAATTATGGGCGCGGTGGCTTATGCACCAAAAGTAGTTACAATTTGGGAAGGTTTTAAAGACTATTTTTATAAAAATGGTTTGAATTTTGATTATATTTTATATTCTAATTATGAAGCGCAAGTCGAAGCCCAGTTTACAAATAGTATTCATATTGCATGGAATTCTCCACTGGCATGGGTGCGAGCAAGAAGAATGGCTAAAGCAAAAGGTTTAACTTTAAAAGCCATTGCTATGCGGGATACAGATCGTGATTTGAAGTCGGTGCTTGTAATTAATAAGAATTCTGATCTGGCAAAAAGCGGGGACATTTCAAAATTGAAGGGAAAAAAAATTGGATTTGGGGCTGTTGATTCTCCTCAAGCGAATTTAATTCCTATGGCACATCTTCAAAGTAAGGGTTTGTTGAAAGGAAAAGACTATGAGCCTATTCTATTTGATGTGTTAGGTGGGAAACATGGTGATCATATTGGTGGGGAAAGAGATGCCGCTCTAGCTTTAATTCAAGGGAAATTAGATGCGAGCTGGATGATAGATGGGAACTACTTAGCATTTTCTAAAGAGGGCACATTGCCTTCGGGTTCAACAGAAATTTTAGATGAAACTGACTTTTATGATCACTGCAATTTTACAACAAGTCCTGGAGCTCCAGAAGACTTATTAGAAAAATTCATTAAATTACTTTTTTCAATGAAATGGGAAGATCCATTAGTGCGTCCTTTGTTGGAGTTAGAAGGCTTAAAGCAATGGCTGCCGGGGCGCACGGAATTGTATAAACTCTTAGAAGAAGCCACAGATCAACAACAGTTTTATAGTCCTAAAGGTGAACTGCTTGCAAAAAACTATAGATATTGAAAGTTTAGGTTTTGACGAAGGTGCTCATGTTATAATTAAACACGCCTTGAAATCTGTAAAAGTAGACCAGAGTTTAAAAATACAAGCCTCATCAAAAGCCATTGGCACCCAGCTTCAATCATGGTGTAGAGATCAGGGTCACGATTTTAAAACAATAAGTCATTCGTCAGGTGTGTTTCAGATTACAAAAAAAGAAATAGCTGAAGCCAGATGGAAAAAAGCAGAGAGGGCAGGGGCAACTCATAATCAGAAAGATGGCGCGGTTAAAGAAAGTCCCAAAACACATTGGGGATTGGCGGCACGGGGTGCAATTGTTGAATCAGGGACTCCTGATTTTTTTTTCGGATTGAATCACAAATCGCAATTGTGGGCAGATAACTTATTGGAAATGTACAATCAGGCGGTACAGTGGGTACAGTAGTCCCAGTGTGGAATCAGTTAAAAAGATATTCCCGATAAGGGAGTTCGAAAACCCAATTTTTTTAGAAGAAGCTATTATTCAAATTTTCACTTACATGGTGGAAAACACAAGCGGCTCTAATTGTGCCAACAAGATTTTTGGGGCAGATTCATCCCTATTCTCTGTGAAGAAGTTCAACAATTAATGGCGATTCAAATTGCATGCAAAGCTCGCCACACAGATGTTTTTACGAGGCGTAGTTCAATTAAAAAGGAAGAGCCAGCGCTTACCGCCGCCGGCGGACAAGAGTCCTGGAAACATTGCGATTGAGAGACTTTCTGATATCCGAACTTTTACTTTCGGTTCTAGGCGAGGAACTTTTGTAGTTCTACTTCAGTTTTTACATAAATATGCACCCGACCCTGTGACCCGCTAGAAATAGCAAAGTTGGCTGGTCGCGATGAGGCTAGCACGTGGCCTTGGTATGGGCACATTTAAGTTGGAAATTAAATTAGAACCTAAAACTTATTAACAAAATTGGCAAATGCCATTGAGAGTAGAAGCCATTATTTGCGTAAGACGTCTGGATTAAATGAAGAGGTATTTGACTCTTTAATTATCTTAGCGGCAGGGGATATCGAACCCAAAGCCATCGCCTTAGGTTTTCAAAGGGTCCAGGACCTTGTTAAGCAAATGGCAGAGGGTAGAACTTCGCGGTTAATTAGATTGGGTTTTACCCAAGAAGAAGCCCATCACTTGGCCTCCTTGCACACTAAAAATTTCATGTAATAAATAATGTTAACTAGGATTAATGCTTTTCTTCCCACTTAATTAATTCTAACTGCGTTTCATTAAACTGTATATTAGGGTGATGAGTCACTTTGCTTTGGTTTTTACTTAAGGGGTGGGCTTTATAAAATATATTTCCGGTCCATGTTCCACGCATTTTATAGCCTTCATTAATCGAAGATTTGTAATCTTTTGGATATTTTGTAGATGTTGTTTTGACCCACGTACAAATATAGGGCTCTTGAAGTTCCATGTAAAGGCCCCATGTATTTTCTTTTTTTACATAAAGAGCCATAACTATCTTTTGTAAATCATTAATTTGGCAATGGAAATCTTTAAGACTTGAGAGTTCTTCGTATTGCGGGAAAACTTTAGGATCCAATACAATTGAGGATCGCATGGGAACTTGTACAAACTGACCCTTTAAGCCATCGCCCTCAATAATTGAGGCATAGTTTTTGTAGATACAACCAGCTAGACAGTCGCTGGGTGGGCCATAATACAATTCAACTACTTTAATTTTATCTGTTTGATTTAAAGCCGCTTCACTTCGAACATTGCAAGAATGAATTTTCTTAGAGTTTATATTCATGTTTAAAATCAATAGTTTCGCTGTGCTTGGGCATTTATCTAAGGGAATATATTTTGGCTTATTGTTATTTAAGTCTAATCCATGAAGATAAAAGGATAAGAAAAGGGATGTTATGATAAGATTCATTACTATTAATATTACTAATTTTTAATTTTATTAGCAACTGTAGCTAATTTATTTAAACTGGACTTATTTTGGAGATTTGGGGAGATATGTAAGGAGTCGGTTGGACTTACTTAAAGCTAGTTTAATTAAATCTCTTATATTAACTCGTCATTTTCATTCTATAATTAAAATATATGAAATACTCACTTTCTTTTTCAGTTTTACTAATTATTTTTAGTCATAGTATGCAAGCCAAAGAACGGCAAGTTTACCCAGCAAGCCAAAAGCTAATTTGCAATGAAGTTGAAACCAAAAAACCTTTTGCTTTTAGTTTGGATTGTAAATTGCCAGAAACAAAATATTATTGTGTATACAAGGATGTATACTGTGAGTTAAAGGGTGGCGACCCAAGATCTTTGGGTGCAAAGCTGGATGAAGAAGAAAACATAGCCTTTGGCAGTTATATTCAGAAAGTCAGTGATGTTCATGAGTATGTATTAGCGGGCCTCACTTACGATGTTTTTTGCAAAAAAATAAATGGAAAGTGTCCAAGCGTAAGTGAGTGCATGGAAGAGGAATCTTCTAAATACTTTGATGAAATCAGTGGCGAAAAGGCTTCGGTCAGAAATCTTAAGGGGACGGACGAAAAAGGTGCGAGGTTAAGACGTGTTTATGAAGTTAAATAATTCTATTTTGATATTAGTAATTTTATTTTCATTTAATGTTAAAGCTGATATCACTTCGGCAAAATTCCCGGCGAAATTTAAAAGTTTAGAAGGCAATATGGCTACAGTACAAATGAGTTCTGGGAAGACCATTGTAATTCCCAAAAGTAGTATGATACCGCAAAAAAATTTAACCAGCCAACAAGCTGTAATGGTCTATCTTTCAAGAAAAGACCTAGACCTCCTCTTTAAAAAGAAGTAATCCCCCAATCAATAGGTTCACTGTTTAAAATTCACTTTGCTGACTTAAAAATTCAAGCTTGGGCCATTATTGGCAATGGATGATTGATAAGCTCAAAACTTGAAAATTGGGGATTTTGTGGGCTCATAAACATTTTAGTAAAGGAATCGATTTCATCTTTTCCCTTAATATAAGGTGCATTTTTATAGACTAAAAAGGTAATTGTATCGTTAAAAATGGGTGCAGCCCTGTCATTTACATTAGAGATGCGGTAGTAATCGGTATACTTAGTAAAAAAATGAGCTTGTTTTGTGCAGTTTCCGGCGCTGCCAATGACAGTGTAGTTAGAGCGGTTTAATTGTGCTTCCATTAAACCAATAGCTGCATACATAAGTGTTCTTCCTAAAGCACACTTTCTAAGGCTTTGATCGATCATAAGGCGATTGATTTCATAGACTTTATTAGCTTCGGTACCAATATGTTTTAATAATTTTAAATAATCTTCAGCACCCAAAACTTGTTCAGCCACTTTTTCAGCATGTGGCGGGGTCACTCGAATAGTACCGTAAATCTTACCCTCTTTTGCAGCAATGATGTGGTAGCTTTCAAAATCTGTAAAACTGATATCGCCATAATTTTTACCCTTGGGACCAAAATCTTTACGAAAACCAGAATCAAAAAGAACTCGACTCCGAAAGCAGCTTACAGACTGAAGTAAACTGCCTTGAACACTGTTGCCTTTAAACCAATACCAATCAAATTCTGACAAATTTATCATTGGATAGAATCGGCAAATTGATCAATGAAATTTTGGTTTAACTTGCGGACTTCTGAAAGATCCAATTTTTGTTGCGAGATCTTTTGACATTGAACAACACAATCATTTAAAAATTGTCCGTAAATATTTAGAGCTGTCGAACCCGTTTCTGCCATGGAATTTACCCAGGCTTTGTTTTCTTTAAAACAGCTATCCAAAAGTCGAAGGTTAAAAGCTGTGTGACCAACATCTAATTCTACGTGTTCAGCAAGGAAACCAAGACCTTTAGTGAACTCTCTCCCTAAGCTATACATAACACTTTCAAGCATACGAGGACCATAGTTCACGGATATACGTTCAATTTCAAATTCGATCGCCACTTGTCGAAAAGGTTCATCACTGTTAATTACGTTTTCATGCAAAGTGACATAATCTTTGGTGCTCTGTGGAAGCTCTAAAGAGAGCAACTCTTTTGTTGTTATTTTATTCTCATATTTTTGATTCCATAGTTGTACTAGAACTTCTAAATCCTCAACTAACATTTTATCGTGGTCAGCTTCTTGTCGAGAGTGATCGACAAGTCTTTGGCCAATTTTATTGTAACCCAATTGGATACACTTATTGCCAGCTCGGCGAATCCATCCTTCAACAGGTTGAGTGTTGGAAACACTTAAGGCTGTCCAAGTTAACAAAAAAGCATGCATTTGCTTCTTGTCTGATTGAGTAAGAAAAAAATTAATTCCGGGTTGTATGTGAAAACGAGTTCGCGCTTTGTGAACAAGGCAATTGTAATCAAACATTTCTTGTGATTGCTTCATTTTGAGACTCCCCTGTATATAGTAAATACCATACTTTAATAAACAGAATATATTTAGTAAATGCTTGATGCGGGCAAACAATTAATGTTTATTAATTATTTTGCTGACTTCTACAATTGCGCATAGCAAAAATATTTAGTTTTATTAAGATAAGACCGATGAATACGGATAATGAAAAGAACTCTCAAACGATTATTATTTAAAATTATATTTACCGGAATTAACAGTGAAACTCCAGCAAAATTAAAGACATATCTTGTTCAAACCAATACTAATGGACTTTTATTTTTTAGCTTAGATGTACTTTTGGCAATAGTATTTTCAATAACATTTAGAGATCCTTACATATCAAGATTATTGTTTCTCTCTGGGTTTTTGTTTTTAATTTCATCCATAGGTCTAAATAAACTTAAATTATATAATTTATCTAGAATCAGTACGGTCACTATAGGTTCGGTTTTAGTTACCTTGTGTGCATTTTATTTGGGCAGAGAGTCTTTGGTCCAAGCATCGCTTTTATTGGGAGCTATTTTCCCTTTTGTTTACTTTAGTAGTCGAGAACACTGGCAAATTTTAGTTTGTTTAGCAGTTCCGGTTGTGTGCTTTTGCACGCTTATATTTTTTAACTACAATTTAGGGCCACATATAGAATTGGAGTCGCAAAGTATTTTAATTTTACTCGAGTCTATATTTATGTTTGTGCCCTTTTTTGGGATTGTTACCAATATTTTTATTGCCGTCAGGGAACGTGAATTGGCTTTGGAAGAATTGAGTCGATCTAAAGAACATATTCAAGTTTTATTTCAAGTTATGACTCATGATTTATCAACACCATTAAATATTGCTTCTTTAACTAGTGAAATGGTTTTAGCTAAAAAGAATATAGAACCTAAAGATATTTACAAAATTAGCAAGGCTTTAAAAAATTGTGGAAGCATGCTAAATAAGATTAAAGGAATTGCTATTTTAAGTGGGGGCAAATCCAACTACAGATTGGAAGATGTTCCTTTGGAGCCATTTATTAGGTCGATCATTGAAGATTTAAATGATCGTTTACTTGAAAAGGATTTAAAAATATTACTTAAAAATGATACTTTGTTGGATTTCCCTTGTGTGAAAACAGATAAGGTCATACTCAATTATCAAATTTTGCAAAACATATTTGTTAATGCAATTAAGTTTTCTCCTCCATCAAAAGAGATTATTGTGAGCTTGAGACAACACGACACCTCTCACTATGAAGTGGAGGTGAAGGATTTTGGCGTTGGCATACCAGAAGATAAAATACCTAAATTATTTTCTTGGTCAGAGAAAACAACTACTAAAGGCACTATGAACGAATCTGGAACCGGCTATGGCATGCCCCTTGTTTATCGTTTTCTTAAAGAGTTGAATGGAGACATCCAGATTACAAGCAAAACACCCAGTGAGCAGAGCCCCAGTTCGGGCACTCAAGTTAGAATAATTTTACCTATGGCAAAGACAAAAATATTATCAAAAAATCGGGCGTCTTAGTTCCTGCCTTAAATGCCTTTAATCCAAGTGTTCACCTAATATTAAAATATTTTTGTTGGGTGCTCATCTTTGGGAAGCCACGGGGCTTGCCCCGTGGAGAGTCACTTTGTTAAATTATTTTTAAATATGTGTATTGGTTTTGAAAGATTTGGGATAGTCAAAATTTGAATGGAAAAGAAAAACTTGATTTTTTAAAAATTAGTATATAACTAGAAATAGTAAATTATACTAGTGGGGAGTATCTGCCTTTAACCACTCATCTTGTTTTTTTGGGGGTAGGCATTCTTGTTATTCAAATTTTAATATTTATTTTACTTCCTTTTTTGATCTCTTGCGGCGCCTATCATGATGACCAGATAGTGGACAGACATAAATTTGAAAAGCTGTGCATTAGCTTTGATACTTTGAATCGCGAAATCATTATTCCTAAGTGTTTAAGGTGTCATGAAACCGCTGAAAAGAAGAATCACTTTATTGATTTATCTAGCTACGAAAGCATAGTAAATAGTCGATTGTTTCCGCCCTTGGTAGTAAAGGGGGCTCTATGCAATCTAGCCTTTATATGTCTGTATTAGAAAGGAGAATGCCTAATCAAGGTGGAAAACTGTATGACTTCGAAGTTGAGTATATTTTAAAGTGGATAAAGTATGGGGCAAAGAAAGAAAAAATCACTATAAAAGAAAATGATGGTTTAAAAGATAATGATAGTGCCATAGATCCAACAGAGCCACGAGAGGAGCCCTGTGGAACTAAGGATAATGACGATACCGATATTGAAGTAAATGGAGCCATGGAGTCAGACGAACCTTGTGATAGTCAGGATGTAACGGACCCCTTTGAACCATAAGAAATAAACATTTAAATAAAACAATAGGAGAAACATGAAAAAATTAATTATAATAGCGAGTTTATTATCGAGTTCGGCCAGTTTTGGTCATGGAAACCCCATTGAAGCTGTTGATTTGGCCATTAGCGCTGGATTAAAAAAAATTTCGATGACAGAGTCCCATGATGTCATTGATAACTTCCAAGGAGTTAAATCTTGGATGAGCGGAGCTAAGGTAAAGGTAAGAATTTATATTAAAGAAATGAACGAAGTGAATTACGAATGTGAAATGGCTCACAATAAAGGTGAGATAGAAAGAATGGTGTGTAATTAAATAACTAAAATTCTATGCCTTGAGAATCTGCACTTTTAAAAAGTTGAATTATTTCCATGAGCTTAACTTCAAGGTGGGATGAATTTTTTATTTCTAAAGCTTCAGTAACGCATCCTCTCATGTGTGTTTCTAATAAAGTGGATTCGATCCCCAAAAGTGCTTTTCTTGTGGCGCGAAGTTGTTGAATTATTTCAGGGCAATATCTACGTTCATCTATCATTTTTTTTACTCCTGATATTTGACCTTCGACTCGATTTAATTTTGGCAACAGTTTTGAGTGGTCAGGGTGAATGTGTGTGGCTTTGCTTACAACAACAGTCCCTTTTTTATTTTTTTTCATTGCCATAAAGCTCCCTTATTTCTCAGGTTTTACACATAATTTTAAATAACAAAACATATAGGTAATATTTTAGATGCAATCTAGACTAAAAAACTAAGTTTGTCTAAATATCTAAAAATAAAATCTATTGCCTACAGCAATAACTGAACTATATACTGCCCCCTAGTATGTAGAAATAGAGCAGGACGGGAAGTTAATGCCAAATCACGAAACAAAACATGAACCAAAACATAAAGATGTAGATGCGCATTCCTGTTGTCATAATGGCAACAGTAGTCATCAACACAAAACTAGCAGAAAAGCAAAGGCTGAAAATAAGCTTGATTCCAGTGCCCTTTACACTTGTCCAATGCACCCTGAAGTTAGGCAACAAGGGCCAGGAAGTTGTCCTAAGTGTGGAATGGCTTTGGAGCCATTGATTGCTGACGGTTCAGAAAACGAAGAGTTGTTTGATATGAGTCGTCGATTTTGGCTTGCGGCAATTTTTAGTATTCCACTTGTTACTATTGCAATGGGTGATATTTTGCCTGGACAGCCTATATCGCAAATGTTTTCAAGTAAAATGCGAGTTTGGATTGAACTCATTTTAGCAATTCCTGTGTGTTTATGGTCTGCCTGGCCATTTTACACTCGTGCAGTGGATTCGATTGTCAAAAAAAGTTTAAATATGTTTACTCTTATTGGGCTCGGAGTCAGTGTTGCATTTCTTTACAGTGTAGTCGCAAGCACTTTTCCTGATATTTTCCCGGCTTCCTTTAGAAATACTGAAGGCCACGTGGCTGTATACTTTGAGGCCGCAGGAATGATTGTTACCTTAATTTTATTGGGACAGGTATTAGAATTAAAAGCCCGGTCCCAAACAAGTGCTGCAATCAAACAACTTCTGGGTTTATCTGCTAAAACTGCGCGAAGAGTGAATGCTGATGGAACAGAAGAAGATGTCCCTATAGAACAAGTCCAAATGGGAGATCTACTTCGAATCCGTCCTGGGGAAAAAGTTCCTACCGATGGCATGCTTATAGAAGGAAAAAGTTCAGTAGATGAATCCATGATTTCTGGAGAGCCAATACCGGTTGAAAAAAATCCTGGAGACAAAGTTGTAGGAGCCACCATCAATGGCACTGGCTCATTACTTATGAGAGCTGAAAAAATTGGTTCGGAAACCTTGCTCTCAAGAATAGTTCATATGGTGGCAGAGGCTCAAAGATCTCGTGCACCAATTCAAAAGTTAGCAGATACAGTTTCTGGATATTTTGTTCCCATCGTTATCCTTATTGCCATAATCACTTTTGTGGTCTGGGCAGTGATGGGACCCGAGCCAGCTATGGCTTACGCTTTAATAAATGCTGTTGCTGTACTGATTATTGCATGCCCTTGCGCTTTAGGCTTGGCAACACCGATGTCTATAATGGTGGCGACGGGGAGAGGTGCAATGATGGGAATCTTATTTAAAAACGCCGAGGCCATTGAAGTTTTGAAAAAAGTAGATGTTTTAGTTGTAGATAAGACGGGAACTCTTACAGAGGGTAAATCAAAGATGGTAACAGTAGAACCAATACAAGATATGGATGAAAAACAATTGCTTCGTTATGTAGGTTCTATTGAAAAAAGCAGTGAACACCCATTGGCTGCGGCTATTGTAAAAGGCACTGAAGCAAGGGAAATTGAGTTAGGTTCAGTAAAAGATTTTGAGTCCATTACAGGAAAAGGCGTTCGAGGGCGAGTGGAGGGCAAACTAATAACTCTTGGAAACAAAGCTTTGATGAAAGATTTTAATATAGATTTTAATCATTTATTCGAAAGAGCCGAGGGACTTAGATCAGAGGGACAAACTGTAATGTTTGTTGCAGTTGATAATAAGCCTGCAGGACTTGTGGGAGTTGCTGACCCAATAAAAAAGACTACACCTGAAGCTATTTCCGCGCTTCATAAAGAAGGAATTAAAATAGTTATGCTTACAGGGGACAGCAAAACTACGGCCTTAGCTGTCGCAAAAAAACTAAACATTGATGAAGTCATTGCCGAAGTTTTGCCGGATCAAAAAGTAGAAGTTGTGATGAAACTTCAAAGTGAAGGTCATATTGTAGCTATGGCTGGTGATGGGATAAATGATGCTCCCGCATTGGCAAAAGCTCATGTGGGAGTGGCTATGGGAACAGGCACGGACGTCGCAATGGAGAGCGCAGGCGTGACTCTAGTGAAGGGTGATTTGACAGGAATTGTTAGGGCAAGAATATTGAGCCGAGCCACAATGAGAAACATTAAGCAAAATTTATTTTTTGCTTTTATCTATAATGCCGCAGGTGTTCCCGTTGCAGCAGGAGTATTGTATCCGTTTTTTGGAATTTTACTCAGCCCCATGATAGCTGCCGCAGCCATGAGTTTTAGTTCCATATCAGTAATTACAAATGCACTAAGACTAAAGACTGTGAAGCTTTAACTTAGACCCCTCTTTAGCTTCTACGGCTGGAAATACCATCGTTTAAAAAGAAATTACTTTACAAGGAAATTTCTCATCATGGAGTGGTCTTCGTGTTCAAGAATATGGCAATGAAGCAAAAACAAACCGGGGTGATCGTTGAATCTTTTAATTATTTTTACTCGATCCCCAGGTAAAACAGCAAGAGTATCTTTCCAGCCTTCATCTAAAACCAAGTCTTTACTAAAGGGTCCATGAACTCTTTCGATCACTTGAAACTGAGAACCATGAATGTGCATAGGATGGATCATTCCGGCTTGTGTTAAATCAAATTCCCAAACCTCTGTTGTGTTTAATTCTACTGTTTCTTTTTCTCGGACTTCATTCATTTGGTATTCAAGCCCATCAATTGTCCAGCCTATACCTTGTTTGGGTAGCAACTTAAACACTTTAGGATTATTTGGGTTTACAGCTTCTGAGGGATTTATTTTCTCAAGATTGGAGAGGCGTACTGGCAAACTATAGATTTTAGTACCCTCATGCTGAACTTTAAAAACAGATAAATCAAAGGCTTGTCCTCGGCCATTGTCTACGATGGGAATGCTTTGTAGGGCAGCTTCATCGCCAATGTTGTTTATGGAAAAATCAACAAACACATCAAGTCTTTCTCCGGGACAAAATAAAACACTATCACGTTCAATAGGCTCTGCTAATAATCCACCGTCGGTTCCAATTATTGTAATTTTTCTTCCATCATTCCATTTGAGTCTAAAAGACCTAGCATTACTTCCATTTAATAATCGCAATCTGTAAGTTTCTTTTTTAACAACATTGGCTTTTTCACGCGAACCATTTATAAATAAAGTGTCTCCCATTTTACCCATCATGATGTCATGGCCTGATTGTACATATATTAATTGATTGTCTTCATCAAAATGGCGGTCCTGATAAACCAAGAAAATTTCATTTTCACCACTTGGCAAATTTAATGATTTTTCTTCTGAATCTCTCACAACAAATAAACCCGCCAAGCCATGATAAACTTGATATCCTGTTCGACCATGTGGGTGGGGATGATACCAATAAAGTCCAGCTCTGTTTTTAATTTCAAAATCATAAGTGTAGGTTTGACCTGGGCCGACAGCATAACTAGGGTGTCCATCTTGATTTTCTGGTAAATGAAGCCCATGCCAATGAACTATAGAGGGTTCAGATAACTGATTCTTAAAATTAATTTTTAAACGATCCCCTTGATGTGCTTCAATAGTAGGACCTAAAAAAGAATTACTTGGCAATAGTTTTATCTTCCCCTGAATAGTATGTCCCTCAAAAGAAAGTAGTTGTGTAGTTTTACCATTCAAAAGTGGAAAATCATTAGGTGATGCAATTAAATCTATTTCGTTTTGGGCACTAACTTTATAAATTTCCGCCAATGCTTTCGAGTTGAGTATTGGTAACAAAGATATGGCCAATGTCGTTTGCGCACTCGATTTTAAAAACAATCTTCTATTCATGATAATCCCCCTAAAACATACTAAATGTTCCTGGTTAAATTTCGGAGCCGCATGTGGTCAAGCTTCAATTGGGTGCCGATATAGAGCTGGCATGCCAAAACATTTGCGGATAAACATAGGTAGTGAGATCCAATCCACCTGATGTTTGCAAATCATATGTTTCTAGTTACAATTGCAATTGGGTAGGGTGTTATGGATTTTGAAAAGAATATGCATGGACGTATCGTTGATTTACCAGAGATGGATGGCCGCTACACTTTGCTTTCCCATGAAGTTTACACTATTGAGAGGCATCGAAAAATTGAGCAAGTAACTCATAATATTGATATGTTTGGCCCAGGATGGATTTTTTTTAAGGGCAGCAGCAATGAAGGTGAGATCGCCATTGTTCAAGATGGAAAAAAAATAGTATTAGGTAAGAAAATCATTGGTTATATACCAGGTAAAAATGTTATCGAATGGATATTGCCTAAAGGAGAGATTTCTTATGAGATGTTAGTGTGCGGCATACAATTAAAGACTGGCACACCTCAACAACCAATTTCAATTATTTATGAAGATTTAGATAAAAGTATATTTGATTTATTTGAGTTGTTTTTTGATCAAGTGAACTATGTTGAAACAATGAATTTAATGCGAACAACTCAACCTTCTGCATTGTCTATTCAGGTTCAAGATTGGATTCATAAAAATTGGAATATCAATTTTAAGTTACAAGACATTGCCAAGGAATTAAATACAAGTCCTTCTATTATTAGTCGGTATTTTAAAAAGGCATTTGGAATGTCGCCACTCAAATATGTGAATAAGTTGAGAGTAATTTCTTCTGTCAGAGATCTATTAAAAAGTCAGAGATCAATTTCACAAATCAGTTACGAAATGGGTTTTGGTGACCCAAGGCAATTTAACGAACATTTTCGTCAAATTTATCCAGTTAAACCCTTCGCCTTCAAAAAATAGAGAAGTAAGAAGTAAAGTGTTTTATAAAACCATATTTCACTATTATCCTATTAAAGATCATGTAGAGGGGCTATCTAATGAGACCCTACTTTCAAGTAAGCCATGTTCGCCACAAAGCCAAATTTTAAGGTTTTAAATTTCATTTTAATTGATTTGCAATTTTTTATATTGACTCTCTACACTATATATTTAATATTAGGCAAAATTTTAATCCTGTCGCGGGGTGGAGCAGTCTGGTAGCTCGTCGGGCTCATAACCCGAAGGTCGTAGGTTCAAATCCTGCCCCCGCAACCAATTTTTAACATTTGAGAATTGGTTAAGTGACTGAAAAGACGAAATAAAAAACTGAAGATTCTAAAGTTCCCAGTTTAAATGTTCAAAAGTAAAAACGTTCAAGTAGGGTAAGCCGAACATCGAAGGGGAGTCGGAAGTATTCTTTGATGGAGGTTTTATGAAAGAAATCCTAACCCAAATCGGTGGAAATGGTGAATCAAAATCAATAGTGTCCGATTTATTTCGGCTTTTTTTTTGGCCTATTGTGTAAACAAAATATGTTTACCGGTTTTTTTCCATAAAAGTTATCACCTCATTCCTGGTGAGTGAACTTTAGACTGCGCGAGCTCACCGTCTGGGCGCAGTCCTCCATTTACGTCGGAGAAGACGTCTTCTTGGAGTGATCGTTTGTTGATAGCAGAAGCCTGTTTAAGGCTTTTTGTCGCAGGTTCGATCCCAATCTTTTCTTTCCAAAATTCAACATTAATTGCATCCTTTTGTTAGTTAGATTGTCAAAGACCGAACTTCCTTTCGACGGACTTAGTTTTTTATGCCGTCGAGTAGTAGGCAGGGACTGTTTCCGGCTTAAACCTGCATGCCTCTCGTAGTGCTTGAACCTCCTTGTAGGCCCACTTTGGGATCTTCATTAAGGTATAGGCTGAAGTCTTAATAATATGCCCGGGAATAAGTATAAGATTGTTTCTTAATTTTTTTGAGTAATGGGGTTTATCGGGCTGTAAGAGTATCGCTACCCAGCGAAGAAGATTATGAGCAATCTGTGCAATTAACCCGTAAGCATGATTGGCCATTAGCTTTTGGCAGGGGTAGTTTTTTAACCTAAAATTGTATTTCTCCTCACGAATAAAATTCTCCGCATTTCCTCGCTTTTGATGGAACTCAAATATTTGCTGGATACTCCAGTAACGTTGTTGGCCTTGCAGTTCATTGTGAAGTTTGTCTGTATTTAATGGAATGTTACTCACTACAGCGTAATACTCCCAAGGCTCTTCTTCCATAAAGCCATCCATAAATAAACCCTTTTGTTCTTCTAATTTTTTCCTCTTTTTTTCTAACTTGTCGGACCAAGTTCTTTTTATAACTATGGGAAAAACAAGCCTTGCCTCTTCTTTTTGCGACCAAGCTGGAGTCCACAAGATTCGGCCTACTTCAATTCGAGGTAACTTCTGACCCCTCTTGTTTGCCTTTTCTTTTTCCTCTTCTGAGTAAAGCCAAGGCTGCCAATTTATTCCTTTTACTGCCCATACTTAACCAGTGGAAACTCATGTGCCCCAATGAAATAGCTTTTCCCAACCAAAAGGATAAGCCTCATGGCCCTTCGGCAAGAGTTTTCCAGGAAGTGTTCAAGCGAACATTGTTGCGAGCTGGTTTCAAACAAAATGAAAAAAACAAAATAGTTTTTCATGGGCTTCGCCATACCTTCGCATCCCACTGGATGATGCGCGGAGGTGATCTTTTTAAATTACAAAAAATACTGGGTCACTCAACACCACAAATGACCCAGCGATATGCTCATCTCTCACCAGATGCTTTTTGCGATGACTACTCCAGACTAGGAACCCCACAAAAAGCCAGTGTACTCATGTTTAATAAAAACCCTGCACAAAATTACCAAAATTAATGCAGGAGACAAGGCAAGGTTAATTGAAGTAGCTTCCTTCAACAAGCTAAGGAGGCTACATGAAAAAAGACGAAATCATCAATTACAACACTGCCGCTGAGTTTTTGGGTATCAAGATCGGAACCCTTTACTCTATGGTTTCACGAAAAGAAATTCCTCATATCAGGCTATCGCCAAGATTAGTTAGTTTTTCAAAACAAGTTCTTAGTGATTGGTTGAGCCAACGCCACATTAATGGTGACTCGATGAGCAACGCAAACAGCGGGCGTAATCATGATTAAGCACGAACCCTTATCACCGTACTTAGAAGAGATCATGGATACACTCAATCAAGTCTTTGGCAAAGAATGGTCCTTCCCTCTGTCAGAAAATTGCCTGGCCGCTGGGGACTTATCCTACCTAATAATGTTGAAACCACGATGTAGAAAAAGAGTACTTGTACAGTCCTTATCTCCTTCGAACCGAGATGACTTCTACAAAATCGTTCACTCATTATCAAAATTCAATGTTCAATACGTATTACCCTACTAAAAAGGAGAGAAAATGCAAAAAACTATATCAAAAAAATATCGTCATCTCTTTAATTTAACTCCCCCTCATATAAGCTCAAAGAAAATAATGAAAATGTTTGATTTCAAGCAAATTCTCTTCAATCACCAGCATGATGATCAAGAGCATGGATGTAAACTCCGAATTATATTAGGGAAAGCCGATTTCCCCTGGAGTGCCGTTGATGATGTGAAGGAAGTTGAATCTACGGTGAACGTGTTAATATCTAGAATCAACGCTTTTTATCATTCAAATTTGGACAACTGAAATGACTGAATCTAAAAGTATACAGCACTTCATTATTTTTAATTATTTTGTTGAAGGCGGCTACTTGGCCGCCCTCAGCCCTTCAGCCGTTTCAGTATATCTTGCAATAAAAGTATGGACTAGGACTCACTACAAAAGAGAGGATGAGGAATCAACCATAAACCGTGTAACTGAGATTACTGAGGACCCGACATACCCATCCTATACAAAAATAATGGAAAAGACAAAGTTGAGTCGAGGCACAATTGCAAAAGCTATCAAAGAACTCTGTGCATTTAATATAATTTCATATGTTAAAGGCCATAGTTATAAAAAGGCCAATTACTATACTCTGAACCCTCCAAAAAAATGGAAAGAGGCTAGGCCAAAGATAGTTCAAAAAAAGAACCAGTCTAAAAAAAGAACTCATAAAAAAAACGTGAACCAGTCAGAAATTAAAACCACTTGCAGTCCTGACAATAAACTGGCAGCAGTCAATAAAATTGAACCAGCATCAGTTCAAAAAGTAGAGGCTACCTATACTCATGAACCCAAACCAATAAACAAGACCAATGAAACTAATATTAAGCCTATCATAGATAGTCTTGCCCCCCAGGGGGTCGCTTTTAATACTCCTTTAAATAAAAATATTGCTGTGGGGAGTATCCCCACACCCCAAAAGGCTGGGGAAGTAAATTCCTGCATTAAAAAAAATAGTGGTTCTTCTGAGTGTGAAGGAGTTCCTTGGGATGAGGTTATGGATTCACTCGATGATGGAGTTCCATTTTAAATGGTTATATTGACCTCACAGGGCCTTAGCAAACTAGGGCTGTGGTTTTGTTAGCCTTTGACCTTTAAAATCAACAGTAGGCTTTTTGGACACTTTCATTGCCGACCACAACATGAATATCAAACCCTATTCGCCAGTTGCGTCGTCAAAAACCTAGTACTGTCCCAGCTTTTTAAAATAAAGGGCACTATAAATAGTGTCGGTACACTAATGGGGAAATTTGTTTGGTCACCTTGCTTACGTTGGATACAATAAATAAGGCATTATGAAGGCAAAAGAACATGACAAAGCATTTGCCCTTTTTTTAGAAGGCATGAGCTTAAGAAAAATTGCAAAAAAAATTTGTGTATCGAGATCTACAGTCGAACGCTGGTCCAGTAGTGAACGTTGGGTCTTACAACGTGAAATAGAGTATCAAAAAGCCCATGCTCTAATAAAAAAACAGTATTGCCAAAACTACGCTGACAAAGCTCTGCTCGTAAGTGGGCAGCTCTATGATACATTCCAGACAGTTTATGCGGACTTCAAAGCGCACCAGCATGGGGTCATTAAAAAGCGGAAATTCAGACACTCACAAACCCAAATATTCAAAATGGCACTAATGAGCCTTCAGGCTGGTTTGATCGAGCAAGAACTTAGTTTTTATTCTCAATACCTCGATAAATCTAGGGAATAATTCACTTAGAACAAAACCATTCTAAACCACGCTTATCTGTGACCTTGCTTCCTTGAGCTGCAATTTCTGCGTATTGATTAGCCCCAGAGACTTGGCTATTTGTATAAATAGACAAATCACTTTTACTCATGAGAATGTACCCATAGGATTTGTCACATGGAGAGCTTTTTATCTTAAATAACGGCAATGGGCCGAGGGCCTTGATAAACTCCTGTTTATTTTCGTAACTATAGGAATAATAGCCTTCTGTTGTTATAAAAATTGAATCATTCGGCATCGATTGAGGCAAAACCATGCTTAATAAAGGCAAGCGCTCATTGTTCCAACTATTTGGAATGGCGATTCTAACATAGTCTTGAGATTTAAAATTATCGACATCGCCATGAAGATTCTTTTCATTTTCAAGAGCTTCTTTAGCCTCTTTAGCTGACACTTCTTGCCTTATCATTGAGTTGTCCGAGTCACTGATAGCGGCATACTTAGAAAATAATATTTCAAGAGGAGACTTGCCTTGAGCAACTGTGTTGACCCAATTATCACCATCAATCCATAGCTGCAACGATGATAAGGCTCCTATATTGTAGCCTTCATCCCTAAAATCATTGGGTGTTTGAAAAAATTTATCGTAGTTCTTATTTATGAAACTAATAATTTGTGATTTCGAGGCACTGCACCCTTTGTGACCAATAGCAACAGCTAAAACATCATAATACATTGCCGTGCCTTCATGGCGATCAACATTCTGTGAAAGCTCACCAGGAAACTCAGTTCTCCACTTATTATACCAATACTTTGCTTTACTAAGCGCTGTAAACCTGTCAACAGAACCTTTTAAAGCAGATTTTAAATAGTCGTACATCATTCGCCTATAATACCTTGGTTCAACTTTTGGTGGATAGTGGCTACCGCTTTGAAAACCTTTATCTGCAACAAACCTCTGCCTTGATTGATACATCTGGTGAAAACCCTCATGCAAAGCAAGGTAAAGACCGTAGTTCCCTTTATAATGAGGGTCTGAACCAAAGGTTTTTCTCAAATCAACAGCAATAGCTGGGGCGTTGTTGTAGTTGGAAAAGGTAAATTTGAAATCATAGGTTAAGTGACTAGGTATTGATTCAAGCTCTTGCAAACCAGATTGTGTTAAGTTCCACGCTTGCTGAGTTTTAGAGTCAATAAAAATAGCCTGTGGGTTTGGATTAAAACTCCAAAGTTTCTTAGAACATTGGTACCAGGGGCGTTGAATCATTTTTGCTAACTCAGCAACTCTCTCGTCAACATCCACATCGTTAGGGTTACCATTCTCAGCATAACTGAGATTCGCATCTAAGAACTCCATCATAACACCGATTGCATGAAGGGTATCAGGGTCAGTATCTTCGAGCTTATAATCTGAAAGAAAGTTTCCGACACGATCTTTATTTTTCAACCCAGCCTTCATCAAACAATAGATTAGAAGTGGCTTCAAAGGCGAATTTGAACCTTTCAACGCATTTAAAGTCTCTAGAACGAATCCGGTAGCTTCAGGCTTTCCATGACTTGATAAAGCATTAACTAAAAAAATTGACTGGGGGTGTGAATAATCCATAAAAGTGTCGGCTGGATAAGCCTCTAGTAGAAGATCCGTCACCTGAGATTCACCCAATTTCATCAGCTCCTCGATGGCTTTTTTTACACTTTTTTTATCAGCAGAGTTAGTGAGTGCAGTATCTAGGGCATCGACTGTCGGATGCGCACTAGCAAACCCGCTAAAGAAAAATAGTGCTATAAAAGCAAAAATTAGGTGTTTTTTGGAAAATAGCATTAGATCTCCTCGCAGTGACAATAATCGCAAGACAGGTGTCACAACTGTAGTCAATTAACTCAGTTCATATTGAGTATAGGCTTTTCAGTATTTACTAATTACAATTAGTGGGCCAAGTGCTTAAAACACTCACAACCGCAATAGTATAAAGTTACGAGCCAAACTCTTTTTTTTTATTACGCAACTGAAACCTTTTACTCGGTTTATGGCTTCGATTAACAAACAATTCAACATAGCCATTCAATCGGTGACTTATTTTATCACTCACTGACTCCTCCTGAAGTGTCTGGACTTCCCCAAAATCACTGGAGACATCATGTGAGACTTTTTTCACCCAATATGGTATGAGGAGAAAGTCATGAATAAATATAGTAACGAATTTAAACAAGAAGCGGTAGCCAGAAGCAAAATAGCAGGAATTTCAAACACCTGTAAGGAATTAGGGGTAAGTAAAGCTGCCTTAAGCCGTTGGAGAAAGGAATTTTCTGTCGGAAAATTAACAAAGTCTAAAGATAGGCCCAGCTATGAGGATCTTGAAAAAGAAGTTCATAAACTTAAAAAAGAGCTTGGTTATATAGAAGAAATTAACCGTGTATTAAAAAAAAGCACTGCGATTTTCTCAAGCAAAGAACTGGGCGGTTCCAAGTGATATATGAAATCAGAAAATCCACAACAAAAGTCCCGGTTGAATTTTTATGTAAATATTTTGGAGTTAGTTCCAGTGGTTATTATTTTTGGAAAAAAAGATCTGAGAATATTCATTCCAACAAGAGGGCAACAGTTTGCGATGCTATAAAAAAATACTTTAAAATAAGTAAAAGTACATATGGCTCCCCTAGGATTTACGACGACTTAAAAGAAGCTGGCATTTTAGTAAGTGAAAATACAGTGGCAAAGTATATGAAGGAGATGGGTTTAGATGCTCGTTTAAAAGTAAATCGTCGAGCTGCCACACATGACTCTTATAAGTCAGCGTAATCTTTGGGGGTATAGGGTTCTTTGCCTTTGTGGAGATCTTCGACTAGTTTTTTAAAATATTCTCTTGGATTTACATTGTTGAGTTTACAAGACTCTACTAAGGAAAATAATATGGCTGTTGTCCTGGCCCCTCTTTTTGAGTGAGTTCCATACCAAGTTTTTCGACCAATAACTGGACTCCTCATTTGCCGTTCCTGTGAGTTGTTGTCTATGGGTAATTCTTTATTTTTTATAAATAACGTCAACCCCTCATAATTTTTAAGGAAGTACTTCATTGCAATAGCTATCTTACTTTTACTAGAGTAGCCAGCTACATTTTCGATAGCAGTTTCCTTCATTTCCTCAAACAATTTTGTCATTAACCTGCGGACTCGTAAAACCCGACTTGGGGGACGAGCTTTGGCTATCTTTTCCAATCGATAGATCTTTTTATACGCCTCTATAAAATACTGTGCCTCATCTGTATACTTCTCTGCGGCTTCCTTAAACTTACGCCTCGCATGAGCATTGCAATAAACGTTTTTTAATAGTGGCAGCTTGTTTTCTTTACGGTAAACGTTACTCACTCGTACGGCTTTGGCATAACCACTAAATACATCACTCACTAAATATTCACATTTTGATTTATTTAAAATCTCAGAAGCTACGTCACCACTTCGGGTGTCGTGGATCTCAAAATAACTGCTTCTCCTTGTCGAAAACCCCCACAAGTACCAACTCTTATCTCCGTGGTCTTCTAACATCCTGTGGGGCGTTTCATCGGCATTTAATACTTTTTCAATTGTGATTTCTTTTTTTACTTTACTGTAAGCCCCTTCAACATAATCAGCCACATTATGAGTTGTCCCGATTAAACTCTGCGGCGGTAAATCCATTAACCCAGCTCTTCCTGCTATACTCGAGTACCTCTCTACTGGGATCAGGTCACAGTACTTACTTAAGGCTACATCCAACATCATCTCATCACTGTAACTAGAGCCTGGTTTTATTCTTGGTGGTGAAGGCGCTGTCACTATATCTCCATGACATTTACCACATCTGTACTTATGACGTTTTTGACGGATGACAAAAAATTGCTGAGGTACCGCTGTTAAAAACTCACTGTTCTCTGTCATCCCAGAGTCGCTCATCTCTGTGCCACAGCATTTACAACTGGGTAAGTTATCTAATGTCACTTCTCGCTCTATTAACGGAGCGTCAGGGTAGCGAAGCGACGGAAGCTGAACTTTCTTCTTCATTTTTTTGTTCTTTTTAAGGTGCTTTTTACGATCATTTTCGCTAGGTTCTCTCTCGGAACTCTTACCAAAATATTTGTTCTTGATCGTGATGTACTGCTCTTCTATGTAAAATGACTTTTGCTCCAATTCATTGTTCGACGCCCGAAGACGATCAACTTCTTTTTCAATCTGTTGTCTTATTTGCTGCTCACCACGAAGTAAAATTATTAATTCTTCTTTTGAAAATGTTGAAAGCTTATCAACAGGAATAGGTTTAAATAATTCTTTTTGATCCATTCGAGCATTACAAATTACACGATTAAATTTTGCAACGCACTCCCGTTGCGGCATGTGTTTTTTTGATAACTTTTTTTTATTTCACTCGGGGAATCAATAAATCTTTTCTCTAAATCTGCACCCTCAAAATACAATGAAAACTCCGCCTGAGTTAATACAATTTCTTTCTTGTAAAATGGATTTATCTTCGAAAACGTGCCGCGCTCTAAACGCTTGGACACTATAACTAATCCCGTGCCGTCGTAATATAGACACTTCATCGACGTTCTTAACCGGTTTATAAATACAAACAAATGACCCGAAAAGGGATCCTTTTCTAATACCGACTTTGCTTTGTTAAATAATGTGTCGTAAGAAGCCCGCATGTCCGTGGGCTCCTTACTTACATATATCTTTGTTGTACGATTAAAGGCAATCACGCGGCTTTCTTCTCCACTTTATTTAAAAAATCCACTAATTGATCCACTTGTGAAAAACGGATCACCTTATTCCTGTCCCACTTCACAGTAATAGGGGAGTTACAGTTATCATCATATACAGGCACTGATTCCACCTTTACCTCTTTAAATTCACTCTCAACAACAGCACCATTTTTTACCAGCTTCTTTCCTGCACGAATCAAAGCAGACATTTGACCTTTACTAAGCCCCAAATCCCTATAAAGATCTGCTGTACTGCCGGGCCAGTTTTGCCAAGCCTGTAGTACCTCAAGAATCACCTCGTGACTCATACCTTTAAGTGAGCCTTTTGGGGATTTGTATGTATTTAATTTTTTTCTTAATATTGTATTGTCCATCCTTAACACCTCCATGTGTTGTTTATTCTTGATTCTTAATTTAACAGGTTTTGACATTTTTAAAATGTGGGGAAGCTCGATGATTTACGTTTAAAAAAGAGATATCGTGTTCAAACTACAGACTCAAATCATAACCACCCAATAGCGCCAAGGCTGTTTAAAGTCGAAGATGCCCATCCATTGCCGTCTAAAGCAGGCAAGTTGTTAGCTGGTGATATAACTTACTTGAGAGTGGGCTACAGATTTATATACTTGGCTGTTGTTATAGATTTATATAATCGTGAAGTTATCGGTTGGTCTATGGGAAATAGTCTTGAAACAAGTTTAGTATTAAGAGCACTCGACAGCGCCATGAAAAAAGTGGGTCCAGATGCAGAAATTATATTCCACACTGATCGTGGAAGCCAATATGCAAGCAAAGCCTACCGTAATTTTTTAAAAAATAAAAATATTAAACCCAGCATGTCCAGACGTGGAAATTGCTACGATAATGCTTATGTTGAGTCATGGTTTAGCTCACTGAAGAAAGAGTGGATTTATAGAAATTGTTATTCAACAGAGGCAGAGTTGAAAGCCTTAGTTTTTGAATATATTGAAGTTTGGTATAATAAAAAAAAGAAAACATTCTTCACTTGGCAATCAGAGTCCGGAGAAGTATAAATTAACAAATTTGTCTCACTAAATCTGTCTATTTTTTTTGGGGAAGTCCAGGCAATGGTAAATGGTGTTAAAAATTGGTTGCGGGGGCAGGATTTGAACCTACGACCTTCGGGTTATGAGCCCGAGACTAGCGAAAACCTAAGTCCCTGTAAATATTAAAATAATTTCAATAATTACAGAGACTTCCGCTGTTTTCAGCTTCGTTGGATTTCGTTACATTTCGGTATATTTCATAAAATTGTGGCACAACCAAGGTGCGATACGTTCATATGTGTCTATTAAACTTGACATTTATGAACAATAATCCGATAATGATCTAAGAGGTTAAAGATGTTAGGGAACTCTTTTAGAGAAGAACTTAAAGCTAAGGCTCAAGCGTTTGGGGTTTCAAACTTATCTGAATCCACTGGATTAAGTCGTCAAGCTCTGTATGACTTGTTTGAAGGTGGAGATATGAAGCTATCAAACCTTGAGAAGGTATTAGGGGCTCTGGGGATGGAGTTAAGCTTTAATGTCAGTCAACCAACGGCAGAAGATGTCCTAGGTAATTTAACAAGGTATGGTGCTCCTTTAGTCATGGATACCCCAAAAGTTCCTATGAGTTTAGTGGAGACTCTTGTCAGTTCTCTTAAGCTTGTTAAAAAAGAATCAAGACTTACATCCGTACTGCCTTACTTTCTTTTGAAGAAATATCGCAGCTTAAATGAGAAAGAGTTACTTGGTAATCTTAAGAAGAATCCTGAAGATCTACAGCTTTTTGGTTACTTCTTGGAAGTGGCTTTATATTTTAGAAAACGTAAAGGTTTACAGAAGTTATTGTTAAAAGTTGAGAAGTTACTGGATTCAAAATCCTTTCTAGTTTTAAGGGAAGGAGATCAAACAAAGTCTTTAAAAAACTTTGAAAGATTTGATAATCCTGCTGCCAAAAAATGGAAAATAGGTACTAGGGATGAACTCAATTACTTAGTTGAAAGATGTAAAAAGTGGGAAGAACTTGAAAAAGCCTCGTGATAAAATTCTAAAAGTTTTTGAAGAATTAGACTTACTTTTAGATGAAAAACTTGAAATGACAGTTATTGGTGGTTCAGCAATGATATTAGGGTATTCGTCTGAACGGATGACTCACGATGTAGATTCTATAGGAAAAATATCAAAAAACATAATTGAAATCTGGACGATGGCTCAGAAGAAATCTGGGGTGAACTTAATGTTAGATACTTCTACTGGAGTAGCACAGTTTCCTTCAGGTTACGAAGATCGACTCATAAAAGTTGATTTAAAGTTGAAAGTGGAATTTCGGATTTCATATATCACTTGGAACCGCCCAGTTCTTTGCTTGAGAAAATCGCAGTGCTTTTTTTTAATAAACGGTTAATTTCTTCTATATAACCAAGCTCTTTTTTAAGTTTATGAACTTCTTTTTCAAGATCCTCATAGCTGGGCCTATCTTTAGACTTTGTTAATTTTCCGACAGAAAATTCCTTTCTCCAACGGCTTAAGGCAGCTTTACTTACCCCTAATTCCTTACAGGTGTTTGAAATTCCTGCTATTTTGCTTCTGGCTACCGCTTCTTGTTTAAATTCGTTACTATATTTATTCATGACTTTCTCCTCATACCATATTGGGTGAAAAAAGTCTCACATGATGTCTCCAGTGATTTTGGGGAAGTCCAGCCTTCGCACGGCTCGGTGGATATTTGGCAAGAAATTCAGATCCCCCACCCGGTCCAATTGGAGTGCGATGATGCGACTTAACGATATTCAACTTGGTGCGAGTTTATGATTTGTGGGTAAAAGTCAGTAGCGATGTGGAGTGCGGTTGCTAAGTTGGACACAATCTTTGTATCAAGTTGAAACAAAAGGCTTATTAACAAGGTACCGATATGTACCTAAGGAGATAAGTTTATGTCGAAAAGAAAGCAATACAATTACAACCAAGTAGAGCGTCGGCAAATTGTAGATGATTACTATGCAAAAAAAATTACATCAGCCCAGTTAGCCAGTGAATATTCACTTGATGTCAGCGTCATCCACCGATGGAAATATGAATTGGATCGTCGCAAAAAAACAGAGAGAAAAGATGAATTATTATCTGATGGTCGAAGTGCTGAAGATGTTAAATATATCATGCAGCTGGAAGAGGAATTATCTGAATATAAAAAGCAATTAGGCCAAGCTATGTTCGAAAATGATCTTTTAAAAAAAGCTCACAGTTTACAACACAAGAAAAAATCCACTGGGTTAGAGATAATAAAAAAAGAATTGGCTCAATCAAAGGGGCGTGTAAAATGATAAAACTCAGTCCATCAACTTATTATTATAAAACTAAAAATTCACGTTCAGAAAAAGATAGGTTTGATGCTAATGTCAGGGCTGCCATTGAAGCAATACAAATTAAATTTCCAAAGAGTGGCTACCGTACAATGAAACATTATCTTAAACGTAAGGGTTATGTTTTAGGTGAAACCCGTTTAAGGCGTATTATGAAAGAAAATAACCTACAAGCGAAGATTAGAAAAAAATATTTTATAACTACACAGTCCAAACATGGAGAATTTATTTACCCCAATTTACTGCCAGAGCTTAGCATAACAGATATTAATCAAGTATGGGTTGCCGATATTACCTATATAAGAATATTAACTGGATTTGTTTTTTTAGCAGTAATAATGGATCTCTACTCAAGGAAAATAATTGGCTGGTCTATTTCAAAAAACATTGATCAAGATTTAACATTAAGTGCATTAGAGATGGCTATAACACTAAGAAATCCAAAAGCTGGAGTGATACATCATGCGGACCGTGGTGTTCAATATTTAAGTCAAAGTTATATAAAGAAATTAAATGATCATGAATTCCATATTTCATGTTCTAGAAAGGGGAACCCTTATGACAATGCCTTCTGTGAGAGTTTAATGAAGACAATAAAATCGAATGAAATTGATTTAAAACAATATAGAGACTTAAATGATGTATTAAATAATTTACCTGAGTTTATTACTACTGTGTATAATGCTGAACGTGTTCATTCAGCTCTAGGTTATTTAACGCCGGAAGAGTTTGAAAATAAATTAAAACATGATATGCATTTTTTAAACAAAAAGCCTATTGTTATAACTTAAGAGGTTTTTGTACAGTCAAACGACCGCACTCCAATGGGCGCTTACGATTTATATTCGACGAGCAGGACTTGATACTAGAGGAGCTACTGACGCCCTCTCCAAGATCAAGCCCGAGGAGGTGATAGGTACGGTTGTCTCCCTATTCAATAGTTAATGAAAACCTGTTACTGAATACATGCTAACGTGGTTTACTTGATTTTTTTCAGAAAAAACTTTACCAAATAAAATTAAGGAACCCTGGTTGAAAAACAGGTTTTTATCACCTTTTCACCATCTTTCTTATTTCCACTATACCTAGATACCTATTCTTGTCTTTATAGGTAAACCCTACGTAGCGTAGCTCACTGTCTCCTTCGAGTTCTTTTTTTACTTGTTCTGCTGAACCTTTGGTTGTCATTCCTATCAACAGTCTGCCATTAGTTTTTAGGATTCTCCTAACCTCTCTTAGGTTGTCTGAGAATGTATCTCTATGATCTTTTGATGAAAGTGGACCATTCATTGATAGAATCAGATCAAATGTGCTAGAATAAAAAGGTGTCCATAAAAGGTTTGCTGGAAAAATCCTACCCGTCCTCAGAGCCTTTCGTGATACAAAAATATCAGCACCGTAAATATTAACACCTAGCTGAAACATCTCATTCACAAAACTTCCCTTGCCACTTGGGAAGTCCAAAACTGTCATACTCTTCATTTCGTTTAGGGGAACTACATCAAAAATGGCATCTAACTCAGCAACTGGTCGATCGGTGCGATTGAAGTGCGTTGCGTTCTCACGAGTTGCAGGTGCTACAAAAACATAAACTCCATATTGGAAACCGTCTGCATGTACACCGTTAGGATAAACAAAAGTACCATCTTCGCCTCTTAAATCAACAATTTCAACTTTCTCCAGCTTGTTTGGATCTAATACATTTTTACGAGCATCACTTAGAAACCGTTGACACTTCAGTTGTCTAAAAATCTCTTTGGCCGAATGCACACGGTCTGTTGATCCATTTGCCCAAATAGGCTGACTCATGGCTAAAACTTGCACAGTGAAAACGAAGAGAATTACTCCTCGTAAGTTCAGTAATTTCATACAATTAGACATATCAAATTTTGGACCAAAAAATCACATGAAAACTCAACCTGACTTTACCCAGGGCGTTTGCACTTAGACGCTTTTTCCCATAAGGATTTATTGTAGCTTAAAACTCTGTCACCATAGCCTCTTTGGTAGCGTAAAAAAACGTGTCTCCATAAGAATAACTTATAGGACTAAATGGAGAACATATGTAAATCGACGACATGACCGTTTCTCCGTTATTTAGAAGGGGGTGGTTGATGCCAATCTCATTTCGGGTGGCCAGTACCAGGAAGACGTATCTATATATTTTGAGTTTAACAGCCCACATCTTTGTAGGATTTTGAGCATAAATGATACTGGATTTGTGTATCCATACCCCATTCTTTTGAGGACTTTAATTTTATTATTTAGTCCCTCTGACACGGCTGTTGTAAGTCCCGACATTATATAACCTTCTATATAATGCCTGTATTTCCTCAAAGTATTTGCAAACTTTAAAAATGGCTTTAATTTGGCTTCCCTTGCAAAGCGATACCACAGGATAAGACTTTTCCTGAACTCTTTTACATTTTTCTTATCTAAAACCTTATGGAAATATTCAACTAACACTGACGCTCTAAATATATTTTTATTTATATCCAGTAATCGCTCTAGCTTTATGTAATCTTTTTTTGATTGTCTACAGTTTATTGCAGAAATAAATAAGGCACAAAAACAAATTTATTTAAATTTTTTCTGATACTATACATCTAGCCATTTCCATATCTGCCGTCAGTAATAATGAAAGTTTAGAACAATTGAACATATTGACTATCATTGCATCAGACGAGGCTAATCCATATTTACCCATTATTTTGACAACATCCTCCCAATCAGGTTTTTTATCCAACATGGACAATTCATCTGTTCTCTGAAAACTTTTTTAACGCCACCAACTTAACGCCACCAACTAAGCTCTAAATCTCTATTATCTGAAACAATAGGCAGAGCCACATGATCATTAGCTTCACAGACTGTGCGCAGTCCTTTATTTGCGTAGGTTGAAGATGTCTTCCTGGGTAATACCTTCACTTTCCATTTTTGAGGTAAAAAGTGAGTGCGTGCTAATTGTGAATTTAAAATTCAATTCTTAGAGATTGATCGAACACCGTTAGGAAATTAGAACATAAGAAGTTATCAGCAATTCACATTGGTGTATTAAAGTCTGTTCAATCTGGAATGTACCTAGGGGATGTAATAAATATTTTAGGACATAATACTAAGGTATATGACCTATTAGATACAGAAGTTGCCCAAACTTTTTGGGGCGGCTTTTGAGCGCTTTGTAATTTTAGAGGTTAGAGCCTATTTAAGTTATTTTAGAAAAAAACAAAAAATGTATTATTAGCAATCAACTTCACAATTTGAAATTGATTAAATTATAGGCGATGAAGTAGCTAAAAAAAATCTTCTGAATTAGTTCAAGATAATTTTTTTAAGGGTTTAAGAGCTTTGAAAGAAGAAGATATTTTTAAAAGATTTTTTTTCCTCTCTAAGTTTTTGAAAATTCTTAGGAATTTCTCGGCAGTCTAGATTTGAATCACAGATACTTGACATTTTCTTCATTAGACACAAAATAAATTAAGAACAGGGCAAAATCTAAAAAATGTAACTTCTTTATATAAATCGTGCCCTGAAACGTTTTAAAGGAGGTGCAAAGTGAAACTAACAGGTATCCCACCAAACAAGTTCATCTAATCCAATTATATAATATTACATATTCACGACATTAATAATTTTTAGCTATTGGAGGATTTTTATGCTGAATCACAGTATAAAGTTTGAGTTTATTGGATTTGATCCAGACTACAAAACAAGAAGCTATATTACTTCTGTTGCTGAACGCTTGCAGAGTCTTTCTCCCAGTTACTCTTTTATTAAGGTAGCTATGAACAAGGGAAAAAATGTTGTTAAAGCCTCTTGCAAAATTGTATCACAAGCAGGCGAATTTGTGGCTGAGAGTTTATGTAATGATCCCGTATCGGCAATTCTGCAAATTGAAGCTGATATTATGGAGCAACTCAATGAATGGAAGAAGCATCGATTTTTTGAAAACCAGCCTGAGACCAAAGTATCTAAACCACTGCTAGAAATTGCTATTTAGAGGGGGCACTTTGAATTTCCATCAAGGAGGACTTATGTATGAATTTCATGTGAGGGATCTAACAGAAACCGAAGCACTCAAGCAATTGGCGGATCACGCAGTAAAAGTGATCAAGTCTACGACGGATTGTGACACCGAAGTTCAAATTATTGTTGAACCTGAAGCCAAAGAGAAACGACTTTTTGCCGTCTCGATGAGTGTATTTGGTCTTCAGGAGCCAGTCATCGTGAGGAAAGATGGGAAGAACGCCTTATCCGTTTTTAGAAAGGTTAAAAAGGCTGTGCTTAGACAGATTCATAGAATGAATGAAAAAAGAATAACTAATAGAAGAAAACAGTTTTTCAAAGAGCAATACGCTTTATAACGAAAGGAGGAGCTATGGTCTTAGCAGGAGCAAATATATATAACGACGGCGTTGGTATAAACCGAGACGCTGAAGAAAAAATTCAACGGATTGTAAATAGCATTAAAACCATTTCGCCGTCTTCAAAGGTAAGCCTGAGGTTGCTCAAGAGTGGGAATGTCTACGAAGGCTTACTATGGAGTAAGTCTGATGAGCTGCCTTTAGGTGTTTATAAAAGAGGTGTATCAATGACCCAAGTATTGGAGAGCATCTATAAGCGTGTAAAAAAGGATTGTATAAGGGCATTGAAATTAACTCGTAAACGACGTCAAAGCCAGTCGGATTTACTCATGAGGCTGGTATGAATAAAAATCATCAGTCTTCGGAGTCTTTTCAAAACATTTTGAAAGGAAAACTTAAAAGCAGCTCGGACAATCGTCCTTTAAAAACTGAAATGACCGGTATTTTAATTCCGTGTCACCAAGAGGATGGAGGCCAGATATTTAGTTTTAAGCTAGGGACTCAAACCAACAAGTATTTGATATAGATAACTATGTGAGAATGATTATTCAGAAAGGTATGTTGGAGCCAGTATTCGATGACTTGGCTTCCTAGGAGGAAAAAGTGTTAAGTTGGATTTTCAACTTATTCAAAAAAACGGGATGATCGACGACGTGTGGTCTTGATAACTGGAGCCAGTACGGGACTTGGCTTGGCTCTTGTTAGGGAGCTAGTACGGTCAGAAAAATACCATGTGATTGCCACCGCTCGTCGGTCATCCCTTCCTCGTTTTGAAAAAATTGGTATTTTTGATGATGAAAATTTATGGATTCGACCAATGAATGTACTTAAAAAATCTGATCGTGACAGGATCATTAAAGAGGCTAATGAAAAACTTGGAGGTATTGATGTTTTAGTGAATAACGCAGGTTATTGTTTGCGTGGGGTTGTGGAGCAAGTAAATGAGACTGAGCGACTAAAGCAAATTGATACAAACTTTCGTGCGCCGATGGCCCTAGTCAGAAGTGTTCTCCCCAATATGCGAAAGAAGAGGAGTGGCCATATTATTAATATATCTTCAGTGAGTGGTATGATGGCTATGCCAACCATGTCCATATATAGTGCCTCTAAATTTGCTCTTGAAGGGGCTACAGAGGCACTATGGTACGAGGTGCGTCCTTGGAAGATTAAAGTAAGTCTCATACAACCTGGATTTATAAATTCGGACTCATTTAAGAACGTTGAACTTACAAGAGAAAGTAGGAAGTCTATTCAGGACAAAAACAATCCATACTATTATCACTACAATTCCATGGCTCCATTCATAGCGAAGATGATGAGGTTCTCTCCATCAACACCCGAAAAAATTGCCGAGAAAATTCATAAGGTAATTATTTGCGATAATCCACCATTGAGGGTGCCAGTTACTATCGATGCACTGATTTTTGGATTGATTAGAAAATTATTACCAAGAAAGATATACCACATGCTTATGTACTACTCTTTGCCAAAAGTCTATCGATGGGGTGAGGACGAACACTACTATATGGATGCAGAGTATGCACTAAAGGAAGATCAGAAATTGTTAGAGGGTAATAAGTCTAATCCAAAATTACTTGAAGCAGGTCCAAGTGAAAATAAAAAGCACGAGTGGAATAGGGCTGATGCAATTTAAGTTCTGGGTTGAATTTTGTTTTTAGTTTAACTTAATTAATTGGAAATCCCTTTTAGTCTTTCAATAATTGTTAAGCCATATTATTGAAAATGATATATGTTGCTTAAGTGATATTACGGTCATCTAGGGGGGCAACCTACCTTCTGTAAGTAGTTAATTTAACAAGATTAAAGATAATAATATTCCCCTGGTATCTAAAGTTAAATTAACTTGTAGTTTTTCTTATTTTTACCAGATAGATTTCATAAATTTGCTATCATTCACATTTAATGATATTTTCTGCTTAATAATTAGAAAGATGGTATGAATAATTCAGTTGTTATGACAGTATTAAATGTAATGCCCAGGGCGATCATGCAAGATCTTTTAGTGTTGGGTGTTGATTTTTCAAAATTAGTTGCAGAATATGGTTTGGATATTGATTCGGCCATGGACCCCGGCCAAAGGATTCCCGGTGATTTATATATTCAACTTTTTAAACTGGCTTTTAATAAAACAGGCAATCATTTTTACCTTCTAGATATTTTAAAAAAAACTGATGTAAAAGGTGTCTCCCCCTTTGATATTATAATTGAATCTTCTAAAAATTTGCGAGACGTGCTTCAAACTTTGGTTCAATACAAGTCTTTCTTCAATGCAAATCTTGGATTTCTGTTTTTTGATGAAGCCAATGGTGGCAAATTGGGACTAACGGTTTTAAATTCAAAAATTCCTTCTGCTGAAGTGGTTTTGTCTGAAGTTTCTTTTTTTGGTGTGCTTTCGATAATTAGTAAAGTAACAAAAAAAAGTTTACGACCTACAAGAATCGAATTTTCCCATGCGCCTCATTCACCCATTGAAGAATATGAAAAGTATTTTGATTGTCCTATAAAATTTAGAACTAATTTTAACTTTATTCACTTTTCTGAAGAAGATTTACAAAGACCCTTTGCTTTAGAAGATCCACTCTTAAAAACCTTACTAGAAGAAAAAATAGAACTCTACTTGAAGACTGCGGGCATAAGCATTAACTCTAGCCTAATTTTGAGAGTGAACCGCGCAATTGTCACAGGTATAATAAATAATAATCTTAATATAGAGAAAGTTGCTAGTGAATTAGTTATGACACCAAGAACTCTACAAAGACGCCTGGCAGATAGCAATGTTACGTTTTCAGAAATGGTGACTTCTATTAAGTCCTATTTGGCATGTCATTATTTACGTAGATTGGATCTTGACTTGAACAGGGTTTCCTTTCTTTCAGGCTATTCTGATGTAAGTAGTTTTTCCAAATCTTTTAAGAAATCATTTAATCAAACTCCGGCTGAATATCGTAAGACAATTATTTAAAATTTGTCATGAATCGACTCCATTTCGTCGCCTCAGGATCTGGCAAAATAGTATCTAGTTAAATAAGATACGACCCAATCCTATCCAAGGAGTTTGAATGGGTGATTCAGAAAGAAAAATTAATATTTTATTAGTTGATGACAGTGTAGACATCCTTAACATATGTAAAGACTTTCTTGAAAAACTAAACACCAATGTTTTTACGGCAGAAAATGGCGCGGAAGCCATTGATAAAATACGCGATGGATTAAATGTGGATGCTATAATAATGGACATTGAAATGCCAGTTATGGATGGGGTGTCGGCAATACAAAAGATTTCTACCCTTGGTTATAAAAAGTGTATCTTTATAAACTCTGGGATCTCAACTAATAAAATTATAAAAATGCTAGGTGAGTATAAAGTTAGTGGAATACTTAATAAGTCTGAATTGTCGACTGAATTAATAGAAGTCGTTAAGAAAATAAAAAACAAGATTGATTTAGGATAAGAAATAAAGATCTTTACTGCGTCTTATCAAGAATCTACATTTGCATTGAGAAAACAGCGAAAGTTTTATGTATGATCATGCATCCACTAAAAAGTATTTTCTTGTTCGGGAAGCAACCTCACCCAAGTTCGCTGAATGGGTTTCGCCAAGATAAAAATTCAATATTTTTTTCTGAAAAATAAAAAAACCTCGACTAACTTTGACACTAAATTTGCAATTTCAATTAGAAAATGGTCATGAAAGGAAAAATTAATTTTTATAGTAAGATGTACATCTAATTTGAAGATAAATAGCTTAGGAAAAACTTTACAAGTTACATACATTTGCCAATATTTGAAACAGATAGATTGATCAATAAGGAATTAAACGCTAATGATTTTTCACATTGTACAATAAACATTGTAAATTATGATGTGGTTGGTTTTTTGTGTTTAGACGTCCCATGAGCTTTTGGTTAGCTAGAAAATGCTGGGGGCAAGGACTAAAGACAGAGGCTATTTAGCCAGTAATGGATTATGCCTTTAATAATTTAGATTTTGATTAACTCACTCTAGCCAATGCAGTTGGCAATGTACAATCTTGTCGTCTTAAAGAAAAAATGGGAGTTCAACTTATTCGTTTTAATGGAAAAAAAGAAAGTAATGGCAATTTTTTAGCCAATTATCATGCTTGAACCCAGTTTAGCATCATAAGAGCGTCCGTCTCAATTGATTTTAAAGATGTTCTAAAGCATCTAAGATTACAAGATTGACAAGTTCCGATAGATATTGGCTTCAGCCCCATCTTGGTGAAACTACGCAAAGCCTATGCCTATAAAAGGGGAATGCCTGGGAGCAGAGTCAATTTTATTTTTTTAGCATCATTATTGCATAAAATTTAATATCAATTTTTTTTATTTTTTTAAGGAGAAACATATGAAAAAATTTACAGTCCTAATAGCTATGTTTGGTTTCCTTGGAGTGGCCTCAGCTGAAACATTTTTAGGAAAAATGGGTAAAGACACTGAAGTTAAAGTGAGCTTTGATCCTCAAGATGTTGGTGCATTCCTTCAGGTCGGCGACCTAAAAATGGAAGGTTTGAGACGGGGCAATAAAGTTTATGCTTCAGTCTTCATAAAAGGGCAAAAGCATACAGAGTATGAAGTACTTTTGGCTCCAGACTTCCGAGTTGATACTTTATTTGGGAAAATTGTTTATTGGTTCTCAGTCCCTCACGCAGGTTCAATTGGGTGCAAATCTGAGAATGACCTAATTATTAGTATCAATCGTGATTATAGTTGTGTTTCAGTAAAGTAAAAAAGGGGTCTTCATCAATAACGGGGGCAGGCAGGACTTTAGTAATACTAGTGAGATGTGGTCGTCTAGCTGGCCTCACCCTTATTTAGAAGGGGGGTATTTGAGACCAATCTCATTTTGAGCCTATCAAACCTTCTCTTTATTTTAATATATTTGCATAAGTATGCAAATAATGCTTGCAAACATATGCATACCTATGCAATTATAAAAGCATGGCTAATAAATGTTGTGTTTCTAAGAATTTCAAAAAACTCACTTCGCTTTTTAGAGCATTGGCTGAACCCAATCGTTTAGCGATTTTCCGACATCTATGTAGCTGCGAAGCTTCAGGAGCAAAACAAACCAATGTGAATGATATTAAGGAGTGTTGTGACGTTGATCTTTCTGTAGTGAGTCGCCATTTGTCAGTACTAAAAGACGCTGGTGTACTTACTTCTGAGAAGAAGGGCAAGGAAGTTTTTTATTCGCTTAAAGGTCAGGAATTAGCCGATTTATTAAGAAAATTAGCAGACCAAATAGAAGAAAGTATTCAAAAAGGAGAAAAATTATGAGTGAAGTAAAAAAAGAAAAAGTTAAATCTTGTTGCGGTGAAAAGACAAAGTGTTGTGCAGGTTTTTTTGCTAAAATTAAAAGTTTATTTTGCTGTAAAAACAAAAGTAGCTGAGCAGCGCTTTTTTTTAAGTGATTTATTTTACAAAGCCTGGGCATTCATCATTAATTGAGGTTTGCCTTTTTTTCCTGGGCGGAGTTTCCATTGTTGAGCGCAGTTTTTGGAGCAAGTTTGGCTTTTAATTGGGTCGTCTAAATTTTCCTTGTCTATCAAGGCCGGAGAATCGCATCTTACACAATTTATAGGGTGGTTTGCTGGTTGACCTGTGTGAGGGCAGAGTTTTGCCTTTTGAGTGGGATTTAAATTTTGATCTAAGGCAACGCGATGATCAAAGACAAAACATTCACCATCAAACTGATCATTGGGGTATTCTTCCAAATACTTTAATATCCCACCTTTAAGTTGATAGACATTTTCATAGCCACTCTGTTGCATTTGCAAAAGACCTTTTTCACAGCGAATGCCGCCGGTACAATAAATGAGTATTTTTTTATCTTTTGGGATTTCATTGGTTTCAAGATACTTTGGGAAATCAGTGAAAACCTTAATTTTAGGGTCCAAAGCCCCCTTGAATTTTCCCATTTGGGTTTCGTACCAATTTCGCGTATCTATAAGCAAAAAATCCTTTTCCTCTTTAAGAACACGATTCCATTCTTCGGGAGTTAAATGGTGACACTCTCCCTGGGGCTTTAGTTCGGGAGTATTTAAAGTTACAATTTCTGAACGGAACTTAATTTTAAATCTGCGAAAGGGATGGCCATTAGGTGATTGAGAATGCTTAAATGTTAAATCAGGGATTTCAAGAGTTTGCCGCAAAAAGTCTTCAAATAGCTTTAAGTTTTCAAGATATAGGCAAGAAATAGTTGCATTAATCCCTTCACTAGCCATAATCGCCAAACCACGGACACCCAATTCTTTAGCGCGAACTTCTAAAATATTTTTAAGTGGGTCCAAGTCATTAAGGGTTTTAAAATAATAAAATCCACTAATATAGGCTGTTTTTTTAGCATTCATAGAAGCCTAAATAAACCTGAAAAAGTGGACTCGTCAAGCAATGTCCACGGGAATGCCCTCTTTGGCAATAATTTTAAGCGCATTTGTAGTCGGGCAGGGGCCCGCTTGAATTTTATAATTAAATACGAGCTCATCCTTGCCCATATCGTCGCGAAAATGGAAATTTACTAACTTGTTTTCTGTGCTTTCCAACTGAGTGAGTTCAAGATCGTGAGTGCTTATAATTCCAAAAACGGAATACTGTAGTAATTCGTGAATAACAGCTTTGCTACCGATAAGTCGTTCTCGATTGTTCGTGCCACGAAAAATTTCATCAATAAGAAAAATAAAATTTTCTCTATTTTTAGCAGCGTTTACCATTCCGGCTACCTGACGAACCTCATAGTAAAAAGTAGAAAGGCCTTGCTCTAAGGAATCCTGTACTTTCAAACAAGTTCGCAATGGAGCTAGATGAGTCTCAAACTGATCGGCAAAAACAGGGCATCCACATAAAGCTAAAACTTGATTCACACCAAAGGCTCGCAAAAATGTTGATTTTCCCGACATATTTGAACCAGTAATAAGAATTATTTGCTTCCCGATGGGGAGATTAAAATCATTGCCCACCACTATTTCTTGTGAAATCAATGGGTGGATCAGGTTTTTACAAGAAAAAGACTTGTTATCAGAAAAGCTTGGAAAATTAGAGGTTAAAAAATGATAGAAAAGGGTTTGACTCATTAGCACTTCAAAATAGCTGATTTCATCAATAACAGAGGGCAGTTCAGCTGCTATTTGGCTTCGCCACTTCTCAACTAAATAAGTGAGCGTATAGTCCCAGGGGCATAAGGCATTGAGTACGATATGAACCATGGGGTGGCCTTCGACGCTTAAGAAAGCCATCCATAATTGTAGCTTTTTTAGTTTATTGTGAAGTTTGAGCTGCAGGCTGTGTTTAAAGTATTTTTTAAATAGACTTTTTCCATTTTGATTTTCAATAAAACGAATAATGGGAAGAAGTTGTAATAACTGCGAGGAAAGCCCATGGGCACGACGAAAAGAGTGAGCCACTTGTGCTCGTGTAGCTAATGAAAACAGCAAATACAAAGTAAAAACAAATATTGGGTTTAGCGGAATAGTTCCAGTTAAACTTAAGGTAACAAGTGTCCATACCAATGCAAACAAAATATAGTGAATACTCAAAAGCAAGTGGAAGCGATGGGTTACGAGAGGTCTTTTTACTTCATTGATAGTTTCATCTAGATCAGAGTTTTTTTGACCAAGGTTTGCGACACGCAGTTTTATTAAGGGCCAGTAACTTTTGTTTAATTCTTTAATTAAGTTTTGTTCATCAATAATTTCCTCTTTATTCATGTTTGGCATGAGGATTTTTTTTAACAAAGCCTTTCGACCTTGGCTAGTCAGAGTTTCATCAATAAGGTTAAATATAGAATGATGCCCGGTAATATGTAAATCTTGAGCCAAAGTTTGCACATGGGATGGATAAGAATTAATATCAATGTCTTCGGCCTTGTAAAGACCTTTTTTTCGGCTGTTCATTCTTTTATAAAATTCAATTAGCTGAGTTAGCTTTTGAATGAATAATTTTCGTTGGGAGGTCAGGGGAATTAAAATTATAAAGGCAAATGTAAAAAATAGGCTTAAGCTAAAGTAAATATAATTCCATTTGGACAAGGAAGCTGCAAAAAACAACACAAATATAATTAGCCCCACGACCATTCTGAGATTCATTAAAAGCTGAAGCTTTTCATTATTAAAATTAAGGCTCCGTTGGAGGCTACTTATTTTTTTTGTCATACTCTTAAGATGCCGATTTTACAGAATCTTTCAATATCAATCTATACAATGCGCGGTAGCATTCCTTATTAAAGGGTTGTCCCATGACTCTATCGATATACATAACAGCATCCGTAGGAGGGAGTGGGTTTGGAAAATTCGGGGCTTTCATTGTCAAATTGCAATATTCATTAGCCAGGGCAACGACTTTCGCCATGGGATGAATCTTAATGTCCCTTAATCTACGAGGGAAACCTTGACCAATAGAATTTTCATGGTGTTCATAAATTATAGAAACCACATCATCAGGAACTAAACCTAAAGATGTGACCATTTCCAATCCACGAAAAGAGTGAGTCTCATACATCTGATTTTCTTCATAATTCATTAAGGCTCTGGGCTTTTCTACCAAGTCTGGTGGAAGTGATAATTTCCCTACATCATGGAGTAATCCACCTAAAGAAACTTTTTCAAGTGTGAGTTTGTTTTTCCAGTCCAGTTCATTGGCTAGCATAACTGCCACGGCACTTACGGCCATAGAATGTCTGAGTAAGTGATTTCCATATTTTTCGAATGCCAAAAACATTTGTGAAATATCTTTGTGATTTTGCACCAGAGCTACAGTGGCTTCTGAAATTTGTCTTACGTTTTCATAGGTATCTTTACTGATTCCAATTTGATCTAACTGTTCAAAAACAGAATTCGCTGCTGCAGCAATGAATTTTGTTTTTGCGTCTTGATTGAGACTGGCTTTAGAAACAGCGACCCCAGCAATGGCTATGTTTTGTCGTGTCAAGCGATAATAACTAGAATAGGGTGTCCACAAATAATCTAATTTTTTATCTTTGTATGTAGATAGGCGATCGGTTTCTGTTTTTGAGCCTTCTTTGGCAATTAAAATGTATTTCGAGTCTGATAGTCGAACATAGAGATCTACAGGGGTTGTCATACCATTGATGAGGTCATCAATGGGTACTGGAATCATTTTTTCTTGTCTTTTACTCATAATCTTTTATCGGAAAAATTGAATATCAGATTAACATTCCAGAGACTTTTATGTTAAATTAGAGATAAAAATAAGAAAACCAAAAGGAACAAGACCAATGGCCCCTCCACTAAAAGTCCAGAACTTAGTTAAAAACTACAATAAAGTTCAGGCGGTAAAAAATGTGAGTTTTGAACTTCAACCTGGAGAAATTTTTGGACTACTTGGTCCCAATGGTGCGGGCAAAACAAGTATTATCTCTTGCATCGTAACTTTAGAGACTCCCAACGAGGGTCTGATTGAAGTTTTTGGTCATGATGTAACTCAACAAGCAAAGGCCGCGAAATATAAAATGGGTTTTGTTCCGCAAGAATTGATTCATCATGGTTTTTTTAGTGCAGAAGAAATTCTTGAAATTCACTCTGGATACTACTGCATTGTTAATAATCGAGAGCGCATTCATTATTTATTAAATGAATTAGGTCTTTGGGAGCACAAAGACAAAAAGGTGCGTCAATTGAGTGGTGGAATGAAGCGCAGATTGCTAGTGGCAAAAGCTTTGGTGCATGAACCAAGGCTTTTGTTATTGGATGAGCCCACTGCAGGAGTGGATATTGAACTTAGAGAGTCTTTATGGAAGTTTGTATGTGAGCTAAAAAAAGAAGGTGTCTCAGTTTTGTTAACTACACATTACTTAGAGGAAGCTGAGGAGCTTTGCCAAAGAGTGGGTGTATTGAGCCATGGAAGATTAATAAAGCTGGGAGAAACTCACGATTTAATTACTGAATTAACACACAGAAGAGTGAGTTTTAGTTTAAAAAATTCACTAAAGAAAATTCATCATGAACTAAAAACAGAGGAGCTCAATAATCGACACATATTTAATATCCCATACACTAAATCTATTGAAGAGTTATTTAACGAACTTTCTCTTGGGTTAGGGGACGTTACGGATTTAAAGATACAAGAGGGGAGTCTTGAAGATGCCTTCCGGTATTTGCTTGTCGAAGACATGGAGGAAAACAAATGATAAAGAAAAGAGATATTTTGTCTTTTTCTATGCTTTATTACAAAGAGCTTCGACGTTTTAATAAAGTTGTAATTCAAACTGTGCTGACCCCCTTGATTACTTCTTCATTGTACTTGTTAATATTTGGTATCAGTTTAGGAAAAAATATTCATCTACTTGGCGACATTCCTTATTTAGCATTTATAATTCCAGGTTTAGTGATGATGGGTGTTTTAAATAATGCCTATCAAAACTCTTCTACATCAATTATTAGTGGAAAGTTCAGTGGCGACTTGCAAGATTTAAAAATCACCCCATTGGGGGATCATCAAATCATTTGGGCCCTGGCTTTGGGTGGGCTGACAAGAGGTTTAATAGTAGGTGGGATAACTTTTTTTGTTGGTCAAATTTTTTATTACCAAATATATGATAAATTTTTATTGATTGTTCATCCCTTATATTTAGTAATATTTGTCATAATTGGTGGACTTTCTTTTGCCGTTATGGGCTTGTGTGTCGCTTTTTGGGCTAGAACCTTTGATCAATTGAGTGCCATAAGTAGTTTTATTCTTACTCCCCTAATTTATTTGGGTGGAGTTTTCTTTACACTAGAAAATTTGCATCCGACTTGGCAAGCCTTGTCAAAGTTTAATCCTTTATTGTATCTCATAAATGGCGTGAGACTGGGCATATTAGGGCAATCAGACGTTAGCCTGAATTCTGCCCTTGTGGTTTCTTTTGGATTTTTTCTTTTTGTATACTTTATAGCGCTAAGAAGTTTGCAAAAAGCGAGTTTTTCAAGGTGGTAAAATGTTTGATAATTTGTCGGATAAAATTTTAGGGACATTAAAAAAAGTTCGAGGACAGGGTCGAATTAGTGAAAAGAACATTGAAGACGCCATAAAAGAAATTCGATTAAGCCTTCTTGAGGCCGATGTAAATTTCAAAGTCGTAAAAAGTTTTATTGATAGTGTAAAAGCCAAAGCCTTAGGAGCAGATGTCATTGATTCAGTTTCCCCGGGCCAACAATTTACCAAAATTGTACAGGATGAATTAACACAAGTTCTGGGTGGAGAAGCTGTTGCTTTAGATTTTAAAAATAGTCAACCAGGTCAACCCTCGGTAATATTTTTAGTTGGCTTACAAGGAACAGGAAAAACAACAACTGCAGCAAAATTAGCACTATACCTAAGGCAAAAACATGGCAAAAAACCAGGTTTACTTCCTGTAGATATCTACCGTCCAGCGGCGATCGAACAATTAAAAACCTTAGCAAAACAAAATAACCTTCCTGTTTTCCCATCGGATCCAAGTAGAAAACCTCAAGAACTTTTGGAATCAGCAAAAAAATGGGCAAAAGAAGAAATGATAGAAGTATTGCTTGTCGATACCGCGGGCCGCTTGCAAATTGATGAAGAATTAATGAGCGAACTTAAAGATTTAAAGCAAATTTGGACACCCAGTGAAATTTTACTTGTTGCTGACGCCATGTTAGGACAGCAAGCTGTGAATGTAGCTGAGGGGTTTAATAAGTCCTTAGGTTTATCAGGTTTAATACTAACTAAAGTCGATGGCGATGCCCGTGGGGGAGCGGCCCTAAGCATTCGTCAAGCCACCGGTGTTCCTATAAAATTTCTTGGTGTTGGGGAAAAGGTTGGCAACCTGGAAGTTTTTCATCCAGACCGTTTAGCCTCCCGTATTTTAGATATGGGTGATGTCGTCACTCTCGTAGAAAGGGCACAAGAAGTTATCGATGAAAAAGATGCCAAAGCCACTGCCAAAAAAATGGCTCGCAATGAATTTACTGTGGAGGATTTTCTGAAGCAGATTCAGATGATGAAAAAGTTGGGTGGCTTTGAATCCATTATGGGTATGATGCCGGGCATGGGGCAAATGATGAAGGGCTTAAAAAATATGGCTCCACCAGAAAAAGAAATTAAAAAAATAGAAGCCATTATTCATTCGATGACTTTAAAAGAAAGACATAATCACAAACTATTAAATGGCTCGCGTCGCAAGCGCATAGCCATGGGAAGTGGCACAGAAGTTAGTGATGTTAACAAATTTATTAGACAATTTGAAGAATCGCGGAAAATGATGTCAAAACTTATGAAAATGGGTATGGGAAAAGGAGGATTTCCTGGAATGGGTCGTGGATTTCCCTTTTAACTTTGAATATGTTAAAAGTGAGGCCTATGAAACGACCATTTCTCGATACTTACTGGACTTTACAAGTGAGTATCATTTTAATTTTTATATTACCTTGTAAGAGTTTTTCTAGTAGAAGCTTGCATGTAGCACATAGTAGTGTTGCGAGTAGAGCCTTACAGTCGCCACTTTTTTTTGGACAAACAAACATTAATGTTATCTATGAGCAAAAGAGTTTATTGACACAAACACCATCTGGAATTGAACCGGAATTGATTGTAAATAATGAGGCCATACAAAAATTAATTTTTTCAAAGCTCAAAGATTCTTATGGATTAGAAGGTTTATTTCAAGCATTAGATTTTTCGATAATAGATCACATTTACGCAGAGCCAATGATTTTTAGATCACCAAGGTATCGAAAAGATTTTTTTATTCTGACTTTAAACGTAAGAGTGTTAGCTTTTATTTTAGACGAACAGTTTTCACCAAACAGAGTTCAAGAAATAGAAGTGAGTGTTTATAGTAATAAATATGATACTAATGGTTTACTGTGGTTTAATAAATTGGGTTTAAATGATTTTAACTATTCGTTGGACAGTAAAAGAATAATGTTTCCACGATCATTTAACCTCACACCCTTTTTTCAATCAAAAAACCAAAATTCCAGTATCGACTTAAGAAACGTTATTGCTAGTAATAGGGAAAATGAAAATTTATTAGTACAGCTAAGAGTTGTTGGGGGAGAGTTCTCACCAAATAACTACTATATAAGGTTAAATTTAAGTGAAGCCCAAGAGTTTTTGGGTATGAACAGCGCGAATAGGATGTCCATATGTAATGTGGCCTTACAATAAGAGGCTGTTGCAAAAATTCATTTTACAAAATCCAGTTCAAATCTGACAGATATGAAAGTCGTTTAGTAAGATTTGATATCCCCTGAGCTATATTTCATATGCAATATTTTAGAGTTAAAAAAAATTTAGGGATAATTTTTCATATTTAGGGGCTATCTTCCCCCTTAATCCCATCAAAAGCTTAAATTGGGCGCACCTATCCTGATGACCCTCTTTAAATTTTGGACTGTAGCTTCCATCAACGCCTGGAACTCTACTTTCTCTTTGCCTCGATAACGACAATATTTACTTATTTTTGAAAAGGTACTTTCAAAAGGCATCCGCACTGAACTTCTCCAACGATCCAAATCCCTGTCCTTAAATTTACGATTCTTCTTTCTAATGGTTCCATCTGCACAACCCTTCTTTCTTATCTCCGTATCTACAGCATCACTATCATATCCCTTATCTAAAAACACCATTCCACTATCTGGGCAAAGATCCTCTTCCACAAAGGCTTTTGCGTCTGTTACATCAGCCCCAGTGACTTTTACTTCTGTTATTATTCCTTGGCTCATATCTACTTGATGATGCCTTTTATAGCCCAGCCAAAACTTATTTTTTCCCTTACACCCATACCTAGCATCTGGGTCTGGTGAATAGCTCTCAATATTTTTATTGTTCATTTTAGGATTATCATCATCATCTTTTTCTTCGTTCTTTTTATCTGATATCGCCTTATCTCGGGCTTTCCATATGTTTACTTTAGCCACCATTGATGAAGCATCCACAAAAGTGAAGGCACCTCCCACATAACCCGCATTTTTTATTGAGTCAGTGATTGTATTAAAAAGTTTCCTTAACTCCTCAGTACCTATTCTTTTTCTCAAGCGCCCAAAATAACTATGATCTGGAGTGCGCTCCTCAAGCCCGTATCCACAAAACCATTTGGCCGTATTGTTTTCTTGAAGGTACTTTTCTAGTTGTCGATCTGACAAATCCTCCCAAAACTGAATTAATAAAGTTTTAAACCCCCTTGTTAAAGGCTCTGAGCCTGCACCCAATTTAGAGTAACAACTCTCAAGAGGAGTCAACAATGTGGGGAAATCAATTAATAAAGATAATCTACGGTAGATATGAGAATCAGGGACGAGCCTTTCTAGTAAATCATCATACATCTTCAGTTGGGGATCTTCTTTTTTTAACATTAAGAGAGAATAAAATATTCTCTCTTAATTGGCTAGGTATGACGGACTTTGGCGACAGCCTCAATAAGGTTCCCGGTTAAATTTGTGATATGCGCCTGGTCAAGAATTACTTAAGGGCTTAAAACCACTCATTGGATCCAAAAAGTGAGGTTAATTCAAGTAAATAGATGCCTCGCGTCTAGAATTGAGGGGGTATATTGGATGGATCTTATTTTCAAAAAGATGATTTCCTTAAGGGCTGTTCACCCCAATGGGATGAATTTGAACTTGCACTCGATTTTGAAAGAGTGTAAACCTTTGAAACTCGGAACTGAAAAGCTCATAGGAGATCGATTGTATGGTAGTAATAAGATTAGCCCGTGGCGGGAGCACTCATAAGCCTAAATATAGAATCACTGTTGCTGATTCAAGACGTCCAGCCACTGGTAAATTTATTGAGATATTAGGAACTTATAACCCTAGCCCTAGTGGAAAAGATCCTGGCTTGGTATTTGATTTAGTAAAAGCTAATGAATGGATACAAAAAGGTGCTAAACCTACTAAAAGAGTACAATTCTTAATGAAAAAGGCTCAAGAGACAGTCAAGGCCTGAGGCTAGAAAACAAACAGTTGTTTGGCAGTCTGTGTATTTTTGTTAGAATATTAAGTGAGTTACAATAGTGAAAGTGGGAGTGAGGTATAGTAATGGATCCTTCAAATTTAAAAGATTTAGTTGAGTTTATGGCAAAGTCTCTAGTTGATTACCCTGATGAAGTGGAAGTGAATGAGGTGGCCGGTGAGCAAACTACAGTTGTAGAACTTAAAGTTGCTAAAAATGATCTAGGTAAAGTTATTGGAAAACAAGGACGTACTGCAAGATCTATGAGGACTATTCTCAATGCAGCCAGCACTAAACTACATAAGAGAAGTGTACTAGAAATAGTTGAGTAATGATTTTACATTATATTTTGAATTGGAGACGGCTAGGTAAAACCTAGCCGTTTTTTTATGACTCATATTATAGAAAAATATTACAGTGTGGGCAGGGTTAAAGAAGCCCATGGTTTGCGAGGAGATTTATATATAAAACTTCGTTCAAAACGTGCAGATTGGCTTGAACAATTAGATAGACTGATTCTCTCTGAATCAGAAACACCTTTAAATTTAAATACATTTAGACTTAAGAAAAAAAAGTTCTTTAGAGAAGGCTTGCTTGTTCAGGTGGAGGAAATTAAGGACAGAACATCAGCCGAGAAATGCCGAGGGCTCTATATGCTAATTCCTACTTCCTATCTAATGACTTCAAATGAGAAGGATTTTTATTTATATGAAGTTCAAGGCTTTGAAGTTATAGATAAAACACTGTTGTCTATTGGTAACATTACTGGTTTTGGGTCCAATGGAGCACAGGATTTATTAGAGGTAACAGGCCCTTTTGGGAAAGTGGATATTTTATTTATATACGAGTTTATTGAACGAATTTCCTTTGACGAAAAAAAAATATATATGAATTTGCCTTTGGGAATGGTGCAGATCAATGAGGATTAACATCATCTCCCTTTTCCCAGATTTAATTGAAAATTTTATGAATTATGGAGTCCTAGGTCGTGCTATTAAAGAAAGCAAAGCGCATTTGCAAATATACAATCCACGTAAATATTCAACGGACATACACCAAACTGTAGATGATCGCCCCTATGGTGGGGGAGATGGAATGGTAATGTTGGCCGAAAACTTAGACTTAACACTTGGTGAATTAAAAGATGCACAAGAGTTGGGCGAGATATATTATTTAAGCCCACAAGGACCCCTGTGGAATGATGAAATGGCCGTGAGTTGGGCTAATGAGAGAGCCACAAAAACCCTAATTTGCGGACGCTATGGGGGAATTGACCAAAGAGTTTTGCAAAAACATAAAATTATGGAAATTTCTATTGGAGATTATATCCTTAGTGGAGGGGAGTTAGCGGCGATGGTAGTAGTGGATTCTGTTTTCAGGAAGCTTCCTGGCGTTTTAGGAAACGAGCTTTCTGCCATCAGTGATAGCTTTAGTAAGATGGGGCTGTTAGAGGCCCCTCTATATACTCGACCCGCTATATGGCAGGATAGAAAGGTTCCCGCTGTTTTACTTTCAGGTCACCATGAAAAAATTGAAACAGCAAAAGACATAATGTCTTATATTGTAACGGCTCTCAAGAGGCCGGATCTCATTGAGAAAAATGGTTTACATCAATCATTAAAAAAGGCACTACAAGAAGTGAGTCAATGGGATCCACAGGAATTATTGGCCTGGGGAGTTGAGCAAAATAATTTAGCTCAGTTAAAAAAAACTTATTTGGGAGAAGATTTTGATTGAAGATATTCCTGCTCTGGACATGAGAGGACACAATTTAAATGTGGCACTGATTCATTGGCCCGTCTTAAATAAAGCAAGAGATGTTGTAGCCACGAATGTTACCAATTTTGATATTCATGATATTGCTAGAGCTTCACGCACCTATGGAGTAGGTAAATACTTCATAGTTAATACTATTGAAGAACAACTTATTTTCGTAAATAGAATGTTGGACCACTGGCGAATAGGCCCTGGGGCAAGATTAAACCCTATGCGCCAAACCGCTCTAGGTATGATTCAGCTAGCGGAGACTTTAGATGTTGTTTTAAATAAGCACTATTCCGAAGAAAAACCACAAATAATAGCCACCGCGGCCAGAGACTTTCCAGGAGTGGAGCGTTGTTCATTTCGTGAATTGCGGCAGGACATATTTAAAGACAAGCAAAGGGCTCGATTATTATTGTTTGGAACCGGTTTTGGTCTGGATGAGCAAATACTTAAAAAGTGTGACCTTATTTTAGAACCCATTAAGGGGGCTTCCATGGAGGATTATCGCCATCTTTCTGTGAGATCCGCGGTGAGTATCTGTCTTGACCGGCTCTTTGGAGCATGGTAGATAAGCTTTTCACTGTAGCCAATTTATGTGGAGTTTAAAATGACAGATCTAGTGCAAAAAGTGACATCAAAAAGACAACAAAAAAAGAATTTTCCTGAATTCAGAGCTGGTGACACAATTGGCGTGAACGTTAAAGTAAAAGAGGCTGGAAAAGAAAGAGTCCAGTTATTTAAAGGTGTTGTAATTAAAGTTGAAGGTAAGGGCGTTGGCCGTAGATTTACCGTTCGTAAAATTTCTAGCGGTGTTGGAGTGGAAAGAACTTTTCCATTTACTAGCCCAGCTATTGAGGGAATTGTAGTTCACTCACGGGGAAAAGTAAGACGCGGAAAGCTTTATTTCCTAAGAGGTCTCAAAGGCCGTGCAGCTCGTCTAACATCAGAATTAGTTTTTGGCTCCAGTTCAGAGAGTAAGACTGCTGATGATACAGCTCAGGACGAATCCACTGCAGAATAAGAAAAATTTTGAGCCTTATCCTTGGCAAGATCTTCGTCCATTTCCATTAATAGGTGTAGATGAAGTGGGTCGTGGCTGTTTGGCTGGGCCCGTCTATGCAGCAGCTGTAATAATAAATCCACAAAATGATTTTTCTAAATATACGGATTCCAAAGCTTTATCCGAGAAACGAAGAAATTTATTATCTGATCACATTAAAAAAAACCATTTATGGTCTATCGCATTTGCAACTGTGAATGAGATTACCGAGTTGAATATTCTTAAAGCGGCATTGCTGGCAATGAAGCGAGCTGTTTTGAACTTGAGCATAGAAAGTGGGCACGTGATTGTGGATGGAAATTGTCTTATCCCTAATTTGCCTAAGTCGTTCTTGCAAACTCCCTTGGTAAAAGGAGATTTACGTGCGGCGCCTGTGGCAGCAGCTTCAATTATTGCAAAGGTGGCCAGAGATCAATGGATATCTGAGCAGGGAGATGAGTTCCCTGAATACCATTTTGCAAAGCATAAAGGCTACTCTACGGCTCTACACAAAGAACTTATTGCCAAACATGGTCCTTGTAAATTGCATAGGCCCACGTTTCGCGGTGTTAAAGAATTCTTATAATAACAAAAAAAATGGGAAAACATTTGAAGATTTGGCAATTCAATATTTTCTCAAAAAAGGTTTTCAACTTAAAAATCCCAAATTAGTAACCACTCATATTCAAGTCGATGCTCTATTTTATAAAGCTTCAGAGGGATGGCTAATCTTAGAGGTGAAGTCACTGCCACAGTCCGATTTTGATAAAAGTTTAAGGGTTTCAAAAAAGCAAGCTAAACGCCTGCATGGATTTTTAATGTTATTGTCAAATTTAACAAATGATACCGTTAGGGCACACCTTGCCATCGTGAGTCATAGTGGTCACATCGAGCTGTACGAAGATTTTCTTTGTGATTTAATAGAAACATGAAATGGAAAACCAGCTGCACATTTCTTTTACTGAATTTAATGATTCCTGTAATTGTATCAGCACAGATCAATGAGCTTAGTGTTGAAAATAAAATGGCTACAAAAGAATTTGTTAGAAGTTGTACCTATGGTGTTTTAGCTGGAACTTTAGTTGGAGCCGCTACTTTAGCCTTTACCGAACAACCTGGAGAAAATATTAATCGGGTCGCTCGAGGAGCTTCTCTTGGCTTGTATGCGGGAATCCTTTTGGGACTCTACGTAGTTTATATAGTTCCAGGACAAGTGAATGATGATTTAGAAATGGACCCCAATTTATTACCACCAGGCATTGAAGAAGAGTCCTCGCGTTTTAATTGGGGAGCTTTCCCAATGATTAGCCAAAATGAAGTCGATGGTCTGGGGTTTAATTTAGGATTCACTTTTTAAATGGTTTTACCGCTGAAGTCGAAATTAAAATTAATCTCATATTCTGGCTTTTCTGCTCCAATTGGAAACCATTGAGAAAATTCTAGATTCCAACACTCTCCTGGTGGCTTGATTATGCTTTGATATCTCCAAGCTTGAATTTCATTGCTTACACTATTGTAATTTATCGTTGCAGTTAAAATTAAGTATTTAAAGTTAAAGCCTGCTCCACCAGATAAGGTTTCACTTCTTTGGGCAAATTTGTAGTTGTTGTTTTCATCAACCGCAAAAGTTTGAGTATAAGTGGTTTCAAAAAAACTATTGGCTTCGGTTAAAAGGCGAAGGCGGGTAGAGCTATTCGTGGCATTGGCATAAGGGTAGTAAGAGGCCGTGGAGTAAAGAACCAAATTGTCAAAATTTAATCTAAGCAAGGTATCAATATTCGAATAAGGTTCTGGATCTTGGTTTCTCAGCTCATCAAAGTCATAGGATTGTAATACCGAAAAATAAGCTATGCTTTTGTAGTTAGGTGTTCCATTGAGCCAGGATTTCCTGACAAAATTATTTGTTAATTTAAAACTTAACAGTTTTTTATTAAACAATCGATCTTCATAATCGAACTGAACCTTGTTCTTTCCATAAAGGTCTGTACCACTGCCGAAAAGATCTAAATCATTAAGTTTTTCTGTACTGCGTGAGTAGGGTTGAGAATTAAAATCACCAAAAAAAACATGATGGGGGCGGCGAACCCAGGGCCGTTGTGAAAACATAATTTCGGGCTCAATTTCATGTTTAAATGAAGACTCAGAGGGATTGTTTACGTCACCGTAGAGCTGACTTAATAAGGTTCGCACAGAAACATTAGTTTCAACATATCTTCGCGCCGCTGATTCTGGGACAAGGTCAGAGAGAGAATTGAAGCGGTACTGAGTTTCCCTAAACTTAACAGAAGGCAATATGTTTAAAGTATTTCCTATATTTATTGGGTAAGAAAATTGAGGAGAAATATCCAATCTTTGGCCCGTTCGTATAAGATCTGTATTGGGGTCAAATTTCCCATCGCTTTGGTTATTTATTCGAGTGCGAAGAGGATATTTATTTGTGGGATCGGCATCACTGCGGCCATCTGAACAAGGCAAATTGAGGCTACTGACCTCGGAGCAGATGTCGTCATAACTAAAATTGTTGCGATTAAAATTGGTGTATTTTAAATCAAAGCGAAATAAAATCTGAGTATCTGCAATGCGCTGCTCGATGATTGAATAATTTATATCAGGGAGACGGTGAACCGACTCTTCGTTTCCAGCAAAAGCATTTTCTTTTAGTAAATTAGTATAAAACCCCAGCTCACCACTCATGTGTTGGGACTCTGTATTTTTTGTCACAGAAAAACGATTTTCAAGGGCACTACGACCATGAAAACCTTCGATTTCATCGGTAAAGTCTCTTAAGTATCTAAGGTCACTGATCCAATGAATATCTGCTCTTTGAATGATATTATGGGGAAGTAAATAATAGTGTGAATAAGAAACGAAACCTCTATCTGCCTTTTGCTTAATAGTGTCTGGATCATTGGGGCCATCGCAGTCCTGTACACAGTTTTTAAAGGCTTTATCAACAAGATAAGCTCCTTTGAGTTGGCCTCGACTGTCCTCACCAAGAATGTATCGGTAGTCACCATGTCCCTTCCAACCTCTTGTTTCGTATTTATAAAGAGAAAAGGTAAGATCCTCACTTTTTGATATGGCCCAAAAGTAACGATTAATAACAGTAAGGCCATTGGAACCACCAAACTTCATGGAGGGCACTAGAAAGCCGGATTGTCTTTCGCTCTTTAAAGGAACCAAAATTCGAGGTAAAAAGAAAACAGGGATATTTGCCACTTTTAGTACAGGAAATTTAATATCTGCATATCCGCCTAATTCCGCTTTAATTAAGGAGCCATTAAAGCTCCAAGCCGGGGGACAAGTATTACACGCAGTGTAAGAAGCATTTGTGGCCTCATATTTGTTTTCTTCAATTTTTTTTATAACATCGCCTTCAAAAATGACTTTTCCAGATTGAATAAATCCCTTATAAAAAATTCCGGTTTGAGAGTCTAAATTAAAATCCGCTTTATCGGCTTCTATGTAAGTATCAATGGTTTGTAAAACAACACGGCTTTCGGCTACCACGTTTTTGCTTTCACGGTTGAGAACGGCCCTGTCACTGGAAAGATAATATCCCTTGTAAATGATCTGAACGTTACCTTGCAGGGTCAGTGTATTGTTCTCATTATTAAATTCAGAGTTGTCAGCCGCTATAGAGATCCCAGAAACTTGCATTTGAGCAAATAAGTAAGTGCTGTGAAAAAAACAAAAAACGGCGGTGAGTAACAATATTATCTTCATCTGTTTCGAGAGTATACTTAAAAAAAACACATAATGGGTACTGTTTAGACATCTTTATAAACACCCCGTTCCAAACAATATGAGATAGAATGATATAAATTGACACTTTAAATTTCGTTGTGTGTTTTAAAAAAAAGATAAGATTTTTGAGCATTTAGACGATATAATTATTAGCAGATAAAGATTTAAAGCGAGAAAAATATGTTACCAAGAATATTATTAGTTGAAGACGAGGCCGATCTGAGAGAATTGGTTTTTCATCAGTTGGGAATGAAATATAATGTTGAAATTGTTCAAACCTCTTCTGGGAACGAAGCTGTTAAGATTTTAGAAAAGGAGGAGTTTGATTTAATTATTTCTGATTATACGATGCCTAATGGCAATGGTGCCGTGATTCTTAATTTTATAGATACCTTAAAAAAGAAACCAATATTTCTACTTTTTACTGGATATTTTCCTAATCAAATACCCAAAGAAGATATGGATAGAATCTATGCCATAGTCACAAAACCCAGCTTTGATGATAGTTTAAATCAACATGTGGAAAAAGTGCTTTCTCAACTAAAAGGCAAAGTCTTAGAGGCTAACTCAGGCTATCTGCAAATTCGCAAGAAATGGATTTCCACATTGCCAAAGTCCTATGCCAATTACTTTTTAAAATTGCCCAATGATCACTATGTTTTATATGTAAAAAATGGGGTTGAAAACACAGATGAAAACTATCAAAAACTTTTAGATAAAAAAGAAGAGTACATCTACATTCCGGCTCAAGAAGCGAAACCTTTGTTGCAGGCTCTATTTAATCAATTCGATTCAATAAAAAATAAAAACAAAACAACAGCTTGGCAAAGCGAAGTCAATTGGTTGTCTCAGCTGAATGAATTAGCAAATCAATTTCAAAAAACCTTTGGGTGGTCTAAGGAAGTTGCTCAGATAACTAATAAATGTCTAGAGTCTGTTGAAAAAAACATGCATGAGCTTCCACAGCTTCGCGACTTCCTGTTATTAATTAACAATAAAGAACAACATATTCTTTATTCACATGCTTCGTCGCTGGCTTATATTGCTATAGGATTTATGACGGAGCTCAAGGCCTTACAAGAATATGAAGAAAAGGATTTAAAAAGTTTAACTGCTGCAGCCATTATTCACGATATTGCTTTAGATGAAAGAATTTATAATAAATCCATTGACTTCAACAAGGCCGTTGAAGAAGGGCGGGAGTTGAAAGATGATGATTTTAAAAAATATATGGATCATCCTGAATTAGCTGCTCACATTGCATTATTGTGGAAAAGTGTTCCAGAAAATGTTCACGATATAATTTTACAGCACCATGAAAGGCCCGATGGCAGGGGGTTTCCTTTTCACTTAAAAGAGGAAAATCTACTGCCTCTTTCTTGTGTATTTATTTTGGCTCATGAACTTACTACTTATATTTTAAAATGTAAATCTTCCTCTGAATGGAGTCACTTTTTCGAAGAGAATAAGTTAAAATACAAACAGGGAAAATTTAAAAATATATTTGAAAAAGTTCATACTGCCTTATCGGCTTAGTTTTGTTTTTTACTTTGTAGTCATAATGAACACGCCATCCCAATCTTGAGGAGGTGGTTCTGCAATGTAATTTTGACATCGATCAATATAAAGTTTTGAGCAATAATCTTCGGGTTGAACATTGAGGGCTTGATTGAACTGCTCCATAGCTGCAGAGAATTCTTTTTGATGGTACAATTGATAACCCTTATTAAAAAATCCTAGTTTTGTCATAATTTGCGTAGAGGCTGGACCTTCGGAAACCAATTCGTAAATATGTACGGGTAAAATCTTACCCTTTACTCTAACAAGATCCACTTCACGGCAGGTAAATGTATCTTTAACTTTTGCATGAGTGAACTCACTTATAATGATTCTGGTTCCATACTGTTTGTTGATGCCCTCTAGTCTAGATCCTAAATTAACTGCATCGCCCATTACAGTGTAACTTCTAACTGTTTGCGATCCCATATTGCCAACACTACAATCTCCAGAATTAAGTCCTATTCCAATATCAATTTCTGGTAGCCCTTGTTTTCTGTACTCCGTTTGAAGTTCATTAAGCTTTTCTAGCATTTGTAAAGCACAGCGACAGGCAAATTGAGGATGTTGTTCATAATGAATGGGAGCACCAAAGAACGCCATCACGGCATCCCCCATATATTTATCTAGTGTGCCGCGGTTTTCAAAAACCAAATCCGTCATCGGTGTGAGGTAACTATTTAATAAGTCAGAAAGAGCACGGGGGTCTAATTTTTCAGAGATAGTTGTGAAGCCTCGAATATCGGAAAACAGAACAGTTATATTCTCTTTTCGTCCTCCCAGTTCGATATTTTTTGGATTTTTTAAAACTTCATCCACAATTGCCGGGGAAACGTATTTTTGAAATGTAGAGCGAAGCTCACGCTTATTGCGTTCCTCAGTAAAATATTTGTAAAAAGTGAGCAATACATAAAGACTGCTGGTTAAAGCTAAAGGGAAAATAATAGATACCAAAATGCCTTGCTCAAATAGATAGTACTTATCAAAAAGGGCAATTCCTGTAAAAGCAAGAAGGGTTAAGAGTAAACCATAGACGGCTCCAAGTTTAGATAAAGCTATACTGAGAAGAATACCCATAACTAGTAAAACCACAAGCATAGTCGTCTCTTCATCAGGATGAGGGGACAAGAAATCATTTCTCAGTAGGTTGTCCAAAACATTGACATGAGTTTCTGCTCCCGGATAATTTTCATCAAATGGGGTTACTCGTAAATCAAAAATACCAATGGCCGTGGCACCTAAAATAAAATACTTACCGTTTATAAATTGCTTTTTATTAACTTTCTTTTTTTGGACACCTTCTAATTTTCCAGTTATTTTATTGAATGAGGCTTGCTCTATCTCCATTTCTTCGTCCGTACTCAACATGTCGGCCATACTTACATAGGGAAAAATCTTTTGTGGTCCGGCGTAATTGACCTGAAGGAGACCTTCTCCATCTACAGGTAATTTGTAATCTTTTACTTCTTCGCCAGTTTCATTGTTGGTAATTAAAATGTTACCAATTTTTTTTGTTCCTGGATTTTGCAAATTGGGCACGAGCTGTACATTTGCATTATAATTTTTTCCGAGTAAAAAGGCTTTAAATGCTATAGAGGGCATAAAGTGTTTACCATTTCTAACTAAAAGACGACTGCGTCGAAGAGTTCCGTCCATATCTTGTTGTGCATTAAAAAATCCGGTGTGTTTTGCACCTCTGGAAATTTGAGGAGTATTCATTACCCATCCTGCGGCTTGAGGAATAATGTTAGATAAACTGTTATTAATTATATTGTTAACAAATTCGTCAAAGTTTTCGTTTTCGATTTCACCATTTTCATCCTTGGCTTTGAGCTGGCCCCATGCGGCTTGAAAACCTTCATAGGTGGGATCTGATTCAGGATTCAACCAGCGAGAACAAAAATCATATTTTTCATTTAATATTTTTGTTTGTAATTCAGCTTTTTCCAAGGGAGTTAAAGCTCCAGTGGTTTCTTCCAAGACTTCACTTTCAATTTGACTTAACACCGCCTTATACTGTTCTTTTATTAGATCGGGAATAAAAATTTCTCTTTCATCTTCATAGGAAATTATAACCTCTTCGTTATCCCAAATTTGAAAGGGTTGTGATTGTTCAAAAATCCAATTTTGACAAATGTCTTCATGGCGAGAAAAATTATTGTGCTCAAATGAGTGCTCGTAAAAGCTTCCAGCAACGATATGATTTGAGTGTTTTGAAAATGTATTAGCAAGAGCTTCGTCGGCATCATATTTTTCTAATTGTTTTTTAAAAAAAGCATCGGCATCGCTACTCATAGGTAGAGACTGTTTGTAATTTTCGAATATTTTTTGAATAGGGTTGTCAGAGGGTTCACTAAAAACCATATCGAAAGCTATAACTTTTGCGCCTAACTTTACAGCATTATCAATGGCCTTAGCTGTAACATCTCTTGGCCAAGGCCATCGTCCAACTGCACCTACGGCCTTTTCGTCAACAGTTAAAAGGGCAACATTATCGTCTCCGGGTCTAGGGCCCCTGGATATAAGCCGCATATCTATTGATTTTTCATCAATAATTTTTAATGTTTTTAAAACTATACCATGTTCAGAGTTTTTAGATATTTGATCCTTACTAGTGTAATAAACAAAGGCTAAGGAAATAATTATAAAAGTTAGAAGAAGTCCTAATGCAGAAGGTGAGAGTACAACTTTTTTTAGCCACAATAAAATTTTTGTCATAAATTACAACTATAGTATTTTACCAAATTCGAACTGTAAATGTCGACTAGACCAATATCCCTAAGACATACATTAAGTTTTAGGATCTGGACTCATTTATTACTTAATAAGAAACTATACTATATAGTAATCGATTGTGGAGGTTTTTATGCAAGCAAAAGTGGAAATTAAAGAGGGAGTTACAGTTTTTCATTTGTCTGGAAGAATTGATTTTGAAGCGGCTGATCGATTTCGAGAAACTTGCTTGAGAATGCCTCAAGACCAAAAATTAGTATTTAATTTAGAATCCCTTAGTTTTGTTGGTTCATGTGGAATCACTCCATTTATAGAGACTATGCAAGATTTGTTTTTGCAGAACCAGGGACGCTTAAAATTGTGTAGGGTTGGAGTGGAATTTAGGAAAGTCATTGAATCTAGTAAAATAAAAAACATTGAGGTTTATGAAGACGTAGATACGGCTCGAATTGCCTTTCTAAAGCCACCCATAGACAATTTCATAGAAAAACCCGGAGAAGTCATTGCCAATGCCTATATGCCTTCGGAATATGAAATCAAAGATTAACGTTTTATAAATCCAGATTGTATTTCAGCAATTAAGGTTTCTAATTTTTCAGCAAGCTGAGGACTAAAATCCAATTCTTCATGACCTTTTTCTATTTCTCTAATTGAGGTCAATGTGTCTGAGTTTCGTCTTAATTCCTTTACTTTTTGATTCATTTGTTCATGTAAAAAATCAAATTTTTCTTTTAAATTTCTATGATCTTTACGCCCTTGATTGATGTTTGCGCTGAGTTGTTGATTCAATTTTTGTAAAGAAAAGTTTTTTTCTTTTAGAGTTTCTAATTCTTTTTGAGTCTCACGCCACAAACTTTGTACGCCCTCGACTTGATCTTCTAGCCTAAGCTTTTCTTCTTTTAACTGTTGATTCACTTGCTCGGTTTGTTGCAAATGAATTTTAACTGATTCCAGTTCGGAGCTTTTGCTTTTTGAATCGGCTCTGTAATGAGATAGGTTTCTTTGTAGAAGTTCAACTTCATCTTGATATTTATTTCGCTGTTCATCACGATTTCTTTCAACAAATACAATTTTATTTTGTAGCTGAATGTTTTCTTCATAAACCTTTTCAAGTTCTGTGCACTTGTCAAAAAGCTTTTGATTTTCTCGTTGAAGCTTTTCAATTTCTTTAACTAGTGAATCTGATTTTTCTTGGTGAAGTTTTTTTAATTCATTAACTTCGACTTCATGTTGTTGCGTCCTCCTTTGTATATGATTAAGATTGTCACGATTGAGTTTTTCAATTTCATCGACATGGGACTTGTTGCTTTGTTGAATATAAGACGTGGACTCAGCAAGTTTTTCTCTTAATTCTTTAAGGGTAGTTTCGGCGTGATCCAATTGTTTTTTTAAAGTTGAATTTTTCTCTTCCAGTTGATGTATTTTCTCTAAAAGCTGGTTTTCGACTTCAATTTTATCTTTAATCAGTTTTTGCTGTGCATTTGAGCTTTCTTCTTGAAGGCATTTTAAAGTTAACTCATGTTCCGACGTGAGCTTTTTTTTAATATCATTGAGCTCTTGAGTTAAATTGTGTTCGCTAATGGCTTTTTTTCGTTGAATTTCTGAGATTTCGTTTATGTAGTTTTCTTTAATATTCCGACTGGCCTTTTTTATGCGTTCTCTATAGTTTAGAAAACGTCGAACCCGACGAGCATGTTGATCGATGCGATTTAAAAGTTGTTTCTGTTTGTCTTCATGAGTTTGATAAAGTTCGGCATAGCGAATTTCACTCACTTGCAAATTTTCACCTAGACGTTTGGCTTGATCGCGCAGAGCCTTAACCACTCCTTCACTATTATCTTTGCGTTGAGACAGAGCTTGAGCTTTCTGTTTAAGAATTAACAATTGATCTTTTAAATTTTCGTACTGATAATTGAGTGCTTCTTTTTCTTGGCGACTTTGATTTAGCTGAACTTCTATTGTAGAAATTCTGCGCAATTGAACTGAGAGTCGAGCCATAAGATCGTCATTTTGCTGAATGAGCGCCTCTATAGCCTTGGATCGGGCAATTTCAATCGGCCACTGACTAAAGTCATTTGGCGTAGGCATAATTTCTTTCATGCGGAACCCTCCATGGACCAATTTATTGTCTCAAATATTTACAAGACTTGTCAAAAGTCATAATTTTCTAATTTAGTCACTTCACGCACTGTATTATATGCCTAATTTAAATGTCTAATGTATTTCTCCGATAAGAACTGCATGGCCTTAAAGAAAAAAGACTATGAATCATTTGAAATTGCCCGATCCAAATTGTTGGAGAATCAACTTCAGGAAAGCCTAGAGAAACGAAAAACTGGAAGAGCTCACAGTTTAAGGCATACTATTTTATTGCATATTGTTGAAGGGGATTATGACAAGGCAAAGGAAGTCTTGAGAAATTACATTGCCTTACAAAAAGAATATCCAACTTTTGAAAAGCGCAGTAAACGCTATTTAGATCACTGTTTTGATACTATTCAGGCGATTAAAACAAAAAGAGATTTTCCAGGAAAACATGCCTTGCCTCTGTCTAAACAGCAAGAATTAATGGAAAAAGTCATCCAACACTTCGAAGAGTTAAAGCTTTACTTGAACCGAGTAGAGATCACCCAAAAAGATGTAAAGTTGGATGATTTGCGCTCAACAGTGTGGGTAATTAAAGCCATAGCCTATAGCTCTTTTATAATAGTTTTTGTTTATTTTTTGCGATCTGCGGCCATAAATATGATGCAGTCCTTTGACTATGTTGTGAACGATTATACAAACAGCTTTATAAATTGGTTGTTCAATTTATTTTAACTGATTATACAAACCTTGTAATACCGGTAAGAGTTGGCCGCGAGGAAGCAGCTTGCCATTAGCATAAATAGAGGGAGTTCCTTTTACGCCCACCTGTTCACCTTTTTTTCCTTGTTTTTTGATTTGTTCAAGAGTTTCTTCACTATTGATGCACTCTAGTAGATCGTTCCAGTTATCAACTTTAGATTCAGTTAAAGTTTTTAGGGCCTCAGTTGCCGCGGAAGTGGTTCTTGCTGTATAGAACAGATCTTGGTTTTTAAAAATGGTATTATGTACCTCCCACCCTTTGTCTGTTTTTCCAGCACAATATACAGCTTTAGCTAACACACAAGGGGCGCCCACTTTGGCATTCACAACCTCATTGCACTCACCATCTAGAGCAAAACTATAAAATTCGAATCTCACATCGGGGTGTGATTTTGCAAAGGCTTCCAGGGTGGGAGAGGCGTGTTTGCAGTGTCCACAAAGAAAATCTGCGAACTCACTGATGGTCAGCCTTGCAGAATCTCGATCGGGGCCTATAAATAGAGAGGGGGCTAAATCGATTTCTTGTTTCGGGTTACTTGACCACTCAACTAAAGAAGAATTGATTATTTGCTGTAGTTTTTCGGCGCCATATTCCCTCATCATGGAAGCGTGCAATATATATGTGAAAACGGGGATAGACACGAGAAGTATAAGGAAACTTTTGTTTTTACTAAAAAGGCTTTTGATGTCATTTATGAAGTCAGAGGATTGTATCTTTACAAGTTGCCAGAGAGCCATCAAGGTTACAAAAGAACAAATGTAGGCAGCAATGCAAAATATGCATAGGCTATTTATTAGAAAAAGAGAAATAGATCCCATAACTATAGATGTGGCAGCAATAAAAACAGCTAAATAGAAAGAGTTTCTCAGAGTTCTTTCCGCCTCATCAGTAAATCTCAGACCATAAATAAGTAAAATAAATAGAAAAACAATATTTGTAGTTAAACCCCAAAGTGCCATTGGGGCACCCAGTAAACTAGAAAAAGAGGAGGCTGCCACAGCATCGCAATTAAATGTGGCATTGAGATTACAAAAACTCTCTCCACTAGATTGAGCGAATTTGAGTGGATAATATGTCCATGCAAGGTAAGCGTGAAGACCAATCGCAACAAGGGTTGAAAATATAGCTAATTTTAAGCGCGTCAAATTATAGCTCCTGGTTAGTAACAAATCATAATCTAAATCAAAAAACATAGCCGAATCAACCATTTCTAGTATAATCAAAATTAAGGGAGTGGAAGTGATTGAAAAAAACGAGTGGATAAAGGCGAGAAAAAAGCTTTTAACCCAATTAAAAAGCCAAGTTTTTGCGATTCAGGGCAGGGATAGAGAAATTGACGCTTATGCCAAAAACTATAAGTATGAATTTTTAGGGAAGTGGCAGCCGTCATCAACAAGAGATTTAATATTAGAATTGAGTCAACAAAAACTGGTTTTGGGGGGTGATTTCCATGCCTTTTCTCAAGCACAAAGAACTCATCTTAGGATTTTGAGAGATTGGCCCAAGAAAAGACAATTAGTGTTAGCTTTAGAGTGTATAGAGGCGAAGCATCAAAAATATTTAGAGCTCTTTATGAAGGATGAGATATCGGAAAAAGAGTTCCTGAGACTTTGTCAGTGGTCGGACCATTGGGGCTTTTCGTGGAGTCACTATAAGCCATTATTTGAATTTGCAAAGACTCAGGGCATACCGGTTTTTGCTGTGAATCGTTACTATAAGAAAAGATCGCTCACATCACTAGTGAATAGAGATCTTTTTGCTGCGAAAAAAATAACTAAGTTGATTCAAAAGTTTCCCGAGGCAACTATTTATACTATTTTTGGTGATTTGCATTTAGCATCTAATCATTTGCCGAATTATATCAAAGAAGTCATTGGGAAGCCACAATTTAAAATGGCTCAAGTTTTTTTAAATTCCGAAAGACTCTACTTTCAATTGGCGAAAAAGAATTTAGAAATGGAAGTAGAAGTCCTTCGGAGTAAAAATTCACGTTTTTGTATTATGTCGTCGCCCCCTTGGGTGAAATGGCAGAGTTATCTTATGTTCTTGGAAGGGGCCTATGATGACGACTTAGAAGAAGATTATGATAAAATTGATTTTACAGACCATGTGGCACAGCTTGTGGAGGTCATGAAAAAAGATATAAAAATGAATATTTCCTTAGATGACCTAGCTGTTTACAATAGTGAAGATTTTAGCGTATGGCGAAAGGTGGCAGAGAAGCTGAAGCCCAAAGAGAGAAAATATTTTTTAAAACTGATTGAGGATGAAAAAACATTTATTCTTCCTAAACAAAATTTTTATTATCTCTCAAGGCTGTCTATTAACCATTGTGCTCATCTGGCCGGTTTTTATTTTCATAAAAAAGTTTCAGGCTTAAATAAATCTTTATGGGATATGCCGAATGATTTTTTACCTTTGATTTGGCATGAGGCCGTGGCATTCTATCTTAGTAAGTTAATAAACCACAAACGCAAAGCCGAAAAGCTGTCAGTTGTTGAAAATCAATTGCGTCATACAGAGGAAATTGATCAAGGTAGGGAAGCCTTAGCCTTGGTGCTAGATCAAAAAACCGACGAGTGGATTTATGTTAAAAGTGGACGTCATAAAAAAGAAAGATTGAAAGCCAAAAAAACTATAAGTTATTTACATGCGGCCCGCATTTTGGGTTCGATGATGGGTGAAAAACTTTATGATGCGTATATTATGGGGCGAATTAAAAAAACTACATTGATAACATTTCTTCAGAAAGACCTGTGTTCAAGTGATTTTAATGATTTTTATTATTTAATGACTCAACGATTAGAAGCACATTTAGCCTTGAAACAAAAAGGTGTCCGTTTATGAGTCGTTGGTACTATGCTCATAAAGGAAAAACAGTCGGTCCATTTGCGCAAAATGAGATACTTCAAATGGTTGTTGCTGGCCAAATCGGCGTTATGGATCTTGTTTTTAAAGTGGGCGGACAAGAGTGGAAACCATTAATTGAGTGGAGTGAATTTGAGGAACTAAAAGCTAGACAATCTAAAAATTCTCACGAAGAGCAATGGATTGTTTTCATGGATCGTCCAGAGGAGAGAAAACAAATTGGACCTTTTAGTACACTTCAAGTACAGGAGATGCTGAAAGATAATTCAATTCAGTTTGAGGATTACATTTGGAAAGAGGGGATGTCAGAGTGGTATCCAATAAAAACAATTCATGAGTTTAAGGCTAAAAAGGATACATCCATAAGTTTTAATGTTCCAGAAACAAATGAGGACGTTTCTGTTTATGAAGAATCCGCTGCAGATTTACTTAGAAGCATTAAAGTTAAAGACCCAAAGCAAATAAAAGAAATTACAGAAACCATTTCCAGTTTCACTAAGGAGCCGACAAGCACTTTAACAAATAAAAATACAATAAAAGAAAATCATAAGAATAATGAAGTCAGCAGCAAAGAGGAAAGACAAAAGCGAAAAGAAGAAATGGAGAGGGTGCGCAAGCAATTAGATGATAAAATTAAATATTTATTTGGTGACCAGCCAAATCTGACTTCTGAAGACACCCGCTGGATTCAAGACAAAACTATTTTAAACCAACAAGCAACATCTATGTTAGAAGTGTTGCCTTTAACCCAGCGTCTTTTGTCTGAAGGATTTATTGAGTCAAAAGAAGAAAAAGAATTGCAAGAGTTAGATGAAAGCGAGAAAGGGAACCCCTCTGTCGCCCCCGTAGTAAACATATTGAAAGATGAAAGTTTTTTTGAGCAAAAAGAAAATAAATGGCTGCGTAGAATTCAGATAGAATTAGAAGCTCTGTTCCCTAAAGGGAGTGTTCTTAGGATTTTCGCCTTATTTTTTATGTTTTTTGCAAGCACATTAATGATATTTTTGTCCTCTAATAAAGATAAAAGTATCATGATAGCACAAAAAAATACAGCCACAGAGACAATGAAAAAAGTGGATGAAAAAATATTTGAAGAAGAGCGGAGAGCTAAAGAAATTGCAGATAGGGAGAGGGAAAGAATAGAAAAAGATCGATTGGCAAATATAAAAAGGCCACCCACGCAAATAACATTAAAAATATTTAAAAACCAAAATAAAGGGAGGGAATTATTTATTCAAAGTGATGCATCAAAACATTACAAATATAGAATTGAAGTTATTGGACATGTGGGAAAAGTTTTAGGTCTTGGGGCTTACTATAATACTTTTGAAATCCCAACGAAAGATTCCGTTCGTTTAAGTTTTGAAAAAATGCAACTCCCAGAGGGTTATTTAACTTTTCGAGTGACAGTTAATGATTTAGAAAAAACAAAAAGAATTTATAACTCTGAAAAAAATAAAAACTCTTTTGCCGAGGCAATGGAAGAGCATAAGAAGCAGATCGCCATTTGGCATCAAAAAGAAAAAAGGTCATTGTATAGCACAATTGAAAGCCTTAAAAACTGGGGATTACAGCTTTCAAGTTTGATACCCCTCCACCAACAAAGTCAAAAGCGCTGGCAGCGCGCCTATAGAAACTGGAAAAATAAGGTGAGTGCAAATCAATCTGATTACTTAAAGACTGTCAATTTGCAAGTGAAAGGAAAATTTATTTATCCGGAACTATGGTTAAAATTAAAGTCACAAATGAATGTACTATACAATATTCCATCTGCCACCCCAGAATTTGATTATGTAAGTTTTAAAAACAAAATATTGGCTTTAGAAAAAGAAGTAAATGAATTAAGCCTTTGGTGATCGCAACTTATTCACAAGACTTTTAAAGTCTTTTCCAGGTCTAAATCGCGGAACCTTAGATGCTGGAATAAGGATCTGAGAGCCTGTCTTTGGGTTTCTGCCATTGCGGGATTTTCTTTCTGAGCGATCAAAAGTCCCAAATCCCACAATTTTAACTTCTTCACCTTTGGAGACACTTTTTTGAATCAAATCTATAGCTGAATCTAATACGAGTTCAGTTTGCGTTTTTGTCAGGTTAGTAGATTTTGCAATTTTTTCGACAAACTGAGCTTTGTTCACGCTTAATTCTCCTTTGTATATAGCCAAGGTTTATGAAGTGTTGTAGATTGGGTAAAATAATTGATCACAGTCTGTGTGGTCAAGATGTTAATTTTCAAATTTTATTAATTTATTTTTTTAGTGAGAACTTTTTATGTTGACATCTATAAAGTCCAAATTAGCAGCTAAGATTTGTCATGTTTTTGAACTGAATAAAAAAGATCTACAGGATTTATTGGAAATTCCAAAAAATTTACAACATGGTGACTTAGCCCTTCCCGTATTTTTTTTAGCTAAGACTTTAAAAAAAGCGCCGGCAATGATTGCTTCAGAATATAGTAATAAAATTAAGACACTTCAATTTAAAGAAATTCGTGAAGTCACGGCATTGAGTGGCTACATAAATTTTAAAATGTCATGGGAAGTTTTATCTGGTGAACTTTTGCAATCCTTGTCCGAACCGGCACGTCTTGGTTATTCTAACATTGGAGAAGGCAAAACTCTTGTAATAGATTTTTCCTCACCTAATGTAGCTAAAAAAATGTCTGTCGGCCATTTGCGTGCAACGGTGATTGGTCAGTGTATTTATAATCTCGCAAAGTCACAATCTTATAAGGTAATAGGGTTAAATCATTTAGGTGATTGGGGAACTCAATTTGGCAAATTGGCCTGGGCAATGGACAATTGGTCAGGGGAGTATGCTAAAGATGAAGACCCCATGAAAGTCTTGACCGAATTGTATGTTCGCTTTCACGAAGAGGCGGAAAAATTGCCAGAGCTGGAGAAGCAAGGTGCGGCTTATTTTAAGAGACTGGAAGAAGGTGATTCGCACGTTTCGGAACTTTGGAAAAAGATAGTTGAAATTTCGATGAGTAATTATAATGAAATGTGGAAGTTATTGGGCGTTAAGCACGATTTGGTTTTGGGCGAATCTTTTTATAACGATAAACTTAAGTCTACAGAGCAATTGTTAGAAAAAAAGAATATATTAGAAGAGAGCGAAGGGGCTATGGTTGTCAAGTTAGAGGGTGATAGGCCTCCATGTTTAATTCGTAAAGCGGATGGAGCTTCTCTTTATGCCACTAGAGACCTTGCGAGTGCTATATATCGTAGAGAAGTTTTAAAGGCCGATTTAAATTTATATGTTGTTGGTCAGGATCAGACTTTGCACTTTCAACAAATTTTTGAAGTTTTAAAAAAAATGGGATATGAGTGGGCTGAAGATTGCCATCATATCAGTTTTGGTATGTACCGATTTAAAGATATGGGTCGTATGTCCACACGCAAAGGCAATGTTATCCATTTAGAAGATGTACTCAACAAAGCGATATCTTCAATTAAAAAAGTTATTGAAGAAAAAAATCCCAATTTAAAAGATAAAGATCTAGTAGCAAGGCAAGTGGGTGTGGGGGCTGTAATATTTAATGATTTAGTTAATGACCGAACTAAAAATGTTGATTTTGACTGGGAACGGGTTTTGAGCTTTGAGGGTGATAGTGGACCTTATGTACAATATGTGGCGGTTCGATGTAAAAGTATTTTAAGAAAATTCAATAAGAAGTTACCAAAGTGTTTTTCGGTGGAGTTGAATTCGTCTGAAGAACATGAGTTGATTGTTCGTCTTCTATCTTTCGATGAAGTCTTAAGTTTAGCGTTTAAAAACTTTAAACCCCATTTTTTAGCTAACTACTTACTGGACCTATGTAGAGCTTTCAATCAGTTTTATCATAAATGTCGAATCATTGATCAGGAACAAAGTCTTGCTGAGTCGAGAGCTAAGTTAGTGGAAATGACGGAGGCCGTCCTTAGTCAAGGTCTTTCAATTTTAAACATTCAATGTCCTGATGAAATGTAGAGAATCATTAAATAAATCTTCATTCTATTCCGATAAATTTCTAGATGAAGAATCAAGCAGTTTTTTCAATTACATTAATACTTTTGGGGTTGTGGAGTTTGGCTTATATCCAATTTCAACAGTATTTTGAAAATCCACAAAAATATGAAGAAAAGATTCAAAAACTTCAAAAGAATATTGCTAAAACTCAAATGCAAAAAGAATTACTTAAAGATCAACTCATTGAATTTCAGATGGACGTGGCTAAGATTTTACCTGAAACAATTAGGAAAAGTCCTAAAGGGGAAAAATCGTATCCATTAAGAAATTTGGCAAGTTTGGTTTTAGCTAAGGATCAAGATGCCTATCAGAACTCAAAAATGAAAACTCATTTAAGCCTGTCAAAGAAGTTGTTTACTGATAAAAAATATAAAGATGCTTCACAAAGCTTAGTTCAATTTATATCTAATTATCCCTTTTCAATTGATATTGCGGAAGCCTTTTTTCTTCTCGCAGAAAGTTACTTTCAGTTAGAAGATTATGAGCGATGTATTTTAACTGTAGAGAAAATGATTGAGCTTTTTCCTGAAAACGAACTGACAGGATATGCCATGGTTCGCATGGGAAAAATCTACGAAATTCAAGAGCGTCCAGAGCAAGCTATAGATATTTATCAAACAGTGCTGCAGGTGTTTCCAGTACGAGGTTTAGCTTCTCAAGCGAAAGAATCTCTTAAATCTGTGGAGCTTTGATGTTTTTTTTAAGATGTCTAACCTTTTTAATTGCCTTCACCCTGAATGTTCAAATTAAAGCAAAAGCACAAGTGTTAGAAGTGCCAGAGGAATGTTTGAAGATGGAAGGGGAGTGCAGTATTAAAGATCCTTCTTCAAGAGGTTCCATAGAAGTGAGCGCCGGGCATATTGATTTCGCACAAGATTCTATTCTCATTCGACGGGAAGAAAATCTTATTCGTTTGGTGAGTGGATCGTTTTTTGTTCGCTCCAGCTCTCCACTAAAAATTCAAACAAAATATGCTTGGATTCAACTCAAGAAAGAACAATCAGTGATTGTAGAGTTAAGTTTCGACAAAGTTGTAATTACAGCCTTCAGTGGAGACATAGTGGTTTATGATTTAAATAATAATCCTATTGTGCTGCCCCAGGCTTATACCAATAGCTTTGGTAAAATTAACTCCAAAGGAGTTGCCGAAGTGGGTTTTCCTAGGGCTGCGAATTTTAAAAATATAATAAAAACTTTAGGCGAGATTTCTTCTTTAAATAAAAAGGAATTGTACGAAGGTCTAAAGAAATATAAAAAATCATGGTTAAGTGCTTTAGATGAAACTCAAAACAGAAGCCTAGCTTCTACGCAAAAAATCATAGAAGATTGGGAGATAAGTCAAAAGCAGCAGGCCGAACGTCTGAGGCTTGAGAAAATTGAGAAGAAAAGAATGAGAGATTTCTTTTATAAAAAGACCTTTCTTGAGTAAACTATTGTGAGATAAATAAAATGTGGTATTATATAGTTAGGTGCTAAGCTATGCACCAGGAGCTTTTCTCAGGAGGAGAACTGTGTCATCAGTCAACGGAAGTGACAGTCAAAAGAATCGCTATGAAGAAACCATTCGAAATCAACGAGAAGATTATCAACAAAAAGAAAGTGAAACTGTTAAAAAACACAATAAAGAATTAAGAAGAATTAGTGAAGCTCATCAAAAAGAAGTTGAAAAAATTCGTCAAGATCATACCTCCCAGTTAGGCGAATACAGTAACCGAATGAGAGGGGCTCTTTCAGTTAAAGACAAACATTATCAACAAGAAATTGCCAACCTTAAAAAGCTACACCGCGATCAGTATGCTAAAATCAAAGATGAGCAGAATCAACAGTTAGAGGCAACAAGAACTGCCAACGCAAAAAACAATATGCAAAGAGAAAATATGACAACTCTTCGCATGAATTCACTGAATGACCACTATAATGAAACTTTGCGTGAAAAAGATGAGAAGAACACAGAAAAAATAAGTCAATTGAGTGAGAGTCAGGCGGCGGCGTTAAAGGACCAAAGAAAAAGATTGGTGACTGCACACAGTGAAGAAATTGGTGCTCTTCAACAGACGCGTCAAGAACAACTAAATGAAAAGCAAAGGGCTTATGAGAATTTACGACAATCTACTGCGGGTCGACTTAAACAACAAGAGACTCGTCATTTCTTAGATAAACAAAGAAGTTCAGATGCTCACATGTCCCACAATAGACAAAGGGAAGTTGAGTTTTCCGATGAGGCTCAGCATACCAGAGAAAGTTTTAAAGACAGTATGAATGACCTTAAGCGGGAGCACGCAGATAGAGAGCGACAACATGATTTTGATAGAAATCAAAGCCACTTAGACTTTAAGTTTATGGCCAATAAAGATTTGACCCAAAAGGTAGGACGTCTAGAAGACGAAATTAAAGAAGTTAAATTTCAGGAGGGCTTAAAAGACAAGAAGGACAAAAGACAGTCAGAAAAAGAAATTAAAAATATTAGGAATGCTTTTCAAAAAAACATTGACCTCTATAAGGAACAAAATGAAATTCTTGCTGAGGATTTCAAGAAAAGTAATGCGGAAGACATAAATAAAGTGAGTAATAAAATGTCTAAGCAAATGAGAGACAATACTAAGTTTTATCAAAGGCAGATGGAAGTTGAAAATTTTAAATCTAGATCGGCTCTTGATAGTATTCAGTCGGATTTTGATTCTAGAAGTAATCAGACAGAAAAAATCGCAGACATGAAAATTAAACAAATTTATGAAAATACTAATAATCGAATAAAATCAGAAGATAATAGAAGCCAAAATCAAATAGAATTGTTAAAAAAAGATAATGAAAAGGAAAAATTAGATTTACAAATCAAACTCAATCAAGAGAAAAACCAGAAAGTGCTCTACTTTAAAGAGAAAATGCAGCAAATGCAAACTGAGCAGGATTTAAAGTTAATGAAAATGAAAGCGGATTTTGATAAAAACCTAGCAGACATGCATCAAAAACAGACTTTAGAAAAAGCACAAATGAGAAATCAAACTAAATCAAAAGTAGAGGGCTTGCAACGGAACCATGCTCAAGAAATGTCTGCAGTGAAAATGGGTTTTGAACAAAAGTTAGAACAAGTGAATCAGCAACATCGCATGGAATTGCAGAGGATGAATGCACAACATGAAAAACAGTTAGATGATGTTATTACTACCTTTAATAAAGCATAAGTGATATAGGTAAAGCATGTTAGCTGATAGACGAGCCAAAATTGTTGCAACCATAGGACCTGCTACTTCTGCTAAAGAGCATTTACGAAAAGCCATTGAGGCGGGGATGAACGTAGCGCGCATTAATTTTTCCCACGGCCACCATGAAGAGCATTTAAAAGTCATACAAAGTATTCGGGAGTTGTCTCGTGAGTTAAGAGCGCCAGTTACAATACTGCAAGATTTACAAGGCCCTAAAATTCGTGTTGGACACTTTATTGAAGGCTTTATTGAACTTAAAGAGGGTGAAGAGGTTAAAATTTCACCCAATTATAAGATGGGTGAAAGAGCTTTGATTCCTTCCGATTTCAAAGAGCTACCAAAGGTGTGTCAGCCTGGAACTAAAATATTATTAGATGATGGCTTATTGGAACTCTTAGTTTTAAATGTGGTGGCTCAGGAAGTTATTTGTAAAGTGATTCACGGTGGGATACTTAAAAATCGCAAGGGTATGAATCTACCGGGTGTGACTTTGCCAGTGGATTGTTTGACGGAAAAAGATTTAGTAGACTTGGACTTTGGTTTAAAAAACAAGGTGGACTATGTTGCGTTAAGCTTTGTTCGCTACGGTAGTGATATTAAAAAATTACAAGAGTTGATTCAAGCCAAAAACCCTGGAACAAAAGTGATAGCCAAAATTGAAATGCTTGAGGCTTTAGAGAATTTAGAAGAAATTATAGATCTAAGTGATGCTATAATGGTAGCCCGAGGTGATTTAGCTGTTGAGGTTGGACAAAGTCAATTGCCAAGAATTCAAAAGAGAATTATTCGTTTATGTAACCAAATGAAAAAACCCGTGATCACAGCCACTCAAATGTTGGACAGTATGGTAGAAAACCCTCGTCCAACAAGGGCCGAAATTACGGATGTAGCCAATGCGGTAATTGATGGCACAGATGCTCTTATGCTTTCGGCAGAATCCGCCAGTGGTAAGTATCCCTTTAAGTGTATTTCAACAATGCACGAAATTATTATGGAAGTCGAAAGAGATGATGAACTTTACTATAAATTTTCTATGGATGAAAAATTTAGTGAAATTGCTGACTCCATAAGTTCTAGTGCTTGTCTATCTGCTTTTAAGTTAGATGCTACGGCTATTGTGTGTTTAACATCTACTGGGAAAACGGCCACCTTCATTTCGAGAATTCGTCCCAAGTGTCGCATTATTGCAGTGACACATATTGAGGAGACCCTCAATCGATTAGAATTGGCCTGGGGGATTCAAACATTTGCGATTAAGCCCTATCGCTCAGCGGATGAAGCTATGTTTCAAATTGAAGAAATCCTTCTTAAATATAAATTAGTAAATGTTGGAGATAAAATAATCCTCACATTGGGCGTACCTGTTCTAGAACAAGTAAAAACTAATTCTATGAGAGTGTACACTATCAGTGGTGAAATTCCAGCTACCGATCCGAAAAGTATTCCGCTAAGATGTAAATGAAATAAATAAACTAGAAAAGTACGGCTTTATCTGGGTGCGACTTTTAAAAGATGATAAACCAGTTCCCAATATGGAGTAATTCTTTCTACTTCGGTGAGATTAAATGGCATCATAATCTTGCCCTCAGCGGTTTGTTTGTCTTCACACAAGCCTTTGTTAATAAGAGAGTCTGGAGCATTGACATCGACGACGCGGCCTAAATCTTTCATGGAGTTATTTTGGACATCAGTTAGATTAATTACCACCCGACCTTTATCGTCTTTTTGGACTTTGTTGCCATAGAAAATAAGTGCACGTAGGCAGGGCATTTCTTTTTCCTCTACAGTAATTCTTTTGCTTTCTTCTTTAAATAAATACTCATTGTACCAATCGACAAATCCACTCAGTTCTGCGTGTTTTAAAATTGTTAATCGACGACGGCCTTCACCCAACTCTTCCACTTTCATGTAACCGAGAGCAGATAACTCATCCATTAGGCGGTCCATTTTATGTGTGGGTTGTTTAAAGATTTGGATAGTATAATTTCTAAGAAGATTTGTTGGGATAACAAGACCTTCTTCGTTTTTTTCACCGGATTTGAAACCTACCAAAGACAAAATCGCGCTTAAACAAGTGATAGTGTGAGGAGGAAACATTTCGGCGTCTTCTTTACCAGTACTTTGCAAATTTTTAATGGTTTGATTAGCACTTCTTAGGTGAGAGTTGACAGTTTTTACCATAGCTCGCAACCACTCGGGAAAAGTCTTAAATTGTGCGTGAAGAGCAGTGAAAGGAAGTATAATAACATCCGCATCTGTGGAGGCTTTTGCGCCTGCGGATCGGGGCTTATTATCAAAAAAAGCCATTTCTCCAAGCATTTCTCCGGGCATGAGTTCAGCTAAGACAATCTCGGAATTACCTTTGGCTTTGGTAATTGAGATTTTCCCTTTTTTTATAACATACATAGCATCGGAAGGATCGCCCTCACGAAAGAGTATATCGCCTTTTCTAAGTTGTTTAATTCCACCAGCCATTTTTTGCCTTTTCTCTTAGCATACTATCGGAATTTTTTAGCTAAGACATCACTGGACAAAGGTAGCGTTCACTGAAACCATAATTTTTAGAAGCTAATTTCTTTTAGTTCTGGGGAAACTTTTATTTTTCCACTGGTTGCGGCTAAGACTTCTTTCTCAGTTAAACCAGGAGCTATTTCTTTAAGGACAAAACCCTCTGGGGAAAGATCAATAACGGCCATATCGGTGACAATGCGATCAATACAATTTTTACCAGTTAATGGTAGGTTGCATTTTTCTAACAATTTGGGGTTTCCGTTTTTATCGGTGTGTTGCATGGCTACAATAACTCTTTTAGCTCCAGCCACAAGATCCATGGCTCCGCCCATGCCCTTGATCATTTTTCCTGGAACCATCCAATTAGCAATATCACCATATTGATCCACTTGCATGGCTCCCAAAACAGTTAAATCAATATGTCCACCACGAATCATTGCAAAGCTATCTGCACTGGAGAAATAACTCGCGCCAGGAATTGCTGTGACGGTTTGTTTACCCGCATTAATTAAATCGGGATCCAGCTCTTCTTCAGTTGGAAATGGGCCAATGCCCAAGAGACCGTTTTCACTTTGTAACATGACATTAATGTCTGGATTGATAAAATTGGCAACTAAAGTTGGTATGCCTATTCCCAAATTGACAACATAACCATCTTTAATTTCTTGTGCTATTCTTTTTGCAATTTCGTCACGATTTAAAAGTCCCATTTTCTCTCGCTTTACTTATCTTAAAGTTTTGTTTTCTATTCTTTTTTCAAAAGTACCTTGAAATATTCGTTGCACAAAAACACCCGGAGTATGAATATTGTTTGGGTCTAGCTCTCCTAAGCCGACAATTTCTTCCACTTCAGCCACAGTAATTTTACCAGCAGTGGCAGCTAATGGATTAAAGTTTCTAGAAGTTTTTCTAAAAATAAGATTGCCAAAGGGGTCTGCTTTCCAGGCTTTAACAAAAGCAAAATCACCAACAATTGATTCTTCGAGAACATAATCTCTGCCATTGTATTGGCGTATTTCTTTTCCTTCGGCGACTAAAGTACCTACACCTGTGGGAGTAAAAAATGCGGGAATGCCAGCTCCGCCAGCTCGCATTTTTTCAGCAAGTGTTCCCTGTGGCGTCAATTCAACTTCTAGTTCACCACTGAGAAACAGTTTTTCAAACAAATCATTTTCGCCGACATAACTGGAAACCATTTTTGTAATTTGTCGTGTTTGCAGCAACAAGCCTAAGCCAAAATCATCAACACCCGCATTATTTGATATGCAAGTTAAGTTCGTAACGCCTAAATCTCTGAGGGCCTGAATGGAATTTTCGGGAATGCCACATAGGCCAAAGCCACCAAATACGAGGGTCATGTTATTTTTAACACCGTGAACAGCTTCTTTTGCATTTTTGTAGATTTTAGAAATCATATTTTCTCCACAATTACGGCTACAGCTTCTCCGCCACCGATACAAAGTGTGGCTAAACCGAATTTTTTATTATGAGTGTGGAGAGCATGAATCAAGGTAGTAAAAATTCTTGCACCACTGGCACCAATGGGATGGCCAATGGCTACGGCACCACCATGAATGTTAACTTTTTCTCTGGGGATATCTAAGTCCTTCATCGCAGCCATAGTGACGACGCTAAAGGCTTCGTTAATTTCCCAAAGATCAATTTCATTGGTTTTTAGTTGGCATTTTTCTAAAACTTTTTTAATGGCACCAACAGGGGCTGTCGTAAACCATTTTGGATCTTGGGCAAAGGTGGCAGAGCCTAGAATTTTCGCAATGGGTTTTAAACCCAAAGATTTTACTTTCTCAGCACTTGCCAAGACTAATGCCGCCGCACCATCATTAATTTTTGAAGCGTTGGCGGCAGTAATACTACCTTCACGGTCAAAAGCTGGGCGCAAGCTAGTCATTTTTTCAAAATTGGCTTTGCCAGGTTCTTCGTCTTTACTAATGGTCAATTTTTGACGTTGAACTTCTGTCTCTACAGGAACAATTTCGTTGGCAAAATAATTTTGTGTTTGAGCGCGATGGGCCCATTCATAGCTTTGTTTAGCAAATTCATCTTGTTGTTCACGGGTAAATTTATATTCTTTAACACATATTTCCGCAGCATTTCCCATGTGGAAATTATTGTAGGGATCCCATAAACCATCACTCACCATAGAGTCAGCAAGCTCAATGTTACCCATACGGTAACCACTTCTAGAGTTTTTTAAGAGGTGAGGAGCTAAAGTCATATTCTCTTGACCACCGGCAACGACAATTTGAGAATTTCCTAATTGAATGGAATCAGTAGCTAACATAATGGCCTTTAAACCAGATCCACAAACCTTATTGATCGTCATGCATGGCACTGAGTTGGGTAAGCCAGATTTTAAGGCCGCCTGTCTTGCGGGGGCCTGGCCCGAACCTGCTGTTAAAACTTGTCCCATGATACATTCGTCAACAAGGTTGCCCTTGACTTTAGCTGTTTCTAAACAGGCTTTAATGGCAAGAGCACCTAAATCGGGAGCGGGGATTTGAGCCAGCTGTCCTTGGAAGCTGCCTACGGGTGTTCGACGAGCAGCAATAACAAATACTTCAGTAGTCATAATTCATCCTTTTGAAAAAAGCCTGATTGTCTATACTATCTTAATATTGATACGAATTGTTGTTTTGATTGATGTTTCTTGTCAACTGATACTGCATTTGCAACAATAGTGTCCTAATTAAATCCAAGGGCATGGGTTTATAACACGGCGTGAGAGGATTTTATTATGTGGTTAATGGGCTTGTTCATTTCACAATTAGTATTTGCGGAAACTTTAAACTTTAAACCATTACTTTATTCCGAGAGTGAAGTAAAGGCAGTGACAATACATGGCCTAAAAGGAAACGTGAGAGTCATTGGAGAGCCAAGTAGAACGGGTGATTTCCAAATTAGAGTATCTCGTAGGTCATCGGATAATATAAGTAATGATGAAAAAGAATTGTTTGAAAATTGGATTTTTTCTTACAAGAATGAATTAGGTCACTTAGAATTGTTTGTAAAAGAACCTGCAGACAAAGAAAAACTCATAAAATCTTTGAGTGTCAATTCCACACATGTCCCCAATTTTGATATCCAAATACAAGGTGCAGCAAAACCACTTAATATTTGGTGGCAGGAAGGGGAGTTAAATTTATCGCGATGGAATCAGCCAATAAAAGTGGTTCAGCAGAAGGGAAAAGTGAGTTTAACTGACTTCGAAAGTTCGGCATCTATTTTTATAAATCAAGGGGAAGTATATTTAACTAGAGTCAAAGGCTCCGTGGATTTAGAGAGTTATAAGGCTATCTATCAGGTGAATAATTATGATGGGAATATGAAATTGGATAGTTTTTCTGGAAAGTTGAAGTTAGATAACTTATCTGGAAGTTTAAATATAGCAAATCATAGCGGTCGGGTGGATATCCTTAATAGCAAGGGCAGTTTGGATTTTAAGATGGCACAGTCAAAAATATATATTAAAAATTTTAATGGCGACATTCAAGGTAAAACCGAGAGCGGGAGCGTTGAAGCTGAGCTGAGTGGCACGGCAAATGCGAGAATTCATTCGGTGGATGGGCCAGTGAGCCTTTCTCTTCCTCAAAGTGCAGCCTCGGTGAATATTGGAAGTAAAAAGGGTCAGTTGATAGCCCCTCAATATTTGCGTAGCCAACAGTGGTCAAGCCTCAAAACTATTTCCGGACAGTTAAGGGGTAAAGATGAGGGAGGAAGAATATATGTTAGAAGTGAAGGTGGAAGTATAAGAATTCGTTGAGATTCCTTTTTCTCTTGACGGAAATTTTAAAATAACAGAGGTTAGACCCACTATGGCTAAAAAGAAAACTATCAATAAGAAATCCAGTGCTAAAAAAGTTACAAAAGCTAAAATAGCTAAAAAAACAGTTAAACCAAAGGCAGCCAAACCGACGGCAGCCAAAAAGGAAACGAAAGCTAAAGTAGCAAAAAAGGCAGCTAAGCCGAAGGCAGCTAAGCCGAAGGCAGCCAAACCGACGGCTGCCAAAAAAGAAACGAAAGCTAAAATAGCTAAAAAAACAGCTAAACCAAAGGCAGCCAAACCGACGGCAGCCAAACCGACGGCAGCCAAACCGATGGCAGCCAAACCGATGGCAGCCAAAAAGGAAACGAAAGCTAAAGTAGCAAAAAAGGCAGCTAAGCCAAAGGCAACCAAACCGGCGGTAGCCAAAAAAGAAGCGAAAGCTAAAGTTGATAAAAATGCTGAAAAGAGCAAAGCGACCAAGTTATCAGATAATACTACTGAAAAGGTTAGTAAAAAGGCTAAAAAAAGCCAAATGGAAAGCGAAGTTCAGATTGAAGAAGGTGTAGAAGTTGTTGAAGACTCATTTGAAGCAGAAGCAGAAGCAGAAGTAGAAGTAGAAGAATTTGAAGAAGAAATACTGCTTACTGACGCAGAGGGCAATGTTATTTGTCGAGTTACTGAATGTGATCAAATTGTCCAAGTGGATGGTTATTGCCGTTACCACTACTTACTTTTTTGGAAGAAGATTCAATCTCGCAAGAAAATACTCTCTGAAGGTAAGTTGGAAAGATATATTGAAGAGCTAACAGCTAGATATCCTGATAAATTTTTGGAAGTACTTAAAAAAGACTTAAAAAGTCCGAAAGATTTCTTGGCAGCGATCCACGAATTAGAAATTGATGAAGCTTCCGACGATGGTGATTTTGAAGAGGACACTAATTTCATCGATGAAATTCGCGGCGTTAGTGACAGCGGCAGTAGCAGTAGAGACGACGAAGATTATTAAATTACCATTAATGAGTTTGACCCCCATCATCGTCATCATCATTAAGCCCTAAAATAGATATTTTATGATTGAGTTCTTCGTCAAACTCATCCTCTTCAGTTAAGAGTCCTTCATCCCTATTTCCTAATAATTTATCAGCTTCAATTTCTAATTGAGTATTTACAGTAGAATAGCGAGCGTATAGGGAATTATTTTCAAATTTAAATTCCAACCAGTCTCTGGGAGGTATATTTTCGGGGTTTTCTGCCCAATTAGAAAATAGTGATGCGGTGGCGTCTACAGCCAAATGAATTAAACTTACCAAATTGTCTTTGCCAGCATTATAGGCAATAGAAACTTCAAAATTATCCTGTTTAATGGATTTATTTACTAGGTAGCCTAAGCGTAGGATAAGTTCAGAAGGATAAATGCGACCTTCAAATATAAACTTCCCATTTTTGTTTTGTACTGGAAAATTTTCGCTGAGGAGGACTTCAACTTGAGTAACGAGCTCTTTTGGCAAATGTGTCCATTTTTTAGAAGTTTTTAAACGTGGTTCCAAAGCTTTCCTCTTTTCTACATATTATTGATGTCCATTGACGACCTGAAGTCGTCAGACTATAAATCTAACAAACTTTAATGACAAGTAGAGCTATGCAAGAAAATTTTACAGATAACAATAATGAATCAAAAGAGAACCTTGGTGTTTATATTTCTACCTATGGTTGTCAAATGAATGTCAATGACACCGATCGGATGTATTCACTTTTAGAAATGGTTAATTTTAACCCTGTTTCTCGGCCCGAAGATGCTGACTTGATTATAATAAACTCATGCAGTGTTAGAGAAAAACCGGTGCACAAGGTTCATTCGGAAGTAGGACGTTACAAAAACTTAAAAAAATCCAATTCAAAATTAAGAATTGGCGTGGGCGGCTGTGTTGGCCAACAAGAAAAGAAAAATTTACTTTCTGACGTTCCTCTTTTAGATTTTGTTTTTGGGACGGACGCAATTGATGAGCTGCCCGACATTGTGGAAAAAATATATCGAAATGATCAAAAAATAGTCCGCGCTCGTTTTGAGCATCAGAAGCCTTATCAGATTCAAACATTAAACCGCAATCCTGGGATTTCTACATTCGTAAACATAACTAAAGGTTGTGATAATTTTTGCACATTTTGTGTTGTGCCCTTCACTCGGGGTAGAGAGCGTTCACGGTCTTTAAATGAGCTAGTAAAAGATGTTAATAGCTTAGTGCAAAGGGGAGTAAAAGAAGTCACCCTTTTGGGGCAGAATGTAAATTCTTACAAGTCGGAATGTGGGGCCCATTTTTCGAAACTTTTAGAAGTCTTGGCTCAGGATACCGATATTGAAAGAATACGTTACACTACTAGTCATCCTAAGGATTTTGATCAAGAATTGTGCGACGTCATGGCACGAAACAGAGAAAAAATATGTGAATATATTCATCTTCCAGTTCAATCAGGTAATTCTGAAGTGCTGGCAAGAATGAACAGAGGATACAGTCGCAAGGAGTATCTTGATAAAGTTCTTATGATTAAAAACTTTGTGCCCGGCGTGTCACTTTCTACGGATATTATTGTAGGCTTCCCTGGTGAAACTGAAGAGCAATTTGAAGATACTTTAAGTTTATTAGAAGAGGTAGAATACGAAACATTGTTTGCCTTTAAATACAGCCCTCGACCATTTACTAAGGCTGCAAAATTTGAAGATCAACTTTCAGAACAGCAAAAGTCAGAGCGACTGAATCAGCTTTTTGCTAAACACGACGAAATTGCTTTTCCATTAGCAAAAAAATATGAAGGTCAGATTCTTAAAGTTTTAGTTGAAAAACACAATTTAGAAACTGGTAAAGTGAATGGGCGTTCGACGCAAAACAAATTAGTTCACTTCTCAGGAGGAAGTGATTTAATTGGTAAAACTGTTTCTGTTGAAATAACAGAAGCTTTCCCCCAAACCCTGAGAGGAAAAAGAGTCGAACTATGAAAAAACAAAAGTTAGAAATATTCCCTTATGGTATTACATTTAGTCCAGATCAGAGTCGACCCATAATGTTATTTAAAAACAAAGAACAAACAAAAGTATTACCTGTTTGGTTGAGTCCTCTGGATGCGGGCATTACATTGCACCAAAATTCTGTGGAATTGGGTTATAGTTCTTCTCCCTACAGCCTCACTTGGAAGATTTTAAAACCACTGGGTGTTTATCTTGAGAAATGTTGTTTTAAAGACATAAAAGGTCATCATCAATATGTGGAACTGCATTTTTCTGGCCATCCACAACTTAAAAAAATTGTTAGTCGAGCGGATGAAGCTGTATCTTTTTGTTTAAGTGTGAAAACTCAGTTTTATTGTGAATCTGATTACTTTGATAAATGTAGAACTATAGATGCGGAAATGGTTTCAGTAGTTTCTGATTTAAAAAAGCATCCTCAACGCTTTAAAAATAATCATCCCTATTTGAATTAATTCAAAAGGCTATTGCGAGGGGTTTAATGATCGAATCGGTAAGAGGCAAGACTCCTGTAATTGGTGAAAGCGTATTTCTTTCGTCTTCGTCGCATATTATTGGGGAAGTCACCATCGGTGACAACTGTTCGATTTGGTACAACACGGTTTTGCGCGGTGATGTGATGCCAATTAGTATCGGTAGCGAAACCAATATTCAGGACGGAACAGTTATCCATGGCACTTACAATAAGTGTGGAGCGACGATAGGAAAGAGAGTGACCGTTGGCCACAGTGTAATTTTACATGGCTGCACAGTTGAAGACTTATGTCTTATTGGCATGGGTTCTTTAATCATGGATCTGGCTAAAATTAGCGAGAGGAGCATAGTGGCTGCCGGGAGTTTAGTGACGGAGGAAAGCGAGTTTCCCCCTGGAGTCTTAATTTTAGGTAGACCGGCTAAGGCGATCAGAGAACTCAATGCCGAAGAACTAAAATTTTTAGATGTTTCCGCTGATAATTATTTAAAATACAAAACATGGTACAAATAGAGGATCTATTATGAATGATTTAGATGTAGCTTTAACTTTTGATGATATTTTATTGATTCCTCAATACTCAGAAATAGTTCCCTCACAAGTCTCAACAAGATCTTTTTTTGCAAGGGATACTTATTTAAATCTGCCAATATTGTCGGCAGCTATGGACACAGTAACAGAAAACAAAGTAGCTAGAGTCATGGCCCAGCATGGTGGACTTGGAATTATACACAAAAATATTTCTATTAGGGCACAAGCCTTTGAGGTGGAGAAAGTAAAAAAATATGAAAGTGGAATGATCACCGACCCCATCACTTTAGGTCCGGACAATTTGGTTGCCGAAGCTATGGAACTCATGTCGAGATACTCGATTAGTGGCGTGCCTATTACTGTGGAGGGGATATTGGTGGGGATACTCACCAATCGAGATTTGCGTTTTGAAACAAATTTAGAGCAGCCCATTAAAAATATTATGACCTCGGAAAAGCTGGTAACTGCAGAAGTCGGGACCACTTTAGATCAAGCCAAAAAGATTTTGCAAAAACATCGCATTGAAAAATTGCCTGTTGTTGATGAAAAAAACTTTCTTATGGGTTTGATCACTATAAAAGATATTGAAAAGTCACAAACATATCCTTTGTCATCTAAAGACTCTCAAGGACGTTTGTTAGCGGGGGCGGCCATAGGCACAGATAATTCCAGCCGTGAAAGAGCCAATGCTCTAGTTGAGGCCGGTGTTGATGTGATTACTGTGGACACAGCTCATGGTCACTCTAAAAATGTTATAGAAATTGTTAAATATCTTCATCAAAGTTATCCGGAAATTATTATTGTTGCTGGAAATGTGGTTACACCGGAAGCTGTAGATGCCTTGATGAAAGCGGGGGCAGATGTTGTAAAGGTCGGCGTGGGACCGGGAAGCATTTGCACAACTCGTATTGTGACGGGTGTGGGGATGCCACAAATCACAGCAGTTAAAGAGTGTGGTAAAATGGCTTTAAAACATGGAAAAACAATCATTGCTGATGGCGGAGTTAAATTTTCTGGAGACATCACAAAAGTTTTAGCCATGGGTGCGAATTCTGTAATGATTGGTGGTCTTTTAGCTGGCTCTGATGAAAGCCCTGGAGAAACAGTACTCTTTCAAGGACGCACATATAAAGTTTATCGTGGAATGGGTAGTATTGGTGCAATGAAAATTGGTTCTAAAGATCGTTACGGTCAAGCCGATGTCGACGATTTTGAAAAGTTAGTGCCAGAGGGTATTGAAGGGCGGGTGCCCTATAAGGGATCGGCCAGTGCAATCATTCATCAACTTATTGGGGGATTGAGATCTGGGATGGGTTATTTGGGTGCTTGTAATATTAAAGAACTACAAGAGCGGGCTCGCTTTGTTAGAATAAGCACTCAAGGTTTAAGAGAAAGCCATGTTCATGATGTGAGCATTACCAAGGAAGCTCCCAATTACCGCCTTGAATAGACATGTTGATTAGGGTTCTTTTTTCCATATTTAGTTCACTATTTTTAATATCTTGTGCGACGCTGGATTCGGATTCTACCTATCAGAAGGTAGCCATCAATTCAAACCCCATAGGGGCGAAAGTGTATTTCGAAAAGAAAGAAGTCGGACAAACACCATTAGTGTTGGATGTTCCCAGGGGTATTAAAGATAAGCAGGTCACCTTAGAGTTAGAGGGTGAAACCAACGAATTTAAATTAAATTCTCAATTTCGTTGGTTAGACAGTGGACTTACTAACTTAATGTTTGTCACTATGTATCCCTTTGTTTTATCCGTGGATTTTATTTCGGGTGCTGCATGGGAGGTAAAAGATGTATATGTGAAATTTCCCAAGGCAGCAAAACGTCGTACTCAAGATTCAGTGATTCTTATTGCTCCACCCCAGGGAGTGAAGGAATATTGGGCCCCGGAAATCGCTGAAAATTTGCAAAAATTTGTAAGTAAGAAAAATCCAAAGTCACGAGTGGTCCCACTCACTATGACCTACTCAACATTTTATGCAGAAGATTATGATTACCATCAGCGACCCATTTTTAGTGAGCAAAAGGAGTTGCATCAAGACTTTATAAAAGATTTATCTGCCACACATATATTTGAGAGCTTTTATGAAATTCGTGGGGATAGATTGTATATTTATGGTGAATTAATAAATTTAAAAACAGGGGAAGCTGAAGCGAAACATAATATTTCTTTGGCCTTAAACAAACTCGAGCGCTTTAGATCTAGCTTATGGCAAAAAAGAGCCGGCCATCTTTTTAACTTCATTCCCAATAATATAGCTCTACAAGCATCTAACAGTCAGACCAATTTAACTTTACTAGATCCTGCATATCCTAATGATCTAGGCCTTCCTATTTTTGGCAAACCCATAACTCGTAATGATTTACTAGGTAAAATGTCCAAAGTTTTAAGTGCGGTAAATATTAATTTTTTAGACCCGCCGACGAGCCGTAGAAATTCCCGTTATGAATTTTCTTTTGTCCCCTCAGTTATTTTTAGCTGGGATCGTTTTGAATTCGAGGATACTGCTATTTTGAGGGGGGTGGAATTTGATAATTTTATTGTGGGTGGGGGTTATGGTCCACAGTGGAGTTTGGTTTCCAACTGGGGGAAGACATTTTTTGAAATCATACCCACGCTTTATTATAGGGAACTTCACTGGAAATCTGTATCTATAAAGGAAGAGAGTTTTAATGAGGTGAGTTTAGGCAGTCAAACACGACTTGGCCATACGACATTTATAAATAAACATTTGAACATTACTTTTTTTGTTCAAAATAATAATGAGGG
>JACKAN010000015.1 GCA_020635055.1 Pseudobdellovibrionaceae bacterium
ATTTTAAAAATTCAGAATTAGATACGGGCAGTTCTGAGGTTCAAATTGCTCTACTTACATATCGTATTACTAGACTTACAGATCATTTTAAAACTCACAAGAAGGATCATCATGGACAAAGAGGTCTAGTACAAATTGTGAACCGTCGTCGTAAATTATTAGATTATTTGAAAAGAAAAAAACCAGAGAGTTATCAAAAAATCATTTCTGATCTTGGTATTCGTAAATAAATCTTTCAATTATTCCGAACACGGACCCATACATTGCAATTCTTCAAAGTATGGGTTGAAATATTATTGCTTATAAATAGGAGAATTGGATGCAAAAGCACGAAGTTAAATTTGAATTAGATGGCAAAGAAGTCATTTTAGAAACAGGGCGACTAGCCAAACAAACTCATGGTTCTTGTTTAGTTACTTGTGGCAATAACATGGTTTTAGTTACAGCAGTTTCATCAACTAAAGAAACAAGCTTTGACTTTTTTCCACTTACAGTAGAGTACGCTGAAAAGTTTTATTCCACGGGGAAAATACCTGGTGGTTATTTTAAAAGAGAGGGTCGTCCAACTACGGATGCCACCTTAAATGCCAGACTCATAGATCGACCCATTCGCCCATGTTTTCCTGAATTTTATAATTATGAAACGCAAATCGTAGCGACAATCTTGAGTTACGATGGACAAACGGCAATGAACAGTCTAGCAAGCATAGGCGCATCAGCAGCACTTCACATTAGCAACATTCCATTCAAGGGACCCACTGCAGGATTGCAAATAGCAAGAATTGATGGAAAGTTTGTTATTAATCCTTCTTTTGAAGACGCAGAAAAAGCAGATCTTGATATATTTATTGCAGCAACTCGCAATGGAATTTTGATGGTGGAGGGCCAAGCAAAATTTGTGTCTGAAAAAGAAGTTTTGGACGCTTTGAAGTTTGGACATCAAAATATGACAGCCATTTTTGATGCACAAGATGAATTACGAAAGCTCAGTGGATCTCCTGCACGCAGAGAAGTAGTTAAACCATCTATTGATGAGCAGTTTTTAAAGGCGGCTCAGGATTTCCTTAGACCTAAAGTGGAAGAGGCTCTTGTTACTCGTGATAAAACTCAACGATATGAAGCTTTGGACAAAGCTAAGCAAGAGGCAACTACACAGTTATTAGAAAAATTAGGTGACGATGAAAAACAACAACGTGAAAAAGAATTAAACCAAATATTTGGCGATGTTAAATATCAAGTTGCAAGAAGTATGATTTTAGATAAAGGCTTAAGAATTGATGGTAGAGATACCACAACGGTTCGTACTATTACTAATGAAGTGGCTTTATTGCCAAGAGCTCACGGTTCCGGTTTGTTTACCCGTGGTGAGACACAGGTATTAGGTACTGTAACTTTGGGTACATCTGATGATGAGCTACTCACTGAGTCTTTAGATGGAACGATTAGAAAACCATTTGTTTTACATTATAACTTCCCTCCATATTCGGTGGGAGAGACGGGTAGAATGGGCGGTCAAAGTCGTAGAGAAATCGGACATGGTAATTTAGCCGAAAGAGCTTTGAAAGCAGTTATACCCGATAAGGAAGCTTTTCCTTATGCAATTCGTATAGTTAGTGAAGTTTTAGAATCAAATGGATCCAGTTCTATGGGTACTGTTTGTGCTGGTACTCTTGCGCTATTAGACGGTGGTGTACCTATAACAGGAAATGTTGCTGGTATTGCAATGGGTTTAATAAAAGAAGGTGATCGCATAGCAATTCTAACTGATATTCTTGGTGATGAAGATCATTTAGGTGATATGGATTTCAAAGTGGCAGGCACACGAAAAGGTATTACAGCTCTGCAAATGGATATTAAAATTGATAGCTTAACAATGGAAATCATGGAAAAAGCTCTTAATCAATCTCTTGCGGGCCGTATTCATATTCTTGATGAAATGGAAAAAGTCATCAAAGAACCTCGTGGACAAATTTCTGATTATGCTCCAAGAATTGAAACTATCAAAATCAATCCAGACAAAGTGCGAGAAGTTATCGGTGCCGGCGGTAAGGTTATCAAAGGAATTATTGAGGCCACAGGTGTGAAGATCAACATTGAAGACGATGGCACAATACATATTGCCTCTGTAGATCCGAAAGATGCTAAAGCTGCTATTCAAATGATTGAAGACATTTGTGCAGAAGCCGAAGTGGGCAAAGTTTATAGTGGAAAAGTTGTAAAACTAGCTGATTTTGGAGCTTTTGTAGAAATTCTACCAAACACGAGTGGTCTGTTGCACATTTCTGAAATTTCCCATGAAAGAATCCGAAGTGTTTCGGATGTTTTAAAACAAGGCGATGTGATTGATGTGAAAGTATTGGATGTGGACCGATCAGGTCGCATTAAGCTTTCTAGAAAAGTTTTATTAGAAAATTCTGCTGAGTAAGCGGAATGAATAAATGAAGGCTTTTGACTATCAGCCAGAGTTCAATAAAACGGAACTAAAGAATGGTGTTCGTATACTTACCGAACACCACCCTTATACTCGCAGCACATTTGTTGGATATTTTGTTGATTTAGGAAGTCGAGATGAATCTTCTTCACTTTTAGGGGCCTCTCATTTTTTAGAACACATCCTATTTAAGGGAACAAATTCTCGAAGTGCCTATGATATTGTTAGTGAATTGGAATCTGTTGGGGGGGAAATAAATGCCTTTACTGCAAAAGAATATACTTGTTTTCATGCCTCTACTTTAAGAGAACACAAAAAAATCAGTTTGAATGTTTTATCGGATATGATGTTAAATGCAAAATGTTCTGATGAAGAATTGAGTCGTGAACGCAATGTGATTCTTCAGGAAATTGATATGTCCAAAGATGTCCTGGAAGAATTTGTATTTGATAGCTTTTTTGAACAAGCCTTCAAAGGACATCCACTGAGTCATCCCATACTAGGAACAGCGGAGAGTCTACATAAGATAAGTCGTGAACAATTATTTGAATTTTATAATCAAAGGTATCATGGGCCTCATTTAATAGTTTCGGTGGCCGGAGATGTGGATCATAATGAAGTTGTGAAACAACTTTCAGATTTGGAAAGTCTTAGAAAGCCTTCAGTGAGTAAACTAATTCGAGAACCATCAATGCCATCTCATTTTTTATATCATGAAGATCGGCCAGCGGAGCAATTGCATTTATTGTTAAGTATGCCAAGTTGTGATTTTAAATCGGATCTAAGATTTGAGTCTTATATTGTCAATGCCGTTTTGGGTGGAGCTACGACTTCACGTTTGTATCAAAAAATACGTGAGAATAAAGGTTTAGCTTATAACGTATATTCTCACCTTCATTCATTTACAGATTCTGGGGTGTTAATAACATATGTTGGTACAGCAGCTGAAAAAGCAGAAGAGTGTTTAAAACTGATAAAAGAAGAACTAGAGGATTTCAAGACTAAGGGTATTACAACTAAAGAAGTAGACTACTATAAAACCCAAGTTATGGGACAAATAATGATGGGATCAGATGATGTGGAAAATCGAATGAATTCCATAGCCATAAACGAAATGGTTTTTGGCGAGTACCGACCTGTAGATCAAACTCTATCACAAATAGAGCAAGTCAATACAGAATCGGTAAACCGCTACATAGAAAAATACTTAGATTTTGATCAACTGGGTTTTATTGCTATGGGAAATGGCTCTTCTAAGGCTAGATCCATAGCCGAAAAACTTTTCTTTTAAACTGGTAGGAAATAAAAAAATATATTTACAATAGTTATTTTGTATTTGTGTTGAATCACTGCGCTTACTTCCAGAAGAAAAGCAAATTCCTAAACTTTAATATGCTTATTTTAATTTTGGCTCCGCTAAACTTTCACAGAGTTTGTAGGAATTGAACTAAAGCCAATCTATCATCCCTATCTAAAAGATTTTGACCATCTTTTATAAAGATTCTCTCATCGTGCCCAAAGCGACTTTTCCCTCTGTGTTCTGTGTTGTACAGTTTTTCTTTTTCTTTTTTCCAGGAGAGTGGGGTCTTATCTCCTAAGGGATAACCGTTACAATTTTTATCAAAATCTATATTGGGATTTATAGCCTCACCGGCCCAATATTTTTTTGGTCTTTCTGAAGAAGGCATTAACAAAGAACATAAGTCCGGAACGGAGTTGTTGTGAAAATAAGGCCATCGAGCCCAAATTCCAGTGAGGGGTGGGGGAACATAGCCACTTTGCAATTTAATTTGAATGCCATTGTTTTGTGATATTGCCAATTGATTGAGTGGTTTTAAATTGTACATAGCTGCTGCTCGAAAGGGATCTGTCCCAACATTTACAACCTTGGAATTTTCGGGCATAAGCACTTTAAATGTTCTTAATTGCTCTTTAAAACTCATATGAGCTGTATTGGGAAGTTCCCAGTTTTTAAAGTGTTGTCCATGACATTTTGCACACATTTGATTATATAGTTTTTCTCCCTTTTTTAATGTTTCAAGATCAAAGTGTTCTTCTGCCGAAAAGAAATCGGTAAATAAGGGAGCTTCATTGTGGTAAACAGCATTTGTTAAATCTTGAATTACATTGGGTTTATCAACAAACCATTGTTCCAGTTCTTTTAAATCACTCCCGCGCCCAATTTCATTCCATAAAATATTGGTGAGAATGGGATTTCCCGAAACAACCGAACCATCCAGCAGCCATTTGTTTTTAAATTTAACATTCCACCAAACCCCTGGCTTAGACTCTGAGGGGTCCCAATACAAATCCTCTTGTCGGGGGTCGGAGTAATAGCCATCATCTTTTGTGGCATAGGGGTCTTTACTTCTTAATGATAAAGATAATGCGACATGTGCCAGTGAAGTGTCTAAGCCCAATTGAATTGGTTTTTTAGCTTGGACAAATTGAATGTTTTCTTTTGAGCGCATAAACATTTTTTTTTCATCAACACTAGCTTGAGTTAACCATTGGAAAAGAGAACCGGGAGCAAGACTGAACGCGCTTTTTCCTTTAATAAAAAATTCATTAGCACGAGGGAAGCGATTGGTAAGGCCTAATATTTTGCGACCAAACACGTTAGCGGAGTGGCAAACGGCACAACTTATAGTGAATCCCATAGCGCCGTCATGTTCCATTAGTGAAAATCCCATTCGATAATTGGGTTTTTTACCTTTGGGATAGGGAATGCCATAAACAGGATCATTCGTGGAAATATCAGGGTAGTGGTGTAGGCCCAGCCAACTCATTAAATCATCCAGATTATTTATATTCACAAAGGATAGTCCAAGCTTTCTAAAAAAAATTTTTAGCGGATCCGATTCATCGGTGTATTTAAAAAAGTTTTTTACTGGCTCATAGGGGATGAGCAAGCCAGTAATATCTACCGGATAGTTAAGTGCATGGATACGGCCTCGATAAATACTTTCCATTAAGTTTTGTGAATTGAGTAAATAAGGATTTTGAAATCCATTTTCTGGAATGGGTGTGTTTTCAGCCCAATTCATTTCTGTTGTAAAGTTGACTGTGGCAAAAGAATTTGAATGAGAAGCCATTATAATTAAGATTAAGAAGGCTTTATAAGTATATTTAATCATTGGAAATCCTTGAAAATGATTCCATTTTATTGTCATGGCTTAAGACAGGAGGGTCAAAACCCGAACTTAACAACCTGGACCAAAGTGGTGACTATAGAGTTTATCTAGTTGAATACTTTTTATGTGATTTTGATTTAGATGTGACTTACGAATAGGCTAGTGTAGAAAAGGCTGGGGTATGTAGCCAACCAACTCCAAAAAAATCGATTTAAACCAAATATGTAAATTATCATTGCGTGAAACAAGAAACCAAAAAAAATATAAATTAAGCAAAGGCTTGGGTTTATGAGGGCTAAGGGGAAACTCAATTCAAAAAAAAGTATAGAAACACAGATCAACGGAGCATAAGGTGGTTTTACTATAAAACTGAAAAAGCCAAGAGGATAAGGGTAGGGACTGGATTGTATAATTAAATTCAAGACACTTCCCTTTCGCCATTCAGGCTTCAATATTTTAACCCAACCTGCTTTAAAGTAAGATATGCAAACATGAATCGCAATGTAGATAAGGCCTAGATGTTCCCAAGAGGTCCCTTTACCCAGGGCTCCAAAGAATAGGCCAACTATGAGTATTAGGCTCATCGCATCCGATCCGCCATTAAAATTTCCTCGCCAGCGGCTTAAAATCAAAAGACTGGAAATGATTATTAAAAAAAATATAAGTGGTTTAAAAAGAAATAATGAAAATAAAATCAGTGTTTGGCGAAAGGATAGTAAAGCAATAATGTTAGGATATTTAATTAAAAAACCTAATATTTTAAGACTGTGTCTGGATTTTAATGGAAAGAATGATTCTGTATTCTTAAAAGACCAAACGCCTTTTTCTGTTAGAAAATTTCTTAAGTTAAAATATTCGATAAATTGTATAGTGAAAACAACGACAGTAAAAAGTTTTGTGTAAAAATAGGCAGACTCTAGGGAAAAGATCACATTGACACCGGGAATTCTAAAATTACGTTTTTGCTTTTATCTAAAACCGATATTAATACTAAGCGAAGCTCATAAGGCATGGAAATATTTTTGATTCTTAATTCCTGTTCTGCCATTTTTTTAGCTATTTTAAAATGAGAGTTTTGTAAAAGGGCTTCCCCATGATTTGGTGGGTCCACTTGCAGTTCTTGTAGCCAAAGTAAGAGGTGATTGTTGACGGCGTGAAGGTAGTTGACTCTAGGATTAATAAACCAAAACCAAAAAGTACGCTGGGGTGGGGAAAAGACTTTTTGCCAAGAATTTGTATTGGGTATTTTAAATTCTAGTGTCGGAAGATCATTGTATGTATTAAAAAAGTTCCATGAAGGGAAAAATACCTTCAAAAAACTCATCATCTTTAGTTTCCTTTGAGTTCTTTTTCTAAAAGATCTAAATTTTCTCTAGTTGTTGGAGCCCGTTCTATTTTTTTTACTTGGGAAGTTTGGATGGCCCCCCAAATCCACATGAGAATGTAAAAGATAAAAAGAGCAAGAATCATTCTTAATATGGGTTTGCGAGGCAGCAAGAAGTAATCAACAAATCCCACAATTAAAAGAATTCCAGAAAAAGCTATGCCTAACAAAATAAGCGGACTTGCCAAAGGGGATAGAACATAAAGGGCAAAGAGGGGAGTGTTAGATAAAATTAACAAAAGGAATAATTGTTTATAACTGATTTCTCTATGTAGAAAAAAAAGAACAAAATAGTAAAAGAAACCAGCAATAATAAAATGGATTACAGTCAAGGAAAGAGGAAGAAAGAAAAAGCCTAAGATAGTCGATGTAAAACTGCCAGAAACAAGACCATGCAAGCTACCACTCAGAGATCCTAGTAAGCCTAAAAAGAAAAGTATTGTTCGCCAATCCCAATCTGGGAGTGTTCTAATATGTTGAACTGGATTTACTAAAAAAACTTTTAAATAATTAAAGACTTCCAGCCAGTCGTTTTTAAATTTTTCAAACATGGCTCATTTCAGCACGTCATGTCGCTTTCGGCAAGTGAAATGGCCCAGGAAAGGTATTGCCGAGCAATAGGGCTAATTTGATCGCTTTCTGAAAGCCCAACAACTTCAGTATCAATAGGAGCTTTCCACAGAGAGTGGAGTTTAGCTGCCAATTTCCAATAAATACGGGGTGTTTTGCTTGGGTTTTGAGCTAAAGAAATGACAAGATTGTTGATTGATTTATTATGTAAAGTTATTGGCTGGGAAGAGACCATAGATAGTGATTGGATGGCTGAAAAATCTTGTTGTGCTAACCATTCCAATTCTTTTTTTAAACTCGGGTCAGCAATATAGTGATATCTACTGCCTTCAGTAAGGTTTATTAAAGCCTTGAGTTCAGCGACTCTCTGTACGTAGGAATCTTTCGAAAAATTGAAATCTAATACTTCATAGCCATGAGCTTCAAGCCAATCTGGAATGTAGTTCCAGTATCTACCAGAATAAAATATAGAGTCAGGACCTGAAAGAAAAACAATAGGATATTTTGTCAGCAAGCAATTCTTATGCAATCGGAAATAGTATTTTAGATTCCTTCTGTGACGATTGGTGTAATAGAAAATAAATAGTATTATGCTAATTAAGAGAGCAAAACTAAAAATGAGCATCGAGTCTTAGCCCCGCACTTACGGCATTCTCATCGATGGTTTCTGCAATCATTGCAGATCGATAAGCCAATTCGGCAGTGAAGGAAAAGGCATTAGTTAGTTTTGCTTCTAATCCCAATGAAAAAGCCCATGAAGGAGTGTTGTAATTAAGGGTTCGTTTATTAAGATTATCAAAATAACTCAGGTAGCGAGCGGCCAAGCCACCAGAAGAGCGAAATCTTAGAAATTTATTTAAGGTGGGTCTATATACCAACTTCATATCAAATTCATTTATTTCGGCAAAATCTTTAGACTCGCGGGTATCTATTTTGGCCCTGCCTAAATTAATATAGCTGCCCTCAGCCATCCAGGTGTCAGAAAATAAATCAATACCAAAATTGATTTCCACACCACGGAAAAGGCCTGTGCGAGACTCATTATCAAATAATAAACTCGTCATAGACATGGCCATTCCCACACCAGCGTGTAATAGGATACTATCAAAAGGGTCTACAGAGTAATACCTTTGGGAAGAGGTTCTCGTTGTTGAAAGTTGATCGACAATTGTGTCATAACTTTCAAAGTCTTCTTCCATAGCTCTACTTAGGTGAGGTATGGACAATATAGTTACTATTAAGATAGAAATCCATTTCTTCATAAATATAGTATAAGTAAAAAAAAGTAGTTTCGCAAAAAACTTGTCTTTAGAAACCTCTAAAAGTCTGTCAAAATAGAAATATGAAACGATTTTCTAATAAAGTTTTTTGTGCATTCTGTAAATTACCAAGGAACTTTTACAATAAAAAACACATTCGCTGGACCAACGTAGGGCTAAGTGTGCTTTGCGCTCTATTAACAATGTTTATAATTTGGCAAACATTTGAACCAGTGGTTTTAGTATTCTTTGTGATTTACTTAGCCATAGCAGAAGTTTTTATACAAATACGTTGGCGCTTATCTGTAGTTTGTCCACATTGTAGTTTTGATCCGGTGATTTATATTAAAAATCCAGAGCTGGCATGTCAGAAGGTTAAAAATAGACTGGATTTACGCAAGGATTCTGGAGATCTGTTACTAAGCTCAAATGATCCTTTTAAAAATTTGCCAAAAAGAAAGTTTCCAAGCCAGAAAAAAACAGTCGGCTTGTCAAAACACATATAAGTGATATAAGAAAAATGTGAAAAAAATAGTCATTATTCCTACATATAATGAAAATGAAAATATATCTTTGATGCTTCCACAGCTATTAGAGTTAGACCCAAACTTGGATATACTCATTGTGGATGACAATTCTCCTGATGGCACAGCTAGTATTGTTAAAGATTTTCAAAAAAAATCCACAAGGGTTCATTTGGAAGTAAGAGATAAAAAGAATGGCTTAGGTAGGGCCTATATTCACGGATTTAAATGGGCCCTAAAAGAAAGCTACGATTTGATAGGTCAAATGGATGCTGATTTTTCCCATCGCTTAGCTGATTTAAAAACCATTTTTGAAAGCTCTGATCAAGGAGATGTAATTATTGGGAGTCGTTGGATACCTGGTGGGGGAGCTCTTAAGTGGAGTAAATTTAGGAAGTTCATAAGTTTAGGGGGGAGTTTGTATTCCCGATGGATTTTAAGTTTTCCCTTAAAGGATTGGACAGGGGGATTTAACCTGTGGAAGAGAGACGTCTTGGAGAACATCGATTTGGATCATGTCACTTCGGAGGGCTATAGTTTTCAAATTGAGATGAAATACCGCGCACAAAAATTGGGTTATAAGGTTGTAGAAGTACCAATAGTATTTGAGGAAAGACATTCAGGGCAAAGCAAAATGTCTACGCGAATAGTGCTTGAAGCCTTATATCGAGTTTGGTCAATTAGAGGATTGTAAAAGCCTTTTTCTCCTGTAAAATTAAAGACATGTTTTTGCGTATTCGGTTATGTTTTTTAGTTATTCTGTTCGCCTTTTCTTCAATGGCAGAAGGGAAAAAGATTACTAAAAAAGTAAGAAAAAGGATGAGTGCACAGAGTGCTATTGTACAAAACAGTGGTGCGGCGATTTACAAAGAGAGATCTTTTGACTCAGATCCCATTTCCTATTTAGAGGCCGGTCAAAAAGTTAGGATATCCCGCAAAAAGTATCCGGGCAAAGATGGCTTTGGACTTTTTTTTAAAGTGATAGTTTCTAAAAGTCTTAAGGGCTACATTGCAGATGTTGATGTGATACCCCAATTTACTAAAACTAAGTTTACAAAAAAAATAAAAGATAATCCTGAATTCGAGGATTATGACAAAAAACCTGAAAAGAAAAAAGAGCCCATGCTGTTTACTAGATATTTTGGTGCTCAGTTGGCTTTCGTAAATTATACCGAATTGATTTCTGGCAGAAAATTAAGTTCAAAAACGACACTTTACGGACTTAAAATGACGGGGCCCGGGTTTTTGTTAGAGGAAGTTCCTTTGGATATTGATATTTTAATATCCATAACACCTCCATCTTATTACGATGAATATCTGACAACAGCACCAGCGACTGGTTTTATATTTGTTTCTAATTTAGCCCTTAAAATGCCTTTTTATGATGCCAAAAACTTAATCATTTATTACTCTTTAGGATTTACTGGTAGTTATACAAATTTTAAAATTCCTATTGGATCTTCAAATTTAGACAGTCAGGAAGTTAAAGTAGGCGTAATAGGTGGACTTGGTGCCGCCATGCGTTTTAGCGAAAAATACTTTTTTCAATTCGATACAAAGTATTATTACGAAAAAACTCAATATGTTGGCTATGGAGCTTCCTTTGGATTCCAATACTAGGTATAACTCCTTATGGAAAAAATCCAGGAACTTTCTCCGGAAGTTATAGATCAAATTGCGGCGGGTGAAGTTGTAGAACGTCCTGCTCACCTTGTAAAAGAACTAGTAGAGAACAGTCTTGATGCGGGTGCTTCTAAAATTCAAATTGAATTTTCTATGGGTGGTCAAAAAGTAAAAGTGACCGACAATGGCATTGGCATTGATAAATCAGAACTCAAATTGGCATTTTCTCGTCATGCTACAAGTAAAATTCGAAAAAGTGAGGATCTTTGGACTTTAAATAGTTTTGGCTTTCGTGGAGAAGCGCTGGCAAGCCTTTCGGCAGTGAGTAAAATTAAAATGATTTCAAGGACTTCCAATTCACCTTCGGCATTTAGTCTGACCGGGATATTTGGAAAATTTGGAGAAATTGAAAGTATTGGTGGTCAAGAAGGTACATCCATTTGGATTGAAGAATTATTTGGAAATTTACCTGCAAGAAAAAAATTTTTAAAATCAGATGCCGCAGAAGCCACACAGCTAAAAAATGTTTTAAAAGCTTTGGCTCTCCATCACTATAAAGTGGAATTCCGTATAGTTTATAAGAACGATCTTCTGTATTTTTGGCCGGCCATGGAATCCGCCTTGGAAAGAGTGAAACAAATTTTAGAAATTGATGAAATTTATGAGGGCGAGGGACATTGCGAAAACTATTCGGCAAAGGTTTTTGTAGGGGCCCCCCATTGTACTGTAAAAACACGAAAACAAATTTGGCTTTTTGCTCAGGGCAGGTGGATTCAGGACAATAGTATTCAGGCTGCCGTTATGGATGCTTATCGAGGACTGCTTATGCATGGTGAATATCCATACACCGTAGTTTTTTTAAATGTTCCAACTGACTGTATAGATGTAAACGTACATCCGGCAAAATCACAGGTTAAATTTAGTGAACCCTCCAATACATTTAGAGCTGTACACCGTGCCGTGAGAGGCGTGCTAGAGCAGGCACCTTGGTTGGACAAAATTTTAAAAAAACAGGAAAAAATTCCCGAGCAAAAAAATATATCAACTTATTCATCGCCAAATTATAATAGCTCAAAAACAAAAGAATTGATTACAAATATGAGCTTTGAAAGCCAAGAATTCAATCATACACAGTGGCAGCAAAAAGATTATAAATTAGATATTGAAGACAAGAATACAACTCAAGCCCCTGCCCGTATTGTGGTGGAGGAAGTCAAGACCACGAAATTGAGAGAGAATATTGATAATAAAAACTATTGGAGTTCACTGCAGGTTTTAAGTCAGGCTGCTTTGACTTACATAATTTGCCAATCAAAGGAGTCTTTGATAATCGTTGACCAACATGCCGCTCATGAGAGGGTGGTTTATGAAAGCCTTATTGAATCTTGGCTAGAGGGTTCTTTGGAAATTCAAAGTTTATTAATTCCACTGATTGTCCGAATGGATGCTGAAAAGCTTGAAGCTATTTTAAATATTAAGCATGAACTTAAGAAATTGGGTTTCGACATAGAAGCCACGGGGCCTGAAAGTTTGGCTATAAATAATCACCCAATAATTTTAAAAGAATTTGCTATTGAGAAAGCCCTGCAATTTTTAGGTCAAGAATTAGTAGATAAAGGCGGGAGTTTTGCTTTGGAAAAGGCACTTAGAGAATTGGCGGCAACCATGGCTTGTCATTCTGTAGTTCGGGCAGGACAAGCTTTGAGTACAGAAGAAATGAAAGCTCTTTTGGTTTCCATGGATGAATATCCACTATCTAGCTTTTGCCCCCATGGCCGACCCGTTTTTGTAGAAATTCCATTTACAAAATTGGAAAAAGATTTTGGCAGAATTGTCTAATTCATATCCACTTTTCTTTATTCTTGGACCTACAGCCGTTGGTAAATCAGATTTAGCTTTGAACTTGGCTTTGAAATTTCAAGGAGCTGTTGTCAACTTTGACAGTTTGCAATTTTATAAAGATATTAATATCGGCACGGCAAAGCCCTCTTGCTCTGAGAGGAAGAAATGCCCTCATTTTTTATTTGATATTTGTGAGGTGGGTACTCATTTTACAGCAGGCCAATTTCGCAAAAATGCACTTACATTAATTGATGAAAAAGAAAGTGAATACCCTTTATTTTTTGTGGGAGGAAGTGGTTTTTATCTGCAAGCTCTAGAAAAAGGTATGTATTCGGTAAAACCTATACCAGAGACTATTTCCCGGAAAACACAAAAGGAATTAGAGGAATTCGGAATAGAGTTTTTGTATAAGGAATTAGTTGAAAGAGATCCTGCATATGCAATTAAAATTGGCTCTAAAGATAAATACCGTATACAACGTGCTACCAACTTAATTAGAGCTAACAATAAACCTATTTCAGAAATCATGAATGAGCATAAAAATCAGTTAGCAAAAACAAAGCTTAATAAGGAGTATTATAAAATTGGTCTTTTTATAGACCGAGAAAAATTACGGCAAAGAGTAAAAGAAAGAACCTTAAAAATGTTAACATCAGGTTGGATCGAAGAGACTCAGGAGCTTTTGACTTTAGTGGGTGATGATTGGGCACCACTAAAAAGTGTAGGCTATAAAGAGCTGGTGATTTTTTTGAAAAACCAAATGAGTTATGATGAAATGGTCGATAAAATAATTACGAACACCATGAGGTTGGCAAAAAGACAAATGACATGGTTTAAAAAAGAAGGCAATATACATTGGTTTGATGCTTTAGAGAATGTAGAAAAAATCAGTGACTTTGTTGCATCAAAAATATTCAAGAAACAAGCATGAAGCTAGAAGCAAGAAAATGTGGAAAACATAAACACTCACACTTTATTTTATAAGTTAAGAATTAAGAATTAAGAGTTTAAGAGTTAAGAGTTAAGAGTTAAGAGTTAAGAGTTTAAGAGTTTAAGATGTAAGGAGTGGTAATGAGAAGCATGACAGGTTTTGGACATAATACCTTCCAATCCAAAAATCTGGAATTGGATGTAAACCTTCGTTCTGTGAATGGGCGGTTTTTTGAAATGCGTTTGCACCTCCCCAAAGAGTATTTGTTTTTAGAAAATAAAATAAAAAAACTGGTTTCAAACAGAATATCTCGTGGAACTTTAGATTTGTATATTCATCGACGCGCTTTTTATCCTGGTCACCAAGAATTAAAAATCGAATCACAAATGGCTAAAAACTGGATGAAATCTTTAAGAAAATTAGGCTTGGCGACAGGTTTAAAAATGGAGATGTCTTTATTGGAATTGGCGCAATTGCCAGGAGTTTCCACTACATTAGAAAGCTTTAAGGTTCCGAATTTAGAACAAAGTGTTATTTTGAAAACAATTAATAAAGCTGTGGATGTTTGTGTCTTAGAGAGAAAGAGAGAGGGAAAAGCTTTAAAGAAGGAATTAGGCCAATTATTAGCTGGACTGGCTAAGTTGCGGACGAAAATGCAAAGCTTGAGAGTCCAAGCAAATAACGAGCTTACAATTCGCTATAAAGAAAAGCTAAAAAAGTGGTCCCATTATGATGAAAACCGGCTGTTTCAAGAGATTGCAAATTTGATTGACAAAGCGGATATCAACGAAGAGATTTCGAGGTTGAATGAACACATCAGTGGTTGCAAAAAGCTCCTTGAAAACTCCCAACCCGTTGGTAAGAAACTGGATTTTTATTCACAAGAAATTCTGCGTGAAATCAATACCATTGGCTCAAAATCGCAATTTGCAAAACTGACGGAACTTGTTGTCGAAGCTAAATCATTAGTTGAAAGATTTAGAGAACAAGTTCAAAACGTCGAGTAATTTAAAAAATCATGGAACTTTTCAATGAAAAGGGTTAGATTTAAAAAATCATGGGAAAGTTAATCATCGTCGTGGGCCCTAGTGGGGCTGGCAAATCCAGTTTTGTAGAAAAGGCAGTTGAGGAAATTCCAAACCTTGTGGATGTCATAACTTGTACAACCAGAGATTTGCGAGAGGGAGAGAGGCAGGGTTACCCCTATCATTTTTTTAGCAAACAAGAGTTTGAAAAGAAAATTAAAGAAGACTTTTTTGTGGAATACGCTCGTGTTCACGACAATTTTTATGGAACACCCCGCGATCAAATTGAAAAGAACTGGACCGAAGGTAAGACGCCCATTATGGACGTTGATATTCAAGGTGCCGAAACTTTCTTAAAGAAGTATCCCAACGAGGTTCAAACCATTTTTATAATACCACCCTCCATTGACGAGCTGCGTAAAAGAATAGTGCTTAGAGATGCCAAAGTCCCCAAAGATTTGGATTTGAGACTGGAAAATGGCAAAAAAGAGATAACTCAGGCGGATAGATTTGATTTTCAAGTCATTAATGATGATTTCTTTGTGGCTTTTTCTCAATTCAAAAAAATTATTGAAAATATTATTTCTCAAGGGTAATTTAGCATACTTAAATTAAGGGAGATAAGTGTGGCAAGAGTTACTGTGGAAGATTGTCTTGATAAAGTACCTAATCGCTTTGCTTTAGTTTTGTTAGTAGCAAAAAGAGCCAAACAGCTTTTGAAGGGTGTTACTCCCTCATCTGCAACCAAAAGTGGAAATAAATATATCGTTAATTCATTAAGAGAAGTGGCCGCAGATAAAGTCAGATTCAAAAGAAATGATAATGACTTAAGTTTTGAAGAGCAAATCGGTCAGGATCTCAATCGCTAAGCTCGACTTTAGACCTTCTCATAAACACTCTAAATTTAATAATTTAGAGTGTTTACCGATAAATAGGGGATGAGGAATTGTTATCACCTATGAGCCAGGAAACGAAAGTATCTGATAAAAAAGTGTCTCCGAAACTGGAGACCATTGAAGAGCTATTAGAGCTCATGTCTAAGTATTATACTAAAGAATCTTGCGAGAAAATTTTTGAAGTCTATAAGTTTTCAGAGAGTGCCCATGAAGGGCAAATACGTAGAAGTGGTGAACCTTATATCTCCCACCCTATTGGTGTAGCTTCTATTTTAGCAAAACTCAACTTGGACTATTCCACTGTAGCTACGGGGCTACTGCACGACACTGTTGAAGACACGGGTGTCACGCTGGAAGAGTTAGTTACGAGGTTTGGAAAAACCATTGCTGAATTGGTGGATGGTGTAACTAAAATCAATCAAATTAAATTTCGCAACACTCATGAAAAACAAGGTGAGAACATTAGGAAAATGATCGTGGCTATGGGGCAAGATGTTCGCGTTGTTTTAGTTAAGCTGGCAGATCGCCTGCACAACATGCGAACTCTTAATCATATGCCCTATGAAAAACAAGTCATAAAAGCTCGTGAGACTCTAGACATTTATGCACCCTTGGCCGGACGATTAGGTATGATGTCTATGAAAGTGGAATTAGAAGACCTTAGCTTCCGCTACTCCATGCCAGATCAATATTATAGTTTAGTTCAAAAGATTAATAAGAAAAAGAAAGAGCGAGAAAAATACATTGAAGATGTGATCGAGGCTTTAACAAATGAAGTAAAAAAACGAGTAAAGTTTAAGTTTAAAGTTTATGGCAGATCTAAACATCTATATTCTGTTTACAAAAAAATGACTCATCGAAATGTGGACTATGACCAGCTCTATGACTTACTGGCATTCCGTGTGGTAGTGAATACCATTCCAGAGTGTTACGAGATTTTGGGCATTGTGCACTCAGTGTTTAAACCCATTCCTGGGCGTTTTAAAGATTTCATTGCGATGGCAAAGGCTAATAACTACCAAAGTTTGCACACCACCGTAGTGGGCTTGAGTGGTGAGAGAATTGAAATTCAAATTCGCACAAAAGATATGCATGATATAGCAGAAAGAGGGATCGCCGCTCACTGGCAATATAAAGAGGGTGCAAGTGTAAAAAACGTTTCACAACAAGCAATAGATAAATTTAATTGGTTGCGGGATCTCGTGAGTATGCATCAGCAAACTCACGACTCTGATGAATTTTTGGAAAACATTAAAAAAGATCTGTATGACGAAGAAATATATGTATTCACTCCCAATGGGGATGTGAAAGCCTTTCCTGATGGGTCCACGCCTATAGATTTTGCTTTTTCTATTCATACGGATGTGGGTTCAAAAATTGTTGCTGCAAGAATTAATGGGAAGTTAGTGCCACTAAAACATGAGTTGCAAAACGGTGACACCGTCGAAATTATTACTTCTAAAAATCAAAAACCCTCAAAAGATTGGCTCAATTATTGTGTTACCACTAAAGCAAGATCAAAAATCCGTGCCTATGTTAAAATAGAACAGAGAAAACGGGCCATGGAGTTAGGGCGAGAAATACTGGAGAAAGCCTTTCGCAAAGAGGGGAGGTCGCCACAAAAATATTATGAAGGTATTGTCTTTGAAAAGTATCTTAAAGACAACGGGGCAAATTCACTTGAAGATCTTTTTATGGTTGTGGGTTATGGAAAGTTAGCACCTAGAAATGTCCTGGAAGCATTGGTCCCAGATCACTCTGAAGTTAAAGAACAGGCGGAAGAAAGTTTTCTACAAAAAGCCATGAAGTCGGCATTATCTAAAAAGAAAAGTTCTGACACCTTAGTTATTGTAGATGGCATGGATGATGTACTTGTTCGTTTTGCTAAATGTTGCAATCCCATACCTGGGGATGCCATTGTAGGATTTATTGCTTTGGGCAGAGGGATAACTATTCATAAGGCAGATTGTGAAAAAACCTTTGAAATCGATGCCGCTCGCAAAGTGGATGTGGCATGGACGCGTGGTAAAAGCCCAACGGCCTCACGCATGGTGCGCATGAGAGTTATAAGTCATGATATACCTGGATTGTTAAAACAAATGACAGAGGTGATGTCGGCATCAGGAACAAATATTCACAATGCTCAGATAAGAACCACACGAGATAAAAAAGCCATTTGTATTTTTGATATAAGTGTGAGAGATACCGAGCAATTGGAAATTGTAATGCTCAATTTAAATAAATTGAAGGGCGTATTGGGTGTTTCACGTATTACTCATTCTTAAGATAATCCCAAATAATATTTAGTTACATTTCTATTTCTTCTATTGACTGCACATTCTGAATATAAGTAGGATAGTGGGTATGATGGATAGATTTTTATTTGCCAAAGGCCAATTTGTTAACTCGACAAGCTCTCATTTAGGCCTTTTATTTTTAAGGTTGTTTGCAGGTTTGACTTTAGCATTTGCTCACGGTGTGGATAAGGTTCCCCCCAATGAGCAGTTCGTTGGTTTTCTAGATGTTATGGGTTTTCCTATGGCTATTGCTTTTGCATGGCTGGCCGGCTTAGCTGAATTTTTAGGGGGATTGCTAGTGGCAATGGGTTTATTATCTCGTCCGGCATCATTATCTGTTATGGTTACTATGTTGGTGGCCGCTTTTATGGCTCATGCTAACGACCCATTTCAAAAGAAGGAAATGGCATTATTGTACTTTTTTGTGTTTTTACTCATTTTCTTAATGGGCCCCGGAAAATTTAGCCTCGATAATAAAATAAGAAAATAAAGGTACCAAGTCCCTTTTTACGTTGCAGTGAAACGTAAAAAGGGACTTGGTACCTTTTAGAAGTATATTCCTATTCCGAAGCGGAAAGCTATGTAGTGGGCTTTGACGGTTTCGGAAGAGGGGTAAAGTCCATATTCTACTTGTAGAGGTATGTACATATCGGGTTTAAAAAACCAATCTAAGCCACCGCCACCGGCAAAAACAGAAGTGCTCGTAATAGACTTTTCATCAATAGCTGTTGAAGCTTTTGAAGAGGGAAAAAGTAAGTTAAACCCAAGGCCTACCCACGGACGGAAGTTTCCTTGAGAAAATAAATATCGGCCCCATAAATCTAAAGAAAGATACGAAATCTCTACATCACAAGCCGTATCATTGCTGGCACCACAAACATCTTCAGCTCCCTCTGTAGCAAAATTTTCCAGACCGAGTAAGCCGCGAAACCATACGCTTGTCCAAAGAGCATGGTCAAAAAGAAGGCGACCACTAAATCCACTGCCTGTCATATTGACCTCAGCGGTGGAATTACCTGTCTGATCAATGGTTGCCGTCATATTGTTGGTAGCAAAACCAGCCATCACGCCATAAAAAGTTCCTGGTGAGCTTTGCTTTAAATTTTCGTATCGATCATTTTTTTCCTCTGGCTCTTCTGCCTTATCTTGGCTTTTAGCAACTTGCTGTGCTTTGCGAAGTTTGAGACTCCATCCTTTATTTGCTGTTCCTTTGAGTTGTCCGAGAGCTCGCTTGCCCTTGATTTTCATAACCTTTACAAGGCCCTTTTTCTTTCCTTGGGGATCCATAATTTCAAAAATAGATCCCTTGCTAGCTTCCGCAGGCGAATCAAGTAGAAGGTAGACTTTTTTACCACTGACCTTTGCTATTTTTGCGCCATGAACAGAATGTGAAATAAAAAAAATAGAAGTTAATAAAAGGAAGTATCTCGATGTTTTCATTATGGGTGCTCTCCTCAGATGATACTAATTATAATGGTAATTTTGTTTTTAGACGAGAGAGTTCATTTATTGCTAACCCAAAGTCGGGTCTATAAATTTGAAATATAATATTCGACAATTTTACTTATGAGTGAATATTCTTCCTCGGACCAAAAAGAAGGTTTTGTTTTTTCAAAAGTACAGGAGAAAGTCGTATCAATATAATGAATTGTGTATTTAATATCCGTCTCTGAGTTTTCCCATTGAGATGGAGAATAGGATAACTTTTTATAACAATGTTTTTGGCTCAACTGAAGTTGGCTGGCTTTGGCTTTAGCACTGAATTCAAAGCCTTGTTCCCGTAAATATTTGCGGGCATCAGATTCATACATTGTACAAGAAATTAAAGTGAAAGCACTAAAGAGTAAAATTGTGGGGATGATTAAAAACTTCATCCCCATATTTTACTAGAAAGGAATCTCTTCGTCGGCATCAAAAGAGGGTTCTGGTCCAAAGTTCTGAGTAGGAAAGTCATTGGCTCCGCCACTCATGGCATCGGCACCCGCAGAAGCTCCACCACCGAGAAACTGTATATTAGTAGCAACGATTTCTGTGGAGTAACGCTTTTGACCTTGCTGGTCTTCCCAGCTACGGGTTTGTAAACGACCTTCAGCATAAACTTGACGGCCCTTAGAAAGATAGCGACCACACAGTTCGGCTAGCTTTCCCCATACAACAATGCGGTGCCATTCGGTTCGCTCTTGCTTTTGACCATTTCGATCTGTCCAATTTTCACTGGTAGCAACACTTAAACGAGCCACAGTGTTGTCACCGCTTACAGTCTTAACTTCAGGATCTGTTCCTAAACGACCAATGATAATTACTTTATTAATGCCAGACATATTTACCCCTAATGTGGAAATGCAACAATATTAACAGAAACTATATTTAATAAATGAATTAATCAAACTTGTTAAGCTTTGACGGACTGGGAATATCTTGAAAATTGCGTCCGGTAACGCGAAGCGTATATGTGTCTAGTCCATTTGCGCTGAGTTTAAAGTTGTCTAAAAAATTAATAAAAAGTCGTAAGTCTTTGTTTTCAGAGGACTTACTTATTATTTGTACTTTTAAATCAAAGGCTCCAGGGCGGGGCACTAAACCTGTTGGCGATTGTTCAATTTGTAATCCAATACGGCCTTTGAGTCTTACAAAAAGTGGGTCCTTTAAACTCCCTAATTCAAATTGCTCAATAATAAGGTCGCCGCCGACAAGTCTTCCTTTCACTGATAATTTTTCAAAATTCTTTTCATCAAAAGGGATTTCACCAAAGGGAGTGGGTAAGCTGGTCGAGGGCAAATTAAGGGCTTTTGTGGAAATTGACAATTCACCATCGGGTTGTTCATTAAATTGTGGGTCGATGTCAGCAGTTAAATTAAAATCAGCACGCCCCTTTAGCTCGAGGGGCAGTTTAACAAAGTTTTTAAGTTGGGAGAGTTCAATGTTTTCTCCTTCGAGATCGACATTTTGCATAAGCACTTTTTCACTGGTTTTATTTCCAGACTTAACTGCTAATTGTATATTGCCATCCATTAATCCTTCTATTTTAGAAACAAAGCCGGGTTTGAATTTTAATAAGCTTATTAATGAAGGGGATATAGAAAGGGCCTTAACTTCTATCGTTGGCAAGTTTTGTAACTCAAGTTTTACATCCTTCATATCCAATCCTATGGCTGGAAAGAGAGAAAGATTTAAATCTTCAAAAGTTACAAACACTTGATTGTTAGTCGCTTGTGCAATTTTTTCGGTAACTAGGTCACTCAAGTCTTCATAGGGGAAAAGTAAGAATAAGAAAAAAATGGTTGATAATATAATGAAGAGAATTTTCTTTTTGTGAAACTTGAAGATATTAATTATGAATTGTGCTATTTTTTGCAACATTTACTTTCTCTGAAACTTTCTTTTTGGTTTCTTATTAGAATTATCTTCGCCATCATTGGCCTCAGAATCTGGCAAATAGAATTTACTCAAACGGTACTCTGTATTAAAATACCCGGCCTTTTCTTTGTCGGCAGCTATATTAAGACCTGTCATTTTTAAGTCATTAAAATTTTTAACTAAATCACTGCCAATTTGTAAGATTTGATCGAGATTTAACTTCTTCAATTTTAAAATGAATACCTCTTCTTGAACCGGTGGGCGTGCTAGAGAACTTTTTGTTTCAGATGAAAGCTCTACGCCAACAATTTGATCGCCCATTAAATTAAAATTATTAAGTGAGCTGGAAAGACGGCTTTTTAAAAGTTCCAGATTTCCCTTCTGTGTGTACAAAGCTCTTGAGTTGTCAGCTTTTCCCACCCTTAGTAATTCACGAATAGTAGAGCGATAGGACGTATATTTTTCTTGATACACTTTGGCAGATTGAAAATAACCAAAGGGGATATAGATTACTATTAATATAAACAACAGTAAAAAAGAAGCAATTATAGCCTTTTGAGAGGTGGAAGGTAATGTTTCGAAGCGTTCTCGAATTGAATTAAAAGTGGGATCGTCTAAGATTCTATTTCTTAGTCTTTCCCACTGTTCTAATAATTGATCTTTTAAATCATCTAAATTCAAATCAATTTTCCTCTCTACGTTGAATCTTCATATCAAAGGCAAAAGCCACCCATCCCGGTTGTGCTTTGATGCTGGCTGGAGATTTTTTTACTTTTTTTCCAATAGCAATACTTTCTAAAGATTTTTCTAGTATGCTTAATGTATTTGGATCTTTGACTTCCCCTTCTAGCTTTAAGGCTTCATTTTCTAGTTGGAAATTTTTAATATTTAAATTGATTATTTTTTTTGAGGGTGTTTTTTGCGACACTAATGTGAGTATGTCTAGTGCTGAATTAATGAATTGAAGGTTTTCAGTCATTTTAATATCTTTTTGTATTTTTTTTTGCTGATTAATATACTCATTTATTTTTTTAACGCTGACTTTGGTTCTTTTTATCTCTAAAATTTGTTCGCCATGATCGCGCAAGGCTTCTTCGGCCTTGTCAGACATACTTAAAGTAAAACTCTCGCGAACCATTCCGTAGACTAGAAAAAATATAAAAGTTGCAGCAGCAAGGCTTAAAGTGTGAGACCATTTATTTAAGTAAAGTTTAAAAGTCTGGCTTTCTTTTTTATACTCATCAACTCTTAAATTAATTGCAGGACTTTTTGGTTTTTTAAGGCCCTCAATGGCCAACCCAATGGCGGTTCCGGCAATAGGACCTTCAGCCGTTGAAATATTACCGGTCACTTCTTGCAAAGTGGACAGAACATCTATTTTTTTAAATGGAATTTCCGTCTTTTGTGTCAAATAGGCATTTAAGTTAACAAGCTGACTTAAACCACCGGTAATAGTGCCCTTAACAAAATTTAAGTTGTATAGACTTTTTAGTTCAAGAAGAGTGAGTTTTAACTGATTGGTTAGCTTGTCGATTTCACTTTTAAGCGCATCGGAACTTTTAATCTCATCTTGTGTAGCGACATCAGGATTGATGATTAATAAATCGCTCTTTTCAATTTCGCGAATGGCTTCAGTTATGTGTATGCTTTTTAAATTTGTTAGAGCTTTCGCTAAATCAATTCCACCCCAGTCAAAGTCACGGATTTCGACCACTAAACCTTTTCTGAGTACTACTAAATTGCTAACTTGATGACCGAGATTAAGAAGGATCTCTGCGGGTTGCACAATATCAGAATTCTCTGAAATTTCATTACTGGGTGGAGCCTCCGACCAGGAAGTAAAGAGATTTGCCAGAGCTAAATTATTTACACTTATAATATCAAGGGGGAAATTACAGTCTTCACTTAACTGGATTCTATTTTCAATAATTTTTTTGGGGCAAGCAAGAGCTAAAACTTCTGTCTGTGGTCCCAAGTAGGCAATGACTTTAGCACTAAAAATTATATCCTCTTGGGCTAGAGGGATCTCATCTTCCAATTCAAAGGGTATACTTTTTAGTATTTTATGTCTTTCTTTAAATGGGAAAAGTAACTTGCGTACAGTCAGTTGACTGGTTGCAATTCCTAAAATGTATTTAGTATTAGAGGGATCATACTCTTGGGATAAATTTCTTAGTGCATCTAGGATTTCAATTTCTTTATCTTTATTAGGGTCTATACTTAATGGAATTTTAAGAAAGCGATTGAGTTTAAAACCCCTGTTAGTTGATTCGATTTCAACGACTTTGATACTATAGCTACCAATATCTATTCCTAAGCTGACCATAGAGTAGAATTACCTCACACCTTTATAATTAGTGCAAGGTAAGACCCTCGCAGATCCCAGCGTGCGAATTTCCCGCACTGGGCTCCTCAAAATCAGATTCAGTTTATCAGTAAACATAGTTACTCCCAAGTTGTTTGAGCTTTAACGATTCCCATGGTTCCACTAAAGGAAAGTTTCTGATTCTTTCTTTGAATCCATCCCAAGAGTAGGACCTCTTCTGACTTCTCCGGTTTAACCATTTAAACAATGATTGAATGGCCTTCCGATAGAAGTAGTGAAGTTTGAGGTTGTTCATTGCATAGCCATAGTAATTGAAGTGTCCCACAATCTTTGATTTCGCAAGTTTCCAGATGGTTGACAGTTTGGTTCTGTTTCTAATATTCTTGATCCAGACATCCCACTCACGAAAAGCACTTACCAGCTTTTCTTTCTGAGTTTTTACTTTCAACATCTTCTTCTTTTGCTGTTTACCCCAATAAAAGGTAAATCCTAGGAAGTTAAAGCTATTGTGCTTATCCTTTCCTAGAATCAGAGTGCGGGTTTTGTCTTCATTTAGCTTAAGCCCAAATTTTCCTACACGGAGTGCTAAATCCTGTAGAAATCTTATGGAATCATCTTCTTTTTTGAAAAAGAAGACTGCATCATCAGCATATCTCACGATGACATTGTTGCAGGAGGCGTAGTTTTCTAGAAACCACTGATCCAGAACTTCGTTAAGATAGATATTTGCGAGTATCGGACTCATTATGGATCCTTGTGGTGTGCCGATCTCACTGGGGATATTTTCACCATGTGAGATAAGGCCACCTTTCATGAATCGTCCAATAAGGCCTTTAAACTTATTGTCAGAGATTTTTCGACCCAAAATTTTCATCAATTTTCGATGAGATATTGTGTTGAAGAAATTTGAGAAGTCTATTTCTACCACATTTTTCCGCTGATTCTTGAATAAAGAATAGTAGCAGGCTTCAATTGCCTTATGCGCAGACCTTCCGGGTCTGTACCCGAAGGAATTACGTATAAATAGCGGCTCATAGATTTGTGTTAGAATTTTTCCAACCACCCAATCTACCAGTTTGTCTTCAAAGCATGTGATGGCAATGGGCCTTGTTTTGCCATTGGCCTTAGGAATAAGAACTTCTCTTTTTGGTTTTGGCTTATAGGATCCGTTTTTAACTTTGACTTCTAAATTAAAAAGATTTTCCTCTAAGTTTTTACCATACTCAGACTTACTGATACCATCCACACCCAAGGCCTTTGATCCATCTAAAGCTTTGAATGCCTCTTTGAAAGAGTCCACATGAAAATGTGTTAGGAGGTTTTCGAACACAAAATGTTTACTTTGTGCTTTTAGACCTATTCTTGCCCAACGACTTTGCGACAGGTCTGTGAGACCTGTCGCGATCTGCTTCGAATGCACCCCTCTGTAGAGGCTCGAAGTGCTTGTTGCAAGATCCTGATCTTGTCGACCCCTTTGCTCCTTTGGCATTACCCAACCTCAACGCTAATATGAGTCGATCTGACTTCTGTAAGAAGCTTCACACTTGTCTTAAGGTTGTCCCTCTTGAGTTCGTATTTTAACATCCGTTTCCATCTCCTTACAGATCTCCCAAGTTCCGACGTTTACTGTATCTACATGCCATGCTCTTGGACCCCGGAAAGGCCAGAGTCAATTTTGACTCTGATATTGCCTTCGCTTCTTCATACCCACTCGGCCCTTTCACATCACCATTATCTCTCGGGGCTCTATCACTTAAAGGTGATATTCCACCTAATGGCCTGCAGACTCTCTGTCTACACTTCACGAGCTTCGTTGCCTAACTCGCGCAAGACTCGATACAAGGCCTCTGTCCCCAGAGCTACCTTGGAAGGACTTGACGACTATTGTTAACCGTCGCACCTTCAAGCAAACGCCAGCTTTGCTTGGCGTACATGTGGCTATTATAGGCTTAAAGGTCTGAAATTCCTAGCTTTAATATATTAACTCAAATTTCTGTCCGTGTTAAAAAAGCCTCTATCTAGACCTAAGTAGATATTAGGTGATCTACTTTTCCTGCCATAAAACGATTCTAGGACGACCTTTTGGGATGGGAGTTTGTTTTTTTGTCTTTGATTTATCAGTTGCGTCTCCCTCTTGATTTGGATCCTTTTTGTCATTACTTTCATCAGGCTTTTCTTCCTCTTCTTCTTTTTTAGGCGTGCCCTTTTCTTCTGCTTCTTGTTTGTCTAAATAATCAGCTAAGCGTCCCACAAGATTCTCAATGTCGTAGGTGACTACGGTAATTTCACTAGTGGCTTTTGCAAACTCACCTGTACTAATGATGCGAAAATTATAAGGGTTGTCAAAAAACAAAGGGATTCCGCCCTCATTAAACTTTTCGGTATTGATCAAAGTTCCTAAAAAATTTATGAAATCGTCTTCATTTTTAAAGGGGCCTCCTTTTTCCGGACTGTTTCTTCTCTTTATAATTTCAGTGGCGACTTCAGAGGTAATTTGTGAGTCTAGGCTTTTTAATATGTCTTGTGTTGCAAAATTTATATTGATTCCTTTTACCCCATAAACAGTAATTCGAGGTTTCAAGAGATTATAAAAATCGTCTTTCATTCCCGCGATCATATGAAGTTCTTCTGTAGTTTTTAATGGTTGATTGGGTGGAATAAAATCGGAAGGATTATCTTTGAGAAGATCGCGATAGGGGCCTTTTTCATCACCCCCGTTTAAACTTTCTTTGTCTTCGTCAATCCAATCTGCAATATTGTTAACTAACTCCTCAAAATTTGTATTTCGATATTTTTTCTCGAATTCTTTATTGTTTTCCACTTCCTGTTGGAAAATCTTTAAAATTTGTTGCTTGGTACTATCCCGCAAGGCTTTTACCTCTGAACCCAAATCATTGATGTCGATTCTACCTCCCTCGGTTTCTATGGAAGTAATGTAGGTGGCACCCATAATTGATTCTTTTTCTGCTGATTTCAAAGAATCATAGGTGATAGTAGTAACATCATCTTTGTTAACAAATTTCGAAGGGGGCCAGGCAAATGGAAAACTCCAAATAGGATCTAACATAGACTTGTTTTCGCCAAGCTGATCCCCAAAGCTGGCTACAGCTTTTTTGTAAAGAAGTATGCGCAAAAGACTTATTTCAACTCCGGCCTTGGCGGCATAATAGGCCTTGAGACGATTGATTTTTTGAGAAGCGACAATGTATTCCACATTGGTTTCGTAAGAAACTTCCATAGCAAAAAAAGACATCAAACCGATGGAAAATATGGCGATGAGTAATGCGACGCCGCGATTATTTTTTAGTAGTATCTTCTTTTTGCTCATTCAATCTTTCTTCTGTGGTTTTTTGATTATTGGGAAAGCTCAAGGGAGCCACTATTGTCATTGCAAAAGCTTTAGCCCCCTCTTTTTTTGGTTTCATTTCAATGGTGATCTCTACAGCATAGGGAAATTTGTTTTGCGTAAGATCGTCGCCATTTTCATTGGTTTGCCAACTTTGCTTCCAATCTTCTTCACTCTCTGGTCCAATATAACGGAACTTTAAGCTTTCTACATTTTCAAGTAGGACTCGTTTTGTTCCGCCTTCCTTGATGTCTTCATCGATGATTGGTGAAATTCTTCGCCACAGACAACGGCTTCGCACGCGTTTGTCTAAGCGTCCGCGACAATCTTCCAATGAGTAGCCCACTTCCGCTTGATCAGAAAATGGTGAATCTTCCACAGTTCGAGTGTTACACAAGCAAGTAAAATCTAAACTTTCATTGAGACCTAAAAACTGTGTTAACTTTTTTTCTTCTTTTTTATTATAGGTTTTTTGTTCTTTTGGCGCGGTATCTTCTGTTATAGGGGCCACGGGATCGGCAGGGGGATCTTCGCCTTTAGATGTTCCTTTTTCTTTTTTACCCTCTTTGGCTTTCTGTTCCGCTCGCTTTTTTCTCTCATCCTGAGCAAGATTAAACAATTCAATATTAATATCTTTATGATGAAAGGCCAAGCGGATATCTTCGGCTATGACTTTCAAAGCATCTTGCACATAAGACGTTTCTTCAATTTTACTAACCACCTTAACTTTACTTTTTATGGCATTTTGTATGCTTGTAGCTGTGAAAACAGAAATGAAAGCCAGTATCGCTACGGAAATAATAATTTCTAAAAGTGTAAAGCCTTGATGGGTTTTGATCATTGGCCCCCTCCACCAAAATTCAACTCTTCATCATAAGTAACAAAATAGGTGCTAATAGAGTATTCCACTTCTCTGGTGGGGGTTTTGACAAAAACACTGAGTGTGACTTCTTTCATTGATTTTGAAATAAACTCTTGAGTTTGTTTGATCACAGTTAGCAACATATCATTAGCGCCCTCGTCACGGCTGATAAGTACAGAACTGATATCGGGCATTTCAAATTTTTGGCTCTTCATGGCCCAGCGATATTGTTTAAAATCGGAGCCAAAATCACCACTGTCTTCTTCTGGAATCTCGTCTAAGTTTTTATCTCTATATAGGGCTTCTAGCTCGGTCATCTTGCGCTCTAATAAAACTGCCACATTATTGTTGAGGGCTGTTTTTCTTATGCGCATATTATTTCCAGAAGAGATAAGAGCGAGAGTGAGCATGCCTCCCAACATGATGGCAACAGAAATCAATACTTCTAATAAGGTAAAACCTTTGGCAGAGTTCATTGATTGGTGATGTCTTTGAGCGAGACATATTGACTGGCTATATCTGTTTTTCCCGTGAGAGGATGTATTGCTAATGTCCATTGAATATTGTCCAGTTTTAAGTGTATGGCAGCTTCTTCAACACGTCCAGAGGGAAAAAAATGGATATAAACTTTGCCTCCTCGCAATGGTTTTTCATATCCGGATATTTCTATGCTCTCAAAAATCATATCTCTAGGTAGATTTTTTGTACCCTTGATCACGCTTTTGTCTTTGGTAAAGCCTTGGGGGTCACCGGCTTCAGGATTAAGCTCTTTAGTCTCCATACTTTTAATGTAGTTTTCCTCACGATCTTCTGTTAATAAAATTTCTTTATTGGCTTTCTCAAGCCAGTAGCTGTGAGTATCATTTCCCTCGCTATTTAAATCTAAAACCAGGCGATAGGTAGAGTTTTGAAGTTTTGCAAGATTTCTTACTTGTCGAGTTAAAGTGGAGAGCTTTCTGACTTCGGATTTTATTTCGTTATTTCGATTGCCAATTTTAGGTATGACCAGTGCCACCATTGCGCCCATGATGGCAAGGACAATCATAATCTCCATCAAAGTAAATCCCCTTTGCGTTCTCAGGAGAAATGCTGATGGAGTGGCAGTTGTTGGATTCACAAAATCGGGTTTACAACTCTTCTGAGTTGATGTCTTTGGCAGTCCCTTCTCCTCCAGGTTTACGATCTTCACCTAATGAATGAAGAACATAAGAACCGTTTTCATATTCATATTCAAATTCGCTGCCCCAGGGATCTTTTGGGATACTTTTTAGATAGGGATCTGGCCCCCAATTTGTACAATTTGTGGGTTGAGTGACAAGATCTGCGAGTCCACCCTCAGGATAAAAACCGCAATCCGTGTAAAACATATCCAAAGCTTTACCAATTTCTGCAATTTGTATTTTTGCTTCTTTAACACGAGCCGCAGCAAGACGACTAGTAACCTGACCGGCAAGAATTGTAATGAGTCCACCAAGTATGGCCAGTACAATCATAATTTCAAGGAGAGTCATACCCTTGTTGTTTAAAAATTGAGTGTTTATTTTTTTCTGCATATATAAATTCCTCCGAAAAACCTAATTAGCATATTTTAACCGCCAAGACTAGACAACTGAAACATGGGCATCATAACAGCAAAAACTATTACGCCAATGACGCCACCCATAAATAAAAGCATAAGGGGGCCTAAAAGGGAAGTCATGCCCTCCACAGAGTTTTTAACTTGAAAATCATAGGCATCACTGACTTGAGACAGCATATTTTCCAATTCACCTGTTTTTTCGCCAATACTGATCATGTGAATCACAAGGGGAGGGAATTCGCCGGATTTTTTTAAGGGCGCAGCTATAGATTCCCCTTCGCTGATATTGTCGCGGGCGTTGTCAATGGCCTCGGCTAGGACTTCGTTAGCAACCACATTTCTGACAATAGACATCGAATTGAGCATGGGCACTCCTCCAGTGAGGAGAGTGGCAAGAGTTCGCGTAAATCGGGAAACGGCAATCATACGGATAATCTTTCCAATCACTGGAATTTTAAGTCGCACAAGATCCCACTGACGCTCGCCGGATTTGGTGTTTTTCCAACTTTTAAAAGTAAAAGAACCAATGAAAGAAAAAATTAAAATCAACCACCAATAATTTACGATAAACCCACTGATATCAATAATCATTAAGGTGTACCACTCTAAGGTGAGATCCGGAGAAGAATCAAAAATTGTAACCATTTTAGGAATAATAAAAATAAAAATTCCCGCCAACAAAAGAAGGCTCACGATCATCATAAGAACAGGGTACAGCATGGCGGAGCGAATTTTGGCATTTAATTCGTTTTGTGCTTCTGTAAATTCTGCAAGCCTTAGTAAGATCATATCTAAGGTTCCAGACATTTCTCCAGCCTCACACATGGAAACAAATATTTTATCAAAAACTTTTGGGTACTTAGCCATTGCTTTATTTAAAGACCCCCCCTCATTTACCGTGGTTTTAATTTCGGCCATAATATTAGATAGAATGGGGTTTTCTATTTGATCGGAAACGGCTCCTAAGGAGTCGACAAGGGGAACTCCCGCTTTAATTAAAACAGCTAGCTGTCGAGTCATAAGTGAAAGATCTTGGACATCAACATTTTTGTTTAAATTGGATTTTTTATTTGTGTTTTTTCTTGCGGCTTTTGTTTTATCCTTGATATCGACAATATATATTTTGTCTTTTTTTATCTTTGAACGGGCGACGCGGATATTTTCGGCATCAATTAAACCCTTTACATTTTTTCCTTGTTTATTAAGGCCTCTATATTCAAATATGGGCATTATAAATCCAGTTGTGTATTCGTGAGGACTTCTTCGATAGAAGTCACACCATTGAGTACTTTATGAATGCCGTGGTCGCGGAAAGTTTTCATGCCCTCGGCAATGGCTTGTTTTTTTATTGTGTTTCCATCTTTTCTTTTCATGATGAGGCTGCGAATGCCCTCGTTAATAATTAGCAGCTCTTGAATAATGGTTCGACCAATATAACCCTTTTGATTGCACTCGTTGCACCCGATGGGGCGACAAACATTTTTTCCAATAATATCTTGTTTTGTGAGTTCTAAGCTTTGTAATTCCACATCGCTGGGTTGGTAACTCTCTTTGCAATGAGGACATAGAACTCTTACCAGTCGTTGGGCCACTACACCCAATAAAGAAGTGGCAATTAAAAAAGGTTCGCAACCCATATCTATAAGTCGTGGAAACACACCCGCCGAGTCATTGGTGTGAATTGTAGATAAAACCAAATGACCTGTGAGGGATGCATTGATGGCAATTTCTGCCGTCTCTAAATCCCTGATCTCTCCAATCATTACGATATTGGGATCTTGACGCAAAATTGCGCGCAAACCCGAGGCAAAAGTTAAACCTATTTTCGGATTCACTTGAATTTGACCAATGCCGTGAATTCTTTGTTCCACAGGTTCTTCTACGGTGATTATATTTCGGTCTACACTATTCACTTTTTGAAGGCAGGCATAAAGTGTTGTCGATTTACCTGAGCCCGTAGGACCTGTAACTAAAAAGATGCCATAGGTTTTTTGTAAGATTTTTGGGATTTCTTTTAAGCTTTCTTCTGAGAAACCCAACTGAGTGAGCTCCAAAATTACGTTAGAGCGATCTTGTAGACGCATAACAATGCGTTCACCAAAGGCAGTAGGGACAGTGCTTAATCGTACATCAATATCTTTGCCGGCTAATTTTAATGGAATGCGTCCATCCTGAGGAAGTCTCTTTTCGGCAATATTCAAGTTGCCCATAACTTTTATACGTGAAGTAATTGAGTTTTGTAATCTTTTGGGGGGTTTAAAAATATCAAACAAAATACCGTCAATACGAAATCTAACTACCATGTCTTTTTCATAGGGTTCAACATGTATATCTGAGGCTTTTTCTTTTACGGCTCGGAATAGAAGTGTGTTCACTAACTTAATAACAGGAGCGTCGTCATCTCCGGCGTCTAGTAAATCTATAACGGGGTCGTCAAGATCGTATTCTTCATCTTCAATGTCGTCGAGACCTTCCAGGGCGGCTGTACTTTTTTCGTAAACTCGGTTAATGGCTTCCTGAAGCCGGTGACTTGTTGTGACCATGGGTACGGTTTTTTTATTAAACAAAACTCTGAGATCATCTAGTATTTTATAATTTAATGGGTTGGTGACCAAAACAATGACTTTGTCAGCATCTTCCTTGAAAGGGAGAACCTCATGGCTTTTTGCGTAATTAATGGGAATTTCTCTAACTAGATCTACAGCGATATCGCCGGAGGGAATGTCTTTAATAAAATCTAAATTTAAATTGAGACAAAGTTCAGAGAGGGCTTCTTCTGCTGAACTATATGTTTGTTTTGCTAAACTTTCTTCTATGAGTACGCCGGATTTGTCAGGCAGTAACATCAGTGACTTGACTTCGTTTTCATTAAGACTGGTGCTCTTAATCAAGAGCGTTTGGAAATTACTTTCGGCCATACTTGAATCAGCATAGCGGAAAGCTTAAGCCTGCACAATAAATTATGTTAATTCGTAGCAATTTTAAACTTTAATTGGACCTCGTCATAGATGAGTTTATCACCCAGATTTTCAAAGAATTTAGCTGATTTATATTTAATATCGAATAGGGTTCGATTAAAAGTGAGTTCTCCGGTGTATTCGCCTTTTTCTTCTTTGACTTCAATGCTTATGGGTTGAGTTATATTTTTAATTTGTAGAGTTCCTACGGCTTGGTAGGAGCCATTTTTGTTTTTTGTCATTTTATTTATTTTTAATATGGCTGTTTGGTATTTTTTTACAGAAAAAAAGTCATCACTGCGCAAGTGATTCATAAGTTTATCTTTCCATTCGCCATCAAGATTGGCTACATCTATGCTATCCATGTCGACAATCACTTCGGCCTGTTGTTTTTCTATATTTAATGTGCCGGATTTAATTTTAATAAGACCAAAATGTTCGCCCCCCACTTTTTTTGCATTCCATTGGATCTCACTTTTTGTTGTGTTTAGGGTTTTTTTCGGCGAAAGTGGCTTGAGAAAATAAAATCGCAATTATCAATAGGCTAAATTTAAACATGGTTTCTCCTAATTAAGTAAAACAAATAATAGTTTGTTTTATTTAATTAGGAGAAACTATCTGGCCGAAAATGTCAAAGTCTTGTACATTCAAAGAAAATCTAAGAATTTTTAACCCGACTAGAAAACTTTTCATCGGGTTAATATACAAAACTCAATAAAACTCTTTAAAAGGATTCTACTGCTGGAGATTCCGGTTGGTAAGAATCTTCTGTATCTTTAATTTCAACATCAGAACTGGGTACTAACTCCTCCTTAACTTTGGGTGCCGAAGCTTTTCTAGGTAGGTTGTCAATTTCGGACCCATAGGGATCGCGCCCACCCATATGTCTTTGAATAAAAGAAATGCGTTCGTCCAGTTTATTGTTAAAAACTTCAGAATTGTCCTCTGTGTTTCGAATAATTCTAGGTGTAATAAAAACTAACAAATTTGTTTTGGCACTTTTGACACTTCTGGATTTAAACAGCCAGCCTATAATGGGAATATCGCCTAAAATAGGAACCTTATTTACTTCTTCGCTTTCGGAATTGTTCATCAAGCCACCGAGTGCGGCGGTGTCGCCACTGTCGACAACTAATGTGGTTTTAATTGTTCGAGTGTTCAATACCACTGAGGAGTCAGCTAAATCTTTAGCTTGAACTTGGCGATTGGAGACTTGCTTGACTTGTTGATCAATTTTCATCCGCACTGAATCTGTATCGGGGCTGATATAAGGGGTAAGAACTAATTTGATTGTCGCTTCTTTTCTTTCGATTCCAGATGTGACAGAGCTACCCGTAGTGGTGTCTTTACGGCCGACTGGAACTTCTTCGCCCACTTCGATAGTGGCTTCTTCATTGTCCATGGCCATAATTTGTGGAGTAGATAGAATATTGCCACCAACATTGCCTTGTAAAAGTTTAACTAGACCCACTAAGCTGGAAACAGTAGTGGTAGCCCCTCCTATGTTAATATCAAACTGCTCACCACTACCAAAGCCAAAAATGGCTCCACTGTCACCGGCAGGATTGATCAAATCTTGCAAGTTAGAAGTTCCACGAAAACCTACACGACCCATGCCTTTGCTGTTTTTGTCGAATTGGTAGTAGTTCACACCCCAGTCCATTTTCTTTTCTGCACTCATTTCCATGATCACTGTTTTTACAAATACCTGATCTCTAGCAATATCAATTTTGCTAAGGATGTTTTTAACCACTTCGTAATCTTGTTTACTTGCCGTAATAATTAAACTGTTGGTATCTTTGTCGGCGGTAACTTTGACGTCTCCACCAAAGACAGCTTCCGAAATCCCACCACTGTTATCTGAGCTACGGTTAAATGAGGGATTGTTGTTGCTACCACCTTTATCTTGTTGAGATTTTTTGGATTCTGAGGCAATCCCACCCAGAACATTAGCAATTTTTTCCGCCTCACCATGGCGAACATAGTAGACATGAACTCCACCGGCATCTTCTGGTCGCAAACGAAAATCCAATTGAGAAACTAGAATCTTAATTTTTTTTATACCTGCATCATTTCCTACGACAATCAATGAGTTTGTGCGATCATCAGAAACTACCAGGGAATAAGATTCAGCTCCACCTCCGGCAGGTTTGTCAGGTGAAGTGGTTCGACGAAAACGCGGAATTCCAGGGGCGCTGCTCCCGGCGTCTTTATTAATTATTTTATTTATCAATTCTGCAATATCTTTAGCCTTGGCAAATTTAATGCGAATAACGGCTAACTTTTCTTCAAAGCCAGAAACATCCAAATAGCGTAGTATATTTACAACTCTTTCAATTTGAGAACCGTAATCGGTAATGATAAGGGAGTTGGTCGGTGCGTAGGCATGAGATTCTCCATCTTTTGAATTTAATATTCGTAGATTCTTAAAGACTTCGTCTGCGCTAATGTACTTTAGCTTAATAATGCGAGTAATAATTTGATCGGTATTGGGAAAGTATTCGCCGGTGTAAGTTTCTAGACTGTCTCTTTGAGCGGCTCTGGCCTGGCGGATTTTTAGAAATTTTCCAGAGGGGACAACGGTCAAACCATTCATGGCTAAAGCAGATAAAAAGGCTTTTAGAGGCTTCGGCTACAGTAATTTGTGAGGAGCAATGATGAGTAATTTTTCGCGCACATTATTGTCGAGAATAAAATTCTTTCCTGTTAATTTACTGATGGCTTTTACTACTTGTTCGATGTCCGTATTGGGATAGTCAAAACTTTCAACTAAATCTGGAAAATTTTCGTTAGTGATATCTTCTGGATTGGCATCTGAAAATTTTAGCTTTTGTCATTTTGTAGGCTTTCAATATCGATCTCTTCGACGACTTCATTTTTCTTAGGGGCCTGCGCCCAACTGATGGGGGGACGATAAGTGCTAGTAAAAGTAAAAATCTCATTGCGGGCTCCTCGTTGCAATACACTCTTAGTTAATCATGCTTTTAATCAATGTTATAGTCGAAAACCTCTTCTCGTCCTTCTCTATTTACACTTAGAGTTAGGTGATCGGAACTTTTTAAACTTTGATACATTTCCATAGCTTGTGTCGGGCTGGTTACGGGTTCATTATTTACACCCTTAATCACGTCACCAGGTTGAAATCCCAATTTAGAAAGATGCTGTCGGGTTGAATGGACACAAATCGAAAGCCATCGATGGTTCCGCCTGAGCCAGGAACAATATTGGGTACCATGCGAGCTTGTTTAAAGTGCTAGAGATCACTGGTGTATTTTTCCAAATCGTCTTTAGAAATGCAAGCGGAAATTCTCCTTCTTTTTGACTTCATCACCAGTGATGGTTGTGGGTTTTGCGCGCGGGGCTTTTAAGCCAAAATTAATTTGATTGTCCCCGGAATTTCAATGTATTCTAAACGTCGTGTGGCCAAGTTGCGGAAGATGACTTTGCGCCTTTCAATTTTAGTGATCTCGGCCAGGGATTCTATGCGCTCACCAACTCGAAAGGATTCAGATTCATTACCACTGGATTTGTTAATGGTAGCAATGGACTTGTTGGGGTCGAGATGAACAATTGTGCCTAAAAGTTTAAGTGGTAATTTAGATAAAACGGGAGGTCCATCTAGGTTTTCCCCCTTTTTTTCACCATCAGTAAGCGGTGGTGGAATAAGGCCATCATTATTAAAAATATTTCGATCTGTAATTTTTCGTAAATCGCTACTGGAAATGAGTTTTTGTCTCATCATTCTTTTTGGCTTTAAAGGCGGTGCTTTCTTTGGCAACATTTGTGGACGAAAGGTGAGGATATTTAAATCGGCAATAGAGTATCCAACTAAAGCACACAAAATATAAATATAAAGCCACTCAAAAGGTGGTCTTCCTGTAGGGCTTATGATGTTTTTGAACCATTGGTTACTCGATGTCTTTAGACCCATTGAAGAAATATTAACACGTCATTATTATTACAGATATAACTAACTGAAGCCTCTGGACTTATGGCTATCACTTATAGCAGTGATTAAATTTGCATTAGATGCGGGATGTTAATTTCTAATAAATTTATAAAATATTCAAGTTGCAATTATTTTCTGGTGCCAAATTGGGAGTCAGGTTGTAATTAACGCACATTAAGGCAGTGGGGAAAGCTTTAATGTTTGGCCTGTTAATTGCTTTTTAGAAAGCATGAGTCAAAAAAGACTCTAGGGGAAAATGGGGAGGGGAATATGCGAGATGTGGTTATATTTAATGGTCTAAATGCACTAGACTTTCATGAGATTAGAGACAGTGTGATTCGAATACCAGAAGTGAGTATTCGTGTGCGGGAAGCTCAGGGAGTATGGGACGCCTTGGGGGAGTCTAATTTTAGTTTTTTTAATTTTCTGGTTTCAGAAGATGCCACTTACTTGAGTAACATAAAAATTAAAAGTTTGGTGACATCCATTGTTCAAATTGGTTTGTATGATAGATATGTTCGAAGATTTGGCCGTCCAGAATATATTGTGGGGAGTGTCAATGGAGATTCACCATTGCAAGTATGTATTGGGGAGACCACTTTTGAAGATATGATTCTGGATAGTCCAGTGGCAAAACCAGTGGCATCAGTTACTGAAATTTTTAGTCAGAGCAGTTCCACAGTACTTTCAGGAATCTCACTGGCTGAAACCGGAGTGTTTCAACATTTAGAAAACACAGGGAAATACCAACGTGTTTCTTCAACTAAACAGGACTTAGGAAAAATTATTTCTCATCTTATCGAGGACTGTCATGTTAAAAAATTAATTAATGTAGGTCCTGGCATTACGGCTTTGGAGCCTTTGCAAGAAAATTTAGCATTAAAAGATATTCAAATTGTAGAATCTATTGATGCTGATCCCATGTTGAATTGGTTTTGGATGGAGTTGAAGAAATCTTCCGAACAGGTTTCAATGGCCCAATAAAACTTAGATTAGAAAGTAGCATACGATTTGTCAGCAGATGAGTTCAATAAAAAAAATAAAGTTTTAGTAAAGTCCCGTCTATATTTAGTCGGGACTTTGTTTTCAAAGCGACCTCACGCTCATAGTTTTTTGATAAGTTTCTCAATGGTGTCCTTGTGTTTTGTTGTTTCCTCTGTGGCCTGGAAAAATAAAAATTGGATGGAAGCACTTTCGGCCTCGCGCTATAGCGTCTTTGAAGAGCTAAAAATATGGCAGTTGCTAACGACTATTTTTATACATGCTGATGGACTTCATGTTTTGTCTAATAGTTTTATGTTGTTTATTTTTGGCTACTTTGTTTTTGGTTACTTTGGTGGGAAAGTCTTTCCCCTGTACTCCTTGATTGGAGCTGGATTAACAAATGCATTTGCGCTTTGGACTTACCCTCCACATGTGAAGCTTGTGGGCGCTTCTGGTTGGGTTTATTTTTTAGCGGGATATTGGCTTTGCATGTATTTATTTATAGAAAGACAGAGAACATTATGGGCAAGAACTTTAAGAATTTTCGGTGTAGGATTAGTGGTGTTGTTTCCTTCGAGTTTTGAAATGCAAGTGAGTTATCGTGTTCACGGAATAGGACTTTTTTTAGGAATATTGATGGGCTTTGTTTATTATTATATTCATCGCAAACAATTTATAAATTACGAAAAATACTCTTTGGAAACTGATAGTGAATCCAATGTTTAACTATTTAACTAAACCAAAAGCCTTTTGTTATAACTTAAGAGGTTTTTGTGCAGTTCAACGACCGCACTCCATTCCTACTATTTCATTTTTAACGGATGAACGTTTTTGTTTCTAAGGCACTCTTAAGATTCACCCAATTTATAGATCTAGATCCAGATCCAGTTCCAGTTCCAGTTCCAGTTCTCAGAATGAGAATCTCGAATTGAGAATTATTTTCCTCAGTTCAAAATTAACCTTGTTACCCACAAAGTAGTAAGAGCCTAAAGTTATTACTTTATTTAAGTTTTTTTTTTCGACTCAATGTGATGCAGAAGGGACTTAAGTCTAGCTGTTAAAAATCCGAATAGTTAATCATGAACAGGATGTCAGTAGTTAACCTTAATAAAAAAATACTTGCTCAAGTAAGAAGTTACTTGCAACTGCGATATTGTTCTAGCATTTCCAAGCTTTCCAACAAGATGGTTTTTTCGATGCCTATTGCCTTTGTCATTTCGTTCTTTTTACTTTCGAATGTTCATGCACAGTCACCACAGGGTCTGACATTGCAAGGAACAATTCTCAATGCCAGTGATCTTCCCCAAGAGGGAGCTTCAGTAAGCTTTGTCATTCAAATTTTATCTTCAGATGGTAATGCCTGCTTACTTTACGAAGAGTCCCATGTTTTAAATATGACAGGCTCTCAGGGTGCTTTTTCTTTGATACTGGGCACAGGAACTCGCAGTGGAGTGAATTATGAAGACACAAATACTCTAGCTTTAGCTATGGACAACACTTTGGGCGTACAGAGTTCACTTACTTGTGCCGTTGGAAGCACTTACGATCCAGCACCGGGAGATTCCAGAGATGTATTAATTAGTTTTAACGACGGTTCGGGAGTACAAACTCTAACACAAAATTTATTAGTTCAATCTGTGCCCTATGCTTTCTATACAGATAACACAGAAAGACTGCAAGGTAAGCTTGCAACAGATTTTATTCAAGTCAATACGGCTACAGCTTCGCTATCGCAAGTAAATATTGAAAATGTATTTTCCACTACAAATTATCCCAATTTAGTTGATTTACTTTCTGTATCTCCCACAGAGTATGTTCGCACAGGATCAAACGGTTCAGCTTCGATACCACAAATTACTGGCAATCCTGGGTCAGGTTTAGCCGCAGGTCAAATATGGTATGACGATGCTGCCAATTTAGTAAAATATTATGATGGCACAATGGTGCAATCACTGTCGGGTTCTGGTTCTGGAGATTTAGTCTCAACAAATAACTTAAGTGATATTAGTAATGCTGCTACAGCTAGAACTAATCTAGGATTAGCTATTGGTACCAATGTACAAGCTTTCGATGCACAATTAACAGATGTGGCTGGCTTAGACCCCAGTACAACTTCTGGTTATTTACTTGGCTCGGATGGCACAAATTTAGTTATGCGCTCACCAGCCAATGCTCGAAGTGATTTAGGTTTAGGAACAGCGGCAACGAGTTCCACTGGAGATTTCTTACAAGTCACAAATAACTTAAGTGATATTAGTAATGCTGGAACAGCCAGAACTAATTTAGGATTAGCTATTGGTACCAATGTACAAGCTTTCGATGCACAATTAACAGATGTAGCTGGTTTAACCCCTACAGCAGATAATTTTGTAAGCGGTGATGGTACTAATTTAGTGATGAAAACTCCAGCGCAAGCGCGCACAAGTCTTGGACTTGGTACGGCTGCAACTAGTGCATCTGGTGATTTTTTACAAGTTACAAATAACTTAAGTGATATCGGTAGTGCCGCAACCGCACGCACTAATTTAGGTTTAGGAACCGCAGCCTTACTTTCTGAAGATTCAAATAACACATTCGCTAATGGTCAACTTGTTGCTTTTGATAGTGCAACAATGACATGCGCAGCAGGTGAATATTTAACCATTCAAGGACCAGGCCCCACTTATTCTTACACCTGCGGAACTCCATCCGCGACAGATTCCACAAAATTACCACTAGCCGGTGGCACTATGACTGGTCCTTTGGTGAATAATTCAAATTCGGCATCTACGGCCTTAGCGATAACTCAATCCGGAGCAGGGCACGCAGCCACTTTTATGGGAGGCAATGTCGGTATTGGGACTACAACACCTAGTTATCCTCTTTCGGTAATTGGTAATACGAATGTTTTAGGTACGTTATCTGCAACCTCAATTACTTCTTCAAACCTTTCTACTTTCAATGGTGGAGTGATTGCAACGTTAACAAGTTCCACCTTTCCATATAGTGGTACAAGTGCCTCAATATCAAACGCAGGAACTAGAAAAGTAATGCAAATGAGCATGTCTCCAAATCCTACAGCGGACTATACAACGAACTACTATAATGGTGATTTTTTAACTGTAGCAAGTACAGCTAATAATCAAAATTCCGGGAAATATGTAACAATTAATTCAGCATCTACTCATACGGGAACAGGTACAGTCCTTGATATGACGGGTGGGGATTTTTCAATTACTAATTCAACGGGGACAATCACCGATGGATTTGGGTTAAAAACCTCAATCACAAATTCAGCTACGGTAACCAATGCATACGGTCTCTATGTCGGCAATATTCAGGGAACTAACCGATATTCAATTTATAGCTCGGATAGTAATGCTCCCTCTTTCTTCGCAGGCAACATGGGGATAGGCGTTTCTTCTCCGGCAAGACTTTTAAACGTAGCAGGACCTATTCGAGTTAATCCTGCAGCCTTACCTGGAACTCCAGGAGCTGGTGATATCGCTATAGACAGTGGAGCAAGTAATGCCCTTAAATATTATAATGGAAGTTCATGGGTTACAGTAGGTTCGGGTAGTGGAGATTTAGTTTCAACAAATAACTTAAGTGATTTAAGCAATGCTGGAACAGCTAGAACCAATTTAGGATTAGCTATTGGTACCAATGTACAAGCTTTCGATGCTCAACTTACTGATGTAGCTGGTTTAACACCCACAGCCGATAATTTTGTAAGTGGTGATGGCACTAATTTAGTGATGAAAACTCCTGCTCAAGCGCGCACGAGTCTTGGACTTGGTACTGCAGCCACCAATGCCACTGGAGATTTCTTACAAGTTACAAATAACTTAAGTGATCTTGGTAGTGCCACAACCGCACGCACTAATTTAGGTTTAGGAACAGCAGCCTTACTTTCTGAAGATTCAAATAACACATTCGCTAATGGTCAATTAGTAGCTTTTGATAGTGCAACAATGACATGCGTTGCAGGTGAATATTTAACCATTCAAGGACGAGATATTTTAAAATGTTGTGGATTAGTTATCCAGCGACAACCTTTTCGGTTTTTTTATCTTCTACAATAATGCCATCCTTGTAAGCAACCCCATTTAATAGCTTTGTAAACTCTTTAACCCCACATAATCTTAGCCAGTGGCTTTCACATTGTTTTAACAACTTAAAAGTCATGGCCGTAGCAGAGTTAATACTGCCGGCACCCTTAGTTGATTTTAAACGACTCTTTACTCCAGCAAATGATGACTCTATAGGGTTACTAGTTCTTATGCTACGCCAGTGTGCTGCTGGGAAATCAAAAAAATTATTTAATTCATTCCAGTTTTTAGTTAAACAAGTAACCATCTTTGGATATTTATTTTCATAAGCTTTTGAAAAATTATTTTTTATTTTAGTCGCTGTTTCTTTATCTGGTGCCCGCATCATTTCATGTAACTGTGATTTAATTGCTGGCTGAAGTTTTTTAGGACACTTATCTAATACATTGGCTATCTTATGTACCCAGCAACGCTGGTGTTTTGTTTTTTTAAATTCTTCTAAACTTTCAAGGGCTGACCAAAATCCTAAAGCCCCATCTGCTATAGCCAATAGAGGACAGTTTAAACCCCTGGCTATTAAAGACCTTAATACAACTAACCAGGACTCCTTAGACTCCCTGTAACCGGCTTCTACAGCTAATAATTTCTTTTCACCATCTTGAGTTACACCCATGATTACCAACAAGTTTAAACGCTTGTCTTCTCCGATTCGAATAGATACATTGACCCCATCAGCCCAGAGGTAAACAAACTCATCTGTGATTTTACTTTTTTTCCATACCTGATACTCCTCCTCCCAGCGTCTTTTTAATTTACTAATACTTCCTGCTGAAAGGCCTTGAGAAAAATGATCCTTTAATATTTTATCAAATTTATTTGTTGAAACACCTGATAAGTAAAGTGCGGGAATTAAACTCTCTATTTTGGGGGACCGTCTTATATAAGCTGGTAATAAATTAGAGGAAAACTTAAAGCCATCACGTTTGTCATTTACTCTAGGGGTCTTGATTTCAATAGCACCAGCAGCTGTAGTGATTTTCCTAGACTTGCTGCTTCCATTTTTTACTACTAATCGGTGCCCAGAATCATCAATAAGGCTTTGATGATTATTAATATACTCCTCAACTTCCAGCTGTAAAGCTTGTTGGAGCATCTTTTTGGCCCCTTCTTTAACTACATCATCTAAGTTGATTGATTCGGATTTTTCGGTTACTATTTTTAGCATAGCAGCTCTCCTTTTGCTCATTTAATGAGCGGTTTTTAGTGAAACCTTAGGTTATGCCGCTATATTTTCTTTTTCAAATCCACAACATTCTGCAATATCTCTTCAAGGACCAGGCCCCACTTATTCTTACACCTGTGGAACTCCATCCGCGACAGATTCCACAAAATTACCTCTCGCTGGTGGCACTATGACTGGTCCTTTAGTTAATAACTCAAATTCGGCATCTACGGCCTTAGCGATAACTCAATCCGGAGCAGGATATGGCGCAACAATTGAGGGCGGCAACGTCGGTATAGGCACATCCACTCCCTCCTCATTATTAACGATCAAAGCAGCCACTACTGGGGAGCACATGGCAATAAAGAATAGCGCTAATAACTCCGTTTTTACTTTTGGTTCAACGGCAGCGGGAAATCATGGTTTGCTTTCGGTGAATACCGGCACAGGGGTTGAATCCGTCACGATGAGAGGAGATCATAACTCGGGAGCCTATATCTTTGTGGATGCACAAAGAAATAAACCTGATGGAGGAGCGAACGGATATGGCGCCGGTTTGGCAATCAAATCTCCATTTGTGGTGAATCAGGAGAATGGAATATTTTTTCTCAACGGACCAGTTTTGAGTGATAAAGCGGGAGCAGCAGTGACTTTCTATACCTCAGATATCGGCGACTACGGGCGAGGTGGTCTCAAATTTAAAACAACAGCCTCAGGATCTGTGGCAACACGAATGACAATTGATCCAACAGGAAACGTTGGAATTGGAACGGCGGTGCCGACAAGTAAATTACATGTTTTCGACGGCATAGCTGCAGCAGGTACTGCTGCTCCCTCTGTCTTGCAAGTCATCGGTGGAACAAATGCTGTCGATGCTCCAGGTGCTAATCCTGCCGGAGGCATTATAATTTCATCGGCCAATGGAGGCGGAACCAATTTTAATTTGGGTGGAAACGTCGATATATCAGCTGGGTATGGCGGCAACGGCGGGAATGTAACTCTCTCCGCAGGAAAGTATCAAGGAGCTCTTGCTACGACTCCAAGCCAACTGACTCTTGGAGGATCTGGATCTGTGACTTCCGGAGCAGCGACTCTTGGATCGGGATATACAAATTTTGTCGCAGCAAGCTCTGGCTCACTGAGTTTATTCACTCCGAATGCATATTCTAGCTATGGAAGGGGCGGTAACATTTCAATTATGGCAGGCAATGGTTCTACAGGGGTATCCGGAGGAGCTTCGGACTTTGGAGGAACAATTAGCATCACGGCAGGAAATGGAGGGGTTCAGCAAAATCTAGCCGGTTCTAATGTTGTCATTAACCCTGGCGCAGGTGGCGGAACAGGGGCCTCCGGAAATATTATCCTTGGTAATCTTCAAGGCAACGTCGGTGTGGGTACGACCACCCCTGGTGCGAAGCTGGATGTCACCGACACGAGCACGACAACTAGTGCGATCGTTGTTCCACGCGCAGCAAATTTTACTGGTACTAGTCTTAACGGTATGATCCGCTACAACACATCTTCTACATTATTCGAGTTTTATCAAAACGGCACTTGGGTGAACTATACAACTGTATCGGATGGTCGCTTGAAAACAAATGTGACCCCAGTGGATCAGGGACTTGAAATTGTGAATCAACTGAACCCAGTATTCTACGATTGGGAACGCAGCAATCCTAAAGCTTCGAGCTTTGAAAATAAACACCAAGTGGGTTTTATTGCCCAGGAAGTTGAAGAAGTCTTACCTGAAGTTGTTAATAAAGGCGAGGACGGCTACAGGTCACTCGAGTATGGAAAGATCGTCTCCGTGGTCGTAGCGGCTGTTAAAGAGCTTTATGCGAAAGTTATGGGGCATGAAGAGAAAATCCAGGCCCAAGACCGTCAAATTGCCTCTAAAGCTGATAAAACCGAAGTGGATGCGAAGGTTCAGAAGCTTGAATCTGAAAACGAAAAACTAAAACAAGAAAATGATGCAATCAAAGCTCGCCTTGAGAAAATCGAGAAAGCCCTCAACTCAAAATAAAAGGGTTTTTATCATCACAGAAGTTTACTTAAAGAAGCACAGTCGCTGCGCAATAGGTAGTCCATGGCTAGTATAGATTTGTCGAGGGCTTCTTTGAAATAAATAAGATGAGGAGCTGTAATGAGCATTACATTTTTTTGTTTTGTGGATAGGTCTTTTTCAAAGTGTTGTGTGGCATTGCATGAAAATAATCCTAAAACGGATAAGGGCTTTTTAATTTTTTTAAAATAATTGAGAATCAAAGAAAAACTGCCATAGCCATTTTTATACTTTGCGAAGTCGACTTGATTGTCTTTTTTAATTATAGGTGGGGAAAAATCTGGACCGCCTCCGGCTCGCGAGTGACCATTGTAGAATAAAATATCGGCCTGCTGAAGAGATAATAAAAACTCTTTTTTTGCACGCTGGCTCATCCAGGATTGGAAAGGATGGTTGCGATTTTCTTCGTCATCTTCGCTGACAGAACTGTGAATGATCCTTAAATTAATTTTTTTGCCATTCCATTGTTTATTAAAAAGATAGGCGTCTTTTTTATCTCTTTCAAAGCCACAGAGAACATTGTTGTCTATACATTTTTGAGTGAGGTGATAAATGACCACATTTCGTTCATAACGGTCACCAACGAAACGAGCGGGGCGAGCATCTTTATAGCCAATAATATATGTGATATTGATTTTAGCTTTCTTTTGTAAATAAGAAGTTGTGTTTTCACAGGAATTTCCAGATATAGTGGCGGCAGCCATAAAGCTTAATGTTTGAATAAACATTAGTAATGCGAAACACATAGCCTTTGAGATATTTTTCCAATAAATAACTTTATAGATTTTAGGAGCTACCAATTGATCTCCTTAGAGTTTTTTTTCTCTAGGCAAAGCTTTCTGACGTACTTATTCTTATCTTTTTCACAAGAGGAAAAATCAATAAAATAATAAGGAAGTGAGTAAAGCACTTGCAAACGAATCTGATACCAAGGGCTAGCTAAGGCGATACTCGCTAAACTCTTGAACTCCTTATTGCTAAACTGACCCTTGAGTCGTCGTAAATAATTAAGAGTGCTGGATTGAATTTCGAAGTTTCCATTGCTCAGCCAATTTTCAATGAGTGCTATTTCTAATTTGTATTTCATGCGCCCAAGAGTATCCATCATAATAATTCTTGCAGGTAGGGAAGCATCGCTATTTTTCAAGCGCAAAGCATATAAGCCAATGAGCGACTCCCGCGAGTTTTTAGTAATAAGAGAGTTCATTGCCAAATAAAGGTGTCCGGTTTGATCTTCTTTAGAGTACTTAACCAGTATGTCCATCATACTATAAAGTTTTAAAGAGGCGATGATATCAGCAGCTAATTCCCTGTTTTGATTGCTTTGAATGGCTTGTATGAGTTCGGCTCGCAAATGGGGGTAGAGTTTTAAAGATTCAATAGAAGATTTCTGTACAGTCCAACTTTCACCAAAAAGGCGTTTGCCATATTCTGTCCAATGTCGAAGTTCCGTGGCTTTTTTTGTAGCCCCCAAAGTTACAGCCCCATAACCAAAAAAAATGAAAACTAACCAACGCATCCAAAAATTGTAACACTTTTGGGTTCCAGGTCCTATTGCTTATTACAGTATGTCATAAGGTATGGTTTTTGCTCTGAATATAGCTTGTGTTAATTTACAGTATGGTTGCTTATTATATAGGCTTTCAGAGCCTGGAATTGTTTAGGTTTTTTGCAAGAAAATCGTTTTTTGTAGTTGCTATACTATTATGTTGTTTTCCCACTATGGCTAAAGATATTGATATCACGAATTTCTATAAAAATTTGGGGATTGAAAACTTAAGTCAAATCCTTGTTCCTGAAGTTAAAGTTGATCCTATCGACTTGTTGGTAAGTCATTGGGCACAACGCGAAAAGGGCAGTTCTAATCAAAAAGCTAGAGTTACAAATCACAAAGTAGATTATATTAAAAAAAGAGTGGAGTTTAGAAATTTAAAAGGAATAAAGGTTACGGGATTTTTGTTAACTCCAGTTGGCCCAAATTTACCCCGCCAATTACCTACGGTGATTTTTCACCATCAAGAAGGAGCCCCTAAAAAATTAGGCTCTGAAGAAATCTTCTCTAGAGATCAAACTTGGCAGTGGGCTGAGTTATTGATGAATCAGGGTTACATGGTTTTAGCTATAGATAGTTTAGATCATGGGCAGCGTTTTCATGATGAAGAGGTTGATTATATTAAATATTGGAACTTGCATCGTCATCAAATTCAATTATTGGATGATATTCAGGCGTACTTATTTTTAAGAAAAACAAAGTCAGTGGGCAATATTGCAATTTTAAATGTTTCCACTTCCACTGAACGCAGTCAAAGGCTCCAAGAGGCGTTGGTATCAGAAGAGAAGTTGCCACTAGTGCAGTGGTCACAAAGCGAGTGGCCTAACATTGATGCCTACGAGCTTGTGAAAAAATTGAACTTGCATTTACTAAATAGCCCCCATAAACCAAGGCTTTCCAATGCATTTTTTCTGAAAATGATAAATCAGATTCAACAAAAAAGAATTTATGGCGTACATTGTAATGAGACTCTCAACAACAATTCATTATCCCCAGAGCAGGGCGTGTTATTTTAAACAAATTAACTCAAAAAAAGCAGAGAATTTAAAAATTCTCTGCTTTTTTTATTTAGATAAAAATTTTAATTTAATACTACTTTAATGTGCTGTAGTAAGCAGCCAAGTCTTGCATGTCCTTATCAGAAAGCGTTTTGGCTTGTCCAGACATAACAGGATCTTTTCGTTTGTCGGTTTTAAAATCATTCAATTGCTTAGCTAAATAGCCAGCTTTTTGTCCTTTTAGGCTGGGCCACAAATCATTGGTGCTTACACCATTAGCACCATGGCAAGCCGCACAGGTTGTAGCTTTTTTGGCACCGGCTTTAGCATCCCCTTTGGCAAAGCTGAGGGGTGCCGTTAATGTGATCGCTAATAATACAATTATACTTTTCATTTTTGACTCCGTTTTTATTGTGTTTTTAATTCGCTAATATATTTTGCTAAACTTTCAATGTCTTTGTCATCAATTTGATCGGCAACTCCTGACATAATTGCATTTTTACGAATTCCAGTGCTAGTTTTAAAAGCACGCAATTGATTGGCTAAATACTCAGCCTTTTGACCACGGATGCGTGGACCCATACTTTCGGCCTGACCCGTATGACAGCCAAGACAATTGTTAAACTTTCCGTCGGAATCTTCTTTTGTACCTTGATTGGCTTCCATTTTGGAAAAATGTTGAGCCACTAATTCAATTTGTGCCTCAGTAAGGTCTTGAGTAATTAAATTCATAATATGGGCAGGGGTAGAATCTTTGCGAGCCACAACATTTAAGTCGGAACCCTGGATTACTAATTCCCCTTTTTCATCCATTCTGACCTGTTTAAAAGCTTTGAGTTGCTGAGAAATGTATGCCGCCGAGAGTCCAGCCAAATTGGGAACACTATTGGTTTTGCTGGTCTCATCGATCTCGCTGATACCGGTAACTCCATGACAAGCTGTGCAGCTGCTGATGGTGTTAAATTTCTCTTCATCGGAAAGTTGGTCTAACTCTGCTTTTGATATTTTATCAGAAGAAGCAGATGCTGGGGCGGTGGTTTTATCACCAACAGCTACTTTTTTAGTTTTTGGCGCCTTTGCTTTCCCTGTTTGGGTTTTTGCTACTTTTTGTTGATATAAAAAGGCAAGGGCGTAATCGCGAATTTGTGCCCTCTCTTCGTCTGAAAGGCTATTTTTTAAAAAAGCTTCCATGGCTGCCGGTACATTTTTCTTTTCCCAAATAAACTCAATCAGTGTGCCTTTTATAATTGTAGCTTCTAGTTTGGCTTGATTGGTATGCCAATCATGGCAAGCACCGCATTTGTTTTGTAATAGTGTTTGAATGTCTTGGTAGGAGGGGCCGATAATTGTTTTATCAGATTCTTGCGAAACACCACCCTTATTGGACCCAGTTGGTTGAGTTTTTAAGGGCTGATGGGGCCCCTTATTGTCACATGCCGAAAATAATACAAGGGCTGTTATAAAAATAAAGCCATAACTTACTGATTTTCCTAAATTACGAATCATCTTTAGATCCTTTCTTTCAGTTGCTAAAACTAAAGGGCAATATCCGGGCCAATTCTATATTTAAGTTAATAAAACCAAATAAAAATCCAACTAAGTTAATGACAAGTATTCATTCTCCCATTAAAAACTCATTTGCAACTTCGCGGAGGTATGTTTGTGAATTTTACAGTTAGAAGTCAGGGTTTCTATGCCTTTTTTGTCTCAATATTTTTGTTGTTATCACAAAATGTCGAAGCCAGGCCGGAGTTTGCACTTCGTCATAATTTAAATCGTTGTACAAGCTGTCATTTTAGTCCTGCCGGGGGAGGTCTTAAGACCACAACAGGCAAGTTGTATGGGGCTCATGGATTTAAAATTTCAAAATATGCTAGCCAAGATTTTGTGAGCGCAGAGATGCGCATGGCCCATTACAATCCCAGCAATCGAAAAAGTGATCGCTCCGGCTTATTTATGATGTCGGGCATTGTTGGCGGTTCTATTGCCATCACCCCCGAAGAAGAAAATACAGAAGTGAGAGCCGTGATTTCCCATGACATTTACAATTCCAGCGCTTGGGACAGTTACTTAAGGTGGAGATTTTTCGATGACACAGAGACGTCTTGGGCACCACAATACATATTAGTAGGGAGGTTTCATGCTCCTTTTGGCTTGTTAACAGATGAACATCGCACATATACGAAATTACAAACACTTTCAAATTACAATTTAAAATTAGAAGCTGGAGCCATGTTATCCGGACAGCCCTTTGAAGCTTTTCACTATGATTTAGCTGTTGTTAATGGAGAAGCCTCCAATGCGGCCTTAGCACCAGGAAATGCCGAACTTTGGGGAGGCGTTTCTAATTTTCGCTTTTCGTCATCATCTCGTTGGTTTCCTGTGACGGTGGGGATGAGTTACAAATTTCATGATAGATTAGAGGGTCAAAAAAACCCCTGGGCGGGAGCTCTGTATGGGATGTTTTCTTTGGAAAGATTCACTCAAGGACGTATTAAGGCCGATGTAATATTTGAATATGCCAATGCTAAAAACTTTAATGATAAGGCCTCAACATCGGCAGGATTTCCTGTGGATGCCACATATAAAGCCAATATCTTAGATGCAGAGTCAGAGGGTATATACAGCCAAGTGAATTTCTTTTTAACTGAGAAACTCATTTTGCAAGTTAAATATGATAGATGGTTATTTAATAAAGATTTTCCTGCAGATGCCTTTGAGAAATTGGGTTATGGATTAAAACATTATTTTGAAGCTAATAGCTTAATAATGCTTAGATTTGAAAGTTCAAGAATTGGTCGCCCAGAAGAGCAGGTGGCACCTCATCACAGAGCTGATGATGCCGCTTGGGTTTATATGCAGGTGGGGATATAATTGCTAAGTTACCAGCAGGAAAATTCTCATTTAGTTGTTTTATCTAAGGGTGAAGCTTTTATAGCTGGCCTTACAGAATACTGTAAAGAGCATAGTGTAAAAGGCGCATTTTTTAACGCAATTGGCGCCTTAGAAAATGTGGAGTTGGGTTACTACGATTTACACAATCAAACTTATGTTAGAAAAACCTTTAGCGATGGGGATTATGAATTGGTATCGGCCCATGGCAATTTGACTTTAAAAAATGGCGAGCCCTATGTGCATATTCATGCTTCCATCTCTGGCCCGGACTTTCAAGTTTTTGGTGGTCACTTGTTTGAAGCCACAGTGGCTGTCACCGCAGAGGTGCAATTGACTCCCTTGGAGACTTTTGCGGTGAGAGAACCGAATAAGTCCATTGGGCTAGATCTTATTTGTCGATTTCACAAATAAAATATCCAAGATGTTAGCACGACAGTTATCTTAAAAAAGTCCTGATCCAAAATGTTTTTTGGTCTTTTGTCGGTGAATATTGTTAAATACAAGGATGGGGATTAAAACATTTCAATATTTACTGAAATTTATAGTTTTTGTTATTTGTAATTATTGTTACTCTTTTAAAGTCTTGGCTGAAAATAGAGTTACTTTAGGTCAAGTGAATGCTCCTTTTTTAAATGTATTTTCATCTACCGAAAGTCGATCCCATTCTTTATGTAAAATAGAAAAGGGCATGGAGCTTCCTATCAATAAAGTGAGTTCTGATGGAAAGTGGTACCAGATTTCACTAAAAAACATAAAAAATTGCAAAAAAAAATATGGCTGGGTACCCACTTATCCTTATTTTACACCAGTTAAAGAAACTGCTGATGCTTATGTAGTTAACTCCCCCCAAGGACTCGAAGTGAGGAGTGGTCCCCAAAAAGATGATAAAGTTTTATGTAAGCTCCAAAATTATGATCCCATCGATATTGTTGGGCCATCCAAAGAGAGTGAAGATATTTTAATAGTGAAACTAAGGTATCATAATGAGTGTTTAAAAAGTAAATATAAAGAAGATTATGCTCAGGATATAAATGAGGAATTAGTTAAAAAGAAAGCTAGTAGTGAAACTAAAACTCGTGAAGAAGTTATTGATGGAAATACATCAATTGATAAAACTAAAAATATATCTATTGAAGATATAGAGCAAATAAAAGCTACAGATAAGACTAAAGCTACACAAAAAACTACGGATATAGATATACATTCAAGCATTGGCTATGTCCCTAAAGATCAAGTTATGGAGATGGAGCCCATTGTACCCAGCGATGAGGAACTTGAGAAGGAAGAGTTCACAGAGGCGCAAGGACCTTGTTTGGATTGTGCTAAAAGTAAAATTATAAAAGAGGCCATTGATAGCAAGAAACTAAGTTTAGAGGCAGCTATAAAATCCTATTCTTCGAGTGATCAAGTGAAAAATATGATTCATTACGCCATGAGGAAGAAAAAAAGGGCAAGTGCTGGTGTGTGCTATATGTTTGTGAAAAATGCATTGCTAGCTTCTGGTTTAACTGCAAAGAGATCGGGAGAAAGGCGTGCTAAAAATGCTGGGTCCAGCTTAAAGGCCGAAGCTTATATAAATTTAATGGATGAACCCGATTGGAAGAATAGAATTAAGTCACCCTATGATGCTCCCAAGGGGGCAATTTTAGTTTATAATGGGGGACCATCAGGGCATATTGAAATTAAAACAGGAGATATAGGTGAGGGAGGATTTGTTAGTGATTACTACAGTCCCAATGCACGCACTGGGATATCTAAAAACAAAAACGTGGGTCGGGGTCGTCGTTTAATTGGCGTTTATATAAAGCCAGGAGTTCAATCGTGAAAGTAAAACAGACTTCAAAAATATTTTTAATTAATCTAATTTTAGTATTTTCTTTTGCAAGCTCACAAGAGTCCTTTGCCCAGAGTATATCTAAACACATTGAAAAACTACAGGCTTACATTGTATCGAATTCTAAAAATCCAGAATTGGATAATGGATACGAACTTGTTAAAAATGCAGTACATTCTGCCATAACTTCTAACATAAATGACGAGCAGTTAAAGAGTCTATACGAAGTAGTATATATCTTATTAGAAGCCGATCCCTCCCATTATGCAGCGGAAGTGGTTTACCCCTTGTACCAACAAAAAAACTCACAGAGTTTAAAAGCCATAAATACTTTAACTGATAAAAAACAAGAATTAATCAAAGCCTCAATGAGAAACTTTATTCGCGAATTAAAAGAGGGCAATGGCTAGAGCCTGCTCATTGTTGCAGCGCTCAGTCATGGCATATCAATAAACTTTTGTTAAAATTCAGTCATGACAAATTCTACCTTGAATAATTCTACGATAAGACCAGCGAGCCAACTTATCCCTCTTAAAAAGGGCAGTCACATACATCTTATGGGCATTTGTGGAACAGCCATGGGCAGTTTAGCCGGACTACTTAAGGATCAAGGTTTTAAAGTGACGGGGAGTGATCAAAATATTTATCCACCCATGTCAACACAATTAAATGAATTGGGCATTGAAATATTTCAAGGATATAAAGCAAAAAACTTAGAGCCTCGTCCTGATTTAGTGATCGTTGGCAATGTGATCTCAGCACATTTTGAAGAAGCACAAGCCCTTTTGGATTCGGACATTCCCTATACCTCTTTACCCGCGGCTCTTGGCGAGTGGGCCATTGGCCATCGCTGCAGTTTGGTGGTGGCTGGTACCCATGGCAAGACGACTACAACATCTATGTTAGCCTGGACGGCCGAAGAGTGTGGAAAAAAACCAGGGTTTTTGATTGGGGGAGTGCCATTAAATTTTCCGAGATCCTTCCGCAATCCCCCTTCTGAAAATAACAGCAGTGAATATTTTGTTATTGAAGGTGACGAGTACGACACGGCATTTTTTGATAAAGTGCCCAAGTTTATTCACTACCGTCCTAAATTCGTTATTTTAACAAGTATCGAATTTGATCATGCAGACATTTATAATAATTTGGACGAAATACTTTCTGCTTTTAAAGAGCTTTTGTCCTTGATTCCAGAAGATGGATGTTTGGTATACAATGCTGAAGATAAAAATATTAAAAAAATTCTCAGTCATTGCAAGGCAAAAACAGTGAGCTATGGATTGAACCAAGGGGACTACCAGGTCAAAAATAGAGAAAACATAGTGGGTCGCAATCAATTTTCAGTTTTACATAAAAACAGGCGAATTGCAGATATAGCTTTAAAGCATTTTGGCTCCCACAATACAATGAATGCTCTGGCCACCTTTGCCCTTGCTCACCAATTGAACTGGCCAAGCCACAAAATTATGCAAGCCTTAGCCAATTTTAAAGGTGTTAAAAGAAGGCAAGAAATAATTGGCGAAGTTCATGGAATCACTATGGTGGAAGATTTTGCTCATCATCCAACAGCCGTTGAGTTAACAATCTCTTGTATGAGAGAACAATTTCCTGGTCGGAGAGTGATAGCCATTTATGAGCCCCGATCCGCCACTTCCCGCAGAAACATATTTGAAGACCAATACATAGAAGCATTTAAACATGCGGATGTGATATTCTTACCCCAAGCTTTTGATCAAGGGAAAATACCTGAAGCGGAAAGGTTTTCTTCGGAAAGAGTCATTGATAAATTAAAATCACAAAATAAAGAAGCTTTCTTTTGCAAAGACAGTGATGATATTCTTACTCACTTAAAATCTGTTAAGAAAACAGGAGATGTTATCTTAATTATGAGTAATGGTGGATTTAATGGAATTTACACCAAAATTTTATCACTGCTGTAAAGTTAGTAGCCTAATAAAATATTTAGCCTTAGGTTTTTTTATTATTGTTGCTCCTGATATGGGACTGGCCTATGAGGTTTACCCAGAGTATAGGAATTTGCAAAGCGCTGAAGTTAAAGAGCTACAGTCCTCGAATAAAATAGATTCCGAATATCAGTCCGATATGCTGACTTATCAGAAACCATTTTCTTGGGAAGCTTATTGGCTTAAAAGTCCTAAGGCCTTTGATTTATCTTTAGGCAGTGTGAGTAGTCGTCGTTTTGCCACAGAAAACAGATTAAAAGTCCAAGCAGCATTAAACGACAAGTTGGATTTCAATTTTGTTTATTTTGATCAAAGTCATTTAGAGGAGCAATTTAATACTCCCATTATAGAGTTGACTTATTGGCTCAAACAAAATTGGGGCTTAGCCATTTATGGCAATAGTAGCACATACAAAAGCGAAGATGATGTGGGTGCAGCCTTTGTTTATAAACCTGAAAAAAATGAAGTTTATCGCTTGTTTTATACTGCTGCCGATTTTTCAAGAAATGAACGCAATGAAGGCTCCGACAAATTTGATCCTTCACCAATAAGTTTTGGCGGCGTGTTTCGCCGCTGGAATGAAGAGGGATCTGAGTATTTTGAACTAGCCCTGCGCGCGGATAAAGAGAGCCATTGGCTTTTTCCCGATCAAAATTTTGAACACTTTTATAACAAAAGGTATTTGGGTCTGAAAGGAAGAAAACACTTGAGTGGCGCTCATTATCTCAATTACCAAATGACATTATTAAAACGGCACGAAGTTATTGGTGAAAGTGTTGAGTTTTTAGAAGGGGAATATCAAGTTCAACACGAAGGTTTTTATGCTTTAGGAGGAGAATGGTTGTTTGGTTTTCAATATGTGGATAGAATTTGGCGTCAAAGTCCAGGAGAGGTGCGCCATAAAAACCTATTGCCGCATATTTGGTGGAAACTCGATAATTTGGCCCTTGGCTTTGAAACGACTTTTTACAGTGCCAGTGGTCCCGCTATAGTGCGCTCCTCTTTAGATGATAAGAATTCGAAAGTAGAGATGCGCGGAAATATAAGTTACACACTCCACTTTCATAATGCCCTTCTAAGGGGCTTATTTACTTTTGATTTAGATCGCTTGGGGACTCAGGAAACTTGGGAGGGCGGAGGAGTTCAGTTTATTAGCGAACTATAACAATAATATTTTTAGCTAATAAAAATAGATTCAATTTGGCACCGACTCCCATTAGTATTTCTAATTTACATTCCTTAATCCAAATAATTTTAAATAATTTAAAAATACATTTATAAAAGTATTCACACAGGGGAGAAATCAAATGAAAATTTTAATTGCTATCATCTTAGTTCAAATCGCAGTCTTAAAAGCTCAAGCCATTTTACAGCCGGATTGGGATCGTCCCTTAGCTAAAGCCGAGCAAGTTGAGGTACTGGAAGCCAGCGGTTGGTTGTCTAATGTAGAAAGAGTGGATCTAACTTTAACTCGAAATGATAACACTAAAGTCCTTAAACTCTTGTTAAAAATGGAAGGTCAAACTATTGCCTTTGCTATTCAGTCTGAAGGTAAAGACAACTGCAATACAGATGTACATACAGCAAGCCAATATGAAGGATCATTTGAAAATGAATTAGTAGTTAAATTTGAAGATCATGCAAATCGCTTTTGTAAAGATCTTAAAGAATTTGAATGGGATGTGACTTTAACTGTTGTAGACCAGGAAGCAGGAAAAATTCTTGGAAGATTGGTTTTGGGTGCTAATCCAAGGTCAGTATTCACAATTCAAAGTCTTAATCCCAATACTGAAAAAGAAAAAAAATATGTAGTTAATGACATAGACAGTGATTTAACTATTTATAGAATTTATAAATAAATAAGCCCCCCCAACAATTTCCCGAAGATCAAAGCTTTGGGATTTTTTTTTAAACTGCCGATGCTTAAAACATCGGCAGTTTTATTTATTCTGACCTTTTATTAAGCATATCATATATATAAGAATGTATTTTTGAAAATAATCTAAATTTAAAAGCTAAAGAATCGTGTAAAAATCGGGAAAACCAACTATTTTTAACAACTTATTCTTACTCTTTAAATCTTATACTTTAAGCTTATCAGGATGCTATTAAAAAATATCAATTTAAATTACTTAAGGGTTTTCGAGTGTGTTTATCGCAGACTTTGCATGACTTCTGCGGCCAAAGAACTTCACTTGACCCAAAGTGGAGTTTCACAACATATCAGGGCCTTAGAGGAATGTATTGATGCTCCTTTGTTTGATCGACTTCATCGAAAATTAATGCCAACCAAAGAAGCCCAAAAGCTGTATTTCCAAACTCGTTTAGCCTTAAAGCATATTGAGGAAGCACTGGGAGAAATTTCACAAACTCAAGTGACATTATCTGGAGAAGTGAACATAGGAACGCCCATTGAATTTGGTATACATAAAATTATCCCTGCACTAGCAGACCTGGGTAAGAAATACCCCGATTTAAAATTTAATATAGCCTTGGACTTTGCATCAAAAATTCAAAGTCAACTCCTTGCGGGGAACTTGGATTTTGCCTTTGTGGATGAGTTTGTTTCCGACAGAAATATTGAAACTCAAAAAGTGGCCGAGGAGACCTTGATCTTGTGTGCGACTCAAGATTATCTAAAAAAGTTTGGCCCGCCGAAAAATAGAAAATCTTATTTTGAAGAGTTACAATATATTGCCTATCAAAAAGATGAACCTGTATTAAGGCGTTGGTTTTTGCACCACACAAAAAGAAAAAATTTAACTCTGAATGTTCGAGCTACGGTTATGGATGTACAAGCCATTGCCAGTTTTATTTTACAGGGCTTGGGGGCAGGAATTCTTCCTGGACACTTTTTAGAAAGCTTGAAAAGTCAAAATGTGAATTTGTACAATTTCCCGGGTTCAGGTACGCCATTAAAAAATAAAATTAGTTTGGCATTTTTAAAAGGTCGTCAACAAAGCCATTTGGTAAAATTGGTTATTGGTGATCTAAAAGAAATAATTAAATAAGTTCCACAGGAGTGCCTCTTTGCTTATACTTTTTTCCTTTGCGATCTTAATTAGTTCAAGTTTACTTTTTTTAGTACAGCCGATGGCTGGAAAGATTTTGCTACCCATTTTTGGTGGTTCACATACTCTTTGGATAACCTGTTTGCTCTTTTTTCAAACTGTACTTTTGTTGGGTTATGGGGCTAGTCATTTTATTGTAAAAAAATTGAGTTGGAACCTACAGCGAATGGCAGTGTCAATATTGTTAATTCTTTCTTTGGTTCAACTTTTCTTTTGGCAAAATAATATGGCCTGGGATTTGCCCTTTCAAGTGGATTTGCCACAGGTTAAAATATTAATTCTTCTCTCACTAACAGTGGGCCTGTCCTACTTTAGTCTTTCCCTTCTTTCTCCTACATTACAGTTTTGGTTGGGTGGGAAGAATCCTTATGTGCTTTACGTATTTAGTAATGTAGGCAGCCTATTGGCCCTTTTATCTTACCCCTTTGTAATGGAATATTTTTTTACCACGGGTCAGCAAGTGGGAATTTATATATTAGGATTTTTATTTTTATCAACTTTTGTCTTCACAATATTTTACAATAAAAAATTGCAGGTTCCAGAGCTAGAAATACAGAGTCTGCCAATAGCTAGAGGTCAAAAGCTGCGTTGGCTATGGCTTTCTTTATCTTCCACAGCCATGATGATGTCGGTCACAAATTATTTATCTTCAGTGCTATTGCCCCTACCTTTACTTTGGATTTTACCCCTTTCCATATATTTATTGAGTTTCGCTTTGGCATTTACTCCTTGGGATATAATAAAGCTAAAGTATCTTCAGGTTCTTTCTTTTCTTTTTATTTTAATATTGGCCATATTTATACTTGGCAATGTTGTGCAACCCTTGAGCCTTGTGCTTGTTGTTCATTTTTTGGGTTTATTTATTTTGTGTTTTCTTTGCCATAGAAGCCTTTACTTAGATCGACCTTCGGTAGGTCATTTGACTCAATTTTATTTGTGGATAGCTGTGGGGGGAGTCCTTGCTGGCTTTTTAATATCTTTCGTAGCTCCTATAGCATTTAATAGTATCGCGGAATATCCTTATTCTCTGGTGTTTGTTGCTGTGACTTTTTTAAATGATTTAACACTCAAAGATATCAAAAGAATCCAGTATTTTGGATGGGTCGTCTTACTGCCCATATTGTTCTATTTTTTACCATTTAAAGCAGAATCCATGGTTGTCTATTTTTGTTTGCTTTTTTTATTAAGAAAGACTCCATTGGTTTTTCTTCTCGCATTCTGCTCGGGACTTTGGGTTTGGAGTGGAGTTATGGATAGAGAAAATCAAGTGCATTTCAAAAGCAGAAGTTTTTATGGTGCATTTCAGGTTTTACAAAAAAAAGATCCCCAAAGACATGTATTCGTACATGGTCAAACTTTGCATGGTATAGAAAGAATAGGAGAGAGCCCACAAGCCCTGGGTTATTATCACCAACGCAGTCCACTAGCGGAAGTATTTAATAATTTTAGTTCTAATTTTCACGAAGTGGCAGTCATTGGTTTAGGTATAGGCTCCATGGCATGTTATTCACGACCAGAACAGAATTGGAATTTTATAGAGATTGATAGTGAGATAGTAAAATTAGCCACCCAAAGTGACTTGTTTACAACTTACAATAAATGCTTTCAGGGACAAGGGAGTGTAGTTGTTGGCGACGGCAGAAAACAGTTAGAAAAGGAAGGCGCAAATAAATACGATATTATAATTGTTGATGCATTTAATTCCGATGCTATACCCTTTCATCTATTAACGAAAGAAGCTTTAAGCTTATATGAGAGTCGATTGAAGTTAGATGGGCTTATTTTATTTCACGTATCCAATCGTTTTTTAGATTTATCTAATGTTTTAGGAAATCTTGCGAAAACACAAAATAAAGTGGCACTTTACCGCGATGTACAAGGTGATGAGAGCACCGATTTTTTTGCTAGCGAATGGGTCTTGTTAATTTCACCTAAAGATGAGCGACGCCAAGTTCTCAATCAGTGGTTTATGATTGAAGCTAATGAGTATCCCATTTGGACAGATCAATACTCTAGTGTATTAAGATATTTTAAATAGATAATCGCGATTAAAGCGTATCAGTAGGATTATGCTTTGTTTGCCATCCCTCGCACACCAATAGAAAGCGAATGTCCAGTAAAAACTATTGCTTAGAAAAAAGGAAGTCCAGTAAGTTCGTGATCAAACCAGCAATTCCGTATGAGTTTGTTTATCGCAGCAGAGGCCAGCCCTAGGTACCTATAATTTTATCTTTTCTCACAGCTGTGCCGCTCCCGAACTTAAGACTAGAGGCCAGTTTCTTAGCCAGTATCCGCCAATGTCTGCCCTAACTCGCTAGAAAAATCTTCCCAATTAAAACCCACAGCTTGCATACGATTTTTATCGAAATACCTATGAATAGCTTTATAAGCTCTGCCCCAAGTCACCACTCGTGAAAATGGCCGAGCATCCCAAAACTGTATAGACTTTCCACAACCTCTTTCGGCCCGCAAAATATGACGAGCAATCAACCCTGTTACCGAACGCAAATAACCGGCCAGCCACCTCCGATGCCCAGTTTTTAAAAGAATATGCAAGTGATTGCCAACATTTTCATATCTATAAAGTCGAATACCCCAGCGCTTGGCCTGGGATTTTAAGATGCAATCAATGGCCTCACGATTCGCCTTACGCAGAAAACTACGACTGCCTTTAGTGTATTTGGATTTCAGCACCAAGTGCATGGCGTGTTTGGTCGATATAGGTCTTTTTGTCTTCGGGTTGGAAGCTTTAAGCAAGCTAGCGCCAAAGATCTTTGGACTTCTCATATTAAACAAGGACATTTGAAATTCTTTTTGCACCATGAATCTACGAATATAACTTTTATGGTAGCGATGTCAATACAGAAATGATAAAAATCAGATTTATTTCATAACAACTCGCGGAAGTGTTTTCTGGAAGCAATATTTGTGGCAACTAAAGAGAGGCATCATTTGATCGAACTTCAGGATTGTTCAAAAAGTTTTAAATTGATTTATAAAATGTTCCCCTAATGGGTGCAGTGGGTTTATCAGTGCGTGCCAGAGAAACGACGTCGCGCCAGCTGCCATCACCCTCTGGGTGAAGTTGTTTTGTTGGGGCTTTGTATGTTTTTGTTTCGTTATCGGTCTCTAAGATCTTTTGTTCGGGAGTTCCGAGATAACAGCGTGGCCATTTTGAATCTCAATGAATTTTTTCCTGATTAAAGCCGTCCCCAGTGAGGATGAGCTTCGTTACGCTTTGAGTAAGATTCCCTCGTCGGCCTTCAATAAAATACTACAAAAAATTCACCAGCGGCTGGAGCGAAAAAAGCAGGTGCAGTCGTTTAGGCTTCTAGATAAGTACGATCTTATCAGCCTTGATGGCTCGGGCCAACAAGCAGTTACATTAATTAATTCCTATTCTTAATTGTCTGCAAGTATTTTAAAAGCAAGGTTTCTGTTTCCACAAAAGGGGAATTATTTCTTGTTATTGGTATTACCATTGTCGCTGACCCTAAGTTTTGAACCTATTGAAAACGACGGCACTAGCCAAGAATATCGAAAAAATGATTGCGAGCTAGCGGCTGCCAAACGACTCTTGAAAAACCTAAACTCTCTTTACCCACGAAGATCTTTTTGCATGACGGGTGATAACTTATTCGCTACAGCCCCTATCACCAAACAGCTCAAAGAAAATGGCTGGTCATTTATCATCACGGCGAAACCAGAAAGAAATAAGGAGCTATTTTCTTGGTATGATTATTTGCATGAGCAGAAAGAAGAATGGCTCTTTAAAGATGCAGTGGGTCTACAACACCATTACCAGTGGTCGAATAAACTGCCCATCAAGCAAGATCAAAAAGCCGATGATTTTACTTTTGTCAATTTACTCGAGTACTCTGTCACAGACACCAACAGCAATGTTTTGTATTACAACACTTGGATGACTGATATTTATTTACACGAAAACAACGTCAAAGAAGTCGCCGCTGGAGGTCGGGCTAGATTTAAAATAGAAAATGTCACCTTTAATGAACAAAAAACGAAAGGGTGTTTCATCGAGCACAAATGTGTTTTTTTGGCTGGCACAAATAGCCCACTTATTCTCACAAATGTTTTACCTCTGGCGATAGGGAAAACGCTTAATCCAGAAGGTCGGCAGTCAACGCCGATTCTGGGAACACCTTGTAACTTTATTTAGCAGCATAAAAATGCTCATTTATGATTTGCCAATATTGCAGGTAAAACTCGAACTAAACTCTTCATAATTTGCCACTTAAAAATGTGGCTATTTGAAAGAGCCGATACCCCCTCGTTGAGTCAAAAAATTCGCAAATTAAAACCTTGCTGGTCCATATTAGGACTGGGTGGATAGGTATGTCTACTTTTCTTGGCAGGGAACATTGCAAAACTATTGAGCAATTTCAGACTTTCTCATTTTGATTCATACGGAATTGCTGTGATCAAACAGGTCTCCTAAAAGTAAGAGTTAAATGGGCCGATAAATACATGGTATATTTCGATGATGGATTGAAAATTGGTTGGAATCAATTATGCGAATGTCGTATCTGTCACCCTTTCCACGACAAACTTTGTCTGTACATTGGTAGCGTAAAAAAAATTGTGTCTCCATAAGAATAACTTATAGGACTAAATGGAGAACATATAATATGACACTATCAATGAGTTTAATAAAAGTAGAAATAAGTGTACCAGAAATTGTAAAGTAAATCATCGAGCTTCCCCACATTTTAAAAATGTCAAAACCTGTTAAATTAAGAATCAAGAATAAACAACACATGGAGGTGTTAAGGATGGACAATACAATATTAAGAAAAAAATTAAATACATACAAATCCCCAAAAGGCTCACTTAAAGGTATGAGTCACGAGGTGATTCTTGAGGTACTACAGGCTTGGCAAAACTGGCCCGGCAGTACAGCAGATCTTTATAGGGATTTGGGGCTTAGTAAAGGTCAAATGTCTGCTTTGATTCGTGCAGGAAAGAAGCTGGTAAAAAATGGTGCTGTTGTTGAGAGTGAATTTAAAGAGGTAAAGGTGGAATCAGTGCCTGTATATGATGATAACTGTAACTCCCCTATTACTGTGAAGTGGGACAGGAATAAGGTGATCCGTTTTTCACAAGTGGATCAATTAGTGGATTTTTTAAATAAAGTGGAGAAGAAAGCCGCGTGATTGCCTTTAATCGTACAACAAAGATATATGTAAGTAAGGAGCCCACGGACATGCGGGCTTCTTACGACACATTATTTAACAAAGCAAAGTCGGTATTAGAAAAGGATCCCTTTTCGGGTCATTTGTTTGTATTTATAAACCGGTTAAGAACGTCGATGAAGTGTCTATATTACGACGGCACGGGATTAGTTATAGTGTCCAAGCGTTTAGAGCGCGGCACGTTTTCGAAGATAAATCCATTTTACAAGAAAGAAATTGTATTAACTCAGGCGGAGTTTTCATTGTATTTTGAGGGTGCAGATTTAGAGAAAAGATTTATTGATTCCCCGAGTGAAATAAAAAAAAGTTATCAAAAAAACACATGCCGCAACGGGAGTGCGTTGCAAAATTTAATCGTGTAATTTGTAATGCTCGAATGGATCAAAAAGAATTATTTAAACCTATTCCTGTTGATAAGCTTTCAACATTTTCAAAAGAAGAATTAATAATTTTACTTCGTGGTGAGCAGCAAATAAGACAACAGATTGAAAAAGAAGTTGATCGTCTTCGGGCGTCGAACAATGAATTGGAGCAAAAGTCATTTTACATAGAAGAGCAGTACATCACGATCAAGAACAAATATTTTGGTAAGAGTTCCGAGAGAGAACCTAGCGAAAATGATCGTAAAAAGCACCTTAAAAAGAACAAAAAAATGAAGAAGAAAGTTCAGCTTCCGTCGCTTCGCTACCCTGACGCTCCGTTAATAGAGCGAGAAGTGACATTAGATAACTTACCCAGTTGTAAATGCTGTGGCACAGAGATGAGCGACTCTGGGATGACAGAGAACAGTGAGTTTTTAACAGCGGTACCTCAGCAATTTTTTGTCATCCGTCAAAAACGTCATAAGTACAGATGTGGTAAATGTCATGGAGATATAGTGACAGCGCCTTCACCACCAAGAATAAAACCAGGCTCTAGTTACAGTGATGAGATGATGTTGGATGTAGCCTTAAGTAAGTACTGTGACCTGATCCCAGTAGAGAGGTACTCGAGTATAGCAGGAAGAGCTGGGTTAATGGATTTACCGCCGCAGAGTTTAATCGGGACAACTCATAATGTGGCTGATTATGTTGAAGGGGCTTACAGTAAAGTAAAAAAAGAAATCACAATTGAAAAAGTATTAAATGCCGATGAAACGCCCCACAGGATGTTAGAAGACCACGGAGATAAGAGTTGGTACTTGTGGGGGTTTTCGACAAGGAGAAGCAGTTATTTTGAGATCCACGACACCCGAAGTGGTGACGTAGCTTCTGAGATTTTAAATAAATCAAAATGTGAATATTTAGTGAGTGATGTATTTAGTGGTTATGCCAAAGCCGTACGAGTGAGTAACGTTTACCGTAAAGAAAACAAGCTGCCACTATTAAAAAACGTTTATTGCAATGCTCATGCGAGGCGTAAGTTTAAGGAAGCCGCAGAGAAGTATACAGATGAGGCACAGTATTTTATAGAGGCGTATAAAAAGATCTATCGATTGGAAAAGATAGCCAAAGCTCGTCCCCCAAGTCGGGTTTTACGAGTCCGCAGGTTAATGACAAAATTGTTTGAGGAAATGAAGGAAACTGCTATCGAAAATGTAGCTGGCTACTCTAGTAAAAGTAAGATAGCTATTGCAATGAAGTACTTCCTTAAAAATTATGAGGGGTTGACGTTATTTATAAAAAATAAAGAATTACCCATAGACAACAACTCACAGGAACGGCAAATGAGGAGTCCAGTTATTGGTCGAAAAACTTGGTATGGAACTCACTCAAAAAGAGGGGCCAGGACAACAGCCATATTATTTTCCTTAGTAGAGTCTTGTAAACTCAACAATGTAAATCCAAGAGAATATTTTAAAAAACTAGTCGAAGATCTCCACAAAGGCAAAGAACCCTATACCCCCAAAGATTACGCTGACTTATAAGAGTCATGTGTGGCAGCTCGACGATTTACATTGTAAAAGCAATAGATAAATTTAAAAGAAATAAAATAAAAGCTTTTGAAGAATTAACCAATGAAGTTTCAAAATCAGTATCAGATTCTTTGAATAAACTTTTAAATGCTGAGATGGAATTTTTCTTGGGTCAGCCAGAACAAAAAAGTAATAAAAGAAATGGTTATTACGAAAGAGAATTTGTTTTAAAGGGTATTGGTCAACTACGTTTACGCGTACCTAAAGATCGTCACAGTAAGTTTAAAAGTGTGATTGTTCCTGAAAATGAACGATTGGATAGCCGTTTAAAACAAGATCTGGCCGCTCTTCACTTGTCTGGCATATCCAACAGAACATTGTCCCTAATATCAAAAAGAATATTAGGCGTACAAGTATCGCCACAAACAGTCCACAACTCATTAGCCACATTGGAGCCAAAAGCATTAGAGTGGCTGGAACGTCCACTTGATGAAGATTATTGGGCTTTATTTATTGACGGTACAAATTTTAAAGTTCAAAGACGTGGTTCAACTGAGAAAGAACCAACTCTTGTTGTTCTAGGTATAAATAACAGGAATTCCTTTAGTATACTGGCAATGGAGCCAGGTCAGAAAGACAGTGCAGATTCATGGGAGGCTGTTTTTACTAGTTTAATACAACGTGGGTTAAACACTAACAAAGTTCAAATAGGAGTAATGGATGGTCTGCCTGGGTTAGAGAAAAAGTTTAAGGAGTACTTTACCAAAGCAGTGACTGCCCGTTGTTGGGTGCATGCTAAAAAGAATGCCTTACAAAAAGTATCAAAAAAATTATCATTGGCTTTTGACGAACAATTAAGTCAAGTGATGTATGCAAATAGCGAATCATCAGCACGAGTAGCTTTTAACAACTTAAAACAACATTTGAATAAAGATGCAGATCGAGCAGTAAAGTGTATAGAAAAAGATTTAGAATCACTTTTAGTGCACTATAGATTTGAAGAAAAGTTTTGGCGAACCTTAAAGACTACAAATCCAATTGAGAGAATAAATAAGGAACTTAAAAGAAGAACAAAATCAATGGAGGGCTTGGGCCAGTCAACATTAAATGTAGTATTAGCATTTACTGCAATGAGACTAGAGTATAATTGGAGAACAACACCAGTTGACTCACCAAAGTTAAATAACTTAAAAGGTAGGAGGGAACAAAAACAGGTACTTAACAAAGTAGAGGATACATTAGAAAATCTTATACATTAAACATAGCGGACACAAAAAATTTTACGCTACCTGTACATTTGAAAAGGTAGTCACCATGCTCTTTGGTCATTGCCTTTGTTCCAAATGATAATAAAAACTCATCGTTCAAAAAATCTGACTTTCGCTCAATAAGAGCCCGGTCAAAGCACAGTTCATTTTTATTTATTAACTTGTACAAACCTTCTTTAATTTTTGTATTAGCGGCTACAGCTTCTAACATGGGACTCTGTGTTCCACCTAAAAATACTAGAGCAGTAGTTAGAACCAATACTTTATGAATACTCATTGGGCAATTCCTCCTGGGTATTTTTAATATAGTTCTTGATCAAGCTCAATACCCAATATTAACTATAAATAAAACGTCACCATCATACTTGCTATCCGACCGACACTTAGAAATGCTGGAAAGTGCGGGTCGCAAATAGTTGGCCCACCTGGGCTGACGTGATGTTATAACTTGGAATATAAATTGCATATAAATTGCGTAAGCTAGACTGTGTCCAAGATAGAGTTCATGGGTGGCTACTTGACTTGTTCCGCCCATGAATTAAGTGTTTAACGTTTAAAATGTTTACAATAAAAGGGAGATGAATTGTGATTATGCCGGTTAAGTTATTTGTAGTGACGATAATTCTGAGTTGCGCAACAGCAACCTTTGCTGATGAATTCAATTTTCACATTGAGAACATGTGCATAAAATCCAACTCTTCCGAAGGTAAGCAATTGGTTATTGAGGGCTTTGATCCTTTTGTTCCTTGGGCTCCTTTGAATTGGAAATCTAACTTGGAAGTTAGAAAAAAGGACGGGGAAGTGTATATTCATTTCGAACACAAGGTAAAGATTTTAGACAATCTTGTGAGCGTATTTGTTAATGCTGACAATGATGCCGCGAGAAGAATGCAATTTACGCCTTGTTCATTGAGCGTTCCCACTGATTTTTCGACGGGTGAAATAGTTCGATTTCAAAGTGGTAACTCCGAGCTTCAGGTGGAATTACAAGATTGTCCGCAAAAATCTCACCCAAATCGCGTTTTGAAGAGGTAGTAAAATATTTTGTGTAAATCAGCAGTTGCTGTTTATTTAATTTAATAACTCTTTTCTTTTACCCCTCGATTTTAATAGTTTGTATTTTTAATTTCGAGGGTAGTGAAAGGAGGGAAAATAATCAAATTACAAACTTTTGAATTAGCTAACCTCTAGGTTTTATTTTTTGTAAAGTCTAAAGGCCTCTAAAATTGGCATATCAACTGATCGTCCTTCTTTTGCATTTCCATAATTATGAATAACAAGGATCTCTTTACCTTTATCAAAATTAAAAGCAAAAAGATTGTTACCATATATTGATCTATAGATGCCACCTGCGTTCCAATATCCGACTACTACTTCAGGTTTCCATTCAAAGTGCAAATTGAGTATAATTAACTTCCCATCTTCACGTAAACCATAAATATGGCCTCCATGTGCGTGATATTCGTTTTTGCATTCGATATCAAAGTTAATTCCAAGAGGTTTCATTGCCATAACTTCTTTAAGCTTTTCTTTAAATGGAGTGCGATAATTATCTGGATCTACATGGGTTATTTCATATTTAACTTTACAGGGATTTTCTAAATTTTTAATTATACCACTTGTAAAACCAGTTCCTTCCCATGTGCCAACTATATTACTGTATAGAAAGTCTCTTTTTTCTTGCGGAACACTGTTTTTTAAACTCTTTAATTAATCAAAATAATCATTTTGATTAAGAAAAATATCCGCTTGAATATGTAGACCTTAAAAAGTTAAGAATAATAAGAATAAACATTGCTATGAAAATACGGTACATATATTACTCCAAATGCTCAGTTACTTTCTGTTTTCCCAGGACACCCATATCCATCATGTTTAATAATATTTTCTCTTAGAAGTTTCTAACTGCAAGATAAGTTCCAAAAGTTAAGTGGTTAGAATGAGTTTGTAAAATACTAGTTACCGAAATCATTCATGCAGTTTTCTGAAAGTTTTTTGAAAAAAAATGATAATCACACAATACTTAGTGCTTTATCCACTTCTGCCTTTGCGAATGAATCTAGCTCAGTGGTTCTAACTTCTCGCCATACAGGGGGAGATTATACTTCTGCATAAATTCATCCAATTCTGATTTTTAACACAGATTTTTGCCTTTTCTCGATCCTATTTTCTGGTTCAGTCTTTTAGGCTACCTCACTGGGTGTTTTTTTTGGTGGTGAGAGTAATAAATCGTTGTTCAGTTTAGAAGTCCTACACCATTAGATATAATTTAGATGTCTTTGTTCTGTGATTTCTCTTTATTTTCAAGTCGACTAAGCATATAGTAATTCGTGGTGTCGACATCGGCTGCTTCCACCATTTACGACACTCCGAAAGTGGATTAAGCGATTGATATGATTCAATTTTGGGGTCAAGAGCAGTGGGTTCAAGGTTCCGGGATGCAGAGAGGAATCAAGCGCGTATGAAGCGCGTATGAAGCTATTGTTAAATGGTGGAGCTGTCCTAGTCGTCTCCGGTGATATGAGTAGTTTATTGTTAGGAGACTTTAAAAATGCCTTTAATTTGCCAGTTTTTCGGAATTAAAATTTACATGTATTGGGATGAGCATTTTTCTACTGCAAAACAATTAAAACTCATATTGGCTTGGTGTGAAATTCATAAAAAAGAGCTGATTCAAAACTGGAATTCAGCGAGAGAAAACGGCGAGATCAATAAGATCGAGCCATTGAAATGAGGTTTGTAATGTTAGCAACAGTTATTCAGGTGAAACCAACTAGTGACTTTAAGGTCTACGTTTATTTTGCTGATGGAAAAATAAAGCTTTTTGATGTGAGGCCGCTCATTGATAAAGGTGGTGTGTTTCAGCAGATTGCAGACGTACAAGACTTTATTGAAATGTGCACCGTAATGAATGGGACTTTAGCTTGGGATGTTGCTGGAAACTTTAACGACGAAAAATGTATCGATATTGATCCAGAGACGATATACAGCGCGGGAAAAGATGTTTCGGATCCAATGGAAACCGAAGTTGCATAGCTATCAAAATAGGTGCATTAGTCTACCTAAACCCTTTAAACAAATGATTCATGATGTTGTGTCGAAGTTAGGAAAAAGAGTATTTTTGTAAATTTATTTGTAAATAAATTATTATTTGTTATGAACTAAGCTTTTAAGCAAACTTTTAGATGAATCTGTAATTGTAGATGAATCTATAATTATAACAGATGGACAGTGTGAGGGTGTAACATGACAAAGTTTTTTTTCTTTTTATTCACGTCAGTAATGATTGGATCTGGCTTAGGAACAGTGGCCGAGGCCTCAAAAGCTCGCCTAGAAGCTTTAGGTCAAGGAGCCGATGGTTCCTACTTTATAAATGACAATCGCAATATATTTTTAAATCCAGCTACAATAATAGGTATGAACAATCAGTTAAACATAGAAGTGGGTAATAACGGTGGAGTCAACCCAAAGGCTGAAGGTGGCCTGATACACAGTAATGAAGTTGGCACATTTGGACTTCACTTAGGGCGATTAGGTATGGGAGCTCAAAATATATCCAGGGCGGAAACAGATTTGACTTATGTTTTGTTTAACCCGCAAAATTCTGTTGAATTATTTTTTGGTAGAGATTTAGGAGGCTTTAATGTGGGGGCCTCACTATTATATTCTAACTCTAAGTCCGATACGGGAGAAACTGTTAATTTGCCCGATGATAAAGCTTCAGTAATGACGATGAAAGTAGGCACCCATAATGATAGTTTTGGGGCTTTCTTTGCTTACAGCATCAATGAAGAATCAAAAACTGAAGACCTTGCGAGTGTGATTCGTGAATATGAGGCTACCAGTTCTATGAAGTTAGGTGGAGTTTATAATTTAAATGATAATTTAAAACTTTCGGCTCAAGTAACTCAATTAGATTTTAAATTTAATAATGGTGCGGGGCTCACAGGAACTAGTGGCCAACAGGATTTGGTTTTGAACATGTATAACCATCTAGTAGGAGATAAAGAATTTTTCGTGTTTTATACTGTAGGAATTACTCAAGCAAAGCAAACTAAGGATTATGACACTGTCTCGGCAAATGATGTTGAAGAATCACAAATGTACCTACCCCTGGCTATTGGTGCAGAAGCTCAAGTTAAAGATTGGTTAACATTAAGGGCCTCAGTGAAACAGAATACACTTATCGATAATACTGAACTCAAGAATGCCGCTACAGATTTAAAAACAAGTAACCTTGATGATACAGTTATTTCGGCTGGATTGGGATTGCATTTTGGCAAAGTGACTATAGATGGACTTCTTGAGGGTGCAAGGAGTGGAACAGGAAACATAAGTGGCAATTCATTTTTAGCTAATGCGTCACTTAACTACAGTTATTAATTAATATACATAAATATCATAGGAGGGGATTATGAACCTAATTAAATTATTGTCAGTTTTAATAATGGGCACTTTTTTTATGGCTTGCAGTGGACCAGAAACATCAAGTAACAGTGGCGATTTTTGGAAAACGGGATTGCCTCAACAATACAATAAACTAAGTGAGGAAAAAGAGAAGAAAGCTCATGAGCTAGTATCGATGGCAGAAGATGTATTGTATAGCCTTAATGAGAATACGATTGCTGGATATTTATCAATGAAAAATTATTTTAAAGCTGGCAACTATGAAAAGCAAAATTTTAGAAACGACATTCGTAGTTTATGTTTATTTGAAAGCCTACAAGAATCGAATCGTGATAAAACAGTGGAATACAAATGGACGGATAGCGCTCAAAAATCTACTCGAGGATTAAATAAAGAAAGGGGTGAGGAGCTGATATCTTGTCCAATTGAGCTTTCTGGAACTCAAACCAATTTCAGCAGCACAACGACTCAAGCCCTTGAAAATGTAACATTAAGTAGTTCTCAGTTGAATTATGCTCTCAAGCCTCTAAAAGAAGAAGATACGAGGAAATCAACAATCAAAAAAGTGGCTTATTTAACACGAACTTTAACTCCAGTGACGGATATAAGTGTCACAACTTCTTCAGAAACAGTTGTAAAATTAATGAAGGATCATCGCCATCCAGGAAAATCAGTTGAAAAGAGTACGCTACTAGTTGAATTGGTATATTTAGAAGGCGAGACAGTGAAAAGAGCCAAAATCCGAGTGTTAACTCGAAGAAATATGACTAAAAAAATGACTTCTCGGACGACCTCTCTTGATTTTGGCCGAGTTGTGACGGCTTTAGTTATTGAAATGGAAGATGGAACGGCTTCTGTAGAGCAAAGTACTACCTACAAGGGTGATTTGGATACGGATAGTTACACAAAAGTGAATGGGAAAACTATCATTGAAAATGGAAAACCCGTAGCTTTATAAGATTTAACTTATTGTAGTAAATTGACTCATGGTGGCCAGAAACAAGATCTGGCCCACTAATGTGAGCTGTGTTAGAAAAGTTTTAATGAGTCAAAAGTTAACGCCCTTAATGCAGCAGTATTGGGAAATTAAAAGTGCCCATGAAGATAAAGTTTTACTTTTTCGCATGGGGGATTTTTTTGAAATGTTCCATCAGGATGCGGAAACAGCGGCACCGATTTTAAATATAGCTCTAACACAAAGAAATAAAAAATCTGAAGACAATACTCCTATGTGTGGGGTTCCTCATCACAGTATTGCTGGTCCGATAGCGAAACTATTAAGTGCAGGATACAAAGTAGCCATTTGTGATCAAATAGAAGACCCAAAAGAGGCCAAGGGAATAGTTAAACGAGCGGTCACGAGAATATTAAGTCCGGGAATGGTTTATGATCCAGACTCCTTAGAAAGTTATCAAGCTCATTATGTTTGCGCAATGTCGAAAGAACAAGTGGCCTTTCTAGACACGACTACGGGCGAAGCCTTTTATTATTTATTGGATAAAATAGAAGATAGAGAAAAAATAATTCAAATATTAGCTCCCAAAGAAATTTTACTTACTTCACAGCAAAAAGAAGAATCAAACACTTTACAAAAAACGGAAGAACTGCACATAACCGTATTCGATGATTTAAGTTATTGCCCAAAAAAATGGGAGAGTTTCGGCGAGGCGATTCAAAGACTTGTTGCCTACCTTAAGTATATGCACAACGACAGATTGTTAGATAGCATAGAGCATTTTGAGGAGAGAACTCTACATAAAAAAATGCATTTAACGCCCACAGTGATTCGTCATTTAGAAATTTTTAAAAATTATAGAGGTGGCCAAGAGGGCAGTTTGTACTTCTACTTAAATCGCTGCAAGACATCTGCAGGATCTCGTTTGTTAAAATCTTGGTTGCAGCTACCTTTGTTTGATCATGGCCTTATTGAAAAGCGTCTACAGCAAGTGGAAAAATGGGTGGCTGAAAGTTCAAAATTAAAAGAGCTTAGAAAAATATTGGCCGGAATGGGTGATATTGAACGACGTTTGGGTAAGTTGTCCAATCCCAATTGTACGCCATTAGATATGATAGCTCTAGCCGACTCCTTGCAGACAGGCATTTTGTTACTACCTCTTTGTGATGGTTTGCCAGTGAGAGCTGAAGACGTAAAGAGAGCACAGGGAATAGAAAATTTAATACGTCATACTATTAATGAAGAACCACCTGCACAGTTTAAAAATGGAGGTGTCATTAAAAAAGGTTTTAGTGGAGAGCTGGATCAACTGATTTCCTATGCAGAAGACAGTCAGAAATTATTGGTAGAGATGGAATTGCGTGAAAGGGCTGCGACGGGAATATCTTCCTTAAAAATTCGTTACAATAGTGTTTTTGGTTATTATATAGAGGTGACCAAAACTCACAGTCAAAAAGTTCCGAGTCACTACAAAAGAAAGCAAACTCTAACAAATGCAGAAAGATATTTAACTCAAGAGCTTCAAGAGTTAGAAGAAAAAGTTTTGTCAGCTAGAGCTAAACGCTTAGAGCTAGAGGAGCGAATATTTAAAGATTTAATATCTGAAGTTTTTAATGAGTTGCCCTCTCTGATAAGGTTGTCCAAAGTTTGGTCTGAGTTGGATGTGTTTAGCTCCTTGGCCTGGACAGCTTTGGAAAGAAATTATGTAAAACCTCATTTCACAAATGATGGTCATTTAAATATACAAGGCTCACGTCATCCTGTTGTTGAACGATCTGTAGATATTCCCTTTGTATCTAATGATATAAGTTTAGAAAATGAGCAGTGTTTACTTTTAACTGGACCCAATATGGCAGGAAAAAGCACTCTTATGCGACAGGTGGCATTGACCAGTATTATGGCGCAGATGGGAAGTTTTGTGCCGGCAACTCAAGCGAACTTGCCAATGTATGAGTGTATTTTTACCCGCATTGGTGCTAGTGATTTTTTATCTGAAGGACTTTCTACCTTTATGGTTGAAATGCAGGAAACTGCTGAAATGTTAAAGCTCGCATCGGCTCAATCTTTAGTAATTTTAGATGAAGTAGGTAGGGGCACATCTACATATGATGGTATGAGTTTGGCCCAAGCTATTCTAGAGCATTTGTGTAGTAAAATTTGTTGCCATACTTTATTTGCCACCCATTACCATGAATTGACCCATTTATCTCGAAAATTTCCAAAGATTACAAATGCCCACATGAGTATAAAAGAAGAGCGGGGAGAGATTCATTTTCTACATACTTTAGTGTCTGGACCAGCCAACAAGTCATATGGAATTCAAGTCGCAAAATTGGCAGGTCTGCCAGATTCTGTTACAAAAAGAGCTGCTCGTGTTCTTACTCATTTAGAATTGGACCCTCAATTGGCAAGTTCAGCACAAATGAGTTTGCTAGAAGTTTCTAATGAAAAGCCTGAACATTTAAGTTCTAGAGATTGCAATAGAGATGTAGATATAAATGTAGATGTAGATGTAGATGTAGATGCAGATGTAGAAAAGGTAGAAACAATTAAACCAGAAATTAATAAATTGCTGGAAGATCTCAAACAAATCTCTGTTCAACAGATGACACCCTTGGATGCCTTAAATAAAATAGCCTCCTGGCAACAACAGTTAACAAACAACAAACAACAAACAACAAGTAACAAATAACAAGTAACAAGTAACAAGTAACAGTTAACAATTTATAAATTATAAAGAGAGACTGTAAGAAATTTTGTGTATAGAAGAACTCCAACACTTCTTGAGTCCTTTTTGTAACCAACAAATTTAAATGATGCAAGTTATTTGCCTGGATTAGTTAATAAATGTTTTTGCGACAAGTGTGTGAAGAGGAAAGGCTAGTTCGTCACCCCTGTCGATGAAAGAAAGTTCTATCGTCTCTTCAGTTTTAAATGTCATGTCGATGTCATTCTTTGAAGCCTCAGGAGCAAGGCCAAAAATTAGAAGTCGATAGGAGTCAATTGCGCTCTTAACAGAAAAAAGTTTTATATCATCAACAGCAGTTGAAAAGATCCTGTAAATTATTTTGTGTAAGAGCCTGTAAATCTTTTTGTGTAACTGCGATTTAAGAATCAAATCGAGCGTCGTATTCAATAGCAAATCTATTCATGGCTGGCTTCCAATTTCGCAGTGGCATCGTCCAGCGTTCAGAAGCCTTCTTAACAATTAATTATATAAACTATATTCCCAACTTTGTAAGATTAGGTCCTAAATTTTACAGTTTAAAGAAAGGATTCCATTCGCTTTAGACCAAAAACTTTTACGGCCTGTCGCGCATTGCAGTTAAAGCATAGTAACCTAAGATTCTCCAACTTGGACTCGCCACCAATAGCTATTGGTTTAATATGGTCAATATTTAAAAAACTTTGACTGCTACACTTTTGACATTTCCCCTGGTCTCTCTGCCAAATCTGATATTTCAATAATTGTGAAATGTATCTGCTACTAGTTGATTTAACAGTTGATCTATTAATTGTATTTTCAGTTGTATTTGGCTTGCTTGCTAATTCACTAAATCTATGTTTTGGAATTTCATCTGAAGCTAGGTGGTTTTTTATAGTTTTACTTCTTTTGTTGCAGATGAACTCCGGCGCTATTGGTTTCTTGCTTAGTCCATCTTCATAGATATTTTTAAAACTACTATTATTCTTAGCTGTGAAATTCATATTGCATTGCAACTCCGGCGCTATTTCATTTTGTTGTATTTTAGCTTTGGCTTGTTTGCTGTATGGTAATTTTCTTTTTATTTGTAAGTTATTATTAATGTTTTTAGTATTATTAATTGCACCACAGGGTAAATCTGACTCTTTTTTTGAAGCCTTGTTTTGGAATTCAAACAAGGGCTGGTTTTTTTCTTCTTCTAAGTGACTTTGCAATTCTTTTATTTTCTCAACTTTTATTTGTGCTTGTTCGTTTTGGACTCGCTTCTTTCCAAACTTTTTTATTTTTATTATTTCAATGTTAGTTTGTGCCATATAGCTAATTAACTCAGCCATTTTCATTGTGGCACCCTTTGCGCCCAATAAGGATCTTAGCTCAGAAAGTCTATTTTTTAATTCTTGATTCATAACAAATCGAATTTCTGTGTGACTCTCAGATAGAATGCGTTCTTTCTCTTTGGGTATAGAGATCTCGGGTAACATTTGTAAAACAATTTTTTGCCCTTCACGGGTCGATTTGTTTTCCAAACTTTCTAATAGTTTTAATTTATCAAGATTACACAACATTTTATTTGGTTCATTTCTACTTGTCTTATTTATATTTAAATCACTTGTACTAGATTTATTTTTATTAAATTCAGATTTTTTAACCTCCCTAAAATAAGCTTGAGCTTGAGAGATATTGGTTAAACTTAAAACTCCAGATTCTATTTTATTTTCAATTTCAGGGAGTTCTTTAATCAATCTCATTGCCTGAATTCTTCTACCAGCTTGCCCCTCACTGAATTTGAGTTCTTTTACCGTATATTCAAATAAACTCTGATAGCCAAGATCTGAAAATAGTTTGCGCCTGTCTACTTCCTTAAGGTGATGGAGAATCTGGGTGAGTAGGTGACGTTCTTTTTGTACGAGCAATTGCGTTTGAGTTAAAAGCTCCTGATCATTAAGTTGTTTTAAATTCAAAGTATCACTTTCTTTTGCATTATTGTTCATGATATCTCCATGAGTTAATTAGTTAAGGGAGTTATATCATCGGTTTTAAAAGTGATAATTTTCTTTTTAGAATGGATTTAAATGGGTTTTTTAAAATCCCATCAAAAAGATGATGTTTTCTCAGAAAATAGGACCTAGAGAGGCTCATATGACTATTTAAACTTATCTAAAAAGACTTTTATATTAATAAGCTAATTTTTTCATTCCTATTGATTATCATAGTCAAGAATAAAAAAAAGATTCGTATTTCGGAATTAGATGAACCTTGTTCTTGCTGCAAAGCAACTCCGGCGCTGTCAGCTTTGATTTTTTCCAAATAAACATAAACACATTCCTAAAGTGGAGGATGGCTATGTGCATTTCATAAATTTCACCGGCCGCGCGGAACCTCATATTGGTTTTGTGAGTTTATTGCATTTAAATCATGTGCTTTTAATGCTTTTTCTATGTTTAAAATTTAGTTTTTTACTATGATCTACCTGTGTTTAGAAGGTCACGAAAAAAGCGGTCGGATCTTCTGGCATAAGTCTCCTTAAAGAGTAATGCAAAGAGTAGGATGCAAGCTAACGTTTCAATGCCTGCGCAGATTCTTAAAAAGCGCGACTCATTTTCGATTTTATTCATGTTTTTTTGCAACAATGAGGCTCGAAGATGTCAGCAAAGAAAGCCAAAATCGAAAATCTAGAATGTTAACTACTAAAAACGATCAGAAGAGATTCCATTATTTAAGGCGTCTCTACAGTCCTGAAATGATCTCGAATAGCTTAGATTTTGTGACCAATAAACCTATTTGATGCAAGTTATCTGACTGGATTAATTAAAAAAATTGAGACAGTGGTGTGAAAAAGAAAGCTCCATCGTTTCTTCAATCTTAAACATTTTATCGATAGCATCGACGTGGCCATTTTCTATATAAATAATTTCGAATTTATTGAATTCCCTTATCCTTTTCAAAGTAACTGAAATAGATAATTTAGACCTTAAACCGGCCTAATTTGTATTTCATATGAATTTAAATCGTAGATGAGCCTCATTTTATCAATTTAAGTAATTTCTAAATTTGAACATACACAAGAACAAGTATGTTAGAAACCAGTTATTGTTAACCGACATATGCACTTTTGACATTGCCCATATTCTCTGTGAAATACATTTGTTAAAAATTAAATCAGCTAAAATTATTCTTAGGAAAACTAATTACCTAATCCTCTTTTTTGTAAGGTCTAAAACACCAAGATCATGCTTATTTATTAAATCAAGTGCCTCGCCCAAAAAAGCATCGACATCATCCAGCTCTTCCAACATTCTGGCAAAACTTCCGATTTTCCCGAGTATTGTAACACGATTTCTTGGTTCTTTAACTTACAAATTTCAAAATCAGTCGTTTCAATATTACAATAACAGCTCTAGATGTACTTGGGGAGTTTCGCTAAAGAGTTTTAAGCGTGCTAATTATTAAAATGTGCTTATACTTTAGTCAGGTTGATTGAAATCTAACAATTTGAATAGATAATTTGAATAGGACTAGAAAAAAGTTTTAGCCTTTTTAGCCTTTGGGTGAGTCTAATTAATATGAAGAGATTACGGAACGTTAAACTAGATCTCTTGCAGTAAGTTAAGGGTATAATTGTTTTGAAGGCATTTCTTTAAAAACAATTGGACATTGATTCAGTCCAGTTTTTAAGAAAATTTAAGCATTAAGGCTTGCACCCCACCCTAATTACTGACAGACTTTTATATAGGTGGTCGCGTTACTTTTTTTGAGGTGACGCTGGTAAAGAAAATATTAACAATAACCATAAAGTTTATTGGGAGGGAGCAAGGATGCTCAGAGATGTACTTATCCAAAAAGGATTGTCAAACAGAGAGTCAGAAGTGGCTGAACTTGTAACACAAGGTCTTAGCAATAAAGAAGTTGCTAATCAACTATTTGTTACAGAAAAAACAGTAAAGTTTCATTTAACTAACATTTATAAAAAAATGAATGTTAAATCAAGAGCTCAGTTGATTGTGTGGTGTTTACCTCACTTGGGTTTCGTGGAGAAAGAAGAGCGTCAAGCCGCTCAGGAGCAAGCCAATGCTCAAAAAACTATCCAAAATCCCATTCAACAAAACACAATTCCGGCTGGAAGCCAGACTGTGGGTGGTTCCATAATCAATAACTCTATTCCTGGTCTAAGTAGTGGTACAGGTAATGGTGGAAATGATGCTGGTTCCTCTTTTGGTGTGTAATTAATATTTAATAAGTAGGTAGCGAGTGGAGGCGAAGCCCGTTTCTCAATCACAAGTGATAATGACGGAGATGGTGCTTCCCACTCATACAAATTCTCTAAAAACAGCTTTTGGCGGCACAATCATGTCTTGGATTGATATAGCCGCCGCTATTTCTGGACAGCGCCATTCTCAAAAACCTGTAGTTACAGCAAGTATTGATGATCTGCATTTTATTGCACCTGTAAAATCTGGCTGGGTGGTAAATCTTAAAGCCAGCGTTAACTATGTGGCAAGAACTTCTATGGAAATTGGTGTCCGTGTCGATGCAGAAAATCCTATAACCGGTGAATATTTTCATACAGCTTCGGCTTATTTGACTTTTGTGGCTTTAAATCCTGATGGAACACCTTCAGTTATACCTAAAGTCTTACCTGAATCAACAGAAGAGAAGAAGCGCTATGAACAAGCAAAAGTTCGTCGTCAATTGCGTCTAGAAAGAAGAGAAATTTTTAGAAAAAAATAAATTTCTTTAAATGTGCAGTGCTTCATAAAAATCTTATATATTTAAAAAAAATAATTTTAAGTTAGCTTATAGTGGTTTTTTATATAAAAGAGACAGTTGTAAATAACATTAGCCTGTAAAACCTATGTGGTGTTTTATAGAGCTTAGTTTTGCAAAATTATGATTTAAACAAATATCGTTTTATTTGGAGTATTTATGAAGTTTATTATTTTAATATTTTTATTTTTTCCGGTTTTAGTTTTGGCCGAGTACGATGTGGAATATTTTGACAAGGCCCTTAATGGCAAGCAAAAAATAGAATTTTTACTGGGGTATCAAAATCAATCCATTACAAAATCTTTAGTTAGCACACCCTCAGCAAAAAATGACATTACTGAAAGTTCTAGTTTATTTAATTTTACTTATGGCTACGGAATTAGTGAGAGCATGGCCGTCCATGCAGCTTTGGGCTATCTTTCCTCGAAAATCACTGAAAGGAATTCTCCATCTTCTACGAATGATGCGGACACTAAAATAGCGGGATTGACCGATTTTAATATTTATTTTATTGGCAATCACGATTCAAAAAGAGGACTGTTTCACTGGCGTTTAAATTTGGATTATGGTTTGGGTGATAATAAGAAGGAACAAGTGAGTTCTGGTCTGCCTTCTGAATATAAATCCAATCATTGCTGTCCGGTTTAATTATTAAAAAAGCATAAGCTGAAGTCCCGGCGGATGACGGGTTACGCGAGGTAGATCCCCTATAAGGTCCTTCAGTGGCTGTTTTAAGAGGAGTAATGTGCCTACAACCGCCATTAGATCTGGGATTGAGATACTTGTCTTAAAACTAAACCTTAAGATCTGTAAAAGTAGAAATGAAATCAACGCTACTAAAATCTGAGCTTTCACAGCATTAGCAGTGGTTCCAAGGAATTTTTTGATCTTTAAATTTTGCTTTAAAGTTTTAAAGAAAAGTTCCACTTTCCACCGTGCCTTATAAAGATCACAAATTGTCTGAACTGCTAGATCAAACCTGTTGGTAATAAAGGTCAGTCTCTTTCCTGTGTCAGGGCAGTTATAGGAAATACGCCTGAGCTTGCCTTTGTATTTACTGCCAACAGCACTTTTTAGGTAAATTACTTGATCACACATGTGCCCTCGTGTCCGGTTCGTTGGTCGACTCTCAACAACCTTAAACTTCATATTGGCCTTTGACTTGGTGACAAAATATACACCTGTCTGGTTGAGTTCATTAAGCCATGAATAATCAATATAGCCTCGATCAACCACTACAGTAGATTTGGGAGGAAAAGAAACTTCATTTTTAATAGCCCTCATATCGTGAACTTTTCCAGGTGTGATAACAGCAAACTGAGGAAGGTCATTTGCAACATCAATCGCTGTGTGAAGCTTTGTAGCGTAAATCGTCGACGTGACACACACTACTTTTGCAAGTGTGCGTAATCTTTGGGGGTATAGGGCTCCTTGCCACTGTGCAGATCTTGGACCAGTTTTTTAAAATATTCTCTTGGGTTCACCTTATTTAATTTGCACGACTCTACTAATGAGAACAATATCGCATTGGTTTCTGCCCCTCGTTTTGAGTGGGTGCCTAACCAAGTTTTCCTGCCTATAACTGGATTGCGCAGTAAACTCTCTTGGGAGTTATTATCTATTGGTATTAATGGATTCCCTAAAAATAATGTAAGTCCCTCATAGTTTTTCAGAAAGTAACTCATTGCTTTACCTATAGAACTTTTTGTTGAGTAGCCACCTGACGTCTCCATAGATCTTGACTTTATTTCTTCAAATAAGGGCAACATGAGTTTTCTCAACCGCTGTGTTTTATGTGGCCAACGTTTCGTCATTTTATTCAATCGATAGATTTTGCCATAAATCTCTATGAACAGTTTTGCCTCTTCTGGGAACTTATTTTCTGAGTCTTTAAATTTTCTCCGGGCATGAGCATTACAATAAACATTTTTTATTAAAACTAATTTTTCTGCTTTGCGGTGGACATTACTCACTTTTACTGCTTTGCCATAACCAGAGAACACATCACTTACTAAAAACTCACAGGCTGAGTCCTTTAAAATCTTCGAGGCCACATCACCACTTCTCGTATCATGGATCTCAAAATAACAGCTCATTCGTGTAGAAAATCCCCACAAATACCAACTTTTATTGTAATTCCTCTCTAACATCCGATGAGGTGTCTCATCGGCGTGAAGAACTTTCTCTGAACTAACTTCTTTTTTTAATTTATCGTAGGCACCCTTTGTAAAATCGGCCAATACATGTGTTAACTCTATTAAACTTTGTGGGGGTAAGTCTAATAAACCATTTCTCTTAGCCATGCCCACATAACGCTCCACGGGAATAAGATCACAGTACTTACTCACCGCTACATCTATAATCATATCATCACTGTAACTTGAACCGGGCTTTATTCTCGGAGGGGCGGGCGCTGTTACTATATCCCCATGGCACTTACCACATCTATATTTATGGCGCTTCTGACGGATAACTACATATTGAGAGGGAATAACTGTTATAAATTCACTGTTTTCTGTCATCCCTGAGTCTTTCATCTCTGTTCCACAGCACTTACAGCTAGGTAAATCTTGTAACTCTACTTCGCGCTCAATAAGTGGCGCATCCGAATAACGAAGGGACGGAAGTTGAACTTTCTTTTTCTTCTTGCGGTTTTTATTTTGATGCTTTCTCTTGTCTTCAGCACTTGCTTGCTTTTCTGAACTCTTGCCAAAAAATTTATTCTTTATCGTGATGTACTGCTCTTCTATATATAAAGTTTTTTGTTTGAGCTCGTTATTGGCAACCCTCAAACGATCATTATCTTTATTGATTGTATCTATAACTCGCCCTTGCAGATCAATAAACTCAAGCATCTCTTCTTTAGACAGTGACTCGAGTTTATGACGGGGAACTGGGGAAAATAATTGTTGTTGATTCATTAACAATTATTAAATAATTATATCAATGTTTCTTGCAACTCGCTCCCACTGCGGCATTTATTTTTATTTATCTTTTTAATCTCACTTGGACTTTCAATAAATCTTTTCTCTAAATCTGCACCCTCAAAAAATAAAGAAAACTCCGCCTGTGTTAGTACAACCTCTTTATCGTAAAATGGATTGATGCGACTAAAAAGGCCTCGCTCCATTCGTTTGCATATCAGCACTAAACCCGTACCATCATAGAAAAGACATTTACAAGCATTACGCCTCTTATTTATAAAAACAAATAAATGGCCAGAGAAGGGATCCTTCTCCAGCACATTCTTTGTCTTGCTAAACAAGGTGTCGTAACTGGCCCGCATGTCCGTTGGCTCTTTACTTACATAAATCTTGGTTCTGCGATTAATCGCTATCATGCCACCTTTTTCTCCACTTTATTTAAAAATTCCACCAACTGGTCTACCTGGGAAAAGCGAATCACCCTTCCCCTTTCCCACTTCATCGTTATCGGCGACTTGCTGTTGTCTTCACTTGTTGTGGGTGATTCCACTCGTACTTCCTTAAATGTCTCAACTGGAAAGTGACCTTCTCTACGCATGCGCTTGGCTTTTCCTATTATTCCTGCCATACCCGTCTTACTCACACCAACAGATTTATAAAAATCTTTTGTCGTTCCTGACCACTGCTCCCAAGCTGATAAAATTTCCATATACAACTGGTCATCTGTAATTCGAACTCGTCCACTTTTTCCTCGAAATGTACTTATCTTTTTTCTTAATATTTCCATATCCATTCTAACACCTCCATGTGTTTGGTTGTTACTTAATACAATTTAACAGTTATTTTAAATTTGAAAATGTGGGCTATATAGACGATTTACTTTGTAGCGCCCTTTCCATGGTGGAACTGAGCCCAGGGACAAAGGCTCAAGCACAACTCAATTGTTGTTGAGTCCATGGCAAAGACATCGCCTTTTAACTTAAGGTTTTTGTGTTTTGATGGTGCCACTTGATAAGCCCTGCCTAAAAGGTATTGGAAAAGGTCTTCAAGTACTTCTACAGGCCTACTTTTGTTAGCATCTGCCAAAGTACTTTTTCTAACAGGGCCAAATCCAAGTTTTTTAAATTGACCGTCCTGAGTAGAAAATACACGCTCAATGGCTCTGATGCTGTCGTGTCCGGTTAATTGACCAAAGAGCAGAGATCCAAACCAAGTCCAGCAGTCTAAGGAACGTACTCCTTTGTCGCCGTTGTTTTTTGAAACGCATGATTGAAACTCTGATCTAGGAATTAACTTGATTACTTGATGAAAAACAGTATTTTGGGCCAAGGCTTGATCTCCAGTGTGTATTTGGAAAGTAGTTTTTAGTCGAACCACCTTCAAATACCCTAGAATCGGGCCTTTTTCAATTTATGCTACGCTCCGAACCGGACAGCTATGAAATCCAATGCATTTGCGGGTCGCACGAATTTAAATGTTCAATTGGGTTATGCATTAAACTTTGAAGGTTATAGCTTAGGGGCAGCACTCAATTCCGATCTAGTACAAAATAATATTGATATTCAGCAAAAAGATCTGAATGGCGTTACATATAACATAGAAGGACGTGGTGGGAAATCTACAGCTCTCGTTTTGTTTTTTGAAATGCCGAGTGAAAGTATTTTATGGGGTTTGGCCCTTTCTCAACACTGGGTAGAAGATATAAAAATAGATTTGAATGGGTCACAAGTGGATAATAATGCCGGGAAAAATTATTCTAATTTTTCCGTTTACAGTCGATTGGATACGGGTCGTGGGCAAGAGTTAAATGTCAAATTTGGATATGACATATTAAAAGCTAGTGGTAATGACCCCTCTTTTGCTAGAATTAATGAAGGGTCTGGATTTTCAATTTTAACAAGCTATTCTGTAGAGTTTTAACTAATTTTTTTAAGAGAAATTTCTTTCGGCATAAGTTTGGGTATTTCAATAACGAATTCGGTGTTGGGAGAGTTGTTGTTTACCCAAATACGCCCATGATGTTTTTGAATTATTCCTGAGACCATTGCTAAACCTAATCCTGTACCCATTGATCCGGGCTTAGTTGTGAAAAAGGGATGGAATATATTATTTTGAATGTCTTTAGGTATACCAGATCCAGAGTCAGTAATAGTAATCTGAGTACTTTCTTTATTTTCATTAAATTGTATTTTGATCCATTTTTTTTCTTTGTGGCTTTCCAATAGAGCATCATAAGCATTATTAATTAAGTTTATCATGACTTGTCTAATTTGAATGGGATAACAGTAAACTAAAATTTCTTTTTCTGGATTTACTAAATGAATATCTATATTGTGATATTTGAATTTAGACTTGGCCAAATCAAGACATTCTTTTGTTAATTTATACAATTCAATTTCTTCAAAATTAATACCCTTATTGTCCACGGAAAAAGCCTTGAGAACTATGATGGTTTCGCTGATCCGTAGGATGTTATTTTCGAGGCGCTGACATAAATCTTGAATTTCTGGCTTGTTAATAAAATCGGAATTTATTTTTTGCTGAATTATATTTATACCCATTTTTAATACGGCAAGAGGATTGTTAATTTCATGGGCTATATTTGTCGAAAGCTCACCTAATGTTGCCATTCGCGCTGTGTAGGCCAACTCACTTTGTTTTTCAGTAAGTCGTTGAAGTTCATGTTGTGTATTTAAACCAAAGTTTAAACTGTCTAATGAAAAACGATGAATAGTTTTAAAAATCGCAATGGAGAAGATCATAAATACAGCAACCATAACAGACATTAAATAATGCAAGGGAGTCCCCTCATAAATCATTCTAAAAATAAAGGGCAACGCTATAGGGACAATTGAACAAATAAAAGTTATAGGTGATACGGCATAACCTGTGGTTGCCGCAGCCACCATTCCGGCCAATAAAAAACCATATAGGGCATGATGACTGAGATCCCCATGTGGCAACATGAAAAAAGAAGATATGGTCCACATGCAACCGGAACATAAAGCTCCTAATGCGTAATAATATTCTATGTTTTTTAAAGCTTTTAAGTTTTTTATGGAATTCAATCTCTGCAAAGATTTATTTGAGATAATAAATCGAGAAATAGTTATTATTATAATGATCAAAGTCCAAACCGTAAGTTTGGGTAAAGGTATGTAAGGGAGGGTAATATAAAAAAAAGCAAAAATGTTAGCTATAAGACCAAAAATAAAAAATGAATTTTGTTTTAATAACAAATGCAGTCTTTTGTTTTCAAAATTTACGTGATAACTGGGCACTAGATCCATAAAACACTTTCGGTTTATTTAGTGAAAAATATGACATTAAGCTTCACATATAATGAAATTCTAATAAAAACAGACTAGAGTTAAGTCATATTACTTAGTTAAGAAGTGGCTCCACTTGCCCATTTGTCCAGGAGTTAAGTTTACATAACAAATAGTACCCTTGCTTGAAACTTCGGTGCGAACAATTTTAGAGTCGCGACCCAGTTCGTAAATGCGGTACTCTTCTTGTTTTGGAAAAAAAAGCTCTACTTCCTTGTGAAGATTTTTAACACTTTCTGCCATTATCCTGCGTAAACGATCTATTCCCTCACCCGTCAAGGCTGAAGAAAAAACTCTAGGTTTTCTGTCAACTTTTACTTGTTGTTCTATGGTAGATTTATCGACTTTATTGAAAACATAAATAATAGGTTTTTCGCTCCACTCAAATTCTTTAATTAAATGATCAATGACTTCAAGATGCTTTTGCATCTGATTTGAAGAAATATCAACGACTACAACAAGGATGTCTGCATAAGCTGACTCCTCTAATGTGGCCTTAAAAGCCTCTATAAGTTGAGGGGGTAAGTTTCGAATAAAACCAACGGTGTCTGTAATTACCGCCTCTGAAATTTCTGGCAAATGAACCTTTCGTGTGGTGGGATCGAGAGTGGCAAAAACTTGATCTTTAACAAAGACATCGGATTGTGTAAGTCGATTTAGCAAAGTGCTTTTTCCAGAATTTGTGTAGCCAATTAAGGCAAATTGTGGAACTTCGTTACGCTGTCTTTTTTGTCTGTATTGTTGTCTGTTTTTTTTGACAATTTCTAATTTTTTCTTAATCTGTTTTACTCGATTGTGAATGCGACGTCGATCCATTTCTAGGGCCGATTCACCGGGACCCCGTGTACCTATTCCACCACCTAATCGAGAGAGTGAGCCTTGCCATGCGCCGACCATGCGAGGAAGTTGATCCAACATTAATGCAAGTTCTACTTGTAGCTTTCCTTCATAAGTTTGTGCTCTTTGTGAAAAAATATCTAAAATTAATTGGTTTCGATCTAACACCCTAACGCCGATTTCCTGTTCTAAATTACGGCTTTGAACTCCACTTAGATGATGGTCGATAACTACTAAATTGGCTTCTGTATGTGTAGCTAATTCATTAATTTCTAAAGTTTTACCTTTGCCAATCAAAGTGGAGGGATTAAACTTTTCCAAAACTTGGGCGGTAGTACCAACAACTTCTCCACCAGCTGCATAAACTAAATCTTCTAATTCGGCTAAACTTTCTTTTAGCTCCATATAAGAGTCCGCTTTAAGGCCTACACCTACTACAATGGCCTTATCAGACATTATCGCGAAGCTCCTTGTAGGCCTGTGCTTCTAGTGCTGTTAAAATTACCGTATTTATACAATCAGTTACTGTTCCTGTTCTTTGCATTACATTGGCGGCGCGATTGACACCCATCAAGAAGGGGCCAAGTACTTCCCCTTCACTGAGTTGTTGAATTAATTTATAGGCTATATTGCCAGCATCAAGGTTTGGAAAAACCAAGACGTTAGCGCCATTTTTAATTTCACTAAATGGAAAAATTCTTTCAATTATTTTCCCGTTGACTGCCGTATCCGCTTGCATTTCACCATCTACAATAAATTCTGGGCGAAGTTCTTTTACTAGTTCTGCAGCTTTTTGCATTTTTAACGCCGATTCTGTGCGCCCTGTAAAGTTTGAGAAGCTGAGCATCGCAATTTTTGGTTTTTGTTTAAAATAATTTGCAGCATCTGCCGCGTTGACTGCAATTTTAGCAATTTCCTCGGCAGTAGGATTAATATTAATAGTTGTATCTGAAAAGAAATACATTTTATCTTTAAATAAAACGATATTGAGACCAGAAGCAATATTGCCAGGAGTGACTCCCACAATTTGTAATATGGGTTTTACACAGTCAGCATAATTTTGCACAGAACCACTTACCGTACCATCCACATCCTTCATATGTACGGCCATTGCAGCAAAATAGTAGGGATCAGTCATGAGTCTTTCGGCTTCAGCTTCCATAATTCCTTTGCGCTGTCGCATCTTATAAAATTCAGCACAATACTCAGGATATTTGGGGTGTTTAGAGGGGCGATATATGGGTATATCTTTTAAATTTTCAAGATCAAGGGATTCTATTTTAGCCCGAATTTCATCTTCATAACCAATTAATATGGGTTTGCAAATTTTCTCGACAATAAGGGTGTTTAAAGCTCGAAGTACTTTTTCACTTCTTCCCTCGGGAAAAATAATGCTAGGAACATCATCATGATTTTGTTTAGCATTGTACTTGATTTTATTCATGACGGTTCTCATAAAACCTCGGGTTACACTTTCTAGAGCTTCTAAACTTTCTCTGTACTCTTTAAAGTTTTTAATTGGTTTTCTGGCTACACCTGTGTCCATGGCGGCTTTAGCTACTGCGGGAGCCACATTCATTAAGACTCTAGGATCAAAAGGTTTTGGAATTATATACTCAGTACCAAAACTGAATTTTTTATTGTTGTAGGCTTGCAGAACAGGGTCGGGAACATCTTGTTTGGCCAGGTCGGCCAAAGCATGAACAGCGGCCAATTTCATTTCTTCGTTGATTTGCGTGGCATGAACATCCAATGCGCCTCTAAAAATGGAAGGGAATCCCAAAACATTATTTACCTGATTGGGGTAATCGCTGCGTCCAGTGGCAATAATTACATCTTTTCTTACTTTAAGTGCGTCTTCAGGAAGAATTTCGGGGTCGGGGTTAGCCATAGCAAATACAATTGGATTTTTTGCCATGGATTTAAGCATTTCTCCAGTAAAAACTCCCGCAACGCTTAAACCACAAAATACATCAGCATCTTTTAAGGCATCGGCAAGCGTGCGCGCTGATGTGACTTGAGCAAAGGGTTCTTTCCACTCGTTCATACCCTTTTGTCGGCCTTTGTAAATGACACCACTGGAGTCGCACATCAATAGATTCTTGGGTAGGACCCCCAATTTGAAAAACAAATTGGCACAGGCTATAGCTGCAGCTCCGGCACCGTTAAATACAACCTTAATATTTTTTAATTTTCTTTTAGTGATTTCGCAGGCGTTCAATAATGCTGCCCCAGAAATAATAGCTGTTCCATGTTGGTCATCATGGAACACAGGAATATTCATTTCTTTTTTTAATCTCTCCTCTATTATAAAGCATTCGGGTGCTTTGATGTCTTCTAAATTTATACCACCAAAGGTGGGTTCTAATGCTTTTACGGCTTGAATGAACTCTTCGGTAGTCTCCGTTTGAATTTCTAAATCAAATACATCAATATTAGCAAATTCTTTAAAAAGAACGCCCTTTCCCTCCATAACAGGTTTTCCAGCAAGGGGGCCAATGTTTCCTAATCCTAAAACCGCCGTACCATTGGTGATAACAGCAACAAGATTTCCTTTTGTTGTGTATTTATATGCGAGATCGGGATCTCTGGCGATCTCTTTACAGGGTGCTGCTACACCTGGAGAATAGGCGAGTGATAAATAGTGCTCCGTATTGCTGGGTTTGCTAGGTACAACACTGACCTTGCCTGGCTTTCCTTGTGAGTGATAAAGCAGGGCTTCATTATCTTTCTTATTGTCCATTTTTGGTTCCTTGCCTGAGGCAGTAAATAAAAAATTATACCCCCCATATTCTCATGGGCCTAGGTAAAAAATAAGTAAATAAATTCAACATGATGCAGGCTCTCAGCGGGGACGCAGATTGACAAAAATCCCATCCAGTAGCAGCCTAGATAATGTTTCCATACTTTAGAGTGCAGTGAGCCATTTTTTTGTCTCCACGCATATGTGAGCTGGATGTAATTTATGAAAATTATAATTAAAATATTAAAATTAAAATTAAATTAGGGGTAAGGTTATGAGCATTCAAGAAAGTCTAAAAATTATTGATAAAGGTGAAATTGCTCTTTTAGAGTGGGATCTAATTGGTGAAAAAGTCAACAAGCTCTCCTCCCCCGTTATGACTCGACTCAAAGAATTGGTGAGCGAACTAAAAACTTCAAAATATAAAGCTGTAGTTTTAATTTCACGTAAGCCCAAAATTTTTATTGCTGGAGCCGACATAGAAGAAATAAAAAATTTAAAAACACAGGAAGAGTTTGAACCCGTCCTTAAAGAAGCTCACTCTATATTTAATTTATTGGAAGATCTACCTATGCCCACCATTGCCGCAATCCATGGGGCTTGTTTGGGCGGAGGTTGTGAATTGGTATTGGCTTGCGATTATCGCATTGCTTCTGATGACAAATCAACACAGATTGGATTGCCCGAAGTGAAGTTGGGGATTATTCCAGGCTTTGGTGGATGTGTGCGCTTGCCTCGCGTGGTGGGTTTGCAAGCGGCACTAGATATTATTCTTGCTGGGAAGTCTGTTCCCTCTGATAAAGCACGGAAAATCGGTTTGGTAGATGAGGTAGTCTCGGCTAAGGAGCTGGAAGAACGAGCTTTGGCCATGGCAAAAGAATGTGTTCTGGGACAAAGAAAGAAAAGACAAAAAAAATATTCAGCCAAAGGGGCAATGAATCAAGTAATGGAATCTGCATTGGGTCGAGCTCTCGTTTTTAATCAGGCTCGCAAATTAACCTTAAAAGAGTCTAAGGGTTTTTATCCTGCTCCATTAAAAGCGTTAGAGGTTATTCAAAAGACCTATGGATATTCCAATAGAGAAAAGGCCTTGAACACAGAAATGAATGGCTTTTGTAAAGTTGCAACTACAGACATCTCTAAGTATCTCATCGATCTATTTTATATGCTGGAAGACGTAAAAAAACAGACGGGTGTAGATAAGCCTGAAGTAAAACCACTTCCCGTAAAATCTATGGGAGTCCTTGGCGCAGGAACTATGGGCGGGGGGATTGCCTATGTAGCCGCAGATAAAGGCATAGAGGCTCGCATGAAAGATATTAGCAATGAAGCACTTTCTATTGGCTTTAAGGCGGCCCGATCCATTTGGGAAAAAAAGATGCAGCGACGTCGTTTAACTCAATTTGATTTTGAACAAAAGATGAACCATATTAGTGGGACCTTAGATTACTCTGGTTTTAAACACATGGATGTCGTAGTGGAAGCCATTGTGGAAGATATGGAAATTAAGAAAAAAGTTATTGGTGAAACAGCTAAAAATTGTAAAGAAAACTGCATAATGGCTACAAACACATCGTCTTTAAGTGTCACAGAAATGGCCAATGGACATCCTAAACCAGAAAACTTTTTGGGTATGCACTTTTTTAATCCAGTAGATAAAATGCCCTTGGTGGAAGTGATTAGGGGAGAGAAAACCAGTGATGTGGCCACAGCTACAATTTTTGATTTAGCTAAAAAAATGGGAAAAACACCTGTGGTAGTAAAAGATGGACCAGGTTTTTTAGTGAACCGTCTTTTGGTACCTTGGATGTCAGAAGCCATTTTTCTACTACAAGACGGTATGTCTATTGAAAAATTAGATCGCATTTACTCTCACAAATTTGGTATGCCCATGGGGCCCTGCCGACTTTTGGATGAAGTGGGCTTAGATGTGGCCATCAAAGTTGTAAAAATATTTTATAAAAGTTTGGGATCGCGCATGGAAATTCCAAAGCTTATGGAAAAATTGGAAGGCAATACTCGCTTGGGCAAAAAGAACGGCAAAGGATTTTATCTTTATGATAGCAAGGGTAAACAGTTGTCAGTGGATAAATCTATTTACCAGGAATTAGGTTTAGAACCCAATGATAAAGTGGATGAAAAAGAAGTGATAGAACGAGGAATTTTCCGCATGATTAATGAAGCCGCGATGGCCATGTTGGAAGAAAAAATTTGTGAAAATCCTCAACAATGTGATTTGGCTATGATTATGGGTACTGGTTTTCCGCCATTTCGTGGAGGCTTGTTAAAGTATGCAGACACTTTTGGCAGTGAATATATTGTACAAGAATTGGAAATTTATAAATCTCGCTACGGCGAAAGGTTCACTCCAGCAGCTTCATTAGTAAATATGGCTAAAACAAATAAAACATTTTATACTCGTCCCATAAAGGTACAAAATGCTGAGTCGACCTCTTTGGGGATACAGCCTACTTTATAAATAAGTACAGTTAATAAAATTAATTAACTTAGATCTCGATTTTTAATTCGATTTTGTGCTTTATACCCGACAGAAGTGAAACTATGGATACTTAGTGACTTATTACATAAGAAAAAATTTCTTTATTTAAGGTTAAGTAATAAAACACATTGCAGAAACAAATTTGCTGGGTTAATAAATTTAAAATCACAGGACTTACATCAGGCAAGATCACTTTTGGTGAATAATAATATAAAAGAGAATAAAAACATTCGGCAAAGTGTACGCCTATGATATTCAAGAAATATTTTTCCAGATATTTTAAGAAAGGTTGGTTACATAAATGAAATTGTTTATCTTACTAGTTTTGTTTTGTAGTGCCTCAATATCCACGGCTAATGAAATAAGGGAAACTCATGCTAGTTATTCAGATGGTAATACAGTCTCAACTCTTGTCGCAACTATGGAAACTGGCGCGAAGATAGGAGTTTCATTTGAAAATAATAGATTTAGTAGGAAATTACATTATGGGAGCAGGGTTTTGCTAACTCCTTCAAATCCAATTCTAATGAAAGAAAGCATTAATGGAGGTAGTTATAAAACAGGTACAGTTGTCGAAGTCTTTAAAAATGGTAAGGTTAATTTGCTTATAGATAGTCGTAATAAGGATTATTTTAGCAAATACAATAGTATAGAAGATGCGATGGACCTAACTGAGAGTGTACCAAGACTTGGCGAAGTCAGAATTGGAGATAGAGTAATAAATGAATTTAATCAAACTGGAAGAATTGTGGAAATTTTCAAAAATGGTTTAGTAAATGTGCTTTTCGATAAAGTTTCTGTTTATACCACATATCATAGTGGAGTTACATACCCAAATCTTTATGGTGTGTTCCCTATTGCTAAACTGACTTTAAATATTAAGCATAAAACAGGTCTTTGTGAATACGTATTGAGTTTGTTCGGAATAAAATAGTATTTGTTATTTGTGAAAAGTTTAAGTGCCAATAAGGTCGACAAGGATAAAAAAATAAGTTGCAGCGCAGAAACACCCCAATTCTATGATAGTTCTTTCATGTAAAAATATTTCAAGTTCAGGTAAGTTTTATTAAGAAAAGAAAATTTGTAGAAATAAGCATTTAAATTAAGCATGATATCTCATCTTTTAGGGGGGATTTTCTATGAAGTTTTCATTAATTATCATTTCACTTTTAGTTATGTTACCAAGTTTTTCTTTTGCTGAGTTTTACGAAAAAGACCAGGCTTATATTTATAAAATTCGACCTTATACGGAAGTTTTAACTGAAGAAGAATTAGTTGTATTTACAGCTAAACTTTCTCATGTAGCTTTAGTTAGTGTTTTAGAATCCATGGTCGAGCACAAAGTGTTTCCAGAATCGATTGCTAATATTGACGATATCAATCGTTTGCGTCGAGCCAATGATGATGTGGAAGCCCTTGTTATTTATCTGAACCGCTTAATAGAAGAACAAAGAAAGGAAAAAGGAAAATTCAGCCTTCCGGATTTAATGCCCGATGCTTTTATGATCACACTAGGAAAGAAACTTTCTTTAAGTGTGGGGGCGGCTCTTAGTGGATCGCTTTCATTAGGTGTAGTTTTAATGCCCGTTTTTGTAGAAAAATACAGTCAAAAAACCGGTGAATTAGTTGATGATTATTTTAATGTTCGGATGGGCATTGTGGGTATAACCAATGGTGACGCTGGCGTGGGCATGGGCGGCGGATCTGCATTGCGTATTGGCCTTGGCGCTATTTGGGACTTGAATGACTCCTTTGTAAACCCAGAGCAATTTTGGGGTGCGGGTGTAGGGGCTTCTTGGAGTCCTATAGTTCTGGGAGCAGGTTTGAATGCTAAAGTGGGATTTTTATCTAATTGGGATATGCCAGGGTGGTTAGATTTTGCCTATATTTCTGCTGCTGTTGAAGTGGGAGCAAATATCGAAGTCAGTACACCAAGAGTTAATTTTACCAGTGTTTTTTCCGGTGCTAAGTTAATGGCTATGTTAGAAAGTTCTCAGAAAAAACTTATGGAGGCTTCTTTTAAAGATTTGGGTAAAAAATTAGATACTTTGTTTACTGAAATAAATAAACAAAACGAGGAAATAGCAAATCTTAAAAACGAACTTAAAAAGAAAAATGAAGAAAAAGAGCTGGTAAAGCCTTAAATTGAAAAAACCTTAAACAATCCAGTGACGATCTTCGTCCTAATTTTAATGACGTCTCATTTTGAGACGTCACTCCCCTGTAATTTTGAATAGAACCATGCCAAAGCGGCCTCTTCTTTGCCTTTACTAAAGCAAAGAGGAGAATCGACCATGAAAAAATGGTTTTATATAATAACTATAATAATGTTCGCTTTAGGCACTGTTGCCTGTGGCGGTAAAGATAAAAGAACCCCTGTTAAGAATAGTGGGCGTGGAGGTAGAGGTACAAGCACCACAACGGACACTACTAGAAACACAAGCACTGGCAAAGGAACAATAACAACAACCCAAGAAAGAATAGATGTCTTTGTTTCTGTAGCGGGTAACCCCAGTGAAATTATTGGTTATATAGATGGTTCGGGAGCTGGAGTTAAATTTAGTGGATCGGCAGTTGTATCCGGCACGGGAGCCTATAGAACGATAACGTCAGGAAGCATTAGTATTAGCATAATAGACGACTTGGCCGTTCAGGGTAAAGAGCAGCCTGTTGTGATTTCAAACTTCACATTTATTGAAGGTTCTGTAGACAGCTCTATGGGGCAAGATGTCATCAACATGAAATTCTATGATAGGGAGTTTGGGCAGCTTTTAGTTTTAAGAGGCGATGTTCCTCACTCTAACAATGGTAATTTTACAGGCACAATAGCTTTTGAAAATGAGACCGATGGTGTTGTAACAAATGGGTTGGTGACACTTGGAGATTTTAGCATACCTGTGTGCTCATTTTTTGAATGTAATTAATCAGACACTTTGTTAGTCTTTCGTTAATGAACCTGAATTATCGATTTGATGTTAACATGTTAGAGTCCCTAGTTGGGGGACTCTCCGTTCTTGATTTTAATAATTTAAAAATTCAAAATATAGATCAAGCTCATATTTTTATCAAAAGTTATGGTTACGATATTAATGTAGCCGCTGACGAAAAAATATTATGGAGATATTATCGCCGAGCGGTAACTTATATAAATACTGAACTTCTTAACGAAGATGAACGAATACCAGAATCCTTAGCCGATCCCAATCAATTGCAATCTATTGCAAATATTCTGATTTATGCTTCGGTTAAGGACGAGCGTGAAAATTCTTTGCAAAGATGGGCCTGCGCCATTTTAAAAGTAATGCATATTTTTGTGCATATAGATAATGATTTGTTTACTCAATACTCTACAAAAATCCAAGAACAAATTTTGGAACCTATCCGATCACATTTGTTTAATGATCCTGTGCAGGGAACTTTTTTGGGAAGACCTTCAGACCCAGAAAGCATTTCATTGAAAAAGTTTTCGGTGAAGCCTTTTAAAAGCAAT